>NZ_JBXAOQ010000008.1:0-185014 GCF_058802985.1 Pseudomonas sp. GW822-FHT01E03
GTGGTGGGTGATGACGGGATCGAACCGCCGACATTCTGCTTGTAAGGCAGACGCTCTCCCAGCTGAGCTAATCACCCGTTTGCATCTCCGAGGCCGCGAAATTTACGCAGGTAGCGAACCTAAGTCAATAGCAGGATTGAAGTTTTTCTGAAAAAGACAAAATTATGTATGTGCAGCAAGTGCGCTTTCGCGAGCAAGCCCGCTCCCACAGGGGAATGCATTCCAAATGTGGGAGCGGCGGTGCGACGATTCGACTTGCTCGCGAAAGCAGCACATTCAACATCAATCCCGGAGCTTACTCGCTGTAAATCATCTTCTTGGTCATGCCGCCATCGACCACGAATTCCTGGCCGGTGACAAATCCGGCATTCCTCGACAGCAGCCAGGCCACCATCGCCGCGACATCCTCGACCTTCCCCACCCTGCCCGCCGGATGCTGGGCATGATCGGCCTCGGTCAAGGGTTCGGCACGTTGCACCGAGGGGTCGCGCGCATCGATCCAGCCAGGACTGACGGCATTGACCCGGATCTCCGGGCCAAGGCTGATGGCCAACGCATGCGTCAGGGCCAACAAACCGCCCTTGCTCGCCGCATAGGCCTCTGTGTCGGGCTCCGACTGCCCGGCGCGGGTCGAGGCCAGATTGACGATGGCGCCGCTGTGAGCGCGCAGGTACGGTGCACAGTGCTTGGCCAGCAACATCGGCCCACTGAGGTTCACCGCCAACACCCGATTCCAGTGAGCCAGGTCGAGGCTTTCCAGGGTGATGTTGTGCGGATCGGCAACCGCTGCATTGCATACCAGCGCATCCAGGCGCCCGAACTGACCGAGCACCTCGGCTACGCCCAGCGCGACTTGCCCCTCGTTGGAGACATCCATGGCGATGAACCAGGCGTTGTCGCCCAGCACTTTCGCCACTTTCGAACCCCGCTCCCGATCCAGATCCGTCAGCACGACTTGCCAGCCTTCGCTGATCAGCCAGGCCGAAATCCCCAGGCCAATGCCCCGCGCAGCACCGGTCACCAGCGCTACGCGGCCATTTGAGCCGGTGGTCGGCGCAGACAACTCGATCACAACGCAGCCAGGCCGCGCGCCAGATCGGCTTGCAGGTCCGCCACGTCTTCCAGGCCGACCGCAACGCGGATCAGGCTGTCACGAATACCCGCCGCTTCACGCTCTTGCGGCGCCAGGCGACCATGGGAGGTGGTGCTCGGATGGGTGATGGTGGTTTTGCTGTCACCCAGGTTGGCGGTGATCGAAATCAGGCGCGTGGCGTCGATAAAGCGCCAGGCGCCCTCTTTGCCGCCCTTGACCTCAAAACTGACGACCGCACCGAAGCCCTTCTGCTGGCGCAGCGCCAGTTCGTGCTGCGGATGGCTCTTGAGGCCGGCGTAATGGACTTTCTCGATACCGTCCTGCTGCTCCAGCCACTCGGCCAGTTGTTGGGCGTTGGCGCAATGGGCCTTCATCCGCAGGTTCAAAGTTTCCAGGCCCTTGAGGAAGATCCAGGCGTTGAACGGGCTCAGGGTCGGCCCGGCGGTGCGCAAGAAACCAACCACCTCTTTCATCTGCTCGCCGCGACCGGCCACGACACCGCCCATGCAACGACCCTGGCCGTCGATGAATTTGGTGGCCGAGTGCACGACGATGTCCGCGCCCATTTTCAGCGGCTGTTGCAGCGCCGGGGTGCAGAAGCAGTTATCGACCACCAGCATCGCGCCTTTGGCGTGAGCGATTTTCGCCAGTTCGGCAATGTCCACCAACTCGGCCAGCGGGTTGGACGGCGATTCGACGAACAGCAATTTGGTGTTGGCCTTGATTGCCGCGTCCCAGCCGGACAAGTCCGCCAAGGGCACGTAATCGACTTCGATACCGAAACGCTTGAAGTACTTCTCGAACAGGCTGATGGTCGAGCCAAATACGCTACGCGACACCAGCACGTGATCGCCGGCGCTGCACAGGCTCATCACCACCGCCATGATCGCGGCCATGCCGGTCGCGGTGGCCACGGCCTGCTCGGCGCTTTCCAGCGCGGCAATGCGCTCTTCAAAGGCACGCACAGTCGGGTTGGTGTAGCGCGAGTAGACGTTGCCCGGCACTTCGCCGGCAAAACGCGCGGCGGCATCGGCGGCGGTACGGAATACATAGCTGGAAGTGAAGAACATCGGATCACCGTGCTCACCTTCCGGCGTACGGTGCTGACCGGCACGTACGGCCAGGGTATCGAACGCTACGCCTTCGAGGTCGCTGTCCAGCCGACCGGCATCCCAATCCTGACTCATGCTGTCACTCCTTGCCTTGCTCTTGATAGATAAAAGTCTTTTTGCCAGATACAAAACCGGCCCCTCAGGGCCGGTAGTTACTCAGTTGTTGTACAGATCGATGATCGCACTGACTGCCTGCGTCTTGACCTTGGAGGCATCGTTGCGTGCCTGCTCGATCTTGTTCAGATAAGCCTCGTCGACGTCGCCGGTGACGTACTGGCCGTCGAACACCGCGCAATCGAACTTGTCGATCTTGATCTTGCCGCCCCCGACCGCTTCGATCAAGTCAGGCAAGTCCTGATAGATCAGCCAGTCGGCGCCGATCAGGTCTGCCACGTCCTGGGTCGAACGGTTGTGGGCGATCAGCTCGTGAGCGCTCGGCATGTCGATGCCGTAGACGTTCGGGTAGCGAACCGCTGGCGCCGCGGAGCAGAAGTAAACGTTCTTGGCGCCGGCTTCGCGGGCCATCTGGATGATCTGCTTGCAAGTGGTACCGCGAACGATGGAATCGTCCACCAGCATCACGTTCTTGCCGCGGAATTCCAGCTCGATGGCGTTGAGCTTCTGGCGTACGGATTTTTTCCGCGCGGCCTGGCCCGGCATGATGAAGGTCCGACCGATGTAGCGGTTCTTCACGAAGCCTTCGCGGAACTTCACGCCCAGGTGGTTCGCCAGCTCCAGCGCGGCGGTCCGGCTGGTGTCCGGAATCGGGATGACCACGTCGATGTCGTGATCCGGACGCTCGCGCAGGATCTTCTCGGCGAGTTTCTCGCCCATGCGCAGACGGGCCTTGTACACCGAAACGCCATCGATGATCGAGTCCGGACGCGCCAGGTAGACGTGTTCGAAGATGCACGGGGTCAGGGACGGGTTGGTCGCGCACTGACGGGTGTACAGCTTGCCCTCTTCAGTGATGTAGACAGCTTCGCCCGGTGCCAGGTCGCGAATCAGGGTGAAGCCGAGCACGTCCAGGGAAACGCTTTCCGAGGCGATCATGTACTCGACGCCTTCGTCGGTGTGACGCTGGCCGAAAACGATCGGGCGGATGCCGTGCGGGTCGCGGAAACCGACGATGCCGTAGCCGGTGATCATCGCTACGACGGCATAACCACCGACGCAACGGTTGTGCACGTCGGTGACGGCGGCGAAAACGTCTTCTTCGGTCGGCTGCAACTTGCCGCGCTGGGCCAGTTCGTGCGCGAACACGTTGAGCAGTACTTCCGAATCGGAACTGGTGTTGACGTGGCGCAGGTCAGATTCGTAAATCTCCTTGGCCAGTTGTTCAACATTGGTCAGGTTACCGTTGTGCGCCAGGGTGATGCCGTAAGGCGAGTTGACGTAAAACGGTTGAGCTTCAGCCGACGTCGAGCTGCCCGCGGTTGGATAACGCACATGGCCAATACCCATGTGACCGACCAGGCGCTGCATGTGACGTTGCTGGAACACGTCACGCACCAGGCCGTTGTCCTTGCGCAGGAATAACCGGCCATCATGGCTGGTCACGATACCGGCAGCGTCCTGGCCGCGGTGCTGGAGGACGGTTAGCGCGTCATACAGCGCCTGATTGACGTTCGACTTACCGACGATACCGACGATGCCACACATGCGACGCAACCCCTACTTAATGGATCTGAACTGAGCACTACTCACTGAGGCGTTTTGGCCATCGGCAAGAGTTGCTCCTTGAACGGAATATCAGCGGGTACGCTGATTCCGCTGGCAAGCCACTGACTGCTCCACCCGAGGATCAGGTTTTTGGACCAGTCTGCAACCAATAGAAATTTTGGCACGAGCTGTGACTCTTTCCACCACCCGTCCTGCTGTACCGGCCCCAGGCTCAACAGCCCGACGGCGATAACCACCAGCAACCCGCCACGGGCGGCGCCGAAGGCCATGCCGAGGAATCGGTCGGTCCCGGAGAGCCCGGTGACGCGAACCAGTTCGCCGATAAGATAATTGATCATTGCGCCTACGATTAAAGTGGCGACAAACATGATGGCACAGCCCGTTATTATACGTGCCGATGGCGTTTGAATGTACCCGCCGAGGTACTCGGACAGTGAGCCACCGAACATCCAGGCTACGACTCCTGCGATGATCCAGGTCAACAGCGACAGTGCTTCCTTGACGAAGCCGCGGCTCAGACTGATCAATGCGGAGATGGCGACGATTGCAACGATCGCCCAGTCAACCCAGGTAAATGGCACAGTGCAGCCTACAGACGGATAAGGCGGCGCATTTTAGCAGAGCCCATGCTTATCGGTAAGCTGCGATTGTCAGTGCATTTCATATCGGGGCGATAGTTTTAGCCACGTTCCGGTTGAAAGCGCACCACAAACCCCTTGAGGTTCTGCTGGCGGTTGAGCAAGTCACGCAGCCGGTCGGCTTCGGCACGCTCGATCAGCGGCCCGACAAACACCCGGTTTTTGCCGTCGGCGGTACGGATGTAGGCGTTGTAACCCTGGCTGCGCAGGGTTTTCTGAAGTTTTTCCGCGCTTTCACGGTTCGACAGGCTGGCCAGTTGCACCGACCAGCTGACAGACAAACCATTGGCATCGACACGGCTTTGCGTGGTGTCCGGCTTGCCCGGCGCCGCGGTGATCGGCTGGGCAGGCGCCGTTGCAGGCTTAGCCGCCAAAGCCGGGACCGGCGCGGGTGCAGCCGGCTTGGCTGCTGGCGCTGGAACCGCAGGCGCTGGAGCCACCGGAACAGCTGGCACCGCCGATTCCTGCTGGGCGATTTCGTCATCGCTCGGCACGGGTTCCTGAGGCAGGGCTTGCGGCTCAGGCACCGCCACGGGCTCGACCTGTACCTGGGGCATCGCCGGCGCTTGCGGAGCCGCGGGCGCTTCGACCGTCACCTGGCGCTGTTCGTCCTGGCGGGAAAACAGCATCGGCAGAAAAATCACCGCCAGCGCGACCAACACCAGGGCGCCAACCATGCGCTGCTTGTATGCCTTATCCAGCAATGCCATTTGCCGCTTCCTCCGTGGAGCGCCGGGCCAGCCATTCAAGGGCCTCGGCGACACAATAAAATGATCCGAACAACAGGATTTCGTCGTCGCTCGTGGCCTGCGCGCACTGCCCTTCCAGGGCGGCCGCGACACTGTCGTATGACGTGACCGACGCACCAAGACCTTGCAACGCGGCGTGCAAATCCGCAACCGAACGCGCCCGAGGCGAATCCAGAGGTGCGACAGCCCAGTGCTGGACACTAGCATTCAATTCGCCGACAACACCACCCAGGTCTTTGTCCGCCAGCAACCCGAACACCGCCAGACGCTTGCCGACCGGCGGGCGGCTGGCCAGGCGACGAGCCAGATACTCCGCCGCATGGGGGTTATGCCCCACATCCAGCAATAGATTCAAGCGCTTGCCTTGCCACTCGAACTCACGGCGATCCAGGCGACCGACCACCCGGGTGGCCCGTAGCGCCTCGATAATCTGCGCATCCGCCCAAGGCAAGCCGAGCAGCAGGTAAGCCTGCAACGCCAGCGCGGCGTTTTCCATCGGTAGATCGAGCAGTGGCAGGTCGCGCAGCTCCACCGCGCGTCCTTGCCCATCGACACCGCGCCATTGCCAGTTGTGATCGGTCACACCGAGGTCAAAATCGCGCCCACGCAGGAAAAACGGGCAATTGAGCTCGCGCGCCTTGTCCAGCAGAGGTTGTGGAGGATTCAGATCGCCGCAGAGCGCAGGCGCGCCCTGACGGAAAATACCGGCCTTCTCGAAGGCCACGGACTCCCGGGTATCACCGAGGTAATCCGCATGATCGACACCGATACTGGTGACCAGCGCCATGTCGGCGTCCACCACGTTGACCGTGTCCAGGCGACCGCCCAGACCGACTTCCAGCACCACTGCATCGAGCCCGGAGCGCTGGAACAGCCAGAATGCCGCCAGGGTGCCCATTTCGAAGTAAGTCAGGGAAGTGTCGCCGCGCCCGGCCTCTACCGCGGCAAAGGCCTCGCACAGCTCGGCATCCGTGGCTTCGACGCCATTGACTGTTACCCGCTCGTTGTAACGCAGCAGGTGCGGGGAGTTGTAGACCCCCACTTTCAAGCCCTGGGCCCGCAGCAAGGACGCCACGAACGCACAGGTGGAACCCTTGCCGTTGGTCCCGGTGACCGTGATCACCCGAGGTGCCGGCTTGCCCAGTCCCATACGGGACGCTACCTGCTGCGACCGCTCCAGGCCCATGTCGATGGCTGAAGGGTGCAACTGTTCAAGGTAGGCGAGCCATTCGCCAAGGGTACGTTGGGTCATAGGCTGGCGGGTACCGGTGGAACCACGATCGGCTCGATAGGGGCAGCAACGAACTTCGGCGTCGGCAGGCCCATCATTTGCGCCAGCAGGTTGCCCAGACGCGGACGCAGCTCCTGACGGTCGATGATCATGTCGATGGCACCGTGCTCCAGCAGGAACTCGCTGCGCTGGAAGCCTTCCGGCAGTTTCTCGCGCACGGTTTGCTCGATCACACGCGGACCGGCAAAACCGATCAACGCCTTCGGCTCGCCGACAATCACGTCGCCCAGCATCGCCAGACTGGCGGAAACGCCGCCGTAGACCGGGTCGGTCAACACGGAGATGAACGGGATGCCTTCTTCACGCAGACGGGCCAGCACCGCGGAGGTCTTGGCCATTTGCATCAGGGAAATCAGCGCTTCCTGCATCCGCGCACCGCCGGAAGCGGCGAAGCAGATCATCGGGCAACGTTTTTCCAGGGCGTAGTTGGCGGCGCGAACGAAACGCTCACCGACGATGGCGCCCATCGAACCGCCCATGAAGGAAAATTCGAACGCCGAAACCACGACCGGCATGCCCAGCAAAGTGCCGCTCATGGAAACCAGTGCGTCTTTTTCGCCAGTCTGCTTTTGTGCAGCGGTCAGGCGGTCCTTGTACTTCTTGCCGTCGCGGAATTTCAGACGGTCAACCGGTTCCAGGTCTGCACCCAGCTCGGCACGGCCTTCAACATCGAGGAAGATGTCGATACGGGCGCGGGCGCCGATACGCATGTGATGGTTGCACTTGGGGCAAACGTCCAGGGTCTTTTCCAGCTCCGGACGATACAGCACAGCCTCGCAAGACGGGCATTTGTGCCAAAGACCTTCAGGCACCGAGCTCTTCTTGACCTCGGAACGCATGATCGAAGGGATCAGTTTGTCTACTAACCAGTTGCTCATGCTTTCTTTCTCCAGTACCGGCGGCCCGAACGCTCTGGTTCGCGGCCCCGTGTATGCCCTAGCGCTAAATTCATGTGTGCGGCGATGATCAGTGAATGGCCGGGTCAGCGAAACGTGACCTGCGTACCACCCCATGACCCTCAGCCGTTTTGTACAGTGCAGTGGACGGCGGCAGACTGCCAGCCGTCACATCAACGGGTGCTACCGCGTACCGCTTTGATAAATGCCTGAATCTTTGCGTGATCCTTGATGCCCTTGCTCGCCTCTACCCCGCCACTGACATCCACGGCGTAAGGCCGAACGCGCGCAACCGCCTCGGCGACGTTATCCGGCGTCAGACCGCCCGCCAGAATGACCGGCTTGCTCAGGCCTTGCGGTATCAGTGACCAGTCGAATGCCTCACCGGTTCCTCCGGGAACGCCTTCGACATAAGTGTCGAGAAGGATTCCACTGGCACTTGCATAAGCATCGCAGGCCGCGGCGATGTCATCACCCGCCTTGACCCGTAGCGCCTTGATGTACGGCCGGTGCCAGCCTTCGCATTCAGCGGCGGTTTCGTCGCCATGGAACTGCAACAGGTCCAGCGGTACGGCGTCGAGGATTTCCCCCAGCTCGCAACGGCTGGCATTGACGAACAGGCCCACGGTGGTCACGAACGGCGGCAGCGCCTTGATGATCGAGCGCGCCTGCTGAACCGTCACCGCACGGGGGCTTTTGGCGTAGAACACGAATCCGATGGCATCCGCCCCGGCCTCGACGGCTGCCAACGCATCCTCTATGCGGGTAATCCCACAGATCTTGCTGCGAACGGCTGACATGTCGATACAACTCCAAGACAAATCCGGGAAAGTCCCGGATGGTAACAAAAGCGTTCGAGGGCGTCAGCCGCCAAGTTCCGAGAAGCCGGTCAGGAAGTGCGGACCGATGTAGCGCTCGGGCAACTCGAACTCGTCACGGTACTCGACCTGAACCAGATACAAGCCGAATGGATGCGCGGTCACGCCACCGGTCCGTCGAATCCGGCTCTCCAGCACCTCTTTCATCCACTCCACCGGACGCTCTCCGGCACCAATGGTCATCAGCACACCGGCAATGTTGCGCACCATATGATGCAGGAAGGCGCTGGCGCGAATATCCAGCACGATCATCTTGCCGTGACGGGTAACGCGCAGGTGATGCAATTCCTTGATCGGCGACTTGGCCTGGCACTGACCGGCGCGAAAAGCACTGAAATCATGGGTGCCGAGCAGGTACTGGGCGGCCTCGGCCATGCGCTCGACGTCCAGCGGACGGTGGTTCCAGGTCACCTCTTCGTTCAAGTGCGCCGGGCGGATCTGATCGTTGTAGATCACGTAGCGATAACGCCGGGCAATGGCCTTGAACCGAGCATGGAAGTGCGCCGGCATGACCTTGGCCCAACTGACACTGACGTCATGGGGCAAGTTGATGTTGGCACCCATGGTCCAGGCCTTCATCGAGCGCTCGACCTGAGTGTCGAAATGCACCACCTGTCCGCAGGCATGCACCCCGGCGTCGGTACGCCCGGCGCACATCAGCGAAACGGGCGAATCGGCGACTTTGGACAAGGCGTTTTCGAGGGTTTCCTGCACGGTGAGCACCCCGGACGCCTGGCGCTGCCAGCCGCGGTAGCGCGAGCCTTTGTATTCGACGCCCAGCGCGATCCGGAAAAAGCCGTCGGCTGCCATTTCGGCGGCCGGGTTATCTATATTTGCCAAGGAGGGACAGCCTGATGATGTACCAAAGGCGGGCATTATAAGGCCGCCGGGCGGGGATGCCAGAGAGTTCTCCATTGACTGTTCCGGCCTCATCGCGGGCAAGCCCGCTCCCACAGGTTTTGTGAACGACATAAATCTCTGTGGGAGCGGGCTTGCCCGCGATGAGGCCCAAGCAAACAACATCAATTAATGAGCCAAACAAAAACGGCAGCCTCAATGGGCTGCCGCTTTTTTTCAACCTGCCGATCAATCAAGCCAGGCGCGAAAGCATCTCCTCGGCTTCACTCTTCTGCTCGGCACTGCCTTCGCTGACCACCTCATTGAGGATGTCGCGAGCACCGTCGCTGTCGCCCATGTCGATATAGGCCTGAGCCAGATCGAGCTTGGTAGCGGCTTCGTCAGTGCCCGAGAGGAAGTCGAAGTCATCATCGCCATCCAGCGCGGCATCAGCTTCGGTAAAGGTCGGCTCACCGATGCTGTTGGACAAGCTCTCCAGTTCGGCATTGACATCATCCAGCTCTGCCGCGAACGCATCCGGCGCGTCCAGTTCCTCGGCCAGCGACAGATCGAAATCGGCCGGCAACTCCAGATCATCCAGCGCGACCTCAGGAACAGCCGGGGTTTCGGCAACCGGGAAATCCTTCACGCCCTCATCCAGATCCAGCAGGAAATCGTCTTCAGCCAGCATCGCCGGCGACGGTTGCGCACCGAGATCCAGGTCGAGGTCGAAGTCCGACAAATCGTCGAGGTTTTCCTTGATTTCAGTCTGCTGCTGCAACACCGACTCAAAGCTCAGATCGTCGTCCAGCGGGAACTCACCAAGGTCTGGCAACGCCGCCACTTCAGGCTCCGCTGCAGGTGCAGGTGCAGGCGCCAAAGGCGTAATCGCGTCCAGATCATCCAGGCTCAGGTCGAAGGCGCTGTCGAGGTCATCCTCGAACGGTGCCGGTTCTGGTTCTGGCGCCGGTGCTTGCGGCTCATCGAGCAACAGCTCCTTGACGTATTGCGCGTCCAGCTCGGCAGCAACGGCGGCTGCGGCGATGCCACCGGCAGCCACCAGCGCCATGGCCGGGAAGCGACTTTTGAGCTTTTCAACCTGGGCGAAGTTGTCGCCATTGGCCACCAACTGACGCTCCTGGCCGACGAACGCATCGCGGTCGCCTTGCTGGCCGTAGACTTCCATCAGTTTCAAGCGCAGGTCGCTGCGCTTGGGCTCTTGCTTGACGCCGTCCTCCAGCAACGCGGCGGCCTGGTTCAGGCGACCGGCATTGATGTGCGACTGAGCCTGACCCAGCACGTCGTCGGAACGCTCGGCAGCCGGCGCCACCAATGGCGCGGCGATCGGCGTGGTCATCACCACCGGAGCAACCACCGGCGCTGGCGCGGGAGCAGGCGTCGGGGCGGTCGCCAGTTTCACGCTCGGCGGCGGAACTTCCAGACCCTCGAAGCTGCTTTCCGGCAAGTCGAGATCGGCCGAGAATGGCTGATCTTCGGCCAAGGCACGGGCCATGCGCAGATGTTTCTCGGCTGCTTGCTGGGCTTTGCGTCGACGCGCCAGCAACAGCAGCAGGAGCAGGAGAATCACCGCACCGCCGCCCACCAGGCCCAGCAGCAGCGGATTGGTCAGCAATTCATTGAACTTCTGATCGTCAGATGCCGCCGGTGTCGCCTCGACGGGCTTCTCGGCTGGCGCGGGCGTTGCCTCAGGGGCAGGCGCAGCGGCAACCGGTGCAGGCGCTGCCTCCGGGCTGGCAGCCAGCTCGGCCGACATTGCCGGCGCTGTCGCAGCCGCCGGTGCAGCTGCAGAGCCCTCGGTTTGCAACTTGGCCAGTTGATTGTTCTTCAACTCGAGCAGGCGCTGCAGCTTGTCCACCTGGCTTTGCAGATCGGCCATGCGGCTTTTCAGTTCGGCGTTATCACGACGACTGGTGTCGAGGCTTTCCTGAGTCACCGCCAGCTTGTTGCTGAGGGCCTTGGCATCTCCGGCAGCCCCTTTGCCAGGGTTCTTGCCGGACTCGGCAGACACCAGGCTCAACTTGTCGGTGGCCGCTTGCGCCGGAGCACCCTCGGTACGAGCGCGATTGGTGGCGTCGAGCTGTTGCTGCCCTGCCCCGGGTTTTGCCACATAGCGGCGACCCTGGCGCCAGGCCTTGTTCTGTGCGGCCACTTCGGCAATGGCCTTGGCTTGCGGCAGGCCAGTGCTCTGCGCCTGGTCCGGCATGCGCAGCACCTGGCCGGTTTTCAGGCGATTGATGTTGCCGTCGATAAAGGCATCCGGGTTCAACGCCTGGATGGCCAGCATGGTTTGCTGGATCGAACCGCCATTACGCGCCTTTGCGGCGATTTCCCACAGGGTATCGCGCGGCGTGGTGGTGTATTGGGACGGTTTGGTCGCACCGGTGACGGGCGCGGCAACCGTCGACGTCGACTGTGCAGCCGCTTCAGCGGTTTGCGGCGAGAATTTGGACGGATCGAGCAGCACACTGTAGTCGCGCAGCAAGCGGCCGTTCGGCCACATGACCTGAACCAGAAACTTCACCATGGGTTCGGAAAGTGGCTTGCTGGAGGTCACGCGCAGAATGCTTTTGCCGCTGGCGTTGAGCACCGGGGTGAAGGTCAAGTCGTTGAGAAACGCCTGGCGGTCGACACCGGCCTTGGCGAAATCGTCTGGTGAGGCCAGGCTTGGTACCACTTCGGCGGCGGTGAGATCCTTGACATCGAGCAGCTCGATTTCCGCTACCAGCGGCTGGTTGAGCGTCGATTTCAGGGTCAACTCCCCGAGCCCGAGGGCATGCGCCATACCGGAGGACAGCGCCGAGGCGGCCGCTATTGCTAACACCAGTTTGCGAACTTGAACCATTAGCTCATCCTTAGTTTGAACATTCCTCGGCCAGCGAGAAGGTATTGATAGTCGCTGCCGTAAGGCATTGCACGCAACGGCGAGGGTCGTCGCGCGCGGTCATTTCATTGATGCCCGGCAAAGCCCCGCAGAGTGGCTCTGCCTTCAGCACTCCGGCAAGCATAGGCTCGCGCGGAATCATTCGACAAATTGTTGCAAAGTATCTTTTACAGCAGGTCTTTTATCAACAACTCGGCCAGCTGCACAGCGTTGAGCGCCGCGCCTTTGCGTACGTTATCTGACGTCAGCCACAGATTAAGTTCCGACGTGTCGTCAATACCATGGCGAACCCGACCAACGTAGACCACATCCTGGCCTACCGCATCGCCCACCGGGGTCGGGTAGTCGCCGGCTTCCACCAGTTCGATGCCGGGAGCGTCTTCCAGGGCCGCATTGACTTTCCCCAGGTCGATTTCACTCGCGGACTGCAGGGTCACGCTATAGCTATCGCCAAAAAACACCGGGGCTTGAATGCAAGTGACGGAAATCTTCAATGAAGGCCGCGCCATGACCTGGCGCAGCTCACGCACCAGGCGTTTTTCCAGCAGCGTATGACCTTGCTCATCCGGTTTACCGACCTGGGCCAACAGGTTGAAGGCCATCTGCCGATCAAAGAATTTCGGTTCCAGCGGCCGCACATTCAGCAGCTCGGCGGTTTGCCGGGCGAGCTCGCTCACGGCTTCGCGGCCCTGGGCCGACACCGCCAGGCTGGCGGTCAGGCTGATGCGCTGCAAATCAAGCAAATCCATCAGTGGCGCCAGCACCACCGCCAGCGTGGTGGCCGACGGGCTTGGACTGCTGACCTGAAAGGGTTTGTTCAAGCCGGCCAACACCTGGGCATTGGCTTCAGGCACAACCTGTGGCGCCTTTTCGGCCGGCAGGGCACCGGAGAGATCGATAACCGAGCAACCGGCATCGCTCGCGCGGGAAGCGAAACTCAACGAAACCGCCGGGCCGGCGGCAAAGAATGCCAACTGCACCTTGCTGAAGTCGAACTGATCGACTTCCCGCACCCGCACGTTCTTGCCGCGAAACGGCACCGAACTGCCGGCCGACTCGCTGCTGGCCAACAGGTGCAGGTTGCCGATCGGGAAATCGCGCTCTTCGAGAATCTGCACAAGTGTTTCGCCGACAGTACCGGTGGCGCCGATCACGGCAATATCAATGGTCTGGCTCATGGGTTTTACCTCTGGCGAAACGGGGGGAGCGGCACTTTACCGGGTGGGTGGGATACAGGCAATTTCTGCCGGGGATTTGTAGTGTCTGTACCGGCCTCATCGCGAGCAAGCTCGCTCCCACGGGGGTACGCATTCCAATGTGGGAGCGAGCTTGCTCGCGATGACGGAATATCAGGCAACCCATAAACATCAGGTTGCCGGAAATAAAAAACCCGCGCCTCTTTCAAGGCGCGGGTTCTTTCATTGCATCAACCGATCAACGCTCGAGCAGGATCCGCAGCATGCGACGCAGCGGTTCGGCCGCGCCCCACAGCAACTGGTCGCCGACGGTGAACGCGCCGACAAATTGCGAGCCCATGTTCAGCTTGCGCAGACGACCAACCGGGATGTTCAGGGTGCCGGTGACCTTGTTCGGGCTCAGCTCCTGAATGCTGGTTTCGCGGTTGTTCGGCACCAGCTTGACCCAAGGGTTGTGCTGGCTGATCAAACCTTCGATATCAGCGATCGGTACGTCTTTGTTCAGCTTGATGGTCAGCGCCTGGCTGTGGCAGCGCATGGCGCCGATGCGCACGCAGATGCCATCGACCGGGATCGGGCTCTTGAAGCGACCGAGGATCTTGTTGGTCTCGGCCTGGGCCTTCCACTCTTCGCGGCTCTGACCGTTCGGCAGTTCCTTGTCGATCCACGGGATCAGGCTGCCGGCCAACGGTACGCCGAAGTTTTCAGTCGGGTAAGCGTCGCTGCGCATGGCTTCAGCCACACGGCGGTCGATGTCGAGGATCGCGCTGGCCGGATCGGCCAGTTGATCGGCAACAGCGGCATGGGTCGCGCCCATTTGCTTGATCAGTTCACGCATGTTCTGCGCGCCGGCACCGGAGGCCGCCTGATAAGTCATGGCGCTCATCCACTCCACCAGGCCAGCTTCGAACAGGCCACCGAGGCCCATCAGCATCAGGCTGACGGTGCAGTTGCCGCCGATGTAGTTCTTGGTGCCCGCATCCAGTTGCTGGTCGATGACCTTGCGGTTGACCGGATCCAGAACGATCACCGCATCATCCTGCATACGCAGGCTGGAAGCGGCGTCGATCCAGTAACCCTGCCAGCCGGCTTCACGCAGCTTGGGGAAGACTTCGCTGGTGTAGTCGCCACCCTGGCAGGTCAGAATCACGTCGAGGGTTTTCAGCTCTTCAATGCTGTAAGCGTCCTTGAGCGGAGCAATGTCCTTGCCCACGGACGGGCCTTGGCCACCGACATTGGAAGTGGTGAAAAACACCGGCTCGATAAGATCGAAATCCTGCTCTTCCAGCATCCGCTGCATGAGCACGGAACCGACCATGCCGCGCCAACCGATCAGACCTACACGTTTCATCGCAACTACACCTTCTTGAAATGTGGACCGCTGCCTTGTCTTGAATTTGGTAGCGGGCCCGAGAGATTACAGATTCCGCAGCGCGGCGACTACTGCGTCACCCATTTCCTGCGTACCGACTTTAGTGCAACCGGCCGACCAGATGTCACCGGTGCGCAAGCCCTGATCCAGCACCAGGCTGACGGCTTTCTCGATGGCATCGGCCGCGGCCTGCTGGTTGAAGCTGTAACGCAACATCATCGACACCGACAAAATGGTCGCCAGCGGGTTGGCGATGCCCTTGCCCGCGATGTCCGGGGCCGAACCGTGGCACGGCTCGTACATGCCCTTGTTGTTGGTGTCCAGGGACGCCGAGGGCAGCATGCCGATGGAACCGGTGAGCATCGAGGCCTGGTCGGACAGGATGTCGCCGAACATGTTGTCGGTAACGATCACGTCGAACTGCTTCGGTGCGCGCACCAGCTGCATCGCGGCGTTGTCGACGTACATGTGGCTCAGTTCGACTTCAGGATAATCCTTGGCCACTTGTTCGACCACTTCACGCCACAGTTGGCTGGAGGCCAGTACGTTGGCCTTGTCCACCGAGCACAGCTTCTTGCCACGAACCATGGCCATGTCGAAACCGACACGGGCGATGCGGCGGATTTCGCTTTCGCTGTACGGCAGGGTGTCATAGGACTGACGCTCGCCGTTTTCCAGGGTACGGGTACCACGAGGCGCGCCGAAGTAGATGCCGCCGGTCAGCTCGCGAACGATCAGGATGTCCAGGCCGGCCACGATTTCCGGCTTCAGGCTGGAAGCCTCGGCCAGTTGCGGGTACAGGATCGCCGGACGCAGGTTGCCGAACAGGCCCAGTTGCGCACGGATTTTCAGCAGACCGCGTTCAGGGCGGATGTCACGTTCGATGGCATCCCATTTCGGGCCGCCAACGGCGCCCAGCAACACGGCGTCGGCCGCGCGGGCACGCTCCAGAGTCTCGTCGGCCAACGGCACGCCGTGCTTGTCGATGGCAGCGCCACCGATCACGTCGTGGCTCAGTTCGAAACCCAAGGCGAACTTGTCGCTGGCCAATTCCAGCACCTTGACCGCTTCGGCCATGATTTCCGGGCCAATACCGTCACCTGGGAGAATCAGAATCTGCTTGCTCATGCTTTCCTCATGTCATCAGTCGGTGCGCCTTGGGCGCACCCGGAAAAATTCTATCGCTCGGCCATCAGTACCAGCACATCCGTACTGAACGAACCATCGGCCTCAATCTCAAAATATTCGCGTACTTCATTGCCCATCGACTGCTGCAACTCGCGGATCGCCGCGCGCATCACTTGTGGTGTGCGCATGCGCTCGACCCAGCTGTTGTATTCCAGGCGCAAGCGCTGACGGGTGGTACTGCGGGTGTGCAGCCCCGCCTCGCTGACCTGGCGCAACCACTCGCCAGCGGAATAATCGCGCACATGGCTGGTATCGCGCAGCACTTCGACGCTTTGCAGGTAAGTGTCGAACAGCGGGCTACCCGGTGACAACACGTCGACGAACGCCGCCACACCGCCCGGCTTCAGGACTCGACGCACCTCCCGCAGGGCCACGCCCAGGTCGCTCCAATGGTGCGCCGAATAGCGGCTGAAGACGAAATCGAATTCGCCATCGGCGAACGGCAGGCGCTCGGCGGCACCGTTGACCGTGGTTACGTTGCTCAAGCCACGGTCGACAGCAGCGGCAGCGACCACGTCGAGCATTTGCTGCGACAGGTCGTAGGCCACCACCTCTTTCACCAATGAGGCTACGTGAAAACTCACGTGACCTGCGCCGCAACCCAGATCCAGGACCCTGGCCTCGGCCTGCCCCGCCAGTTCGGCCTGTAGCAGCGCGAATTCGGTGCCTTGAGCGTGTACGGCGCTGCTCAGGTAGGCCGAGGCCTGTTCACCGAATTGCTTCTGGACTACCTGGCTGTGCTGGGCGGTGCTGGTCATGAGGGACTTCCTTCTTGGGGTGAGTCTTGGGGTGTCTGTTCTGGCCTCATCGCGAGCAAGCTCGCTCCCACAGGTTTTGTTTACGCCGCAAATCCAATGTGGGAGCGAGCTTGCTCGCGATGGCGTCATTACGCCTTACGCAAATTCAAGCGTCGCGAAACAACCAAGGCTGGCTCGCACGATGTTTGGCCTCAAATGCCGCAATCGCATCGCCGTCCTGCAAGGTCAGGCCGATATCGTCCAGGCCATTCAACAGGCAATGCTTGCGAAACGCATCAATCTCAAAACTCAACACCTTGCCATCCGGACGGGTCACGGTCTGGGCCTGCAGGTCAACCTGCAACTGATAGCCCGGATTGGCCTCGACCTGCTGGAACAGTTCGTCGACTTCGGCGTCGCTCAAGATGATCGGCAGCAAGCCGTTCTTGAAGCTGTTGTTGAAGAAGATGTCGGCATAGCTCGGCGCGATGATGCTGCGGAAACCGTACTCTTCCAGCGCCCACGGCGCGTGTTCACGGCTGGAGCCGCAACCGAAGTTTTCGCGGGCCAGCAACACGCTGGCGCCCTGGTAACGTTCGGCGTTGAGGACGAAGTCCTTGTTCAGCGGACGCTTGGAGTTGTCCTGGTAAGGCTGGCCCACATCCAGGTAGCGCCATTCATCGAACAGGTTCGGGCCAAAGCCCGTGCGCTTGATCGACTTCAGGAACTGCTTCGGGATGATCTGGTCGGTGTCGACGTTGGCACGATCCAAAGGCGCGACAAGACCAGTGTGCTGGGTAAAAGCTTTCATGCTGCGCTCCTTCAGATCAATTCACGGACGTCGACGAAACGACCGTTTATAGCAGCGGCTGCGGCCATGGCCGGGCTGACGAGGTGAGTACGACCACCGGCACCCTGACGGCCTTCGAAGTTACGGTTGGAGGTCGAGGCGCAATGCTCACCAGACTCCAGGCGGTCCGGGTTCATCGCCAGGCACATCGAGCAACCCGGCTCACGCCATTCGAAACCGGCTTCGAGGAAAATCTTGTCCAGGCCTTCCGATTCAGCCTGGGCTTTAACCAGGCCCGAGCCCGGCACCACGATGGCCTGCTTGATGGTCGAGGCCACTTTACGGCCCTTGGCGATCACGGCCGCCGCACGCAGATCTTCGATCCGCGAGTTGGTGCAGGAACCGATGAACACGCGGTCGAGCTGAATGTCGGTGATCGCCTGATTGGCGGTCAAACCCATGTACTTCAAGGCACGGACGATGGAGTCGCGCTTGACCAGGTCCATTTCCTTCGCAGGATCCGGCACGTTCTGGTCTACCGCCAGCACCATCTCAGGCGAAGTACCCCAGCTGACTTGCGGCTTGATCTGGGTCGCATCGAGCTCGACAACCGTATCAAACGTGGCATCGGCGTCAGACACCAGGTCTTTCCAGGCTTCAACGGCCAGGTCCCATTCCGCGCCTTTCGGGGCAAATGGACGGCCCTTGACGTAAGCCACGGTTTTTTCGTCCGCAGCCACCAGGCCTACGCGAGCGCCGGCCTCGATGGACATGTTGCAGATGGTCATGCGGCCTTCGACGGACAGGTCGCGAATCGCGCTGCCGGCGAATTCGATGGCGTGGCCGTTACCGCCGGCGGTGCCGATCTTGCCGATCACCGCGAGCACGATGTCCTTGGCGGTCACGCCGAACGGCAATTGGCCTTCGACGCTCACCAGCATGTTTTTCATTTTCTTGGCGACCAGGCACTGGGTGGCGAGCACATGCTCGACCTCGGAAGTGCCGATACCGTGAGCCAATGCGCCGAATGCGCCATGGGTCGAGGTATGGGAGTCGCCGCAGACCACGGTCATGCCGGGCAAGGTTGCGCCTTGCTCCGGGCCGATGACATGGACGATGCCCTGGCGAACGTCGTTCATCTTGAACTCGACGATGCCGTATTCATCGCAGTTGTCATCGAGGGTCTGGACTTGCAGGCGCGAAACCTGGTCAACGATGGCGTCGATGCCGCCCTTGCGCTCCGGCGTGGTCGGTACGTTGTGGTCCGGGGTCGCGATGTTGGCATCGATGCGCCATGGCTTGCGCCCGGCCAGACGCAGGCCTTCGAAGGCTTGCGGCGAAGTCACTTCGTGGATGATGTGACGATCGATGTAGATCAGCGCAGAGCCATCGTCGCGCTGCTTGACCAAATGCGAATCCCAGAGCTTGTCGTAGAGCGTTTTGCCGGCCATCAGACGGTTTCCTCATCAGCTTGTTTCTATGCCCTGGGTCTTGAGCGACTCAATAACCCCTTGGCTTGTGAGGCTGATCCTATGGGGTTACATTAAATAACTCAAATTCATATTTTTTATGCTTTGGATAACCAACTGGAATGCAACTATGGACCTGGCTAACCTCAATGCCTTTATTGCCATCGCCGAGACCGGAAGCTTCTCCGGCGCCGGGGAACGGCTGCACCTGACCCAGCCGGCCATCAGCAAGCGCATCGCCGGGCTGGAGCAGCAATTGAAGGTGCGGTTGTTCGACCGTCTGGGTCGTGAAGTGGGCCTGACCGAGGCCGGGCGCGCCCTGCTGCCGCGGGCTTATCAGATTCTCAATGTCCTCGATGATACGCGCCGAGCCCTGACCAACCTCACCGGCGAAGTGACCGGCCGTCTGACCCTGGCCACCAGCCACCACATCGGCTTGCACCGTTTGCCGCCCTTGCTGAGGGAGTTCACCCGACTCTACCCACAAGTGGCTCTGGATATTCAGTTCCTCGATTCGGAAGTGGCCTACGAGGAAATTCTCCATGGCCGCGCCGAACTGGCGGTCATTACCCTGGCGCCAGAACCCCATGCGCTGGCCAAGGCCACCCCGGTATGGGACGACCCGCTGGACTTCGTGGTTGCGCCGGAGCATTCGTTGCTCAATAACGGCAAGGTCAGCCTGGCGGACATCGCCCGACACCCGGCGGTCTTCCCCGGTGGCAATACCTTTACCCACCACATTGTGCAGCGGCTGTTTGAAGCCCAGGGCCTGACGCCAAACATCGCCATGAGCACCAACTACCTGGAAACCATCAAGATGATGGTCTCGATCGGGCTGGCCTGGAGCGTTTTGCCGCGCACCATGCTCGATGACCAGGTGGCGCGCATACCTTTGCCGGGCATACAGCTCACTCGCCAGCTAGGCTATATCTTGCACACAGAAAGGACGCTGTCGAATGCTGCGCGGGCCTTCATGGCCTTGCTGGACGCTCAACTCGATCAGCCAGGGACTCAAGGCTAAGCTGTGCTAATCCTGTAGAGCCGCGAATTCCTGCCCCAAACGCCCATTCAGCCCAAGGCTTGCCAATGCCCAAATCTGTTGACCGTATTCCGCCAATGCCGCGTATACAGGCACTTGACCCGAAAAGCTCCGAACAGAGCTGGGAAAGTGCCCCGCAATTGTTGGCCGCGCTCAACGGCGCGCGCCTGGGTGCGTGGTATTGGGACATCGAGCGCGGGAAGATCAGTTGGTCCCGGGGCACGCAGGCGCTGTTCGGCTTCGATCCCCGCAAACCGTTGCCATCGGATCTGGAATACCTCGACTTGCTGCCTCCGGAGGATCGCGCGAAAACCGTTCGCGCGTTCCACGCAGTCATCGCTGGCGCACCGCTGGAGCAAGCGATGCATCACCGCATCCGCTGGCCCGATGGCAGCCTGCACTGGCTGGAAATCAGCGGCAGCCTGTTACCGGACAAGCACGGCCGGCCACGGATGATCGGTGTAATCCGCGAGATTACCCACCAGCGCCAGCGCGAACAGGCGTTGAGCAGCTCGGAAAAACGCTTCGCCACCCTGTTCCACCTGTGCCCCAACATGGTCCTGCTGACCCGCCAGGAAGACGGCCTGATCACCGAAGCCAACCAGTATTTCGAAAGCCTGTTCGGCTGGCCGGTGCAAAACGCGATCGGCCGCACCACCCTAGAACTGGGCCTGTGGGTGCATCCCGAACAACGGGCCGAACTGGTCAAGGCCACCAAAGCCAAAGGCGACCTGGTCAGCATGGAAGTGCAGTTTCGCGCCAGCAATGGCCAGGTCCACGACGGCATCCTCAGTGCGCAAAAGGTCGAGCTCGAAGGCCAGCCCTATCTACTGAGCACGTTCCTTGACACCACCGAGCGCAAAGTCGCCGAACAGGCCCTCAAGGACAGCCAGGAACGCCTCGACCTGGCACTGGACTCGGCGCAACTCGGTACCTGGGACTGGCACATTCCCAGCGGCATGCTCTACGGATCGGCACGGGCCGCCCAACTGCACGGTCTGGACGCCAAGCCCTTCCACGAGTCCTTCGACGAGTTCTTCGAAGGCGTGCCCGGCGAAGAACGCGACACCATGCGCGACGCTTACCGCAGTCTGCGTGAAGGCCCGGCCGGCAACTATCAATTGACCTACCGCGTGCAATTGCCCGACGGCACCTCGCGCTATCTGGAAAGCCGTGCCCGCCTCTACCGCGATGACAACGGTGTGCCGGTGCGTATGGCCGGCACCTTGCTCGACATCACTGATCAGGTGGAACGCGAACAACGGCTGGTGGCCTCCGAAGAGAAATTCGCCACGCTGTTCCAGGTCAGCCCCGATCCGATCTGCGTCACCCGCCAGGACTCCGGCCAGTTCATTGAAATCAACTCCAGCTTCACCCAGACCTTCGGCTGGAGCACCGCCGATGTGATCGGCCGCAGCGCCGACGAAATCGGCCTGTGGGACGCTTCGGCGAAAAGCCTGCGACGAATCGAACAAGTGATCCGCGAACAAGGCCTGAACAACGTGGCCATTCTGGTCCAGCACAAGGAAGGACAGACCCTGACTTGTGTGATTTCCAGCCGCCAGATCAGCGTCGGCGACCAGCCCTGCATCGTTACCACCCTGCGCGATATCACCCAGCAACAGCGCTCGGAAGCGGCGCTCAAGGCCAGTGAAGAGAAATTCGCCAAGGCCTTCCACTCCAGCCCCGACGCCATCACCATCACCGAGCGCGACACCGGACGCTATCTGGAGGTCAACGACGGCTTCTGCCGCCTGACCGGCTACCGCGCCGAGGAGGTGGTGGGCCGCACGGTGTACCAGGTCGGGATTTGGGCCGAAGAAAAACAACGCTCGGCGCTGCTGGCCGAATTGCAGATCAAGGGACGGGTTCATCACCAGGAAATGCTCGGGCGCAACAAGCGCGGCGAACTGCTCACCGTCGAAGTCTCGGTGGAACCGATCACCCTCAATGAAACCGCCTGCCTGCTGCTGACCGCGCGCGACGTCAGCCTGCTGAAAAATGCCGAAGCGCAGATCCGCCACCTGGCCTATCACGACCCACTGACCAACCTGCCCAACCGTGCCTTGCTGATGGACCGCCTGAGCCAGCAGATCGCCCTGCTCAAACGGCATAACCTGCGGGGCGCGCTGATGTTCCTCGACCTCGACCATTTCAAGCACATCAACGACTCCCTCGGGCACCCGGTGGGCGATACCGTGCTGAAAATCATCACCGCGCGCCTGGAGGCCAGCGTGCGCATGGAGGACACCGTTGCGCGCCTGGGCGGTGACGAATTCGTGGTACTGCTCAGCGGCCTCGAAGGCTCGCGCAGCGAGGTCAGTGAACAGGTTCGCGAAGTGGCCGACACCATCCGCGAGCTGCTGTCCGAACCGATGTTCCTCGACGGCCAGCGCCTGCAAGTGACACCCAGCATCGGCATTGCGCTGATCCCCGATCACGGCTCGACCCCGACCGACCTGCTCAAGCGCGCCGACATCGCGCTTTATCGCGCCAAGGACTCGGGTCGCAATACCACGCAGATGTACCACAACACCATGCAGAAGGCCGCGAGCGAACGCCTGCGCATGGAAACCGACCTGCGCCTGGCCCTTTCCCGGGGCGAGTTTCGCGTGCATTACCAACCCCAGGTCGACGCCCGGGGCGACCGCATCGTCGGTGCCGAGGCCCTGGTGCGCTGGAATCATCCGGAGCTCGGCCCGCAGTCACCCGCCGAGTTCATCAAGGTGCTGGAAGACAGCGGACTGATTCTTGAGGTCGGCACCTGGATCCTCGACGAAGCTTGCCAGGCCTTCAAACGGTTGATCGACGACGGCCTGGTGAATCCGTATAAATTCAGCCTGTGCGTGAACATCAGCCCGCGCCAGTTCCGCCAGAACGATTTCGTCGAACGTGTCGAAAACAGCCTGAACACCTATGGCCTGCCCTGCTCCCTGTTGAAACTGGAAATCACCGAAGGCATCGTGATCCAGAACCTGGAAGACACTATCAGCAAAATGCGCCGCCTGAAAAAACTCGGTGTGAGCTTCGCCATGGACGACTTCGGCACTGGCTACTCCTCGCTGACCTACCTCAAGCGCTTGCCGGTCGACACCCTGAAAATCGACAAGTCTTTCATCCGCGACGCCACCAGCGACCCGAACGACGCCGAGATCATCCGCGCCATCGTCGCCATGGCCCACAGTCTGGATTTGAAAGTGATTGCCGAAGGGGTGGAAACAGCGGAGCAGCTTGAGTTCCTGCAGGGGCTGGAGTGTCACTTCTACCAAGGGTATTTGCACAGCCTGCCGTTGCCGGTGGAGGAGTTTCAAAAACTGCTGAAGTGACGGGCACAAAAAAGGGCGCCAGTGGCGCCCTTCTTCTTGCTCCGACTCAGTGTTGCAGAGCCGGCTTTTGCGTCCCGTTGATCGGGATGCGCTTGGCTTTCGCCTCTTCCGGAATCACCCGCAGCAGGTCGATGCTCAACAGACCGTTGCTCAGGCCGGCAGCCTTGATCTCGATGTGGTCCGCCAGACGGAAGGACAGCTTGAACGCACGCTGGGCAATGCCCTGATACAGATAAGTGACGTCTTCGTTCGCGTCGCGTTTACCGCCACTGATGGTCAGCACACCTTTCTCGACTTCGAGCTCCAGATCTTCTTCCTGGAAACCGGCCGCGGCAATCACGATGCGGTATTGATCGTCGCCGTGTTTCTCCACGTTATAGGGTGGATAGCTGCTGCCTGGCTCGTTGCGCAGGGCGGTCTCGAACAGGTCGTTGAAACGGTCGAAACCTACCGAGGAACGGAACAGTGGGGCCAAGGATAATGTAGTAGCCATGATGCAAATCTCCTGAAAACAATCAGCAAGGTTTTTTGTCTCCGCGACCCGAATTCGGCATCGCGTAATCCTTAAATAGGGACCGCTGATTGCATTTCAAGAGATTGTTTTCTGCTTTTTTTACAAAAAATTTCAGGCCGCTTCCGCCACCGGCAAACCCAAAAAGCGCGAGACGTTATCCAGCTCGGTCTCACGACGCAGCACGGTAAAGAGCTCTACCGCCTCGGGATAATTGCGGGTCAGCATCGCCAGCCATTGCTTCAGACGACCCGGCGACTGGCGTGGCGTCATTTGTGCCTTGGCTTGCAGCCAGAAGTCCTGGATCAGCGGCAACAACTCGGTCCAGGTCATCTCGACCACCTCTTCACCGGCCCGCGCCGCGGCGATCTGCCGGGCGAGATCCGGGCGCGAAACCAGGCCGCGACCGAGCATGATGTCTTCCACGCCGCTGATCTCGCGGCAACGACGCCAGTCTTCGACGCTCCAGATGTCGCCATTGGCGAACACCGGCACCTTGACCACGTCCTGCACTCGCGGAATCCACTCCCAGTGTGCCGGCGGCTTGTAGCCGTCGACCTTGGTCCGCGCATGCACCACGATATGTTCGGCACCGCCTTCGGCCAGGGCCGTGGCACACACCAGCGAGCCGTCCGGGCTGTCGAAGCCCAGGCGCATCTTGGCGGTGACTGGAATGTGCGCGGGGACGGCACGACGGACGTGCTCGACGATCTGGTTGAGCAGCTCGGGTTCCTTGAGCAATACCGCACCACCACGGGATTTGTTGACGGTCTTGGCCGGACAGCCGAAGTTCAGGTCGATCACTTCGGAACCCAGCTCACAAGCCAGCGCGGCATTTTCCGCCAGGCACACAGGATCGGAACCGAGCAGTTGCACACGCAGCGGCACACCGGAGGCCGTCCGGGCACCGTTGAGCAACTCCGGACCGAACTTGTGGAAATAGGCAGGTGTGAGCAACTGGTCGTTGACCCGGATGAACTCGGTCACGCACCAGTCAATACCACCCACACGGGTCAGCACGTCGCGCAGGATGTCGTCGACCAACCCCTCCATGGGCGCCAAAGCAATTTGCATGAAAAACACACTCGAGGAAAAACGTGCGGCAGTTTACTGGATAATCGAGCGAAAGACTTGCGCATACCCTTGTGGCGAGGGGGCTTGCCCCCGCTGGGTCGCGAAGCGGCCCCGGCATTTCGTCAGATAAATTGCATCGACAGGTTTTGCGACTGCTTCGCAGCCGAACGGGGGCAAGCCCCCTCGCCACAGGAACCAGTGTCAGGCCGGGGTTTGCAACGCCGAGCCATAACCCTCGATGAACTCCGCCGGCATGCGCTTGGGCTTGCCCGTGGACAGTTCGATGCAGACGAAGGTGGTCTGCGCGCGCAATAGCGTGGTGTTGTCGCTGGGACGGACCAACTGGAAGTGCCGGGTCATTTTAAGGCGCTGGTCCCAATCGACGATCCAGGTCGCCAATTGCAACTCATCGTCCTCATAGGCTGCCGCCAGGTAATCGATCTCGTGCCGCACCACCGCCATCGCCCGGTCCAGCCGCCGATACTCGACCAGGTCCAGGCCAAGACGCTGGGAGTGGCGCCAGGCACAGCGTTCGAGCCAGGTCACGTAGACCGCGTTGTTCGCGTGCCCCAACCCGTCAATGTCCTCGGCGCTCACTTGCAGATCAATGATGAACGGCGTTTCCCGATCCCAGCCCATGCCCGACTCCCTGGTCAGATAATTTCGACCGGGGCAGTGTAACGGAAGCTCAGGCGGATTGGCGTGATTGCAGACTGCGCCCGGCCAGCAGTGATAACACGCCATCAATCACCCGAGGGTCGGCCAACACTCGCTGATGACCACCGTCTTTCAAACGCAACAAGCGGCTGTCGAACCAGGCTTCATGGATCAGCTGGGATTCCTTCACAGAGACAAAGTTGTCGTCTTCGGCGTGGACAATCAGGCCGGGCATGTCGAGTTGATAGTGCGCGACATCCAGCGTCGCGGCTCGCATGCCGACGTCTTGCTCGACCTGGCGAATGAACGCCGAGCGGGCCTTCGGTGGCAGCCCGACATAGCGGGCAAAACCACGCAACACACCAAGAATCCGCGCCGGGGCCGCAATGCTGACCAGGGTTTCGGTGCGCAGGCCCAACTGGACCGCGAGCATCGCACTGGCGCCGCCCATGGAGTGGCCGATGACCGCTTGCAGAGGTGGCAGTTCGGCGGCCGCTTCCAACATGGCGCGGGCGAACAGCACCACATTCGCTTCACTGCCCGGTGAGCGACCGTGGGCCGGACCATCCAGGGCCACGACCGAGTAACCGGCATCGACCAGCGCGGTGATGAGGCTGGCAAACTGCGTCGGCCGCCCTTCCCAGCCATGCATCAGCAATACTGCCGGGCCCTGACCCCATCGCAAGGCCGAGAGACCGAAACGCAGGGTGACCCGCTCGGACTTGGCCAACAGTGGCAGCTCCCAGTCACGCAGCGGCAGGTCCCGTGGCGTCATGAACGCCTGTCGCATTTTGCTTGCGACCAGTTTCGGGGCAACCCAGCCCAAGGTGCCATTTACGCCACGAACCCACTTTAACGTGCTCATCGCATTCTCCTCAGGCCGCAGCCTTCAGGTCAACGCACTGCCGATTTGGCCGCGCGCAGTAATCGATCGGACAACTCTCCTGGCCCCAGCGCCCGCGCCAGAGCCAGCCCACCCACCATCAAGGCCATGTCGGCCAGGGCTTTTTCGGTTTCTTCAGGGCTGGCCGCCAACTGCGCGACCATCAATTCCACATGCTCATTGAGCGCGACACGAAACGCTTCCGGCAGCCGCCCCAGTTCGCCGACCGATGCCGGGATCGGACAGGCCGATTCGGAGGAATCACGGTGCTTGCGCGACAGATAGAACGCCGCCACCAGCGCGCGGCGCTCTTCGCCGGTCAACTCCGCGTCCATGTCGGCAATCAAGTCACGGCGGTGACCGAGCAATTGCCTGAACGCCTCCAGCATCATCGCGTCCTTGCTTTCGAAGTGGGCGTAGAAGCCGCCGACCGTCAGGCCCGCCGCGCCCATCACTTCGCCCACGCTTGGCTCGGCCGGGCCGCGCTGAATCAGCGCTGCGCTGGCAGCCTTGAGGATGCGTTCGCGGGTTTGGGCTTTTTTATCGTTCATCGTTGCCTCCGAATATTACGATTGAAATATTATTCTCATAATAAATTTTAGCAAGTCATGGGCGTGACCGCTGGTCTGAAGAACAGCTTTTTTGGAAATTTTGGAAATGGAGGAATTTGGCCAAACGCCAGACAAACAAAAGGGCCATTCAATAATTGAATGACCCTTATAAATCCCGCAGAGCGGGTAATCGTGGCGTCCCCTAGGGGACTCGAACCCCTGTTACCGCCGTGAAAGGGCGGTGTCCTAGGCCACTAGACGAAGGGGACACAAACCCTTCTATACAACTGATCAGTGCTGAGTGCTGATCGATTCAAGGCCGGTGTGGCCAGACCTTGAACTGTAAAATTGGTGGAGCTAAGCGGGATCGAACCGCTGACCTCCTGCATGCCATGCAGGCGCTCTCCCAGCTGAGCTATAGCCCCGGATTTTTCGCCTCGCGGCGGAGCGACATCTTGCAACATCGCTTCTGTAAAACTGGCGTCCCCTAGGGGACTCGAACCCCTGTTACCGCCGTGAAAGGGCGGTGTCCTAGGCCACTAGACGAAGGGGACGCAAACCCTTCTATACAACTGATCAACGCTGAGTGTTGATCGCTTCAAGGCCGGTGTGGCCAGACCTTGAAGTGTAAATTGGTGGAGCTAGACGGGATCGAACCGTCGACCTCTTGCATGCCATGCAAGCGCTCTCCCAGCTGAGCTATAGCCCCTCATCGTTGATGTCATCGCTGAGGACGGGGCGAATCTTAAGGGCGTATCGAAAGCCTGTCAAACTTATTTTTCAAAAAAATTAAAATTTTTTGCCGACATAACAATCACTTACCGCCCTCCCCCCCGAAAAATCGGGGTCTGAGGACCACTGCGCGCCCAACGACGGGCACACACAATGGCCATCAGCCCTTCATCAAGCGTGTCAGGCAATCGCGCCCAACAGCTTTTCCCACTCCTTGTTTTCTTTCTTCGACACGCCGCCCAGCAGGTCAATGGCCTGGCGCAGACGGAAACGGGTCAGGTCCGGCCCGAGGATTTCCATCGCATCGAGCACCGACACCGAGCTGGCCTGGCCAGTGATCGCAGCGAACATCAGCGGCATGGCATCACGCAGCTTCAGCTCCAGGGATTCGACCACCGCCTGAATGGTCGCGGTGATGCTGTCCTTTTCCCACTGACGCAGGCTTTCGAGCTTCCACAGGATCAACTGCATCAACTGACGAACCTGATCACCCGACAGCTTCTTCGATTCGAACAACTTCGCATCCGGGTTCACGCCACCGGCAAAGAAGAACCCGGCCAGCGGTGCCACCTGGCTGAAGGTTTCGACCCGGCCCTGTACGTGCGGTGCGATCTTCATCATGTATTCGGAATTGAACGCCCACTTCTGCACGCGCGCGGCGAACTCTTCCACCGGCAGGTCGCGCAGCCACTGGCCGTTGAGCCACGACAGCTTCTCGATGTCGAAGATCGGCCCGCCGAGGGACACGCGCTTGAGGTCGAAGTTGTCGACCATTTCCTGCAGCGAGAACTTCTCGCGCTCGTCCGGCATCGACCAGCCCATGCGACCCAGGTAGTTGAGCATCGCTTCCGGCATGAAGCCCATGCGCTCGTAGAACGTCACCGAGGTCGGGTTCTTGCGCTTGGACAGCTTGCTCTTGTCCGGGTTACGCAGCAGCGGCATGTAGCACAGCTCCGGTTGTTCCCAGCCGAAGTATTCGTAAAGCAGGATCAGCTTCGGTGCCGATGGCAGCCACTCTTCGCCACGCAATACGTGGGTGATGCCCATCAGGTGGTCGTCGACCACGTTGGCCAGGAAGTAGGTCGGCAGGCCGTCGGTCTTCATCAGGACTTGCATGTCCATGCGGTCCCACGGGATTTCAACGTCGCCACGGAGCATGTCCGGCACCACGCAAACGCCTTCGCTCGGTACTTTCATACGGATGACGTGCGGCTCGCCAGCGGCCAGGCGACGGTCGACTTCTTCCTTGGACAGCAGCAGCGCGCGGCCGTCATAACGCGGGGTTTCGCCGCGAGCCATCTGCTCGGCGCGCATCTGGTCCAGCTCTTCGGCGGTGCAGAAGCACGGGAAGGCATGGCCCATTTCGACCAGTTGCTGGCAATACTTCTGGTAAATGTCGCCGCGCTCGCTTTGACGGTACGGACCGTGCGGGCCGCCGACATCCGGGCCTTCGCTCCAGTCGATCCCGAGCCAACGCAAGGCGTCGAAAATCTGCTGTTCGGACTCGCGGGTCGAACGCAGCTGGTCAGTGTCTTCGATCCGCAGGATGAACTCACCGCCGTGCTGCTTGGCAAAGCAGTAGTTGAACAAGGCGATATAGGCGGTACCTACGTGGGGATCCCCGGTAGGCGATGGCGCGATGCGAGTGCGGACGGTGGTCATGGCATGTCTCGAAAAGAATAAAAGCGAAGTTCAAACAAGGCGCGAATGGTAACAGGCGACACCCGCCCGGCTCCAGTGAACAGGGCATTTAAGCCAAGGTTGCGTCTGTAACGCCCGTACAGGGAGGTGAATGGCCGAAAATCAGCCGACAGCATTTACCGCTTATCGGCTGTATGCCAGATTTGCCCGCTGATAACTTCTCTTACAATTTCTCGACTACAGTTTGCCCCATGCCTGCCCAACTCAAGCGTCGCCTCTTCTCGTTCCTGCTGATTGTCCTGTTGGTTGCCGGGGGCCTGTTTGCCCATTGGCTCTTGAAGGGGCGCTTTTATGAAAGTACCGACAACGCTTATGTCCAGGGCGAGATCACCCGCGTGTCGAGCCAATTGGGCGCGCGTATCGATCAGGTGCTGGTGCAGGACAACCAGCATGTCGAGAAAGGCCAGTTGCTGGTCAAACTCGAAGGCGACGACTTCCGCCTCGCTGTCGACCGCGCCAATGCCGCCCTGGCCACCCGCCAGGCCGAACGCCTGCAAGCCCAGAGTAAACTGACCCAGCAGGCCAGCCTGATTGCCGCCAGCGAAGCGCAAGTCGCGTCCAGCCAGGCCAGCCTGGGTCGCTCGCAGATCGACCTGACCCGCGCCGAGACCTTGCGCAAACCCGGCTATATCTCGGAAGAACGGGTGACCACCCTCTCCGCCGACAACCACATCGCACGCTCGCAAGTGGCCAAGGCCCAGGCCGACGCGCAAAGCCAGCGCCAGCAGGTCAATGCGCTGAATGCAGAGATCAAACGCCTCGACGCGCAGATCGCCAACGCCAAAACCGACCTGGCCCAGGCCGAACTGAACCTGACCCGCAGCGAAATCCATGCCCCCATCAGCGGCCTGATCGGCCAGCGTGCAGCCCGCGAAGGCCAATATGTGCAGGCCGGCGCTTACCTGTTGTCGATCGTGCCGGACGAAGACATCTGGATTCAGGCCAATTTCAAGGAAACCCAGATTGGCCACATGCAGCCCGGCCAGGAAGCCGAACTGACCTTCGACGCCTACAGCGACACCCCGATCAAAGCCCGGGTCGACAGCCTGTTCGCCGCCTCGGGCGCGCAGTTCAGCCTGTTGCCGCCGGACAATGCCACGGGCAACTTCACCAAAGTCGTACAACGGATTCCGGTCAAACTGACCTTCGCCGCGGACAATCCGCTGCGCGGCAAGATCCGCCCGGGCATGTCGGTCACCGCCAAGGTGAACATCAAGGACGCCCCTGAAGAAATCACCCCCAAAGTGAGCCACAAAGACGCCCCTGACGATGGCCGGTGATCAACTGATCCGCCCGGTCGGCGAACCGACCCGGCGGGACTGGATTGCGGTGATGAGCGTAATGCTCGGTGCGTTCATGGCGGTGCTGGACATCCAGATCACCAACTCCTCGCTCAAGGACATCCAGGGTGCACTGTCGGCGACCCTGGAAGAAGGTTCGTGGATTTCCACCTCGTACCTGGTGGCGGAAATCATCATGATCCCGCTCACGGCCTGGCTCGTGCAGCTGCTGTCGGCGCGGCGCCTGGCAGTGTGGGTGTCCCTCGGATTCCTGGTCGCGTCCCTGCTCTGCTCCATGGCGTGGAGCCTGGAAAGCATGATCGTGTTCCGCGCCCTGCAAGGCTTTACCGGTGGCGCGCTGATTCCGCTGGCGTTCACCCTGACCCTGATCAAGCTCCCGGAACACCACCGCGCCAAAGGCATGGCCATGTTCGCCATGACCGCCACCTTCGCGCCCTCCATCGGCCCGACCCTCGGCGGCTGGCTGACGGAAAACTGGGGCTGGGAATACATTTTCTACATCAACATCCCGCCCGGCCTGATCATGATCGCCGGCCTGATGTACGGCCTGGAGAAGAAAGAAGCCCACTGGGAGTTGCTGAAAAGCACCGACTACGCCGGCATTCTCACCCTCGGCGTCGGGCTCGGTTGCTTGCAGGTGTTTCTGGAGGAAGGCCATCGCAAGGACTGGCTGGAATCGAGCCTGATCGTAACCCTGGGCAGCATCGCACTGGTCAGCCTGATCAGCTTTGTGATCGTGCAGACCTCCAAACCCAATCCGCTGATCAACCTCGGCATCCTGCGCAATCGCAACTTTGGCTTATCAAGCATTTCCAGTGTCGGGATGGGGGTCGGGCTGTACGGCTCGATCTACCTGTTGCCGCTGTACCTGGCGCAGATCCAGAACTACAACGCCCTGCAGATCGGCGAAGTGATCATGTGGATGGGCGTGCCGCAGCTGTTTCTGATTCCGCTGGTGCCCAAATTGATGAAATACGTCTCGCCCAAATGGCTGTGCACACTGGGCTTCGGGCTATTCGGGTTGGCGAGTTTCTCTTCGGGCGTGTTGAACCCGGACTTTGCCGGGCCGCAGTTCAATCAGATCCAGATCATCCGCGCCCTGGGCCAGCCACTGATCATGGTCACCATCTCGCTGATCGCGACCGCCTACATCCTGCCCCAGGATGCGGGATCGGCCTCGAGCCTGTTCAACATCCTGCGCAACCTCGGCGGCGCCATCGGCATCGCCCTGCTCGCCACGCTGCTGGATGCGCGGACCAAGGTTTACTTTGATTACCTGCGTGAATCCATCGTGCCGAGTAATCCGCAGGTCGCTGAACGGATCGCCTCACTGGCTGACAGGCTGGGCAATGAAACGGCAGCCCTGGGCAAACTCAGCGAGATCGCCCACCAGCAGGCGTCGATCATGGCCTACAACGATGCGTTTCATTTTGTCGGGATTGCGTTGGGGATCAGCATGGTGGCGGTGTTGCTGACCAAAAAGTTGCCGGAGGGGTTGAAGGCTGGGGAAGCACACTAATTGATACTTGCAGCGCCCTGACCGGCCTCATCGCGAGCAAGCTCGCTCCCACAGGGATCACACCGAACCTTGTGGGAGCGAGCTTGCTCGCGATGAGGCCAGTTCAGACACTACAAATCAAACAGTAATCAACCGCTCGCGCAACTTGCCAATCTCATCGCGCATCTGCGCCGCCGCTTCAAACTCCAGATCGCGCGCCAACGCATACATCTTCTCTTCCAAGGCCTTGATACGCTTGGCGATCTCGCCCGGCGAGCGCAACTCCGCTTCGTATTTGGCGTTCTCTTCCGCAGCCTTGGCCATGCCCTTGCGCTTCTTGCTGCGCGAACCCGGCACGGTGGCGCCTTCCATGATGTCGGCGACGTCCTTGAACACACCTTTGGGGGTGATGCCGTTGGCCAGGTTGAAGGCGATCTGCTTGTCGCGACGGCGCTCGGTTTCGCCGATCGCGCGCTCCATGGAACCGGTAATCCGGTCGGCATACAGAATCGCCCGGCCATTAAGGTTACGTGCCGCACGCCCGATGGTCTGGATCAGTGAGCGCTCGGAACGCAGGAAACCTTCCTTGTCGGCATCGAGGATCGCCACCAGCGACACTTCCGGCATATCCAGGCCTTCGCGCAGCAGGTTGATCCCCACCAGCACATCGAAAGTACCCAGGCGCAGATCACGGATGATCTCGACCCGCTCCACGGTGTCGATGTCCGAGTGCAAATAGCGCACGCGCACACCGTGATCGGCCAAATAATCAGTCAAGTCTTCGGCCATGCGCTTGGTCAGTGTCGTGACCAGCACTCGCTCTTCCAGAGCGACGCGCTTGGTGATTTCCGACAGCAAGTCGTCGACCTGGGTCAGTGCCGGGCGAATCTCGATTTGTGGGTCCACCAGCCCGGTCGGGCGCACCACCATGTCAATGACGCGGCCAGCGTGTTCGGCTTCGTAGTTGCCCGGGGTCGCCGAGACGAAAATCGTCTGCGGGCTGATGCTTTCCCATTCATCGAAACGCATCGGCCGGTTATCCAGCGCTGAAGGCAAGCGGAAACCGTATTCCACCAGCGTCTCTTTACGCGAACGGTCGCCTTTGTACATCGCACCGACCTGCGGAACGCTGACATGGGATTCGTCGATCACCAGCAAGGCATCGGCAGGCAGGTAATCGTAAAGGGTGGGTGGTGCCGCGCCGGCTTCGCGGCCGGACAGATAGCGCGAGTAGTTTTCGATGCCGTTGCAGTAACCCAGCTCGAGGATCATCTCCAGGTCGAAACGGGTACGCTGCTCCAGGCGCTGGGCTTCCACCAGTTTGTTGTTGGAGCGCAGGTATTCCAGGCGCTCCTGCAACTCGACCTTGATGCCCTCGACCGCGCCCATCAGGGTTTCCCGTGGCGTCACGTAGTGGCTCTTCGGGTAGAAGGTGAAGCGCGGCAGTTTGCGAATGACTTCGCCGGTGAGCGGATCGAACGCCGACAGGCTTTCCACTTCATCGTCGAACAGCTCGATGCGGATCGCCTCGAAGTCGGATTCCGCCGGGTGGATATCGATCACATCGCCACGCACGCGGAAGGTCGCACGGGCAAAATCCATGTCATTGCGGGTGTATTGCAGGTCAGCCAGGCGTCGCAGCAATTCGCGCTGGTCGAGCCGGTCGCCGCGATCCACGTGCAACACCATCTTCAAATAGGTTTCCGGGCTGCCCAGACCGTAGATGCACGACACCGTCGTGACGATGATCGCGTCCTTGCGCTCGAGCAATGCCTTGGTCGCCGACAAACGCATCTGCTCGATGTGGTCGTTGATCGACGCATCCTTCTCGATGAAGGTGTCCGAGGACGGCACGTAGGCTTCCGGCTGGTAGTAGTCGTAGTAGGAAACGAAATACTCCACCGCGTTGTTCGGGAAGAACGCCTTGAACTCTCCGTACAACTGCGCCGCCAGGGTCTTGTTCGGCGCCAGCACCAGGGTCGGGCGCTGCACCTGGGCGATCACATTGGCGATGCTGAACGTCTTGCCCGAGCCGGTCACACCGAGCAGCGTCTGGTGCGCCAGCCCGGCTTCGATGCCCTCGACCATCAGGCGGATGGCTTCCGGCTGATCGCCGGCGGGCTCGAAACGGGTGACTAGCTGGAATTCAGACATGAAATACCTCTGGAATCACGCTTGCCGGCAAAACCGGCACGAACGAGAAAGACCGCAAACGACCGATGTCGCCCGAAGAAAAAACTGGATTGTGCTCAATGTGGAGCCGATTGCCAGCGCTTTCAAGGCAAACGTCCTACATCGCGCAAAACCATTGCCGACGCCTTTCGACTAACGGTCGCAAAATAATCGGAAAAACTTACCTTAAAAGCCGAATAGCCTGTCGCCATTGATCGCGGATGGCCTCTATACTAGCTCCCCGTTTGTGCACCGCTCTAGTGCATTCGGCTGGAGCGCGACACGTCCCTCCACTCTCCATTCAGAGCCGCCGCAATAATGAGCCTGTTCTCCGCTGTCGAAATGGCACCACGCGATCCAATCCTGGGCCTCAACGAAGCATTCAACGCCGATACCCGGACCAACAAAGTCAACCTGGGGGTCGGTGTTTACTGCAACGAGGAGGGGCGAATTCCACTCCTGCGCGCCGTTGTCGAAGCCGAAACCATTCGCGCCGCTCAACACGTTTCCCGTGGCTACCTGCCAATCGACGGCATCGCCGCCTACGACCAGGCCGTGCAAAAGCTGCTGTTCGGCAATGACTCGCCGCTGATCGCTGCTGGCCGTGTAATCACCACCCAGGCCGTTGGCGGTACTGGCGCACTGAAAATCGGTGCCGACTTCCTCAAGCAACTGCTGCCGAACGCCGTTGTGGCGATCAGCGACCCGAGCTGGGAAAACCACCGCGCACTGTTCGAAACCGCCGGTTTCCCGGTGCAGAACTACCGTTACTACGACGCCGCGACCCACGACGTGAACCGTACCGGCATGCTGGAAGACCTGAACGCGCTGCCAAACGGCTCGATCATTGTGCTGCACGCCTGCTGCCATAACCCGACCGGCGTGGACCTGAGCCCGGCGGACTGGAAAAACGTCCTGGACGTGGTCAAAGCCAAAGGCCACGTGCCGTTCCTCGACATGGCCTACCAGGGCTTCGGCGATGGCATCGACGAAGACGCCGCTGCCGTACGCCTGTTTGCCGAGTCGGGCCTGACTTTCTTCGCCTCCAGCTCCTTCTCCAAGTCGTTCTCGCTGTACGGCGAGCGCGTGGGTGCCCTGTCGATCGTCAGCGAATCGAAAGAAGAAAGCGCGCGCGTGTTGTCGCAAGTCAAACGCGTGATCCGCACCAACTACTCCAACCCGCCGACCCACGGTGCCAGCGTTGTCGCTGCAGTACTGAACAGCCCGGAACTGCGCGCCCAGTGGGAAGCCGAACTGGCCGAAATGCGCCTGCGCATTCGTGGCATGCGTACCCAGATGGTCGACCTGCTGGCACAAAAAGCGCCTCAGCGCGATTTCAGCTTCGTCGGTCGTCAGTGCGGCATGTTCTCCTACTCCGGCCTGACGGTTGAGCAAGTTCACCGCCTGCGCAACGAGTTCGGCATCTACGCCCTGGACACCGGCCGCATCTGCGTGGCCGCGTTGAACCAGAGCAACATCAAGGTTGTGACGGACGCTATCGTCCAAGTCATCTGATGACACCTTGAAATGAAAAACGGGAAGCCATGGTGCTTCCCGTTTTTTATTTGTCACAGATAATTTTCGGCAACTAGAGCGAGCCCTCTAAACTGCACACAACCATCCACTGTGGGAGCGAGCTTGCTCGCGATAGCGATTGTCCTGCCAACATCAATGTTGAATGTGATGCCCTCATCGCGAGCAAGCTCGCTCCCACAGGTTTGAATACACCCTGGAATTTCTGCGAGAACCCATATGAAAAACGACGACCTGCGCGCCGACCGCGATGACCTGGATGACCTGGATCACTTCACCCCACGCGCCCCGGCAAAACGCGGCAACAACCTGGTGATGCAAGTGGCCGCCGGTGTGTTTCTCGGCGGCCTGGCCCTGTGGCTGGTGCAATTGGGTGCCACGGCGCTCTACGCCAAACTGATGCTTGCCACGATTACCTTCGGCGGTTAAGCCAGTTCGGTCGCGCGCTGGCTGGCAGCGTCGTCGTAGGCGACATACAGCGATTCAGCGACCTGACTCTTGATCGCTTTAGTGCTTTCCAAGCCCAGGACAAAACCTTCGGCCTTGCCGCCAGCACGGTTTAATGCTTCAGCGGTGCCGGCCTGAGTGATGGCGTCGAACAACTTTTCGGCGTGGGGGCCGACACCTTTGGGCAGGCTGATCTGAGAGATGCTCATGGGTGCATCCCGTGGTGTCGAGGTGTGAGGGTCAAATGATTCATGGCGCGTACCTTTTCGGCGAATGGCCGGCAGCGCGTGTCACCACTTCCGGGCAGCCATGGTAGACCTCTGGGGCGATCCTGGTAACCGCCAATCGCCGCTAAACCACCGCCCGTCCCGATGATTCGCTCAAATTGTTATTCGGTGCTTGACTTCTCTTTTTGAATCAGTAAGATACGCGCCATTCCGCGATAGCTCAGTTGGTAGAGCAAGTGACTGTTAATCACTGGGTCCCTGGTTCGAGTCCAGGTCGTGGAGCCAGACAGCAACATCGAAAAGCCCCTGAATCGAAAGATCCAGGGGCTTTTTTGTGGTCGATTGAAAAGCCAACGCCTGAAAAGCAAAAAGCCGATCTGTCTATTCGACAGATCGGCTTTTTTCAGTTGCCGTGAACGTCAGACATGCTCACTGCTTTTCGTGTGGACCGCCCGTGGTTCTGCCACGCCATGTTCCGATTCCAGCACCGGAATCTCCTTGCCGTCGCAATCGTGCAGTTTACCGTCGCTGAAGTAGTCCCCTTCACGCAACGCCGCCAGATCCTGATAACGCAACACCCGCTCGGTACCGGCCGCAAACACCGATTGCTGGTCGGAGTTACCGGCAGTCAGATGGTTGAAGGTCAGGTTCAGCACGATGGCCATGATTGCCGAAGAACTGATGCCCGAATGGAAAATGGTCGCGAACCAGCTCGGGAAGTGATCGTAGAAGCTAGGTGCCGCGATCGGGATCATGCCGAAGCCAATCGAGGTCGCGACGATGATCAGGTTGACGTTGTTGCGGTAGTCGACCTTGGACAAGGTCCGAATGCCGCTGGCCGCGACGGTACCGAACAGCACGATGCCGGCGCCACCCAATACGGAGGTCGGTACGGCGGCGATGACCCGGCCCATGAAGGGCAGCAGACCGAGGATCACCAGGAACAGACCGCCGGTTGCCACCACGTAGCGGCTCTTGATGCCGGTGACAGCCACCAGACCGACGTTCTGGGCGAAGGCGCTCTGGGTGAAGGAACCGAAGATCGGCGCGAACATGCTCGACAGCATGTCGGCGCGCAGACCGTTGCCCAGGCGCTTGGAGTCAACCTTGGTGCCGATGATCTCACCGACGGCCAGAATGTCCGCCGAGGTCTCCACCAGCGTCACCATCACCACGATGCACATCGACAGGATCGCAGCAAAGTGAAAGGTCGGCATGCCGAAGTGGAACGGCGTCGGGAAGCCGAACATCGGGCCCTGGGTTACGGACGAGAAATCCGCCATGCCAAGGGACACCGCGATCACCGTACCAATGACCATGGCCAACAGAATCGACAGGCGGGAGATGGTCGCACTGCCGATTTTGCTCAGCAGCAGTACCAGCACCAGCGTTACCGCCGCCAGACCGATGTTCGCCATGCTGCCGAAGTCCGGCGCATGGCTGTTGCCGCCCATTGCCCAGCGCGCGGCTACCGGCATCAGCGTCAGGCCGATGGTGGTAATCACGATGCCGGTCACCAGCGGCGGGAAAAACTTGGTGATACGCGAGAACACCGGGGTTATCAGTAACCCGATCAGGGACGCCGCTATCACCGCCCCCAGCACCGATTGAAACCCGCCCTCCCCGCCACTGCTGACAATCGCCACCATGGTCGCGACGCCGGAGAAGGATACGCCCTGCACCAGCGGCAATTGACAACCAAAAAACGGTAAACCCAGGGTTTGCAGCAGCGTTGCCAGCCCCCCCGCAAACAATGAAGCAGCAATCAACAAACCGATGTCCGCCGGCGAGAGCCCGGCCGCCTGGCCGATGATCAATGGCACCGCGACGATACCGCCATACATGGTCAGAACATGTTGCAGGCCATAAGCCATATTCGCGCCGATCCCAAGATTTTCGTCCTCGGGCCGTTGGTGTGAAACATGGGGCGTTTTCATGGAGGGGGTTCCCTGGTTTTTGTTATGCGCACACTGTATGCAAGACATAGGACAAATGTCTATAGAGTTGTATACAACTTATCAGTCACAAAATGGATACTTGTCCGTTTCCGCCTGACACCCACCCTCCTGGCCACGCCAAAAACCTTGAAATACATCCCTCGCCGCCCACACCCGCGTGCTGACTAGTCTTTTGAATTCCTGGCGACCATCGGTAAGGCCCGCCTCTTCTATATACATATAAAGTATGCATAATGAAGTCATTCGAAATTCAGTTCCACAAGGCCAAGAACGCAGCCAACAAACTCAAGCACCAAGGCATCAGCCTCGCAGAGACTGAACCGGTATTCCATGACGAGCGAGCGCTGACCATCGAGGACAATCACCATGATGAACAACGCTGGATCACCCTGGGGCTGGACGCCAAAGGCCGGTTGCTGGTTGTCGTGTACACCCACCGCGATCCGAATTTCGTTCGAATCATTTCCGCGCGCATCGCCACCAAAAGCGAGCGTCGTCAGTACCTGGAGGCATGACCGATGAAAGACGAATACGATTTCAGCAACGCCAGGCGCGGGGCCGTGGCGCCTGCCAAAGGCAAGACCCGCATTACCATCATGCTCGATGACGCAGTCATCGAAGCGGCCCGCACACTGGCAGAACACGAGGGGTACGGCTACCAGACGGTGATCAACAATACCTTGCGCCGAGCCCTGCTCAACGAAGGCAAGAGCGCACACCTGAAACAAACCCTCACCCCTGCCGAACTCAAGGGGCTGGAGCAGAAACTGGCAGAGGCCTTGCGCGAAATCCAACGGGTGATGGAGCCGGGTGTTCGGCCCTGAAACACAAAGGGCCGATCAATCGGCTCAGCTCTGTGCGATGTCCAGGATCAGCCTGTTACTGCGGTGCTGCGATCAATCGTTTCAGAGTCCGTGCCAATTGCGCCTGTTCCGGTACGCGAATGCCGAACTCGCTGCCCAGCAGGCCAATCAGTTCCTGAACATCCGTCACCTCCCGCCGCTCGCTGTCATGGCCAATCCGGTGAATCGCGAAGCTGCCATTGTTGAGCGTGCGTCGCCACCCCTCTCCGGTGCGTGCCACCATCAACTGCTTGACGAAAGACGACTCGGGGTGGGTCGAGACGTACCAGTTGCCCACAGCAAAATCGATATCTTCCTGGCGTTGCAGGTCGAAGATGTACATCGCTCGCCATTCACCCGCAACGTTGGCGCGCAGGGTAAAGCCGTCGACGTGCAGATCGATGCGATACGACTCGTGCGGGGTTGGTTGTTCGGCGCGGGTATCAAGCAACAGGGGCGCGGTCGGTACCATGCCGCCGAAGCCGACGTCGGTGATGTAGCGCACGTCATTGATGATGACCAGGCTCAGGCGGTGGGTCCGGGCAGTCCAGGAGCCCTCCGGCTGACCCATCACCACCCGGCCGCTGATGGCACGGGCGTCGAAACCCAATTCCTGTAGCAAGGCCAGGAACAGGTTGTTGAGTTCGTAGCAGTAACCGCCACGACCATCGTGCAAGACCTTCTGCTCTATGGACGGCAAGTCGATCAGCACCGGCTCGCCGGATAATGTGGTGAGGTTTTCAAACGGGAAAACGCCGGTATGGCGCAGTTGCAGCTGGCGCAAGGTTTCCAGGGTCGGTGCTGGAGGTGCATCGAAGCCCAGGCGTTGCAGATACAAAGCACGGTCGGTCAGGCGTGGCTCGCTCATCGTTCAGTCCTTTTGCACGCAGCGGCGGATTGCTCCGCCAGTGGCCGCTATGTATACGGGATCAAGCACTGCCGCCGACAATTGATTTAGCCAATCACCCGGCATGAAAACACTCAACGCCGCTTGTGCGAGCCCAATTGAATCCAGGTCGGCGCGTGGTCGCTGGCATGGGGCTCGTTACGCACCCACGCATCCACCCCGGCGTCTTGCAGATACGGACTCAGGGCCGGGTTGAGCAGCAGATGGTCAATGCGCAGCCCCGAGTTTTTCTGCCAGTGCTGACGGAAATAATCCCAGAACGTGTAGAGCCGATCCTGTGGATGCAGGTGCCGCAATGAATCGGTCCAGCCCTGGTCCAGCAACCGCTGGTAGCACTCGCGACTTTCCGGTTGCAGCAAGGCGTCCTTGAGCCAGGAGCGCGGGTTGTAGATGTCCAGGTCGGTGGGCACCACGTTGTAGTCCCCCGCCAGCACCACCGGATGTTCGCTGCCTTCAAGCGTCTGCGCGTAATGGATAAGCCGTTCGAACCACGCCAGCTTGTAATCGAATTTCGGCCCCGGTTGCGGGTTGCCGTTGGGCAAATACAGGCAACCCACCAGAACCCCGTGGACAGCGGCTTCCAGATAGCGACTGTGATTGTCGCTGTCATCGCCGGGCAACCCGCGTCGGCTTTCCAGCGGCTGCGCATCCCGCGCCAGGATCGCCACGCCGTTCCAGGACGCCTGACCCTGCCAGATGGCGCCGTAGCCGGCCGCTTCAAGCTCAGCCGCCGGGAATGCGCTGTCCACTGCCTTCAATTCCTGCAGGCAGGCGATATCCGGTTTTTCCCGCTCAAGCCAGGCCAACAGATTCGGCAGGCGTGCGCGCAGGCCATTGACGTTGAACGTGGCGATCCGCAACTTTTTCATGAACGGACACTCCTGAGGACGAGGTGTCTGACGTGTGACACCGGCAGGTTTCGCAGGTTGCGTCAGCGGTCCCGGGGCGGCAGCACCTTCAGCGCAAGCTGGTCGATCATAGGCCTTGCTGACGCTGAGAGCTGTGTGGGAGCGAGATTGCTCGCGATGGCGTCGTATCAGTGGCCAACCATTTGCCTGACCTGTCGCTTTCGCGGGCAAGCTCGCTCTCACAGGGTTCTCGTTTGGCCATGGATCGGTGGCCCCCTTAGGCCCCGTGCCACTCGTCAACCGGGTCGGCACCAACCGCGTGACCCTTCACACTAACATCAGGTAACGACTCATCCCGGGAGACGACCATGATGAACATAAAAATGACTTCGCTGCTCATGGCCGGATGGTTGTCGGCGACGTCCCTGGCCACGTTTGCGGCGTCCGGCGATGGTCCTGGCGCGACCGGTACGGCACCCGGCGCAACCCGCAATTCAACTCTGCTGCCAGATAACAACAGGCCCAGCGATCCCTCGGGTAATAACGGGCGCGGACAGAACCCCGGCTCGTCAAGCGGCAGCACCGGCGTCAATGGCCCGGGCAGTGGCGCGGGCGGCGGCACCGGTGCGCCCGGTGGCGGAACCGGCGGTGCTGGCGGCGGAACGGGTAGCTGGACAGGCAAAAGCCGCCAATGACATGCCGTCATTGGCCGCTTTTTGTGACCTGAGGCCTACATCGGCTTGACCGCTGGCGGGTTCCACTTGCCATTCAGCGCTTCGGCTTTCGGGCCGTACAGACGCATGGTCAGGTTGAACGGCCCTTTGGGTGCCGGTAGCCAGTTAGCCTCCAGATCCTTGCCAGGGCTTTCGTTCTGGAAGTAGAGATCCAGCGAGCCATCGGCGTTGTTCTTGAACGGCATCCAGCTACTGACCGCAAAACGATTGAGTGAGTTGGCGACCTGGAACCCTTCCGGGTCATACAGGGTGATCGACCAGAAGGCATTCACTGGCGGCGCCTCGCCCTTGTTGAAATGCAGCACGTACTTGTTTGCGCCCTCGAGCGGCTTGCCGTTGCTGTCGCCGATGTTCAACGGATAAATTGCGTCCTCGGGCAGGTTGGCACCGAGCCCCACCTGCGTAACGATGGCGCGCTTGAGGTAGTAGTTGCCGTAGACGCCCATGGTGTCAGTGTTCATCGACCAGCCATTGACCTCCCGCGCCAGGGTCGGCACTTTCCAGGTCATCAAGGCCTGCGCATCCTGGGGCACGCTTTGCAGCGCGGCCTGGATTTGCGGATCCAGCGTGTCCATGTCGAACGACTTGCCGGGTTCGATGCCGATCCGTTTGATCTGCGCCAGCATGGGCTGGTCGGTGCTGTGCGGCGGATTCACTTTCAGCAGTTCGGCAGCGTAAGTGAAGTAGTTGGCAGCCGACATGGAATCGACCTGAATCTTCGGTGGCGTTTTCATGTCCACCGCCGGGTCGACCTTCACGGTGACGGCTTCAGGCTCCTTGCCCAACCGGGACAACGGCGTAACCGTGTAACCGGCCTGGATCTTGTGCACCGCCGCGTAATCCGCCGCGCCATCAGTCTTGGTACGGCCGATGACCCAGACAAACGGGGTTGGCGCCGGCAGGTGGCTCATCCCGGCGGGCACCGTCCCGGTCCATCCCGGCGGCGTCACCAGAAATTGCCCGGCCTCAGTGCCTGTGGTGCGCCAGCCCGGCGAAGCGAATACGTCGGTCCACATATCCAGCATCGGTAACAGGTAGAAACGCCCATCGGTATCGGGCGCGGCGATCACCAGCGGTTCCTTGGTCAAGTCCAGCCAGGCAATCGAATACAACGTGTCGAAATTAGAACGCACCACCCCTCTGAAATCGGCAGGCGGGTACTGCGGCACACTCACAAACATGTTCATCGGGCCTTTACCGAACTCCTTGCCCGGCTCGATGTTGGTGAACTGCTTGCGAGTGACGTCCATGCTCAGCAGCGGGTAAAAATAGATGTAGGCATCCACGCCGATCGAGTGAGCTTCTTCGGCGGTGATTTTCGATTGCGCGTGGCTGGCCAGCGGAAAGATGGCAGTGGCTGCGACGGTCAAAGCAACGGCTGTCAACGTTTGAGGTATCAACATGTTGGCGATCGTCCATGCGAGTGGATGTCTGCCGGGATCGACAGAACAATCGGAACTCTAGACGATCAATTCCGCCAGACCAGGGAGACAGACCACCGGCAGCAACAGCACCTCAACGGTCGGAGCGCATCAACGCCTCGACGCCACCGGCCATCGACAACGTTGCCACGCGGTTTCTCCCCGAATGCTTGGCCTGATACAACGCCGCATCCGCCCGCTCGACAAACACATCCATGCTGTCACGCCCCGACGGCACGAACGAATAGCAACCAAGACTCACCGTCACATAGCCATTGGGCGAGCCGGTGTGGCTGATGTGCTTGTCGATGACGCTGCGGCGGATCTGCTCGGCAATCGTCATGGCGCCGTGGATGTCGGTGTCCGGCAGCAGCACCGCAAACTCTTCGCCACCGTAACGCACCGCCAGATCGGCCTTGCGGTGGCAGCAACTCTTCAGCGCGCGTGCCACTTCGGCCAGACAGTGATCCCCCACCACGTGGCCGTAGGTGTCGTTGTAGCGCTTGAAGTAATCGATATCGAGCATGATCAGGCTCAAAGGGCTCGCCTGCCGGGCGCCGCGCCCGAACTCGACGTCCAGCGCCCGCTCGAACAATCGGCGGTTGGCCAATCCGGTCAGGCTGTCGTGGGTGGCGATCAGCTCCAGCGCTTGCTGTGCCCTGCGCAAATCCGACTCGACCCGCTCGCCAACACGCACCTGATGCAGGAACACCCACCCGAACAACCCCACGCCCAGCAATACCAAGGCAACAATGAGACTGGAGCGAAACGCCGTGTCGTACCAGCCCGCGAGAATGGATTCCGTGGACGACGCCGCCGTGACCACCAGCGGATACGCCTCCAGCTGTCGGTAACCGTAAAGGCGTGTCACACCATCGATGATGGATGTGAACATCGCATTGCCGGAGCTGGCCAGTGGCAGGGACTTCTGGAAAATCTCGCTCTGGGCCAGCGACGTGCCGATCTGCGCCTCCACAAAAGGTCGACGCGCCAACAGCGTGCCATCGGTCAAGCCGAGAAACATCGAGCCGTTGTCGTCGAGGCTGAAGCTTTTGAAGAACTGGTCGAAGTACGACATCTTGATCCCGGCCAGCAATACGCCCTGGAAACGGCCGTTCTTGTCGTTGACCCGTTTGGAAACCGGAATGATCCACTCACCGTTATCCCGACTGCGAATGGCCGGGCCGATATGCGCCACCGACGATACGTTCTGCTGGTGATACTTGAAGTACTCGCGATCGGCGACGCCGGGCCCCCGAGGCAGATTTTCAAACGAGGTCACCACCCACTGGCCCTTCTGGTCGAACAGCAGGATGCCGTGCAACTGATCCAGCGCCAGCACGCGCCGAGCGAAGGTCTGCTGCAAGCGTGGCTGTTGGTCCGGGCCGAACCCGTCGACCTGAATCCAGTCCACCAGGCTGGTCAATACCAGGTCGGCCTTCATGAAGGTGTCTTCGGCTTGCTGCGCCATGGCCCGCGTCAGGTTCGAAGACGCCACTTGCGCCAGGCTCAGGTCGTGGCGACGGGACTGTTCCAGTTGCAGGTAGAGCAAACCGCACAGGCACAGGCACACCGTGACAATGAACAAGACCGCGGCCTTGCGCAGCGGTATGCGTTTCAATGCGATGCCAGGGGCGTGGTCCGGGTCGTTAAAGCGCGTGGGCAAAAGTTCATCCTGTCGGGGGCAAGGCATGGGCAACGCCCCAAAGCCCTCAGTCTTCGGGTGGCGTAGTTTACGGGGTTATCCAGGACAAATGGGTGGCCACTTGCCCAGCGGTATCACACCGCCCGTTGGTACTGCCCGGACACAACGTCCGCACCCTGCCTGCGCTGCAAACATGACCCAGGGCAAGCGCTAGCTGTGCGTCAACGAGCTACGATTAAACAAACCTCAATACAGGGAATCGACATGAGCAAGGCAGACGAACTCGCCGCAAAACTGAAACAGACACGGCTGACCAGCGCGGATCAGGCGATCGATGGCTGGCCGGGCCAGGTCTACGAACTGTATCAACGCATAGAGACCTGGCTACAGCCGTTGACCGAAGCGGGCCTGATCCTGCGGCGCAACCCCACCCACGTCTTCGAGAGCCACCCCGATGGCGACGCTTACGACTACGCCATCGACCAGTTGGTGATCATCGGCAACGAGCACAGCATTACCTTTGACCCGGTTGCACGCTTCACCGCCGACGGTGAGGGGCGGGTCGAGATCCACACAACAGACAACGAACTCGCCCTGTTGCGCACCGTGGACGAACACGGTGAAACACACTGGTGGCTACAAACGATCGAGCAGGCCACCGCGCAACTGGATGCGGTGGCGCTCACGGAAACCGATCTGCTTGTCGTGGTCCAGCAAGGGCTGGCGCTTTAGGGGCTAATGCCAGTCAGTTAAGCCTTTGAACACCGCAAACCTTGTGGGAGCGAGCTTGCTCGCGATGACGGTTGGACAGTCACGTAAGGGGTGCCTGACAGTCCGCCATCGCGAGCAAGCTCGCTCCCACAGGTTTCGTGTGTTAAGTGATCAGTAATACGCTCCGGCGCCCGTTTCCAGTCTTTCGCTACAGCTTGTTCTGCCCCGTCACCACCAGCGGTATCTCTGCGCGACGCAAGTCCAGAGCGGGCAATTTCGTAGGCTGACTCAAGCCCTGCAGCACCCTGGCATCGTAATCATAAATGTCGGGCTTGAACGTCACCCGCCCGTCATTGCTCAGATCCACGGTCCAGTAAGCCAACAACACCGGCACTTTCACCGGTAGCGGGATGTTCTCGGTCCTGCCATTGGCCAACTGTTTTTGAATCCCGGCGCTGTTCCAGCGCACCGGGTCGTTAAACAACAGCTCGACCAGTTGCAAGGGGTTTTCCACGCGGATGCAGCCTGAACTGGTGGCCCGGACCGTTTTGGCAAACAGCTCGCGGTGCGGCGTGTCATGCAGGTAAATCGCATAGTCGTTGGGGAAGCGGATCACCACCTGCCCCAGCGAACTGTCGGGGCCGGCATCCTGACGCAGGTGGATGCCTCGCGGGTTGCTCCAGTCGACACTCGACGGATCGAGCACATTGCCTTCGCGATCCAGCACGCGAATCCGGTTGGCCGCCAGATAACCCGGATCGTTCTGGACTTTCGGAATCACGTCCTGCTTGAGGATGGTCGGCGGCACGGTCCAGGTCGGGTTGAACGTGATGTAGGTGATTTCGGCCTGGAATACCGGCGTACTGCGCACCGGCTTGCCGACTTGCACTCGCGAACGCCAGATCGGCAGACCGTCACGGTACATCGCCACCTTGTATCCGGCGATATCGACGATCACAAACGTGCCCTGCAGTTTGTACAAAAGCCACCGGGCGCGCTCCATGTTGACCCGCACCTGATCGATCCGCGCCTCGACCGGCACGTTCAGCGCCGCCAGCGTCGCCGCCCCCGCCACGCCATCGGCCGCCAGGTATTGCTCGGCCTGATACTTCTTCACCGCGGCAATGACCTTGTCGTCGTAACCGGCTTTTTTCGACAGGTGCGCGTCCAGGTAACCGCCCGCCACCAGACGCGCACGCAATTGAGCCACCGCCACCCCGTCCATGCCGGGCTTGAGCGATTGCCCTTCAGTGACTTTCGGCCAGCCGCCCGCATCATGGACCTGGCGCAACCGGGCCAGGCCTTCACGCAAATTGCGGTAAATCTCTTCCTGAGGAGGCGCATCGGCGAATGCACGCGCAACGTCATGGGCATCGAGGGCGGCGAACAGGTTGTTCATGTCCTCGTGGGCATTGCCGCCGGCAGGATCGAAATTCCAGTGAATGTCCAGCCGCGACGGATCGACTTTACCCCGGCGCAGTTGCAGCAGCGCGGTGATGAACGTGCGGGTCGCCGCCATATCGAACATCGCCCGTTGCGCCGTGGAAGGCATGGCAGCCACCAGCGACTCATGGGCCTGAGCCAGTTCGGTGATGCGGAAATCCGCCGGATTCAGGCCGTCGATCCGGGTGGCTTCGAGGCTCTTGAGTAATTGCGCCACGTCACGATCATCCGTCCACGCGGCGCGATAGTTGCGATGCATATAGAAATCCAGCACCACCCGACTGACATCCACACGCTGATGGCGCCTGGACGTGAGCAACGGCGGAAAGGCCGATCGCAGCGGTTCCAGGGTCGCTTGAATCGCTTGGCCGACCGCGTCGTCGGGCGCCGCGGCATCGATTGTGCTGCTCGCCGCAGATACCGGCTCAATCGGCGAAACTTGCCCAAACGCTGCACCGCTGATCAGAAAGCCCATAAAAAATATGCGGCTTATGACGAATGACCTTGTTAACTGCACCATGGATAATCCTTAATCCCCCGTTTCAAACGGCTAGTTTTCCGCTCGCTGCTAGACTCGAAATTATCATGATGAGACCCGACTATGGCGCTAATCCGCTTTGGCCTTTTATTTGCCATTTTACTGACGTGCCTTTCAGTAACGTCAGCCTACGCCGATTCGCTTGAAAACGCGCTGGTCAAAGCAGCACCCGGCGCCGACGCCAAAGTGATTGCCCTGGCCGTTCGTGCCACTCAATGCAGCCGTGCCCAAGGTGTCGCCCCCGCCCAACGACTGGCGGTGATCGATTACTCCCTGCCCTCGACCGAACAACGGCTGTGGGTCTTCGACCTTAAACGGCGCAAGTTGCTGTTTCACGAACTGGTCGCCCATGGCCGCAACAGCGGTGAAAACATGGCCACGCTGTTCTCCAACCGCAACGAAAGCCACGCCACCAGCATCGGTCTGTTCCGCACCCAGCAAAGCTACCTCGGCCAGAACGGCTACTCGTTGCGCATGGAAGGCCTGGAGCCCGGCTTCAACGATAACGCCTTTGACCGGGCCATCGTCATTCACGGCGCGCCCTATGTCAGCCCGGTGCTGGCCCGCGCCAATGGCCGCATCGGCCGTAGCCTGGGTTGCCCGGCCGTCAGACCGGCGATTGCCCATCGGCTGATTGATTCGATGAAGGACGGGCAATTGTTGTTTTCCTACTACCCGGACCAACGCTGGCTGAAGTCGTCTTCCTACATCAACTGCAGCGGCGACACGGTGGCCTCAAGGGAAAAGTCCACTTCACGCCGGTAAGCGACGCCCAACCTGTCAAAACTGTAATCTTCGCCTCAGCCAGCTGAAAGGCACCGCCTGCTAGCCTCATCAACAAGTTCAACAGGCTGACGGGCGGAACAGACGGCATGCACTCCCACACTTCAAGACGCACCTTCGTCAAAGGCCTGGCCATCGGCGGGCTCTTCGGCGGCCTCGGGTTATGGCGCACACCGGCCTGGGCAATCAGCAGTCCCGGCGAACCGCAGGTGTTGGCCGGTAATGAATTCAACCTGTTCATCGGCGAATCCCCGGTCAACTTCAGCGGCAACCCACGCACCGCGATGACCATCAACGGCGGCATCCCCGGCCCGCTCCTGCGCTGGCGTGAAGGCGATACGGTGACGCTGCGGGTGCGCAACAGACTCAAGGACAGCACGTCCATTCACTGGCACGGCATCTTGCTGCCGGCCAACATGGACGGCGTGCCGGGGCTGAGCTTCAAGGGCATCGAGCCCGGCGGCATGTACGTCTACCAGTTCACGGTGCGCCAGAACGGCACCTACTGGTATCACAGCCATTCGGGGTTTCAGGAACAATCCGGCGTCTACGGCCCGCTGGTGATCGACGCCAAAGATCCGGAGCCGTTCCAGTACGACCGCGACTACGTGGTGATGCTCAGCGACTGGACCGACGAAGACCCGGTCGGCCTGATGAAGACGCTGAAAAAACAGTCCGATTACTACAACTTCAACAAACGCACCGTGGGCGATTTCATCCACGACGTCAGCGAAAAAGGCTGGGGGCCGACCGTCGCCGACCGCAAAATGTGGGCCGAGATGAAGATGAACCCCACCGATTTGGCGGACGTCGGCGGCGCCACTTACACCTACCTGTTGAACGGCCAGGCACCGGATTCGAACTGGACCGGGGTGTTCCGCCCCGGGGAAAAGCTGCGGCTGCGCTTCATCAACGGCTCGGCCATGACCTACTTCGACGTGCGCATCCCCGGCCTGAAAATGACTGTGGTCGCCGCCGATGGCCTGTACGTCAAACCCGTGAGCGTCGACGAGTTTCGCATCGCCGTGGCGGAAACCTTCGACGTTATCGTCGAACCGACTGAAGCGGCCTACACCCTGTTCGCCCAGGCGATGGATCGCACCGGATACGCACGGGGCACCCTGGCGGTGAAGACAGGACTGGTTGCGCCGCTGCCGCCACTGGACCCGCGCCCCCTGGTGACCATGGATGACATGGGCATGGGCGGCATGGACCACGGCAGCATGGCGGGCATGGATCACAGCAACATGGCCATGGGCGATATGCCCGGCATGCAGTCCCACCCGGCCTCGGAAACCGACAACCCGCTGGTGGACATGCAAGCCATGTCCACCTCACCGAAACTCGACGACCCCGGCATGGGCCTGCGCAACAACGGGCGCCGCGTACTCACCTACTCCGACCTGCGCAGCACCTTCGAAGACCCGGACGGCCGCGAGCCTGGCCGCAGCATTGAGCTGCACCTGACCGGCCACATGGAAAAATTCGCCTGGTCGTTCAACGGCGTGAAGTTCTCTGATGCAGAGCCGTTGCGCCTCAAGTACGGCGAGCGGCTGCGGATCGTTCTGGTCAACGACACGATGATGATGCACCCCATCCACCTGCATGGCATGTGGAGCGACCTCGAAGACGAGAACGGCCAGTTCATGGTGCGCAAACACACCATCGACATGCCACCGGGCTCCCGGCGCAGCTATCGGGTCACGGCCGATGCGCTCGGCCGCTGGGCCTATCACTGCCATCTCCTGTACCACATGGAAATGGGCATGTTCCGTGAAGTTCGCGTGGAAGAATGAGGTGCGCCCCATGATTCGATTCACCCCGGTTTTTTTCGCACTCGTGACCTCGACGGCAATGGCCGCCAGCGATGACATGCAAGGCATGGATCACAGCCAGATGGACCACGGCCAGATGCAAGGCATGGATCATAGCCAGATGAACCACGGCCAGATGCAAGGCATGGACGAGGGCCAGATGCAGCCCGCCGCCCCCAGCGAAAGTCGCACGCCGATCCCGGTGCTGACCGATGCCGATCGCGCTGCGGTGTATGCCGATCCCGCCGGCCACCACGTACATGACAGCACGCTCAACTCCTTTTTCCTCGCCGACAAACTGGAATGGCAGGACGCCGATGACGGCAGCACCCTGGCCTGGGACTTGTCCGGTTGGGTCGGCGGTGACATTGATCGCCTGTGGCTGCGCTCCGAAGGCGAGCGCACCAACGGCGTGACCGAGGACGCGGAAATCCAGGCCCTGTGGGGCCACGCCATATCCCCGTGGTGGGACGTCGTCAGCGGCGTGCGCCAGGACTTCAAACCCGGTGCCCCACAAACCTGGGCCGCGTTCGGCGTGCAAGGCATGGCGCTGTACAACTTCGAGGCCGAAGCCACGGCCTTCATCGGCGAAGGCGGTCAGAGCGCCGTGCGGCTGGAGGGCGACTACGACATCCTGCTGACCAATCGGCTGATCCTGCAGCCGACCGTCGAGCTCAACGCCTACGGCAAAAACGATCCGCAACGGGGCATCGGCGCGGGGCTATCCAACACCGAGGCTGGCTTGCGCCTGCGCTACGAAATCCGCCGGGAATTCGCGCCCTACCTCGGCGTGACCTGGAACCGCACCTACGGCAACACCGCCGACTATGCCAACGACGAAGGCGAGGACCGCAGCGAAACCCGCCTCGTGCTCGGTGTTCGGATGTGGTTCTGAACAGACTCACCCAAAACCAACAACAACCGCTTCGAGCGGTAAAGGACCTTGCATGCGCATCTTCAAACCCACCGCTATCGCAGTCGCGTTGCTCAGCGGCCTGCTTGTTAGCACCCTCGCTCAAGCGCACCCCAAACTACTCTCTTCCACCCCGGCGGAAGGCGTAGAAGGTGCATCACCCGACAAGATCGAACTGCACTTCTCCGAAAACCTCGTCACCCAGTTTTCCGGTGCAAAACTGTTGATGACCGAAATGGCCGGCATGGCCCACGCCCCGATGCCGGTCAAGGCCAAAATCAGCGGCGGCAGCGATCCGAAGACCATGTTCATCATCCCGGCAGCGCCCCTGGCTGCCGGCACCTACAAGGTCGAATGGCGCGCGGTGTCGTCGGACACCCACCCGATCACCGGTAACGTCACCTTCAAAGTGAAATGATCGATGAGCGACTCGGCCAACGTCGTGCTGCGGTTTGTGTTGTATGTGGATTTGATGTTGTTGTTTGGCGTAGCGCTGTTCGGGCTATACAGCTTAAAGGGACAGGAACGGCTATCCGGGACAGTCTTGCCCTTTCGCCGGCTATTGACGGGAACAGCCGGGCTCGGCGCGCTGCTGTCCATCGCCGGCATGGTGCTGATGGTCCGCGTCATGAGCGGTGAATCAGACGTTACCGAGTTGCGCCCTCACCTCGAAATGATGCTGTTCGAGACAGACGTCGGGTTGGCCTGGGCCGTGCGGATGATTGCATTAGCGGTCGCGGGTTTGGCGTTGATGCTCAACCCACGCGCCCCCGGCATCAGCCTGGTGATCGCCGCCACGGCCGGCGGCATCGCCCTCGCCAGTCTGGCCTGGAGCGGGCATGGCGCCATGGACGAAGGCAGTCGCCGTTACTGGCATTTCGCTACGGACATCCTGCACCTGTTGGTGGCGGGTGTCTGGCTCGGCGCGTTGCTGGCGTTTGCGTTGATGGCGCAACCCCGGGCCCTGCAAACCGAAGCGCACATACGGTTGCTGGCTCACGCAGTCAGGCGATTTGAGCTTGTCGGTGCGCTGGTCGTTGTGATCATTACCGTGACGGGCGTGGTGAACTACCTCTTCATTGTCGGGCCGAAACTCGATGAGGTTTTACTCAGCCACTACGGAGTTTTGCTGGCGATCAAAGTACTGCTGTTTGCCGGGATGCTGGTGTTGGCGGCGCTGAACCGCTTTTATCTTGGCCCCTTGCTGGAGCGGTCGTTGCGAGAGGGCCAGTATCGCGTGGCAGCCCATGCACTTCGGCGTAGTGTGTTGGTGGAAATGGCCGCGGCGATATTGATTGTGGGGTTGGTGGCGTGGCTGGGTACGTTGAGCCCGGAAGTGGAATGAGTCATCTTCAGGGGCGTTGATTTTTCACTCCGGTGAAAGTTTCACTACACTCCCCTTTCAAAACCACTCCAGCACAAAAGCCCGATAACAATGACGAAAATCAAAAGAGCAATGATGCTCGGCGGCTTGCTCGCACTCTCCCTTGGCGCCCAGGCAGAACCTTCGCATCTGGACAGCGTCATGCAACAGGGACAGCTGCGCGTCTGTACCACCGGCGACTACAAGCCCTACACCCTCAAAGCCGAGGACGGCGAATACTCCGGCATCGACATCGCCATGGCCCGAGCCCTGGCCGACAGCCTTGGCGTCAAGGTCGAGTGGGTGCCCACCACCTGGAAAACCCTGATGCCCGACATGCTCGCCGGCAAGTGCGACATCGCCATGGGCGGCATCTCGGTCACCCTGGAACGGCAGAAAAAAGCCTTCTTCAGCAGCATCCTGGACGTCGACGGCAAAATCCCGCTGGTGCGCTGCGAAGACCAGGCGCTGTACCAGACCGTCGAACAGATCAATCAGCCAACGGTTCGCCTGGTCGAACCCGCCGGCGGTACCAACGAAGCCTTCGTCCACGCCTTCCTGCCCAAGGCGCAATTGAAGTTGCACGACAACGTGACCATCTTTCAAGAACTGCTGGATAAAAAAGCCGACGTGATGATCACCGACGCATCCGAGGCGCTGTATCAGCAGAAGCTCAAGCCGGGCCTGTGCGCGGTCAACCCCACGCACTACATGCAATACGGCGAAAAAGCCTACCTGCTGCCCCGCGACGACATCACCTGGAAGCTGTACGTCGATCAGTGGCTGCACCTGGCCAAGGTGACAGGCAACTACCAGAAGATTCTGCGCCAATGGCTGGCGGTACCTGACGCCAAGTAACGGATCGTTTTTAATCGCACAAAAAAGGGCGCCCCCAAAGGAGCGCCCTTCTTCATTGCGGAGCGCGTATCAATCGTCGTGCAGCAAACCTGAGCCGTATTCGCCGAAGCTATTGCCGAGCGCACTGCCATGGAAATTCATCTTGTCGGGATTGCTGCTGGTCGGCCCCGGGCCAAACCCGGCCGACTGCACCGAGTCGGCCGAATAATCACGATGGGCGCTCACACCCGAACAGGCGCTCAACAACAAAGCACCGGCAAGCAGCGAGACTTTGACGAGGGTTGCGATCATTTTTTGATTCCTGTGGGTTGAAGCGCGGGGCATGGCGTTTGGCGGTCATCCTATGCCTCGTCTGTGCCGGGCAACATGAAACTTTGGGGGGTGACAGCGTAGGTTCAGGAACCGTGCGCACCTGGCGATCTCTCACATCCACTACTTTGCGGATCGACATTGTCCAAGGCCCGATTCACCAACAACTCCCCCACCACCGCCAGTTGCTGAATCGACAGCGCCAGACTGCGTGTTGAACCTTCGAGCTTGCAAGCCAGGTCAGTGGTCAAGACGTTCAACGATGCGAGGGTTTCACAGGCGTGACAGAGGAGCGTTTCAGTGTCGACGTTGGGCAGAATGGTGAACACATGGCAGACGGGATCAGCGTGATTCGGATTTCGTAGACGTTTGCTGACAACCCGCTGAGAGTCAGCGGAGAGTTGACCAAGATCGAGAGAATCGGAAGGCGTTGCGGTTTCCGGAGGATCAGGCGTGATCTTTTTCATCATTTTCGTTCCTAGAATTAACCAAAGGAACTGCCAGCATCACTTCCACATGATGGGGTGGCAGCTGTGCACGGGTGTGGAAGACCGGGGATCTAGGAACCCAGCGCACCCGAAAGTGCCCCGCGCACAGCCGCCATAATTTAACAGCAGACATGAAAAAAGCGCCTGCTTAAATTTAGGTGGCGCCTGTGCGCCTAGATCTTGTGAAGGGCTTCCACACCCTTGTCGCTGAATTTGCAGCGACGGAGGGAGGTTAAACGGGTGATCAGAGGTAGGGCAATATGGGCAATGTGGACGCGATTTGAGGGAAATCTCCTACTTTTTCGTGATGTTATCAACGCAATACCCAGCACCTACTAAATCGCCCTGAGGCATGCCCAAACCCCACAAGCCCCATTCCTGATAAACTCCTCCACCTCCCAGCCTCACCGATTCCAGATCCCCCATGTCCGTAACCACCGCCACACCCGCCCCGCTCTCCCGTCGTTTCTCCGTCGCGCCGATGATGGATTGGACAGACCGCCACTGCCGCTTCTTCCTGCGCCTGCTGTCGAAAAACGCCCTGCTCTACACCGAAATGGTCACCACTGGCGCGCTTCTCAACGGCGACCACGAACGCTTCCTGCGTCACAACGAAGCCGAACACCCGCTCGCCCTGCAACTCGGCGGCAGTGTTCCACTGGACCTGGCCGCGTGCGCGCGCATGGCGCAGGAGCATGGTTATGATGAGGTGAACCTGAATGTCGGCTGCCCGAGTGATCGGGTGCAGAACAATATGATCGGCGCGTGCCTGATGGGACATCCGCAGTTGGTGGCCGATTGTGTGAAGGCGATGCGTGATGCGGTGTCGATTCCGGTGACGGTCAAGCACCGTATCGGGATCAATGGCCGGGACAGTTACGAGGAGCTGTGTGATTTCGTCGGCACGGTGCGGGATGCCGGGTGCACCAGTTTTACCGTGCATGCGCGGATCGCGATTCTGGAGGGATTGTCGCCGAAGGAGAACCGTGACATCCCGCCCCTGCGTTATGACGTGGCAGCGCGGTTGAAGGCGGATTTTCCTGAGCTGGAGATTATCCTCAACGGCGGGATCAAGACGCTGGAGGCTTGCCACGAACATTTGCAGACGTTTGACGGCGTGATGTTGGGCCGCGAGGCGTATCACAACCCTTATGTGATGGCCGAGGTGGACCAGCAGCTGTTCGGCAGCGCGGCGCCGGTGATCAGCCGGGCTGATGCGCTGGCGCAGTTGCGTCCTTATATAGCGGCGCACATCGCGGCAGGTGGTTCGATGCACCACATCACTCGCCATGTGCTTGGACTGGGCACCGGGTTCCCGGGAGCACGCAAGTTTCGGCAGTTATTGTCGGTGGATATTCACAAGGCCAAAGAGCCTTTGGCGTTGCTGGATCAAGCGGCGGAGTTGCTTGAGGGGCGTTAACGGTTAGCCCCTGCGACCAGGCTGCATGTCCTGCAGCCTGGTGCAAGTGTCAGAGCGCTGCAGCCTCGGTCCAGTCAACCCAACCGAATACCCACGTTGCCAGAATCAGCAAACCGAATCCGATCCGGTACCAGGCGAACACGGCGTAACTGTGGCTGGCGATGAACTTGAGCAAACCACGCACGGCGATCATGGCGAAAAAGAACGCCGTCACGAAACCCAGCGCAAATACCGGCAGGTCGCCAGCCTGAAACAGATCCCGATACTTATAGCCTGAATACACGGCGGCACCGACCATGGTCGGCATCGCCAGAAAGAACGAAAACTCCGTAGCCGCCTTACGCGACAGGCCAAACAGCAACCCACCGATAATCGTCGATCCGGAGCGCGAGGTGCCCGGAATCATCGCCAGGCATTGCGCGAAACCGACCTTGAGGGCGTCGGCCCAGCGCATATCGTCAACATGCTCGACAGACACCACATGTTCCCGCTGCTCGGCCCACAACATGATGATGCCACCCACCACTAATGCCACTGCTACAGTGATTGGATTAAACAGATACTCATGGATCTTATCGGCGAATAACACCCCCAGGACCACTGCCGGAAGAAAGCCGATTAATAGATTCAAGGTGAAACGTTGTGCATTGCGTTGAGTCGGTAAGCCGGTAACGATCTCGAGAATCTTGCGACGGAACTCCCAGACAACTGCCAGGATCGCGCCCAATTGAATGATGATGTTAAAAGCCATTGCTCGCTCGCCGCCGAAGCTGAGCAAGTCCGCGACAACAATCTGGTGCCCTGTACTTGATATCGGCAAAAACTCCGTCAGACCTTCGACCATCCCTAAAACCAACACTGATATGGTTGTCCAAAGATCCATTAATTCCTCCCTCAACGACAAATACCCATGCGTCGACTTCGCTCTGATTCAACGCCAACACGAAAGTAAAGCGCATTAGACAAACTAATAAAACTCAATGTTATGAAATGTCCATGGTCAACACCACCAACATGAACGTTATATAACGGTTAATATTGGATAGCTCCGAGCCAAACAAGAGCAATCACTCGCACTTGAATCAACAAAGCCCTACTGCCTCATGGCACCCAATGAAAAAAATCAAGCCGCGGGAACTTTAGCGGCATCCACGGTCGTATTGATGCGAAAAACAGGGACATCGGGACAAAAGATGGCACAATGATATGACCTGTCAGCCCGCGAGATTCCAATAGGCCATCAGGCCTCTTGAGCCATTGGTAAGCAAACGATCACGTGAGAATCACCAGCAACGTTAAAAAAAGGTAGCGACCGCTTGAAAAACGAGTGAAATGTTACCAATTGTCAGTCACAACCGAGAATGGGTGCTTTAACATTCAAATGCCAGCACCCAGCCGAGTCAAAGCATGATGCTTACAGGGAAAATAACGACTACAGACCACAGCTACGCGAAGGAGGAGAAAGGTATTCTCACCGTTGGGCGAACCCACACGCTAGCTGAGGGCTTTAGGGAATTAGTCGCAAGCCACGTAGGCAAGGATATTGCCGTTGATGCAATGTGCTATAGCAACTCATTCAAAAGAAACAAGAATACTGATTCATACCGTGCAATTTTTATCGTAATCGACAGCCCTCAAGCATTTGTTGAAAGCCTCACCACGGTAGAAAATATTCGCGCCGAAAATCTGGCGTCAATAATTTTCGTAGCCATCACCGGTAGAGGCACCTACAACAAGATGAAGTATTACTTTGCCGGGGCCGACTACTGTATTAATTGCGATACTTTTGCAGACAAAAAATGTGACGTACTGTCCGAATTTTTTAACAGTCCAGAATGGCAAAAAAAGCATAATCTGCTTTTGGACCCTACTCGCATGTGCCTGATTGGCGAGTATAAAAAACTGGATGTATCGTTTGCAGAAATGAAAATTCTTGAGGCTTTTTCTCAGACCAAAAACCAAATATTGAGCCATGATGAAATCGCCAGGATCATGGGGCTGAATATAAATTTTTATGACCCAAGAGCCTTGGAAAAGTCGATCAGTCGCCTTCGCGGCAAAATAAAAGGCATGTATGGAACCAACGCCATTCAAAGTATCCGTGGGCATGGATATCGTTTAATCAGGGGTCTGATCTCGACAACCTGATTCTTAATGTAAAAGGGAGTTTCTGTTTTATGAACGCAACAGGGAGCGTGCGATTCTACGATCACGCAGAGCATTACCTGTCTCGACAATTGATCCTCACTCGGGATGACTGCCCGTTTGCCAGCGAGATCAGAATACATTTTGACGATTCTGCTTCCGCGCCCTGCGCGCCAGAGGCGTATCAGATGAGTGGGATCTACAGTGAAGTACTGATGCAAACCAGGCTGATTGCGTTCTCACTAAAAGATCGCGACACCACTAACGGGAGCAAGTACTTAAGCCGTAGTTTTGTTTGCGTAAAACAGTCGGACCTCGCCAACTCTGCGCTCACGGAAGAGTTGATACAGTCCGGCGCTGCTCTGCGCGAATTTGGCCAGACACTGGTTATCGCGCTCAATGAACTACCCCTCTCGGCAGTCAGCTTCGCAGAAAAAAAGAAAATCCTTCATAACGTGTATCTATTGAAAGATCACGGCATAGAAATCGCGCTCGACGATTACAACATCGATGATGAAAGTATCGAAATCTTTACAACCCTGAATCTATTCGACTATATAAAGATTTCCACTTCCTCTCTAGACTTGAGTCTCAAGCTCAGCGGCAATCCAGAATTATTCAATCGCCTCCACGAACGCATGACCATGCTCACTCACAACACAAAAGTCTCCTTTATAGCGGACAGAGTCGAGCATGCTGCCAGCCATATACTGGCACGTGCGCTGCCCTTTGATTACTTCCAAGGGAGCCATTACTCCCCCGCCGACAACCTTTAAATCAACACCCAGATGTGCAAATCAGGAGAGAGCCATGGATAGCAGCACAAACCTCCCTAGAAAATACTTTGTCGTGGTTACTCACAACCCCGCACTACAACTAGAGCTTGAGGCATTACTGACCAGCAAGCGATATAACAGTTACGGCACGTCACAGGCAAAGATGTTTTATGAAGGCGTTGCCCCACCCACTTCTGCCCCCAAGCTTATGGAATTTATTTCCCCGCAGGTAGCCAAGATGGTTCCTCCGGTTATCAAGCATGATACCCAGCGCATCCTTTCGACGTTCAAGTCCGAATGGCAAGCAGTCCAATCCGTAACGAAATTTACTCACTTCACATCAACTGCGGACAACGCCAGAGATGACACCAGGGAATGCGTCTCCCAGGCGTCCAAACCGCACGCTCCACTGACTGAAACCTGGCGACTGAGCGATGCCAACGGCGCGCTGACCAAAGATGGCGTGGAGATTGCCTTGACTGGCCTGGAGGCCACGCTGCTGAAAAAAATGCTGCACCATGAAGATCGCGTGGTCAGCAAGGACGATCTTATCCGCAGCATCGGCAGAGAACCTGAACACTATCGGGGTCTCGAAATGTGCCTGAGCCGACTACAGGAAAAGTTTAAAAACGCCAGCAACGGCGAACGTCTTTTCCGTGCAGTAAGGAATCGTGGGTACTGCCTGATACAAAAAATCGTGCGCGTAAAAAAATCAGCCTGAACCATTCAGGCGTTCGCCCTGGCAGTGCAATACAACAATAAAAAAGCACGCCAATTTATCTCCCCCCCTCTCCACCCGCCCCCCTTCTAAAAAGCCGTGTTAATAAAGTTGAATCCAGACTATTTCTAACGCCACTCTCGCCCAGATATATCAACCATATACACCGCCCTCTCGTTAAAAGTCGTCAGACAGTGCTCCCCCTAATAACTTAATCTATCCATTGATGACGGCGCCGCCCTCTTGGCGTTTCGATCATCAATGCTCCGCCATCTAATATGAACAATAACTCTTATTTCATTAATTTTGGCTTTTGTCTGTCGAAACGCGAATGGACGTATTTTGGGGATAACGTATGGTTAACAATCTTCGTATCAATCGAAATACCACTCTCAAAGGACTGACCTTCTGGGGACAGTGGGCTCTTGGCCTGGGCTTTGTTGTTGCCCTATTGTTAATACTGGTTTATTACAAGACGGGTACGGTTGAGTTCTATTATCGAGTATGTGCAACCCTTACTGTACTTGCATCGGTTCCAGCCTATTCCTGGTGTGGCGTCTACGCCAAGAAGGACAACTACCTGGAGGGTCTGGTAAGACTTCTGATGGGTTGGTCAATGACACTGGCAGCGCTGGCTATTGTCGCCTTCCTCTGTAAGGCCAATGAACTGTTTTCTCGTCAAATCATTCTGATATGGGCTATCTGCAGCTACCTCGGGCAGGCGCTGTTGTACGTCCCACTGCATGGTTTTTCGAAGTACTACCAACGGGCGCTTCAAGTTGAGCGCAGAACGCTGATTGTGGGTACTGGCGAACTGGCACTGGGACTGGCTAACAAGCTTCGTGCCCTCGAGCACTTCCCATTGGTCGGCCTGGTAAGCTCCGACACCACTCCTTTGCTGGAGACCGGCGCACCACCGGTTGTAGGCCCGCAAGAGGAACTGCTCGAACTGATCAAGACTCATGACATCCGACGTCTGTACATCACGCTTCCCCTGAGCGAAGCGGTACAAATCGAAGAAATGTATGTCGACTTGCTGGATGCCCACGTCGATGTTGTCTGGGTCCCGGACTTGAACAGCCTGACGCTGCTCAATCACTCGGTCAGTGATGTGGATGGCATGCCGGCAATCCACTTGATTGAATGCCCGCTTTCCAGCCAACCCACTGCCGCATTGAGTAAAAGCCTGTTCGATAAAAGCGTGGCTCTGATGGCCATTATCGCTCTAAGCCCGTTACTGTTGATCATTGGCCTGGCCGTCAAATTCACCTCCCATGGTCCGGTATTTTTCAAACAGGACCGCCACGGGTGGAACGGAAAGGTCATCAAAGTCTGGAAGTTTCGATCCATGCGCGTGCACGACGATCACGAGGTGAAGCAAGCCAGTCGTAACGACTCGCGGATTACCCCGATCGGGCGCTTTATCCGTCGCACTTCCATTGACGAGTTGCCGCAGCTGTTCAATGTATTGCAAGGTCATATGGCGCTGGTCGGACCTCGCCCTCATGCCGTTGCGCACAACAACTACTACTCCGGCAAGATTCTCGCCTACATGGCTCGCCATCGAATCAAACCGGGAATCACCGGGCTGGCTCAAATCAACGGTTGCCGCGGCGAGACCGACACCATCGACAAGATGCAGAAGCGCGTCGAGATCGACCTCAAGTACATCAATAACTGGTCGTTGTGGCTGGATGTGAAAATCCTGGTGAAGACGCCGTTCACCTTGCTGTCAAAAGACATTTATTGAGGGGACGCCTGCAGGCTAACCAGGGGACGCAAGCCATTTACCCAGTGCGCTTGCGCCGTCACTAGTGGCTGGGTTTTCCCAGCCATGCCTGCAACTGCACCAACACCGGCAGGTTGTTCTGCTGTCGACTCTCGTGGCGATACTCATCGCCAACTTCTTTTAAGTCTCCGCTCGATACCGTACGGCTTTTTGACCAGGTTCAGGGCGATATCGACACGCCCGGGCTTACCTTCAGGCAGGCGCAACGGCAGCAGTTGACCGCTAAAAAGTGGATACCGGGTAATCGCGTGACGACAAACACCGTATTAGCGAACGGGAGCGTCAGCCATGGCGTAAAGCTGCGGCCCTGGCCGAGACCGCTGCTTTCCTGGTGCTGCGACAAAAGCTTAATGCCTACTGGGGAGGGGGAACTAAGACGACGGCAATTGACCTTGTTGCCAGGCGGTATCTGTTGATTGGCAGGCCGGGAGCAACGCTCCGTGTCAATGCTTACTGATACCAACCAAGGGCATGCTGATTCTTTGCTCACGTTGCAGCAATGTCATCAGGAGCAACACTCGCTGCTCGCCCTCCATCGCCAGGAAGATCGCTTCCACATCGACAAAAGGCCCCTCATTGATACGCACCCGCTCTCCACAGGCAAACCGAGCCTCCACAGGGGCTCCGCTATCGTGCTCATGAAGTTGTGCGATCAAGTCATCACCTACGGGTACCGGTTTGCCTCCAAAACTGACAATTCGCAATACACCGCGAGTAGAACGCAAAGGCGCCCAACTCTCACCTAAGCCGAGCTGGATAAACAGATAACCCGGAAACAGCGATTCGCGAACAACCCTCCTGCGCCCCTGCATATCACGCTCGCGCCGATGCGTAGGGCGAAAACAGGTATACCCCTGGTTAACCAGATTGATCTCTGCACGCTCGTCCTGGCTCGCCTTGCATTGCACCAAATACCATGCGCTAGAGGTGAGACTCTCAGGCAAGGTCATTTGAACAGCCGAAGCACTATGGATGGACACAATCAGCCCCTTCTGCACCTGTGTGGTCAAGTAGCTCCGTGGTTTTCTCATCGATCTTGCGACGAATTTCTCCCAAGGATGGAAATGCACCTGAAAAACGGAGTTGGCCGATCATGGAAACGTAACCCTTCAAAAACATACGAAACTTATTAGCAATACAGGAACGCTAGTGAACCCTTCGCCCAAGGCAAAACCCCGAACATCATTAGCATCAAATTACGTATCAAGACGTTTAACACACTCCAATACAGGACAACACAAAAAAGCCAAAAACGTTAAAATCCGTCAGGCAAGAACCAACAATGTTATTTAACTGTTATTTAATATCTGGCTTTATGTATGGAATTTTTTTTGCCATATGCTTTCAATACTCGCGTGGCATTTAATGGTTGATGTTGTCGTGGGTTGCCAGTTATGATTTTTAGCATAGCAACTGTCAAGCACACTCCAAGTCCGGATTCCAGCAGGCCAGAGTCTTCGCAGTCAAAAGCTTCATCCAGCACGGTAACTCCTCACGGAAAGAGGCACACACCCAATAGCTGCAAGCCGTCACAAAAGTGCCATTGAAGAAAAGCATAGTTTTAGTCTTTCCAATTGCACATCACCACAAGTGTGGAATTTCCAGGGAGGTTGCCTTGTTTAACAAGATTCTAATCGTTTGCATTGGCAACATTTGCCGAAGCCCCACTGCCGAACATTTGTTGCGAGCAGCACTGGGGCAGTCCGATATCGAAGTTAGCTCTGCCGGTCTTGGCGCACTACAAGATCACCCGATCGAACCCACCGCCCGGATCGTACTGGAAGAGCATGGCCATCTGCCAGAAGAGCACAAAGCCAATCAATTGACCCATGCAGCCATCAGCGAATCGGATCTGATTCTGGTGATGGAGCAGTCGCACATAGACCGTGTTCTCAAGATCGCGCCTGAAGCGCGAGGAAAGGTCTTCTTGCTGGGCAAGTGGCAGAACAACCGCGAAATCAGCGATCCCTACCGTCAAGGCAAACCTGCTTTTGTGCATGCATACGCGTTGACTGAAGAAGCAGTAACCGCCTGGGCAAGGCGTCTCGCACGCTAAACCACTCCTCGAATATCTGTTAAAAAAGAACCCACTTATGCAGCAAACTCCAGCATTAACCTCACATGACGATGATGAAATCGACTTGATGGGCCTACTCGGGACACTGGTCGATCATAAATGGTTGATTGCCGGGATCACTGCTGCCTCCATGGCCGTTGGCACGGCGTATGCGGTGCTGGCCAATCCTGTTTATCAGGCAACTGCCTTGATACAGGTGGAGGCAAAGAAAAATGACATGCTCGGCTTCTCCGATATCAACAGCATGTTGGGTAAAGAGTCACCTTCAGCCACAGAAATTGAATTAATCAAATCGCGCGCGATCATCGGCAAGGTTATCGACAATCTATCGCTCGATATTACCGTCGAGCCGAACCATTTTCCGGTGATCGGCGACTTTATTGCTCGTCGGTTCAAACCAGACGCTGTTAATACGGTCGCAACGCCATGGCTTGGCATGAACAGTTTTGCCTGGGGTGGCGAAACCCTGAAAATATTTCAGCTCGAGCTCCCACAAGAGCTCCTGAGCAAGACGCTTACATTGGTCACCGGTGAGAACGGTCACTTCACGTTGATGGATGAAGACGACAATGCCCTGGTCCAAAGCCAGGTAGGCCAAGCCTATGAGCAGAACGGCATCAAACTGCAGGTCGAAGTGTTGCAGGCGAATCCTGGTACAACGTTCAGCATTGTGCGTGACCCACGTCTGACCAGTATTTTGAAGTACCAAAAGGTACTTGATGTATCAGAGCGCGGTAAAGAATCCGGCATGATCGGGCTTGCTCTTGAAAGCGAGAAACCGGCTGAAGCCATTCAAATCCTCAATGAAATCGCCAAGCTCTACGTACGGCAGAATGTCGAGCGGACTTCGGCCGAAGCCGCTCAAAGCCTGGAGTTTCTAAAAGATCAACTGCCTCAGGTCCGCAAAGACTTGGAGAAAGCCGAAAACGCCCTGAACAAGTATCAAATTCGCAGTAAATCCATCGATATCAGCCTGGAAGCCAAAGCCATTCTCGATCAGATCGTGGCGCTTGATACCAGCATCTCCGAACTGAAATTGCAGCAAGCGGAAATGGATCGCAAGTTTACCCGTCAGCATCCCGCCTATCGGGCCTTGCTCAGCCAATTAGGCGAGCTGACAGCCAAGCAGGATGGCCTCGCCAAAAAAGTCGAGGGCCTGCCTTCAACACAGCAAGAACTGCTTAGCCTCACCCGCGATGTAAAAGTCAGTACCGAAATTTATACCCAGCTCCTGAATAAATCCCAGGAACTGGATGTGATGCGTGCCGGCACCGTGGGCAACGTGCGCTTGATCGATACCGCCGATGTGGATCTGCTTAAGCCCGTTAAACCCAGGAAGCCACTGATCGTTCTCATCGCCACCCTGTTCGGGGCTTTCCTGGCGACTGCAGTGGTGCTTTTTCGCAGAGCCCTTAATCGTGGCGTGGAAAATCCGGATCAAATTGAACAGCTGGGATTACCGGTGTACGCATCCATTCCTTTCAGCACTCTGCAAAAAACTGAAGAAAGCAAAACCTTCCGAAGTGGCCGAGGCCGCGCTAACAACGCCGCCCCCATACTGGCCAGCAGTCACCCCACCGACCTGGCCATAGAAGGATTGCGCAGCCTGCGCACCAGTCTGCACTTCGCCATGCTCGAAGCCAGCAATAATCGCCTTATGATCTCCGGCCCGAGCCCCAAGGTTGGTAAAACGTTCGTTTCCGCCAATCTCGCTTCAGTCATCGCTCAGACCGGCCAGCGTGTATTGCTTGTCGACGTGGATATGCGCAAAGGGTATTTGCATAAAGTATTCGGGACCCCCGCTGAAAACGGGCTTTCTGATCTACTCGTCAAGCGCTGCGACCTGGCAACCGCGATCAATAAAACTGAATTCGAGCACCTTGACGTTATCGGTCGCGGACAAATACCGCCCAACCCTTCAGAACTGCTAATGCATGCAAACTTCAGTGCCTTTCTGGAGCAAGTCAGCGCCCAGTACGACCTGGTAATTCTGGATACACCACCGTTGCTGGCGGTGACGGATGCGGCGATTGTCGGTCGCCAGTCGGGTACAAGTTTGATTGTGACGCGCTTTGCGCTCAACCCGGTTCGTGAAATTGAATTGACCATGCGCCGCTTTGCACAAAATGGTGTTGATTTGAAAGGCGCCATTTTCAATGGTGTTGAAAAAAGAGCCTCGGCCAAATATGGCTATGCCGACTATGGTTATTACAACTACGAATATAAATCAGAGAACGTTTAGTTAATTAACTGCTGTCTGTACCCCCGCTACCGTCGAGCAGTAATGAATGGCGGTAGCCATATCAACTCCACCTTGCTACCTGCAGCTGAAAAAAATGCAGACACATTAATAAATAGTGACGCTCTCAGGGACTGGCAATTAATCCTGGGGCGGTAGCGTGGCAAAAATCAAATTCGTACTGCCCCACATCGATGGCTATCCGTTAATTCGGCGTATTTCTCTGGATCAACAAAGGTTGGGTCGCCGTTGTTTTATACAGCATCGGTCCGAAACGACATTTGTTATGTCATCCAAACATTCCTCCACCTTAAGCTACGAACATAGCAATGGATCGCCCTATGAAGACCCTATGCATTTTTGGTACCCGTCCTGAAGCCATTAAGATGGCTCCACTTGCATTGGCACTGGCGGCAGATGAACGCTTTGAGGCGAAAGTCTGCGTCACCGGCCAACACCGTGAAATGCTCGATCAAGTACTGGGGTTGTTTGCCATTGAGCCAGACTTCGACCTGAACATCATGAAACCCGGTCAGGACCTGACCGATGTGACCAGCGCGATCCTGCAAGGGCTGAAGAAAGTCCTGGCAGAATTCAAACCCGATATCGTGTTGGTTCACGGTGATACCGCCACCACCTTTGCTGCCAGCCTCGCGGCCTACTACCAGCAGATTCCGGTTGCGCACGTAGAAGCCGGTTTGCGCACGGGTAACCTCTACTCTCCGTGGCCGGAAGAAGGCAATCGTAAACTCACCGGGGCGTTGGCCAACCTGCACTTCGCGCCAACCGAAACGTCAAAAGCCAATCTGCTGCGCGAGGGCGTTGATCCAGACACAATCGTCGTCACTGGCAACACAGTGATCGATGCCCTGCTGGATGTCGTCAAACGTCTCGATCAGGATCAGGCCCTGCTTGCCCAGGCCTCTGCACCGGCGGCCTTCCTGAACCCTGCTCGAAAATTGATCCTCGTAACAGGCCATCGCCGGGAAAGTTTCGGTGACGGCTTCGAGCGCATTTGTCAGGCATTAATGGAGGTTGCCCAGCAACATCCAGAGGTTGATATCGTCTATCCCGTGCACCTCAATCCCAATGTGCGCGAGCCCGTCAATCGTCTACTGACCGGCATTGACAACATCTACCTGATCGATCCCCTGGACTACCTGCCTTTCGTTCACATGATGAGCCGTGCGCATATCATTTTGACCGACTCCGGAGGCATCCAAGAGGAAGCGCCGTCACTGGGCAAACCTGTACTGGTGATGCGCAATACCACGGAACGGCCAGAGGCTGTTGCCGCAGGCACCGTGAAACTGGTCGGCACCGAAACCGCCGATATCGCCCGCGAGTTGAACCGCTTGCTGACCGATACGGTCGCCTACCGCACCATGAGTTACGCCCATAACCCCTACGGCGACGGTAACGCCTGCCAGCGCATCATCGAGGCGCTGCTCGCTCGATAACCCCCTCCCTTGCTTAACAGCCGTTGCGTTGCGCGGCTGTTATCTCGCTTGAAAAACGTATCAACACATCACTATTCAAGGACGTTCCATGCCTTTCAAAACCATCTCCGTCGTTGGTCTCGGGTATATCGGCTTGCCCACTGCGGCTGTCTTCGCTTCGCGCAAAAAACAAGTGATCGGTGTCGACGTCAATCAAAACGCGGTTGATATCATCAACCGTGGAGAGATTCATATCGTTGAGCCAGACCTGGACATGGTTGTGCATGCGGCGGTGACGGAAGGCTACCTGCGCGCCACCACCCGGCCGGAACCCGCCGATGCTTTTCTGATAGCGGTGCCCACACCATTCAAGGGCGACCATGAGCCAGACCTGGGCTACATCGAATCGGCCAGTAAAAGCATTGCCCCGGTGTTGAAAAAAGGCGACCTGGTCATTCTTGAATCGACCTCCCCCGTCGGCGCTACCGAACAGATGGCCGCCTGGCTAGCCGAAGCCCGTCCAGACCTGAGTTTTCCGCAAACCCACGGTGAAAGCTCCGACATCCGCATTGCTCACTGCCCGGAACGGGTACTGCCCGGCCATGTGCTGCGCGAGCTGGTGCAAAACGACCGTGTTATTGGTGGCATGACGCCAAAGTGCTCCGAATTAGCCATCAGCCTTTACAAGGTTTTTGTCCAGGGCGAATGCATCGTCACCAACGCCCGCACTGCAGAAATGTGCAAACTCACCGAGAACAGCTTTCGCGACGTGAACATTGCCTTCGCCAACGAACTCTCGATGATTTGCGACAAGCTGGATATCAACGTCTGGGAACTGATCCGCCTTGCCAACCGCCACCCAAGGGTCGATATCCTGCAACCCGGGCCAGGAGTCGGCGGACACTGCATCGCTGTTGATCCATGGTTCATTGTCAGCAAAACTCCTGAAACTTCAAAACTAATAAGAAGTGCCAGGGAAGTTAACGACTCAAAACCACAATACGTAATTGAAAAGGTAAAACGCGAAGCCGATCGCTTTAAACAACCAAAAATCATGTGCTTTGGTTTAGCTTTTAAAGCCAACATTGATGACCTCCGCGAAAGCCCAGCTGTCGAAATTACAAAAGAACTATCCGAGCTATATCCGGACGCTGTATTTGGAGTAGAACCAAACATAGAAAAACTGCCTGAAACCCTTAGCAAAAAAATACAACTAATAAGTCAGGAGCAAGCCCTCCGCGAGGCAGACATCATTTTACTTTTGGTGGACCACAAAGAATTCAAAGCTATTGAGAAAAACAGACTCGACAGAGCCCTAGTAATAGATACAAAAGGGATATGGTGACGAGTGAACGCGCAGACAAAAAAGGCTGCGTCAACAAATGAAAAATATTATCTACAGCGCCTTAAGCAACCTGATTAACTTTCTTTTCTCAAAAGGCGCAATGGTCGTAGCGGGGGCTTTTGCCTCCCACTACGCAACCATTGAAGACGCTAAGACCCTGACAATAATAATCACGACCATCTCAGCCTTTGGAACACTATTCCAACAGGCCATTAGCACCACCCACATTAGATACAATGGAGATACGATTACCCATGACAAAAAATACAAAGCAACCTTAGTCGCTTTAATTGGAGTGATGTCGGTACCTGTTTCGATGTACCTATATTACTCGTCCTCTCTCTCACTCACCAATGCAGCATTAACAATAGTACTTCTAATTGCACACGGCGCTAGCGGCTTCAAGATAGCCGCAGCAACCCAATCAAAGAAATTTAAACTAATCTCTTTGATTGGCACCCTGCAAGGATTATTACTATTATTAACGTTACTACCACTTATAGCATACTCAGGAAACTCTTACTTATACACCGTTCCATTTCTTCTCACCTCCATACTATGGCTATTTGTAAACCCCACCCGAACTGAAACAGAAAAATGTTCTGCAACAATTTTAAGCATTGTGAAAAGAACATTTCTCCCTGCCATCTTTACCGGTTTATTTTTCATGCCCGTAATTTGGTTACTCCTCGGGTATGTACAGAGTAGATTTGGAGATCAGGAGTCTTTTCTGCTTGCGACAGCAAATCAGTGGAGAATGACCATAGGTATATTGCCCACGATTTTTGGAGGATATTTACTTCTGCTACTCGTCAACAGCCCGAAAGACACTCAACACAATAAAAACATAAACTTTTCGATCACCTACTACCCTGCCGTAATCATTGCAATTTTTCTTGCATTATCCACAAATAAATTATCAATGATTTATCCGGATGCGATTGTAAGAAACGGGGACCTTCAGCAAACAATAATGTTATTTATGCTTGCGAGCATTCTTACCTCATTCAAGAGCTCAATATCTCGAGAAATGGTAGCTGCTGAACTTGCAAAACTAAGCATACTAAGCAACATGATATGGGCGGGAATATTCTCTCTAATTTACTTTACGGCTTTCAATGAATCAGGAGCCACCGGAGTTGCTAAAGCCTTTTTAGCATCCCAGGTTATACATCTAATTCTTTGGGCCCCAGCACTTTCGAAACACAACTTAGTACCCAAAAGCTTCTTTGACAAGAAATTCTACATCAGCCTAATACCAATCGCCTGGATAACGTACACCTATGCCATCTAACAAAAAACCTTTAAACGCTTATATTCGAGGTGCTTATGGTCCGGGAAACCTGGGCGACGACGTCCTTCTTGAGGTGTGCATTAACATCTTGCGCCCGCACTTTAAAGAAGAAAATATATCCATAGGAGTTAAGCAGCCCAATAACGTCGGCTATCTAAATAAATACAAATGCAATTACGTGCCGATATCTGCCCCCATCAACACAGATTTTCTTTTTTTTGGAGGTGGAGGACAGTTTTTTGAGTTTAATGGGAACAAGGCCAAAAAGCCCTTTATCAAAAAATATCTGGAAGTTAGAAAACAAGGCCTAACTCACTTTGATATTTTGAAGATATTTTTATTGCGAGCGCTAAAAAAAAATCACCCTTTATACAAAAGAAGCGCAGCCATCTGTTTGGGCGTGGGCCCGTTTGAGACTTCTTCGCCCACTCAAATAGAACAAGCCATAAGTCCTTTTCTCAGCTGTGACTTCAGATCCGTACGGGACACTGTAAGCCTCGACATACTCAAAAAACTTCTTCACACGTCTGCTCTCTATACTGATCCGACCTTTCTACTTAGCCACTGGAATATTGATACATCGAAACCAGTTAGAGAAAAAAGTGATTCTATTGGAGTCATATTACGAGATTGGAAATTAAATCAGCACGGCGAGAATGTACTACAAAACACTATTGAAGCAGCGCGCCAACTTATTTCCCGAGGTTATGTAGTTAAACTCATTTCGCTATATCACGAGCATGACCGCGCAATTATAGATAAACACCCTGATTTTGAATGGCTAATCTGGGATCCTCAAAAGGGCACACCAAGCACATTCATAAGCAAATTACAACAAGAGTTCGACATATTAGTCAGCACTCGGGCCCACGGGGTTTTGCTACCCGCACAAGTTGGACTACCGAGCGTAGTAGTTGGCATAGAACCCAAACTGAAAAATATCCACAACTTATTACCTCAAGGCACCCTTTACAGTGACGGGCTGAATCCAGATGACATTATTGAGAAAACCTTAATCGGCCTCAATAATCAAAATGAGCTTTCTCAACAACTGCTTAGCGATGTTAAAAAGCAGACCACCGTTGCCAACAACTTCTTAAAAGACATAAATTCATGGATAACAAAAAGCGTTCGGGAACTGCAGTAATCCTATACTTCGGGGTTGGAATTGAAACAACCCCAAAAATCGCCTTAATAAAGAGCACACTTGAAAAACAATATGAAAAAGTAACAATCGCAGGCATTACAGCCAATCACTATTCATCAACTGAACCACACAAAGTTATAGCGGTGAGCGCCAAAAATAAGCCATTGAAAATATTTAAATCTGTAACTGGAATATTAAAACTTTGCCACTGGATCAACAAAACACCTCCACAATTGATTTACGCAGTTAACCCAATACCAGGTTTGATTGCGGCTGTATTTAAAAAATTTAAATCCATTGAGTACATCTACGAAACACTCGAGATTTTTTGCGGACTAGATTACTTCCCCTATAGCAAAAAATATCGCCCAATCTGGTACTTCTTAGAGAAGATGACCATCAACAACAGCCTAAAGTCGTTCACGACAGATGAGTTCAGAGTAAAATTTCTTCGACGATTACTAAAAGTAAAAAAAGAAAAAATCACCTATACCTACAACACCAATAGCCAAGCGCATATTTTACCAGAGCAAGCCAAAAGTCAGCCGACCATTTTAAGCTACTGTGGCGGTGTATATCCAGGCAGAGAAATTGATAAAATTATTCGAGCATTTTCCCTACTAAAAACATCTACACCGAATATCAGACTAATAATAGCGGGCGGGGGAAATGCACTTTACATCCAAGAATTAATGCAATTGAGTAGTGACTTAGAAATAGCCTCATGCGTTGACTTTACAGGATCCATATCCAATAGCCAGCTTAAGAAAATAATGAGCGAATCCAAAATAACATTCGCCTTTTACAAGCGAGATTCACTCAACAACAGGCTCAACAGCCCCAACAAAATTTTTGACGCAATTTTCTGCCGCACACTTCTACTAACTACTAACTCTCCACTCTCAAGAAAAATCATACAATTAAACAACATAGGAGAATTGATTAAAGAAACCAGCGCTACAGAAATCAGTAAAAAATGTCATGAGCTTCTCAACAACCGCGAAAACCAATCACATTTCAATGAACTGATAGACAAGTATTCCTGGGAAACAGAAGAAAGAAAAATATTAAAAGCACTTGGATCAGCCTTACAATGACTTACATCGTTCTTTCTCTTCTATTTTTATGCCTAGGCCTTCTGAGGGAAAAAGGCCTACTACCTTTCCTGACGTTAATTGCCTGCTTACCATTCTCAAACTCTTTCTCCATTTATTTTTACCAATACGGATTGTACTCTTACGACTATTTTTTCTTCGGAGTACTGATTTCGACAAGTATCAGTGGCATTGCCACTAAAGCCAACGTTATAAATGTTCCCAAATGGGCAACCATTTCGTTTTTAATAATTGCAACTTATTCAGTCATCCCTGTCTTCTCTGGGACCTCCCTGGATGTATATTTTTTGCGGGATTATAGGCCCGCAATTTTTGCTCTTGAGTTAATCGCGGCATCGTTACTGCTCAGGTCACGAAAACTACAATTATCAAGTCGCAACATCCTCACCATAGCAACTCTAGCAGGCGCTACAAATCTCATTTGGCTGGCACTTTCCATCGCGGGGGTAATGTCATCAGAGGACGAGTATTACACGACAAACAACTTCAAGTACTTTGATGCAAGTACATATATATCCGCACTATTCATAATATATTTTTTCTCCAAAGCAAAGGCTCACAGGCACCCCGAACGCAAACTAGCTTTTAATCTGAGACAGACCCTCGCAATCACTGCTTCATTACTTTCAGTCATTTTGTCAGGGTATAGAATACTCGCCTTCGCGACGATTATTGCAGCCGCCTTAGCTGCAGCCAAAAGCCCAAAAAAACTTATCCCTATCGTAATAATTTTGGCCATCTCCTCACTGATATTTATATACTTGGCTGAATATTTCGGTGCCGCAAGGGTAGCTGAAGGTCTCACTGCAAGTGGATTACTACAGCAATTATCGACTAGGTATGGGCCAGCCTTAGACGTCATATCCTCTTTTAAACCATATAACTATTTATTTGGAAGCGGCTTTGGCACTTCATTCGATATAACATGGTTTGAATACAGATCGCTAGACACCAGAAACAATTTCGTTGACAGCGCCTACATTACATTTTTCGCAAAATATGGACTTCTCGGAATACTGTACATCACATCAATCACTTTATCCCTTCTATCCCTAGTACCAAAGCTGATCAAACTTTCGCTCTTGGCATATCTACTTATTCTATTCATTGCTTACGCAATATCTTACCAACCAGCATCAGCGGGAATCATCATAGGCTGCATGATAGTTAGGATACTTCAATCAAATTCGGACAGCGCGGCAAAAATATGACCACGAGATTAAACATGCAAAGAATCGATTTTTTGGACTGCCCCATGGATGTCGCCTCCATGGACAACACCGTCGAGACAATTCGTAGCGCGATTACTGCCGGCCAGTTCACCCAGCACGTGGTGGTGAATGTCGCCAAGCTTGTAAACATGCGTGACGACCCTCAGTTGAGCGAATCTGTTCGTTCTTGCGACATCATCAATATCGACGGTATGGGTGTGGTGTTGGGTGCCCGCTTTCTCGGCCACTCAGTGCCCGAACGCGTCGCGGGTGTCGACCTGTTTCATGAATTGCTGGAGATGAGCGCGGCCAACCACTTTTCGGTGTTCTTGTTAGGCGCCAAGGACGAGGTCGTTTCCACCGCCGCCAGCAAGGTGAAAGCGCTTTACCCTGGGCTGAAAGTCGCCGGGTATCACCATGGCTATTTCTGGGACGACGAAGCCGCACTGGTCGAGAAGGTTCGGGCTTCAGGTGCTCAGCTGCTGTTCGTCGCCATCACCTCGCCGATGAAAGAAAACTTTATCAACCGCTGGCGCGATCAGTTGGGGGTCACCTTTGTGATGGGGGTGGGCGGAACGTTCGATGTGGTCGCGGGGAAGGTAAAACGTGCGCCGCAATGGATGCAGAATTACGGGCTGGAATGGCTGTACCGTGTTATCCAGGAACCCGGCAGGATGTGGAAGCGCTACTTGACCACCAACAGCAAGTTCGCTTGGTTGCTTATCAAAGAAAAGCTTAAGCGGTCTTGAATATCATCGCCGTACTCGTGGCGTGGGCGGACAATGTTAGAAACAGTGGGTGCGCGTTATAAAACGTCAGACCTGTCAGGCGTCCTACACAGGTATTCTTAAGGCAATAATCGCAAGATAAACCTCACTGAGGAATGACCCAGAGGTCCACTCTCATCGAGTTCGAATCAATACTATCCTTAACGTTAATGGACGCTCAGCGTTTTTGGCCTTGCACGCTCGCTTTTTAGTTTCACCGCCAATACCGACGATGCATCAAAAAGGAATCTACTATGACCAAACTACTTGCTTCCGCTCTATTGCTGTCTTTAAGTGCCTCCGCTTTAGCCGCTGAGCCCCCTGCAGCGTCTTCCGCTCCAGGCACACCTGTAAAAAACACTTCTTTGAATCAGTCCACCCCTCTCGTGGGCAGCCTGTCCACAGAGGCTGCTCTTGGCCTCGGCGCCGTGGTTGTCGCCGGAGCCGCTGCACTGTCATCCAGTGGTGGCAGCAGCAATGGCGGCGGCACTACCGGCACTACTGGTACTACCGGCACCACCGGTACACGCTAAGCGTACCGCGAGGTCGATAGCCTTCCACCACCCGGAGCAATCCGGGTGGTTCAGTTCTGATGTGTTCCCTCCACAAGTGTCCTCAATCATGATTCGTAGTTTGTCGCTCGCTGTGCTTGCAGGCGTAGCCCTGCAAGGCTGTATGTTCTCACCCGGTCAACACTTGGATACCAGTCAGGTCGGCCGTGATGGCTCACCGGAAAGCAGTCGGATCGAGTTGATTCCGATAACGCCCAAACTGATTGCCCAGAACGCGGCGACAAAAGTGCAAGCCTCGGTGCCAGCCGAGTTGTTGGCGTTCAAGCCGCAGGCTTACCGGATTGGCGCCAATGATGTGCTGTACATCACGGTGTGGGACCATCCTGAGTTGACTGCACCATCGGGTGCGCAACAGCAAATCGATGCGAACGGTCGCCTGGTACGCCCGGACGGCACCATGTTTTACCCCTATATCGGCAATATTCATGCCGCAGGTAAAACTATCGAGGAGCTACGCGGTTTTATTGCCGAGCGCCTGACGCAATTTGTCGACAGCCCCCAGGTTGACTTGAGTGTTTTGCGGTTTGCCAGTCAAAAAGTGGTGATTTCCGGTGCCATTTTAAAAGCCGGTCAACAACCCATTACCACTTCGCCACTCACTGTCGTCGAAGCCATGGGTACTGCTACTGTCGATCCGTTGAATGCCGACCTTGCAGGCCTGACACTGACCCGGGACGGACGTGAGTATCCGCTCGACCTGGACTCGCTTAACAGCAAAGGCTCGCAGTTGCACAACGTCTATTTGAAAGACGGCGATCAGTTGTACCTGCCCTACAACGACCGGAAAAAGATCTACGTCATGGGTGAGGTCAACCAGCCTCGGGCGCTCACGTTCAAAATCAACCGGATGAACCTGGCGGATGCGATCGGAACGGTCGGTGGACTGAACCAGACCACCTCCAACGGCAATGCGCTGTATGTCATTCGAGGTGCCGAGAATCTTGAAACCGAGCCGGCAAAGGTCTTTCAGCTGGACGCCGAATCGCCTACCGCGTTTGCTCTCGCCAGCCGCTTCGATCTGCAACCCCAGGACATCGTCTACGTCGGCCCTGCAGGCGTGACCCGCTGGAACCGCTTGATCAGTCAGTTGCTGCCCTCGGCTACTATCCTGGGTACCGGAGCGGCCGCTCAAAACAATCTCAGTGAAGCCAGCAGTCGATAAGGTTTGAGCCGCTTTGAAAACTTTGCGTAACAGCTCATGCCTGGCGGTGGGTTTACTGCTGTGTGGCTGCAATCCGTTGATGCAGGCGTCCCTGGATACCTTTAAAGCCGCCACACTGGGCGTCCAGCCGCTGCAAGTGACTGCAGCGCAAGTGGAGGCCGTGCCCTATGCGCAGATCAAGGTCACCACGGACGTCAGCGAAGGTGTGCTGGCGAAGCTTCGCCAGCAGGACGACCTGGAGTTCTGGGTCGCCTCCGGCAAGCAAGTGTTGTTGATGCGCGATGGTCTGGTCGTGCGCACTGTTGGCCTGAGCATCAATCTCGATGGCACGCGCTTCGACGGTGAGTCGCCGTTCAAGCGTGGCTTGCAGCAATTGCCCGACGGTTACAGCAGTACCCGCTGGATTGATGTCTATCAGGGTCCGCGGGTCGGTCTGGCTGTTAACAGTCGTTTCAGTCGACAGGGCATCGAAACCGTCACCATCCTGGACAAGGACTATGCGTTGCAGCGCATAGATGAACGCGTCGACATCCCCGAGCTGGGATTCAAGGCCACCAACCGTTTTTGGGTCAGGCCTGACGATGGCTTGATCCTGCAGAGCGAACAACATCTCACGCCGGAACTTTTCTTGAAGATTGTGCAATTGCGCCCTGACCGGGAGACGGCTCGGTGAGATATTCGAAAACGCTGTCGGCTTGCCTGTTGCTGGCAAGTTCTACGATGACTCAGGCCGCCGTCACGGTCACGGGTGATGTACTGAACGCCGGATCCTTCACGTTCGTGCCAGGCTCGCGCTTGCTCGATGCCGTCAGCGAGGCACGCCCGAACGCCGAAAGTTACTGGTTGGCCGCCGCCTGGCTGCACCAGCCACTGCTGGAGCAGCAAACCCGCCTTAAGGCCGGCGTGCTGTTCGATCTGAAGTTGCTTCAACGTGGGGCCTTGCTTGAAGAAAAAAGCAGCCTTGCGGCCCTGGCTGCGCGTCTGTTTGAAGAGGTCAGCCGACTGCCCGTTACCGGCCGAAAAGTCGCGGTGCTCGACCCTGTGGCGCTGGAGGTTGGGTTCGCCCGCAATTACTCGCTCAGTGACGGTGACCAGCTGATTTACCCTCTACGCCCGACGACGGTCACTGTCCTGGGTGCAGTTGAACAGCCCTGCACGCTGCCCTATCGCGCCCAGCAGCCAGCCCAGGAATATCTCAAAAGCTGTCTGCCGGTGACCGACGCAGATGCCGATTACCTGTGGTTGATTCAGCCCGATGGCCTGGTCAAGCGAGTCGGCAACGCCGCCTGGAACCGCGAAGATGGTGTGATTGCCGCCGCCGGCAGCACAATTCTGGTACCCGTGCGCAACGATGATCTGGATTTGCCCACACCCGACTTGAACGAGCAGCTTGCTCAGTTTCTCGCCACCCAACCGCTGCCCGAGGTGGCCCCTTGAAGTTACGTTTTGCCGCCGTAGTGTTGTTGCCCTACAGCTTGGCTCATGGAGAGCCGCGTTTTACTCAGAATGATTTCGGTGGTGTGGGTTTGTTGCAAACCCCCACCGCACGGATGGCACCCGCCGGCGAATTCAGCTTGAACGCCAACCGGACAGACCCTTATTCGCGCTATAGCATTTCAATACAGCCCCTTGAATGGCTGGAAGGTAGTTTCCGTTATACCGCTATCGGCAACCATAAATACGGGGCCGAATCATTCAGTGGCGACCAGAGCTATAAAGACAAGGCGGTCGATGTCAAAGCCCGCCTCTGGCAAGAAAGCCACTGGTTGCCCGAGGTCGCGCTCGGTTTTCGGGATGTCGGGGGCACCGGCCTGTTTTCCAGCGAATACTTTGTGGCGAACAAACGTTACTACGACCTGGATTTCAGCCTGGGCGTTGCCTGGGGCTACATCGGTAACCGCGGGGATTTCGATAACCCGCTGGGGTACATCGACGAGCGTTTTGATACACGCCCGGTAAACACAGGCGCGGACGCGGGCAACGTCAATACCGGCTCGTATTTTCGCGGTTCGCCCGCGTTGTTTGGCGGTGTGTCCTATCAGACGCCCTGGTCACCCTTGAGCTTGAAACTCGAGTTCGACGGTAACGACTACAAGCACGAGCCGTTCAACAGTAGCCTGGAGCAGGACTCGCCCATCAACATCGGGGCGGTCTTCAAGCTAAGTGACTCTGTCGATCTGACCGCCGGTTGGGAGCGCGGCAACACCGCGCTGTTCGGCATCACTTTTCATACCAACTTCGTCAGCCGCAAGGCGCCGGCCAAGCGCTACGACCCTGCCATCGAAGCGCTTCCGGCAAACGCGCCGACTACGCCCCTCAATCAGGTCGACTGGGCCGGGGTTTCCAAACGACTGGAAAACAACGCCGGTTATAAGGTCGAGCGTATTGCTCAGCGCGATTCCGAGCTGATTGTGTATGGCGAGCAGTCGCGCTATTTCTACTCAGCCAAAGGTGTAGGCCGGGCCAGCCGGATTCTGGACAACAGCGCGAATGACGACATCGACTGGTTCACGATGGTGAACAAGCGTTACGACATGCCCGTGGAAGAAACCAGTGTGCCGCGCGAAACCTTCCGGGAAGTGGTGAACAACCAACAGGACCTTGCAGACCTGCACCGCACCACCGAATTGAACCGGGCCACGCCACACATTGAAAACACGCTGTACACCCAGGCACTCGAGCCTTTTACCTATGGTATCGGCTTGGGTTACAAGCAAAACATTGGTGGTCCTGACGGTTTGCTGTACCAGTTGACCGCTGATGTGGACGCAGAGTACCGCTTTACCCGCAACACGTGGACGAGTGGGGTCATAAGCACCAATCTCCTGAACAACTTTGATAAGTTCACCTACGACGCGCCGAGCAATCTGCCCCGAGTGCGGACCGATTTGCGCAAGTACGTCATCACCTCTGATGTAACAATGCCGACATTTCAGCTCAACCATGCCAAGCAATTGGATCAAGACTTGTATGGCATGGTGTATGGCGGTTATCTGGAATCAATGTTCGCCGGGGTCGGTGGTGAATTGCTGTACCGCCCCATGGGCGAGCGTTGGGCCGTGGGTGCTGATTTGAACTTTGTACGCCAGCGTGACTTTGACCAGGGTTTTGGTCTGCGCGATTACAACACCACGACCGGTCACATCACCACCTATACCGAACTGCCGTTCGACTTGCAGGCGGCGGTCAGTGTTGGACGTTACCTGGCGCGCGATTGGGGTGCCACGATCGATCTGTCGCATGAGTTCACTAACGGCGTGAAGTTCGGTGGCTGGGTCACCCGCACCACGGCCTCGAAAGAAGAGTACGGCGAGGGTAGCTTCGACAAAGGTATCTACATCTCGGTCCCCTTCGACGAGTTGATGAGCGTCTCCACGATGCGTCGCGCCAACCTGGTCTGGGCTCCGCTGACCCGCGATGGTGGTGCGCGTCTTAACCGCCAATATTCGCTGTACACAATGACCAATGGCCGCGACAAAGATGCGTTCTATAAGAACTTTGAGAAAATCACCGAATGAGTTCGTTGTTCCTGGGCATAACACAACTTCCCCAATGGATACGAACTCTGATTTTCATCAGCGTTGGCGTGGTCTTGCTGGCAGCCGGGTTGCGAGCGCAACCCATTCCCGAAGCCTTTGTCCAGGAAGACAAGCTGCATCACTTGATAGGCTTTTTCGCTTTGTCGTTTAGTTGCCGGCTGGCCTTCCTGCGGGTCAACGTGCGCTGGATCGCCTTGGGCTGTCTGGTGACGGGTATCCTGATCGAGTATGCACAAGGACTGATGCCGCTGCGCACAGCATCACCTTACGACGCCCTGGCCAATGCTGTCGGTGTGCTGATCGGCTTGATTGTGTGGCGTTGTAAGCACCCAATCAAACAGTCCGCAGAGCTCCCGGGCACTTAAGACCATGGCTTCGTCCGTGAGCATAGCGAGAATTGGGAGGCTCTGCCCATTGGCGGGGGCATCTGTGCTGTCCGCAGTAAATGACGGCTTCTCTTATACATTGGAAAAAAGGACGCTTCTATGATCCGTAAATGTCTATTCCCTGCTGCCGGCTATGGCACGCGCTTTCTGCCCGCCACCAAGTCGATGCCGAAGGAAATGCTGCCGATCGTCAACAAGCCGCTGATCCAGTACGGTGTTGAGGAAGCACGGGATGCCGGCCTGCAGCACATGGCGATCGTCACCGGGCGCGGCAAGCGGGCGCTGGAAGACCATTTCGATATCAGCTACGAGCTGGAGCATCAGATTCGTGGTACCGACAAGGAGAACTATCTCAACGGTACCCGCGAGTTGATGGATACCTGCACCTTCTCTTACACCCGCCAGGTGGAGATGAAGGGGCTTGGGCACGCCATTCTCTCTGGCCGTCCGTTGATTGGTGATGAGCCGTTTGCGGTGGTGCTGGCGGACGACCTGTGCTTGAACCTGGAAGGCGATGGTGTGTTGTCGCAGATGATCGCGCTCTATAAGCAGTTCCGTTGCTCGATCGTGGCCATTCAGGAAGTACCCAACGACCAGACGCACAAGTACGGCATCATCGCCGGCGAGCAGATTCGCGAAGGTATTTACCGGGTTAACAGCATGGTTGAAAAGCCTAAACCGGAAGATGCCCCGTCCAATCTGGCCATTATTGGTCGTTACATTCTGACGGCCGATATCTTTGACTTGATTGCTGATACCGAGCCCGGCAAGGGCGGTGAGATCCAGATCACTGACGCGTTGATGAAGCAGGCACAAAGCGGTTGTGTCCTGGCATACAAGTTCGAAGGTCACCGCTTTGACTGCGGCGGAGCGGAAGGTTATATCGACGCGACCAATTTCTGTTATGAGAATTTGTATAAGAAAGGCCTGTAACCGGTAATTTTCAGCTCTTGGGTGCCGCGTTTCCGAGCGGCCATAAACCTTTTGCAAGGCAGACCACTATGAACGCTTCCAGATCACCGATCGACTCTGTCTATAAATCGCTGGACCCTTTTGCACCGGGCAATATGGTTTTGGGGCAGGAGTTCACCGAGGGCAACAGTGGATTGATGGCCTGGTTGCGGACGTACGAAAGAGCACCCTCCTCTACCTCCCCTCAACCCAGATTGCTGGTGGAACGCATCGGGCTTTTCCCCTCCTCCGGGGACATTCGATGTGCAGTCAGTAATCCGACTGCCGTACTGACGCATCTTCGTTCGTTGTACGCCAGTAAAGCGCTGGACGTAGACGAGAGCGACGGCCTAAGCCTGACGTTCACTGAATGGCGCTTCAAGATCCACCTCTCGCAGACCGAGCCAGAAATCGTGCTGAACGTTGAGAGTCGTGGTGATGTTGCACTGATGCAGTTGAAAACTGCAGAGCTGCTGGCCCGGATTGATGAGAAAAGCAGTAGTGAGTCCTAGCTCCACCCTCTTGCCGGGACTCGACATCAAGCCAATCGCTATAACCGTGACGGCCCGCCAGAAGTACGCCAATGAGGCTGCATAAAAGCCTTTTCTGCCCCCGACAGAGTCACTGCCAGCGAGTTCAAGACCCCCTCGGCGGTGTACTTGGGAATGCTCGTACTCAGTAGAATCCCCGCGAGCCCCAGCGCCAGGGCCGGCAAAGGAATTTTGCGGATTTCCCTTCTCTCCAGCCTGAAAAGAAAGACGCACGCCGCGGCTGATCCCACAACCGCCCCGGCAATCGCTTCCGGCAGAGGATGAATCGTCTGACCGACATACTGGATGCTGAACCACCAGGTCGACAGCAGCCCCGCTCCCAGCGCCAGCCATCGAAGGCGATGATCCAGTTGGCGCAACAGCAAACTCAGTACAACGGTCGACACCAGGCAGGCGTTCATTGCGTGGCCACTGATGACCGCGATATCCAGGCTTTCCAGGCCGATTCCCCAGCCCTTGAAAAGCACCTTGCTGAAACCTACGACGAAATAGGCTACGAACAGTACGCCTAGCCATAAGAGGGCGAGTTTTCTGGATGCCGTGCACCATAACCAACCCGCGACGACCATGGCCGCTGGAAGCATGACTGTGATTCCGGCGTATTGTGCGATGTACAGTTTTGACTCCAATCTACTTCCTCACGCCTGATGCAATTTTCCAGTGTAATGGACACTGGGCGCGTGTTCAGTAGATACAGCGCTCATCGATCCGAAAAGCACTTCAGACGGTTCTCTACGACAAGCACCGAATAACTCGCGATGTGCATTGCCAGTCCATCCTCTACCAGCGCGTCCAGCAAGGCAGCCTGTGCCGCGAAGCGCAGGTCGCGGTTGAGTTTTCGAGAGGCGTGCATCTGATCGATCAGAACATGCGTCACTTGATACGGAGTGTTAACCCTCAGACGTCCCAGCCAGACAGGTAGTTTTTTTGCAGTTTTAGTCTGCTTGATATCCTGTACGCCTGTTGCCTTGTCCGAAGAGGGGCTTTTCGAAACTTCCACGATCTCTTCAAACACGTTGGTCAACTTTTTTAATGCGTAGCCGAGCATCAGATCATCAAACGCATCCAAAAACATATACCTCTTCACTTTGTGAAGTCATTTCTACCATGCAAACACTTGCTATTATCACACTACACTTTATTCGCTTTATATATTTGACGTATTCTAACGATCACACCTTATTAGATAACACCCCACCAACAACAAGATTACCGTTGCGACAACTTATTGGACTTTTTATAACAATCACTGAGGACGCAACCAAACTATATAGAATTCAAAAATTTAGCGGTATTACACCCAGGACACAGTGAGCGTTATCAGAAGATTCAGGTGTCAGGTGATCTGATTGCAAGGCGATAACCGTCAGATGAGTTGAACCTGTGAGCCCGCCTGGCATCCTATTTATCGATACCGCCCCCCACCTTTCAAACACCTGTTTTCAGGTTGTTGCCACAGGGGGCATTGATACACGTACACGCCCTTGAGTGGCTGTCAGCGCTCGGGTAATGTCATCAGACCCATAGGACAGAGCACGCCCATGACTTCCAAGCTGGAACAACTCAAACAAATGACAACCGTGGTTGCCGACACCGGCGACTTCGAAGCTATCGCTCGCGTTAAACCCGTGGACGCCACCACCAACCCTTCCCTGCTGCTCAAGGCCGCGGCCATTCCTGCGTATGCCGAGCTGCTGAACGCCTGCGTCAATGACTGCAAGGGCGATGTGGGCCTGGCCAGCGACCGTTTTGGCGTGGCCGTGGGGCAAGAAATCCTGAAAGTGATTCCGGGCCGCATTTCCACCGAAGTGGATGCGCGCCTGTCGTTCGACACTGATGCCATGCTCAAGCGTGCACATCGCCTGATCGAGCTGTACGACAAGGCCGGTATTGGCCGCGACCGCGTGCTGATCAAGATCGCGTCCACCTGGGAAGGCATCCGCGCTGCCGAGATCCTGGAAAAGGAAGGCATCCAGACCAACCTGACCCTGCTGTTCTCCTTTGCCCAGGCGGCCGCCTGTGCCGACGCCGGGGTGTTCCTGATTTCGCCGTTCGTGGGCCGTATCTACGACTGGTACAAGAAAGCCAACGGCAACGACTACACCGGCGCGGATGATCCGGGTGTGCAGTCGGTGACGCGCATCTACAACTACTACAAGGCCAATGACTACAAGACCGTGGTCATGGGGGCGAGCTTCCGCAACCTGGGCCAGATCGAGCAACTGGCCGGCTGTGACCGCCTGACCATCAGCCCGGACCTCATCGACAAGCTGGCCGCGGATACCGGCAAGCTGGAGCGCAAACTGGCGCCTGGCCATGCCGGTGAAGCGCGCCTGAGCCTAAACGAATCGCAGTTCCGCTGGCTGTCCAACGAAGATGCGATGGCGACCGAGAAACTCGCCGAAGGCATTCGTCAGTTCGCGCGGGATCAGGAGAAGCTCGAGGCGTTGTTGCAGGCCAAGCTGTGATCTGAGCGGGTGTAATGCAAAAAGGGCGAACCTGTGAGGGTTCGCCCTTTTTTGTATGTGCTTGGTGACTGGCAGGACGCCATCGCGAGCAAGCTCGCTCCCACAGGAGTTCGCGGGATGACTGAGGTCGTGTGCTAAACGAGGACCTGTGGGAGCGAGCTTGCTCGCGATGGGGGTCTGGCTGACCCACATCAATTCAGGGGATCAATGGCGTTCGAGCGCATTCACCAGGTCATGGAAGGCTTCACGATTGGTGTCGTTCAGGCCCATGAGGATCTTGTGCGCTTCGAGCACCTTGATCCGCACCACTTCTTCGGACTGATCCTGGTCTGGCAGGTCGTCCAGGCATTCCGGGCACGGCACCGGCTTGTCAACGATGTTGAACACCTGCTCGAAGCCCATGGACTGGAGCAGCCGCGTGATGTCTTCGTGGGTGGTGACGACGGTCGGCAGCAGGCCAACCTTCTGCCGCGACAGGATCGACAGCTTGGCCAGCAGCCCAAGTGTGGTGCTGTCGATGCTGCGGGTTTCGGTCAGATCGATCACGATCGAATTGAAATTCAACGCGCTGAAGATCCGCTCAATAGTCGCATCCAACGCCGAACACAGGGTCAGGCGAACTTCACCGACGAACTTCAGGACGAAGGTGCCATCCTGCTCGGCGAACTGGATTCTACCGGTACTCATCAAAGATTCCTGCTCAACACCAACAGGGCGATATCATCCGGCATCTCCCCTAGCGTGGCCAATCCAAAAACCTGCCGCAGCCCATCCAGGGTGCCGCCCGCAGCCTTGACCCGTTGGGGCAACGCCGCTTCTTTCTCTTTGAGTGTGGGTTCTGGCAAAAGATCCAGAATGCCATCAGACATCAGCGTCAGGCTGAACGTCGGTGGCAGTTCCAGCACGTGGTCTTCGTAGGTGGCTTCGTTGAAGAGGCCCACCGGCAGACCACGCCCTTGCAGATAACGAACACTGTCTGGCGTGTACAACACTGGCAACGGCAAATGACCACCGATGCTATAGGTCAACAAACCGGTCTCCTCGTCGATGACTCCACCGACCATTGTGACGTGTTTACCCAGCTTACAACTGATCAGGCCCCGGTTGATATGACCAAGAACCTCTGAAGGCTTGAATTCCGGCAGGGTGCCGCTGCGCTTGGATTCGAACAGCAAGCGCGTGGTCATGAACTTCAACAGCACGGTGACGAAGGCTGAGGAGGCGCCGTGACCGGAAACGTCCGCCAGGTAAAAGGCGACCCGGCGCTCGTCGACCCGGAAGTAGTCGACGAAATCACCCGACAGGTACAGCGACGGGATGATCTGGTGAGCAAACTTGAACTCGTCGATGGTCCAGGGACTGACCGGCAGCATGTTCATCTGCACCTGGCGACCGGCGTTCTGGTCCTCCTGGAGCAGGTTCAGGCTGGCTTCGAGCTCGCGATTGGCCTTCTCCAGCTTCTCGCGGTAGCGCTGGTTCTCCAGCAGCAGGCGCGCACGATCCAGGGCCCGGCGCACAGAGTGCTCGAGCACAGCCAGATCTTCGAGAGGCTTGATCAGGTAGTCCGCCGCGCCCAGGCGCAGGGCTTCGACCGCGTCATTCATCACGCCGGCACCCGACACCACGATCACCGGGGTTTGCGGCGACAGTTCGGTGACCTGGCGAATGAGTTCGAGACCGCCCATCTGCGGCATGCGCAGATCGCAGATGACCAAGTCGGGCTTGTCTTGCTCGAATACCTGAAGACCCTGCTGACCATTGCTGGCCTGCAAGACGCTGAAACCACTGTCTTCCAAATAGGCGGCGAGGCTCGCGCGCACTACTTCGTCATCATCGATTATCAGCAGCGTGGCACTGGTTTTTGGCATGTGGGCAAACGGCGCCAGAATTAGGTTGGCGTAGCAGGCGGGGATTTTGGCCCGGCGCTGACTACTGGATTCGCTTTCTAGCCTCTCTGTCGCACCGCTTTCGGGCAATTGCCCTACACACGTGTTCACCAGAGGTGCCCTTCTAAGGCGCAGACGGTACTCCCATCCGCGGGGCGTTTCAAGCTCACGCCGATGGTCGCCTGACGTCTTTATTTGTCAAATCACCGAGAGTTATAAGAACAGGCAAATCCGTAACCCAATGGAAGGTTCGAACCTGCGAGTCAAACCGGCCGGGACTACAGTGAAAACCGCGATTTCATCCGCATGCGGCTTTTCGCAGACAAAAAAGGCGGCCTTGATGGCCGCCTTTTTCAGTTTACCGGTCGAGATCAAAAATCGTCTTCGACCTGACCGTCTTTCACCTTGAATTCACGGTTCTGCAAGTATGCATTACGGATGAAGGTGTACTTGTCGCCGGTGATCAGCTTCTCGCTCGACAGCAGGTTGGCACGGGTATCGATGATGTCCAGGGCGTGGAACGAGTTACGCACCGAAACGTCGTTTACGTAACGATAAGCGCCGGTGTAGCTGTCGACGTACTTCGACGGCGTATCACGCAAGGTGCTTGGCCCCAGCAGCGGCAGCATCACGTAAGGGCCGCTGCCGACACCCCAGTAGCCCAGCGTCTGACCGAAGTCTTCGTCATTGCGCTGCAGGCCCATTTTCGTGCCGACATCAATGACGCCCAGCAAGCCGAAGGTGGTGTTGAAAATGATTCGTGCGGTATCAACGCCTGCGGCACGAGGTTTGGCCTGCAGGATATCGTTGGCCAGGTTGCGCACATCGCCGATATTACGGAAGAAGTTATGAACGCCGTCTTCGACAAACTGCGGCGTCACGTACTGGTAGCCCTGGGCCAGGGGTTTGAGCGCGTAGGTGTCGATCACGTCGTTGAACTTGAAAATCGGGCGGTTGACGCTTTCCCAAGGATCCTCTTCCGTGGCTGCCTGGGCAGCGAACGGAACCAGCATCACACTGGCGCATACACAAATCCTGGCTAGATGATTGCTCCAGCGCATAGAAAAAAACTCCTTGGTTTGTACTGGCTCGGGCACTTGGCCCAGGCAATAAGTTGGCAAGTATAAGACGTAAACGCCGTTTAACGCACTTTGTACAAGATCCACACGGAAGGAATCGTGCCAAATGTGAGCGTTTCACATCCATGTCATTCAACTGTCACCGTCGTCCACTAGCCTTCAGGCTATTTCAGGGACGTCCACATGCCGCTCGCCGAAGCCTTGCCCCAAACCGCACCCAGCCTGACCGCCGTACTGTTCGGCCTCAGTGGCTGCCTGGTGGATTTCGGCGCGCACACGCACCGGCACGGCAGCCACTCGGCCGAACACGCCGAGGCCACGCCCGGCGCACTGGATAGCCTGCGCAGCTTGCAGCGCCAGCAAATCCCCTGCGCCTGGCTCGATGAACTGCCCCCTGCCCTCAGCCAATCCCTGGCCGCTGCGCTGCCGGAATGGATCAAACCCTCGCAACATTCAGCTACAAACAACCCATGGCCCGCCCCGAATGCCTGCTGGCACGCCTTGATGACCCTGAACGTCGAGCGACTCGACGGCTGCGTACTGGTGAGCGGCGAACCCCGTTTGCTGCAAGCGGGGCTCAATGCCGGGTTGTGGACCATCGGTCTGGCGTCCTGCGGCTCGCTGTGCGGGCTGGCGCCCGAGCAATGGCAAGCGCTGCCCCCGCAGGAGCGCGACATCAAACGCGCCAAGGCGACGATGCAACTGTTTGGTCTGGGCGTGCATTCGGTGATCGATCACCTCGGTGAACTCGATACCTGCCTGGCCGATATCAGCTTGCGTCGGCTCAAGGGCGAAAAGCCCTGATCGAGATCATGCACGTTGGGCGCGAGTGGATTAATCTAAAGGTCAGACATCGACCTTTGGCCTGCCGCCATGGTCTATGCCAGTGCCTATCGATAAAAGAAGGAAGAACGCCATGCCTGCCCGCGAACTGCAAGAACAGCTCAATGCCCTGCGCGAGCAATTGGAACAGAATCCTCCATTGTCCGAAGCCGAACGCGCAGAGTTGAACGAACTGATGCAACAGATCGAGTTGAAGCTTGAACTCGAAACCAAAACACAGGATTCCAGCCTCGCCGATGGCGTCAACCTGGCCGTGGAACGCTTCGAGCTCGAACACCCTACCCTTGCCGGCACCCTGCGCAACATAGGACAGGCCTTGGCCAACATGGGGATCTGAAACCAACAATGCCTTTGCAGGAGCGAGCTTGCTCGCTCCTACAGGGTTTCGTTACTGACGGACCAGGCGATGGTTCGGCAGCTGCACCTCTTCAGTGCTGCGATACGGGTTGATATCCAGCCCGCCACGACGCACATAACGCGCATACACCGTCAGTTTCTCTGGCTTGAGCAACCGCTGCAGGTCGAGAAAGATCCGCTCTACACACTGCTCATGGAAGTCCGAGTGCTGGCGGAAGCTGACGATGTACTCGAGCAGGCTCGCATGATCCAGCGCCGCGCCACGGTACTCCACCGCGACGCTGCCCCAGTCCGGCTGGCTGGTGACCGGGCAGTTGGACTTGAGCAAATGGCTGTGCACGCTCTCCTCGACAATGCGCGAATCATCGCAACGCAGCAGTTCCGGCCGTGGATGCTCGTAGTTGCTGACGCTGATATCCAGTTCATCGATGCACACGCCCGGCAAGACCACGACGCCTTCGCTCTCGACATCCTTGAGACTGCGAATGCGCACACCCACCGGCTTGCCGGCAGCCGCCGACAAGTCCTTGACCAGCGTCGCCTCAAGGCTCGCGGTATCGGCAAACGGCGTCTGGTTCAGGGAGTTGAGGTAGAGCTTGAACGACTTCGACTCGATGATGTTCGGCGAATCCGCCGGAATGCTGAATTCGCCGATCGCCACCACCGGCTTGCCCGACGGCAGCAGCCAGGACAACTCGAAGCAGTTCCAGAAGTCCACGCCTTTGTACGGCAGGGTTTGCGCCGTCAGGCCCAGCTCCGCCCACTTCGCGGTGCGCGGGATCGGGAACAGCAAGGACGGCGTGTAGGTGGCGATGTATTCGCTGGACTTGCCCAGCGGCGAGTGTTCGGCTGCGGGATGCATGGCGGAAACCTGACTGAAGAATCAGCGGATTCTATCAGCCTTTGCTCCCGCCTTTGAGTGCTTACTGACTGACAGTCAGTTTGCCGACCATGCCGGCCTGGTAATGACCGGGAATATTGCAGGCAAACTCAAGGCTGGTGGCCTTGCTGAAGGTCCAGGTCAGCTCGGCGGTCTTGCCCGGTTCCACCAGCACGCTGTTGGGGTCATCATGCTTCATGCCGTGGTCCATTTTGCTGTGATCCATGCCGGCCATTGCCTTCATACCGGTTGGCGCCAGCATGCCGCTCTGTTGCATCTGCAACATTTCCTGCTGGTGCCTGGCGTGCAATGCCGCATCCCCCAAGTTGAACTCATGCAGCAACTGGCCTTTATTGACCAGCACGAAGCGCACGGTTTCCCCGGCCTTGATATCGAGGGACTTAGGCGTGAAGGACATGTCCCCCATCTCCATCTCGATGCTGCGGGTCGCCTTGGCCGCCGAGGCCGGTTGACCGAAATCGTAGGTATGCCCGGCGTCTGCCCACACCGGTGAACTCAGCGCCAGCAAACACAGGATTTGCGCCACGGATTTGCGTAAAAACATCGTCATACTCCAACAAGTTAAGGCTCAGCATGCGCAAAACTCTAAACTGCTGCCACTGCCCGTAACCTGACAGCCAGATTACAACTTTGTCAGGTTGCCCTGTGCGAATGCTGCCCACGGTATAAAGCCTTCGTTCCACTTGCCATGAGTCGCCCATGAAACTGCTGATCGTCGAAGACCAACCGAAAACCGGCCATTATCTGCGCCAGGGCCTGACCGAGGCCGGGTTCAACACCGAACTGGTGGCCGACGGCAACACCGGTCAGCAATTGGCCCTCAGCGGCGAATATGCCCTGCTGATTCTTGATGTGATGCTGCCGGGTCGTGATGGCTGGCAAATTCTCCAAGCGGTGCGCAGCGCCGGCCTGGACACGCCGGTACTTTTTCTGACCGCCCGTGACGCCGTGGAGGACAGGGTTCACGGCCTCGAACTGGGCGCCGATGACTATCTGGTCAAGCCGTTTGCCTTCTCCGAGCTGCTGGCCCGGGTCCGCAGCCTGTTGCGTCGCGGCAGCACCACGCCGCAGGAGACCAGCCTGCAACTGGCCGATCTGCGCCTGGACCTGATCCGGCGCCGGGTCGAACGCAGCGGCCAGCGTATCGACCTTACCGCCAAGGAATTCGCCCTGCTGGAAATGCTCCTGCGCCGCCAGGGCGAAGTCCTGCCCAAGTCGCTGATTGCGTCCCAGGTCTGGGACATGAATTTCGACAGCGACACCAATGTCATCGAGGTGGCGATCCGTCGCCTGCGCCTGAAGATCGACGATGAATTCCCCAACAAGCTGATCCATACCGTACGCGGCATGGGCTACGTCCTTGAAGAGCGCCCCGCCTGATGCGCCGTCTCTCCTTGAGCAGCCGCCTGGCGCTCCTGTTTGCCGCATGCACCGCCGTGGTGTCGTTGTTCGCCGGGGTGCTGTTCAGCCGCGCCAGCGAGGCGCACTTCGTTGAACTCGACCAGCAACTGCTGGACGGCAAGCTGATTGGCTTGCGTCGGGCCCTGCACGACTTACAGTCGAGTGACAGCGAAGTGAAACTGGCCGAGGAGTTGAGCCGGCAGGCTGACCTGTCCCTGCGAATCACCGGCAGCGACGGCCAGCGCTGGTATGACAGTTCGACCAACATTCCCCAGGCACTGCCGCGCCGGTCCGGATTGTCGACGGTGAGCCATGAAGGCACAGATTACCGCGTCCTGAATGCACCGCTTTTCGCGGACAAACCCGAGTCACCGCAACTGACTCTGCTGTTGGACATCACCCATCACCAGCACTTTCTGCAACGCATGCAGCATTTGATCTGGCTGACCGTCGGCCTGTCAGCCCTGGCCACCGCACTGCTGGGCGCCTGGGCGGCACGCAGCGGCTTGCGCCCGTTAAGGCGGATCAGCGCGGTGGCCAGCGGTGTTTCCGCGCAATCGCTGAACTCGCGACTACCTGAAGAAAACATGCCACCGGAACTGGCGGAAATGGCCCACAACTTCAACGCCATGCTCGGACGCCTCGACGACTCGTTTCAGCGCCTGTCGGCCTTCTCCGCCGACATTGCCCATGAACTGCGCACGCCATTGTCGAACCTGCTGACCCACACCCAGGTCACCCTCACCCGCCCTCGCCCCATCGAGGACTACCGCGAAGCCCTGCACAGCAACCTCGAAGAGCTGCAATGGATGGCGCAACTGGTCAACGACATGCTCTATCTGGCCAAGGCTGACCATGGACTGTTAATCCCCAAGCGCGAACCGCTGGAACTGGGACAGGAAACGGATCTGCTGCTGGAGTTTTTTGCGCCGCTGGCGGAAGACGCGCAGGTAAAACTGAGTCGTGACGGCAATGCCCGCATCGAAGGTGACCGCAGCATGTTGCGCAGGGCACTGTCGAACCTGCTGGACAACGCACTGCGTTTCACGCCGATCGATGGCGAGGTTCGGGTGCGAATCGTCGATCAGCCAAAAGAGTTGCGCCTGACCGTTGAAAACACGGGCCAACAGATTTCCAAAGATCTATTGCCGCGCTTGTTTGACCGGTTTTACCGGGCCGATCCTGCGCGTCGTGAAGGCAGTAGCGAACATGCGGGACTGGGACTGGCGATCACCCAGTCGATCATCCGTGCCCATGGCGGGCAGATTCGTTGCGAATCGGAGAATGGGTGGACGCGGTTTGTGATCGAGTTGCCAAGGGGGGATTGAGGCCGGCAGGTACAGCCCCATCGCGAGCAAGCTCGCTCCCACAGTTGACCGAGTTGACTCAGATCTACTGTGGGAGCGAGCTTGCTCGCGATGGCGGTGTTACTGGTTACGAATATCTAAGTGCATGAGCCGGCTCGATCTTCGCCGCACGCCAGGCCGGGTAAACCGTGGCCAGGAAGCTCATGACAAACCCCGCCGTGCAGATCAGCGCCACATCCGCGCCTTGCAACTCAGACGGCAGGTTACTGACGAAGTACACGTCGGAACTGAAGATGTGCTGCCCGCTGACCCGCTCGATCCAGCCCACGATCTGGCTGACGTTCAGTGCGGCAATCACGCCCAATACACCGCCAATCAAGGTGCCGACGATGCCGATCACCGTGCCCTGCACCACGAAGATCGCCATGATCTGCCGTGGCGTGGCGCCGATGGTGCGCAGGATCGCGATGTCCGCACCCTTGTCGTTCACCACCATGATCAGGGTCGCGATGATGTTGAACGCCGCCACCGCGACGATCATCAGCAACAGCAGGCCGATCATGGTTTTTTCCATCTTCATCGCGCTGAACAGGCTGCCCTGGGTGTGGGTCCAGTCGTCAGCCTTGTAGGCGGCGCCCAGTCCCGTGGCGATGTCGTTCGACACTTGCGGCGCGGCATACAAGTCCTTCACCGCCAGGCGCACGCTCTGCACCTGATTCGGCTCCCAGTGCTGCATCTGCGCGGCATCGGCCATGTGGATCAGCGCCATGGTGCCGTCCAGTTCCGCACCGACCTTGAACACGCCGACCACATTCAGCCGCTGCATGCGCGGGGTAATGCCGCCCGGCGCATTGCTGACCTCAGGCACGATCAAGGTGATCTTGTCGCCCACGTTCAAGCGGAAGCGGCGCGCCGTGATCTGCCCGATCACCACGCCGAATTCGCCCGGCTTCAGGGCTTCCAGGCTCCCCTGAACGATGTGCTTGGCAACGATCGACACCTGGCCTTCCAGCGCCGGGTCGACACCGCTGACCTGGATCGGCTGCATCGTGCCCTTGTAGGACAGCATGCCCTCCATCTCGGTGAACGGCACCGCCGCCGTCACTTCCGGGTTTTTCATCGCGGCCGCCGCCACGGGCTTCCAGTCGTCAATCGGGTTCACGCCGACGATGGTGGCGTGCGGCACCATGCCAAGGATGCGCGAGCTCATTTCGCGCTGGAAGCCGTTCATCACCGACAGCACCACGATCATCGCCAGCACGCCGAGGGCGAGGCCGATCATCGAGGTCATCGAGATGAAGGAAACAAAGCGATTGCGGCGCTTGGCGCGGGTATAGCGCGTGCCGATAAAGATCGATAACGGTCTGAACATTCGCTGGGGCACCGTATAAAAATATAAGACCCGACGCACCTTTCGGTCGCGTCGGGTTTCAATCCGTTAGATGGGAGTCAGGCAACCTTCCTGCAAGTGCAGGACGCGGTCCATCTGGCGGGCGAGGTTCATGTCGTGGGTCACCACCAGGAACGCCGTACGCATCGAGGTGCTGAGCTCCAGCATCAAGTCCTGGATCCCCTGGGCGGTGTGGGAATCGAGGTTGCCGGTCGGCTCGTCGAGCATCACCAGGCCCGGATTGTTCACCAGGGCGCGGGCGATGGCCACGCGCTGACGCTCACCACCGGACAGTTCGGCCGGCTTGTGCTCCAGGCGATGTCCCAGCCCTACCCGCTCCAGCAACGCCTTGGCACGCTGACGCGCTTCGGGGATCGCGGTCTTGCCGATCAGCAACGGCATGCAGACGTTCTCCAGGGCGGTGAATTCCGGCAGCAGGTGGTGGAACTGATACACGAAGCCGAGGGCGCGATTACGCAGCAGGCCGCGTTTCTTCTCGCTCAGCGCCGACAGTTCTTCACCGTCGAGCCAGACGCTGCCCTTGGTCGGTGTATCGAGGCCGCCCAGCAGGTTGAGCAAGGTACTTTTGCCCGAGCCCGACTTGCCGACAATCGCCACACGCTCGCCCGGGTGCAATTCCAGTTGCAGGCCGGCCAACACTTCCACCGATTCCGGGCCTTCCTCGTAGGATTTGCCCAGGCTGCGGCAGCTCAAGATTGCTTTATCACTCATGCCCGACTCACTCATAACGTAGCGCCTCCGCAGGCTGGGTGCGCGCGGCACGCCAGGCTGGATACAGGGTGGCGAGGAAACTCAGGACCAACGCCGCGGAGCAGACCATTACGACGTCCTGGCTCTGCACCTGCGACGGCAGGTAATCGATGAAGTACACGTCGGCGTTGAGGAACTTGTGCCCGATCAGGCCTTCGAGGGCCGAGATCGCGGCGCTGACGTTCAGCGCGGCGAAGATCCCGACCACCGCGCCGATCGCGGTACCGACTACGCCGATGACAGTGCCTTGCACCATGAACATGCGCATGATCGTGCCCGGTGTGGCGCCCAGCGTGCGCAGGATCGCGATGTCGCCCTTCTTGTCATTCACCACCATCACCAGCGTGGAAATGATGTTGAACGCAGCGACGGCAACGATCAGCAGCAGCAACAGGCCGATCATGGCTTTTTCCATGCGGATCGCCTGGTACAGGTTGCCGTGGGTGCGGGTCCAGTCGCGGGCGTAGTAGCGGTCTTCGCCGAGGTCGCGGGCGATGCTCCACGCGGTGCGCGGCGCCTGGAACAGATCGTCGAACTTCAGGCGCAGGCCCTGGACCTGATCCGGTTTCCAGCGGTGCAGCCGGGCCAGATCCTGCAGGTTGGTGACGCCAAGATAGCCATCGAGCTCACCGGCGCCGACATGGAAGATGCCGACCACGGTAAAGCGCTTCATGCGCGGGAACATCCCGGCCGGGGTCACCGTGACTTCGGGCGCGACGAAGGTCAGCTTGTCGCCGATGGCCGCACCGAGCTTGGCCGCGGCCTTGTCGCCGATGACGATGCCGAACTCACCCGGCACCAGGTCGTCGAGTTTTCCCTGGGTCATGAATTGATCGATGATCGACACCTGGCGCTCTTGCACCGGGTCGATGGCATTGAGCAGGACTTTCGAGACCTTGCCGTTATTGGTCAGCAAACCCTGCATTTGCGTAAACGGCGCCACGGCGGTCACCTGCGGGTTCTGCTTGACCTTCGCGGCCAGGCCTTGCCAATCGCTGATCGCCTCACCGGACTCGATGGTCGCGTGGGGCACCATGCCCAGCACGCGGGTGCGCATCTCATGATCGAAGCCGTTCATCACCGACAGCACCACGATCATCACGACCACGCCAAGGGCGAGCCCGATCATCGACGTCAGGGAAATGAATGACACAAAATGATTGCGACGCTTTGCACGGGTGTAACGCGTGCCGATAAATACGAAGAGAGGTCTGAACATGTCGGGGCTTGTTCGGAGGGAAAAGGAACGTCCTTGTGGCGGGGGTCGATAACCAGCTTTACACTCAGACCACCGCCGCTACCATGGGTTCGCCATGTCGACATTAGATGAAGAAGATCGCCGCGAATACTACCGTATCGAGGATACGATCGCACTGGAAATTCGGCCCCTGTCCGCTACTGAAGCCACAGGCCAGGAAGTGTTGCAGGATGCTTCCCCACTCTTCAACTTGCTCAGCGAACTGCACCTGAGCGAATTCGAGTCGCAACACCTGTTGCGCCAGATCAGCGAACGCGACCGGAACCTCGCGGCGTTCCTCAAATCCCAGAACAAACGCATCGACTTGCTGAGCCAGGTGATCGCCATCACCGCGCTCGGGCAGATCGGCGAACCGCAGCCGGTGATCATCTCCGAAGGCGGCATCGACTTTCAGCATCCATCGCCCATTGCCACCGGCGCACACCTGTCGGTCAAGCTGGTGCTGATGCCGCAAGCCCTGGGCCTGCTGCTGCGCGCCCGCGTCACCCATTGCGACCGCAAGGGCGACGGCTATGACGTCGGCACCGAGTTCGAACACCTGACCGACGCCCAACGCCAACTGCTGGCCCGCCACATCTTGCAAAAGCAGGCCCAGGAACGACGCCTGGCCCGCGACCAACTCGAATCAGGCAATTAAATTAAGGAAGAACCGTGACCCTCATCTACGGCCATCGCGGCGCCAAGGGCGAAGCACCGGAAAACACCCTGACCAGCTTTCAGGAATGTCTCAAGCACGGCGTGCGTCGCTGCGAACTGGACCTGCACCTGTCCATGGACGGCGAGCTGATGGTCATCCACGACCCGACCCTCAAGCGCACCACCGACCGTCGCGGCAAGGTCGTCGAACACACGGCGGCCGAGCTTGTGACCTATGACGCACGCAAGGGTGGACCGGGCTGGATCAAGCCTTGCCCGATTCCGACGCTGGAACAGCTGTTCGAGCAATGCGACTTCGATCACTGGCAGCTGGAAGTCAAAAGCGCATCACGGATGCGTGCCGCAACTACCGTGCTGGCGATTCGCGAAATGGTGCAGCGTCATGGTCTGATGGACAAGGTGACCATCACCTCGAGTTCCCGTGAAGTGCTCAAGGCTGCGCTGGAACTGGTGCCGGACGTGTCCCGCGGGCTGGTGGCCGAGTATGCCTGGCTTGACCCACTGAAGGTCGCCGCCAGCTATGGCTGTGAGATTCTGGCGCTGAACTGGACCCTGTGCACGCCGGAACGCCTGCAAAGGGCGCAACGTCAGGGGCTGCATGTGTCGGTATGGACCGTCAACGAGCCCGCGCTGATGCGCAGACTCGCCGACTTCGGCGTTGACAGCCTGATTACAGACTTTCCCGGTTTGGCCACCGCCACGCTCGAGAATTGCTGAAATCGGTCTCCCCGGCCGGCTCAGGCCACCGGCCGGAGCCCGTCAAAAAAGCCGGTTGAGGCCGTCGTACGCGGCTACCCGATAGGCCTCGGCCATGGTCGGGTAGTTGAACGTGGTGTTGACGAAGTACTTCAACGTGTTGAGTTCGCCCGGCTGGTTCATGATCGCCTGACCGATGTGCACGATCTCCGACGCCTGATAACCGAAGCAGTGAACACCCAGCACTTCCAGGGTTTCACGGTGGAACAGGATCTTCAGCATGCCTTGCGGCTCGCCGGCGATCTGCGCCCGCGCCATGCTCTTGAAGAAGGCCTTGCCCACTTCGTACGGCACCTTGGCCTGGGTCAGTTCCTGCTCGTTCTTGCCGATCGAGCTGATCTCCGGAATGGTGTAGATGCCGGTCGGCACGTCATTCACAAAGCGCCAGCTGCCGTTATCGACGATGCTGCCAGCGGCCGAGCGACCCTGGTCGTGGGCGGCACTGGCCAGGCTCGGCCAGCCGATCACGTCGCCGGCGCCGTAGATGTTCGGCACGCAGGTGCGGTACGCCTCGTCGACTTCGATCTGGCCACGGCTGTTGACCTTCACGCCGATGTTTTCCAGGCCCAACTGATCGGTGTTGCCGGTACGACCGTTACACCAGAGCAAGGCGTCGGCCTTGATCTTCTTGCCGGACTTGAGGTGCAGGATCACGCCGTTGTCCACGCCTTCGACGCGGTCGTAGTCTTCGTTGTGGCGAACCGTGATGTTGTTGTTGCTGAAGTGATAACTCAGGGCCTGGGAAATTTCCGAGTCGAGGAAGCTCAGCAACTGCCCACGGTTGTCCACCAACTCAACCAATACACCCAGACCGCTGAAGATCGAGGCGTATTCGCAACCGATCACGCCGGCGCCATAAACGATGAGTTTACGCGGGGTGTGGCCGAGGCTGAGGATGGTGTCGCTATCGTAGATACGCGGGTGGTGGAAATCGATGTCCGCCGGGCGATAAGGACGCGAACCGGTGGCGATGATGATGTGCTTGGCCACCAGTTTCTCGACCACGCCGTTGGCGCAGACCACTTCGATGGTTTGCTCGTCGGCGAAGCTGCCGGTGCCGAAGAACACGTCGACGCGGTTACGGGCGTAGTAGCCGGTGCGCGAAGCGACTTGTTTGGAGATGACCTTCTCGGCGCTTTTCAACACGTCCGGGAACGAGAACCAGCGCGGCTCACCAATGGCCCGGAACATCGGGTTGGTGTTGAACTGCATGATCTGCCGCACCGAGTGACGCAGTGCCTTGGACGGGATGGTGCCCAAGTGAGTGCAGTTGCCGCCGACCTGGCGACGGCTATCGACCATCGCCACCTTGCGCCCTGCCTTGGCGGCGTTCATTGCCGCGCCTTCCCCTGCCGGGCCGGAACCCAACACCACCACGTCGTAGTTGTAGACAGCCATGCGTACTCCTCAGAACAGGCCGCGGCACCCTCGGCACCTGCGGCTAAATCACGCCAATGCGTGGCATGAAGGAACAATTTGGGGCCAGTGCAGAACCCGGACACAGTCTATAGAAGCGTCAACGCCGCGCACATTAACCCTTGGTCGCGTCGTAGGCTACTTTTGCCTGCGCTACAACGCCAGTTTTCAATGCTCAAATCGCCGAAATCATTCGGTTTTTTCGCCACTGAGGCGTTCAAAAGCGCGACTGCTGCGTGTGACGAAACCTGTATCGGCACGAATCACAAAAAATGCGCCGATATCGTGTTTTTCTGCGTAGTCCCAACCGCGCTCCGGGCCGAGAATCAGCAACAGTGTCGATAAGCCATCGGCCATCAACGCAGAAGGATGAATCACTGTGACGGACGCCAGGGGGTGTGAGACCGGCGCACCGGTGCGGGCATCGAAGGTGTGGGAAAAACGCTGTCCGTCCTGCTTGAAATAATTCCGGTAGTCGCCGGAAGTGGACAGGCCATAGCCGTCGACAACAATGACCCGCTCCGCCACATGCCGGTCATCCCGCGGCTCTTCCAGGGCAATGCGCCACGGCGAGCCGTCAGCTTTCTTGCCGGACGCCTTGAGCTCACCCGTGGCCTCGGCGAGGTAGTCATGGATACCCATCGCCTCGAGTCTTGCGGCAATCGTGTCCACCGCATAACCGGCGGCAATGCTGTTGAAGTCGACCTCGACGGCGGCGTCCTTGCACAACCGGTCACCATCGATGCGCAAATGCTGGTGACCGACGCGCTTGCGGACTTCGGCGAGCGCGTCGGCGGTCGGGACTTTTTCCCCGCGGGCCTGCGGACCAAACCCCCAGAGGTTCAGCAACGGCTCCACCGTCAGGTCGTAGGAACCGTCGCTTTGCACTGACAGTTGCTCGCCCACGCGGACCAATTCGAGGATCGACGCCGGCATTGCCTGACAGCCGTTGGCCGGCAATGCATTGAAGCGCTCGATGTCCGAGTCGCTGCGGTAGGTCGACATTTGCCGGTCAATGTCAGCGAGGATCTGCTCGACCTGGACACGGACTTCGTCCGGCGCCGGAAGGTCGGCATGGCGCACATACTTGATCGAATAAGTGCTGCCCATGGTCGGGCCGCCGAAGCTCTCCAGAGTGTCGTCGTTGCCGCAGCCTGATAGTGCGCCGAGCAGCAAAAATGCCACCCTCTGCCACCTGATCAACAATTTCCGAGCTCCCCAATGCATCCCCTGACACACCGCCAGGGCCAGCCATTATGCGATAGAACCGTGGGTGCGGGCTTGCTCGCGAAGAGGCCATCACATTCAGCATTGATAGCTCTCTCAGACCGCTATCGCGAGCAAGCTCGCTCCCACATTGGATAGCTGGCGTGATCACTACCGTGCAAACACCACCATACCCTGTGGGAGCGAGCTTGCTCGCGATGAGGCCAGTGCGAACAACACATCCCCCAATAGACAAAAGCAGCACAAACAAAAACGCCCCGACCAAGGCCGGGGCGTTTTCATGTGCAGCTAAGGCTTAGCGCGGGAATGCTGGCGGGTTTACACCGGCCATGTCTTCCATCACGCGAACCACCTGGCAGCTGTAACCGAATTCGTTGTCGTACCAGACGTACAGCACAACGCGGTTATCCTGGGTGATGGTCGCTTCAGCGTCCACTACGCCCGCGTGGCGCGAGCCAACGAAGTCGGTGGAAACCACTTCCTGGGAGCTGACGTAGTCGATCTGCTTGTGCAGATCCGAGTGCATGGCCATCTGGCGCAGGTACTCGTTGATCTCTTCGCGAGTGGTGGCCTTTTCCAGGTTCAGGTTCAGGATAGCCATCGACACGTTCGGCGTAGGAACGCGAATCGCGTTACCGGTCAGCTTGCCCTTCAACACTGGCAGAGCCTTGGCGGCTGCAGTGGCGGCACCGGTCTCGGTGATTACCATGTTCAGCGGCGCGGCGCGGCCACGACGGCTGCCCTTGTGGAAGTTGTCGATCAGGTTCTGGTCGTTGGTGAACGAGTGAACGGTTTCGACGTGGCCGTTGACGATGCCGTACTTGTCATTCACAGCTTTGAGCACCGGCACGATGGCGTTGGTGGTGCACGAAGCGGCCGAGATGATCTTGTCGTCAGGGGTGATTTCGCCGTGGTTGATGCCGTGCACGATGTTCTTCAGCGCGCCCTTGCCAGGTGCGGTGAGGATTACGCGGGCAGCGCCCGGGCAAGCCAGGTGCTGGCCCAGACCATCGGCGTCACGCCATACACCGGTGTTGTCGACGATCAGAGCGTTTTCGATGCCGTACTGGGTGTAGTCGACTTCGGCCGGGCTCTTGGCGTAGATAACCTGGATCAGGTTGCCGTTGGCGGTGATGGTGTTGTTGGCTTCATCAATGGTGATGGTGCCATCGAACGGGCCATGAACCGAGTCGCGACGCAGCAGGCTGGCACGTTTGACCAGGTCGTTCTCGGCGCCCTTGCGGACCACGATGGCGCGCAGACGCAGGCCGTCGCCACCACCGGTTTTCTCGATCAGGATGCGCGCCAGCAGACGGCCGATACGACCGAAGCCGTACAGGACAACGTCGGTGCCTTTGCGGGCGGAAGCGTTCTGCTGGCCAACCACGTCGGCCATCTCTTCACGGACGAACTGCTCGGCACTACGGCCATTGCCTTCGGCCTTGTATTTGGCCGCCAGCTTGCCCAGGTCTACCGAAGCGGCACCGAGCTTGAGCTCGCTCATCGCCTTGAGTAGCGGGAATGTTTCGTGGACGGAGAGTTCGGTTTCGTCGGTCTGGCGATGACGGGCAAAGCGGTGCGCTTTGAGGATCGAAATCACCGAGCGGTTGATCAGGCTGCGGCCATAGATCGAGCTCACCACGTTGTTATTGCGGTAGAGCTGACCGATAAGCGGAATCATCGCTTCTGCGAGTGCTTCACGGTCGATCCATTCACCAAGACACTGGTCGGGCTTCTGAGTCACGGGAACCTTCCACATGTAGGGGCAGAAAAAAGGGGCTACATTATGCCGCCGAGTGACAGCGGTAGCAATGCGCGCCCGTCGCGCTTTACGTAACAAATCGTCGTTCAAAAAAATTACGCCTCGCTCCAGCCCAATAAAACCGGGGCTTTCAGCACAGTCAATTTTTTGGAGCCAAAGTCTCCTTATCCGTAACCCTCCGTAACACTCGTTGTTTTTGCCACTACATATTCATTAATTTTAGGTAAAAAAGCGCAGAATTTTGTCTTTACCACTACATTTCGCCAAACCCGTGCTTTAGACACAGTCAGCAACTGACAGGCGGCATCGTAGACCGCTACAATTACCGACTTTGTCGCAACGCTTGGAGCTCAACCTTCCGTGCCCGTTCTGCGTCTACCGCTTCTCCCTGCCGCGGCAGGTAAACAGCACTGGGGCAACCTGCCCGGTGCCGCCCTGAGCCTGGCCATTGCCGAGGCCGCCAGCGCTGCCAAGCGCTTTACCCTGCTGCTGACCGCCGACAGCCAAAGTGCCGAACGGCTGGAACAGGAGCTGGCTTTCTTCGCCCCGGATTTGCCCGTATTGCACTTTCCCGACTGGGAAACCCTGCCCTACGACCTGTTCTCACCGCACCAGGACATCATTTCCCAACGTATCTCGGCGCTCTATCGACTGCCGGAGTTGAGTCATGGCGTGCTGGTGGTGCCGATCACCACGGCCCTGCACCGCCTGGCGCCCACCAAATTCCTGCTCGGCAGCAGTTTGGTGCTGGATGTCGGCCAGAAGCTAGACGTCGAGCAAATGCGCACCCGGCTTGAAGCCACCGGTTATCGCTATGTCGATACCGTGTACGAGCATGGCGAGTTCACGGTCCGCGGCTCGTTGATCGACCTGTTCCCGATGGGCAGCAAACTTCCATACCGCATCGACCTGTTCGACGACGAAATCGAAACCCTGCGCACCTTCGACCCGGAGAATCAACGCTCCATCGACAAGGTCGACTCGGTCAAACTGCTGCCGGCCAAGGAGTTCCCGCTGGAGAAAGAAGCCGTGACCCGCTTCAAGGCGCGTTTTCGCGAGCGCTTCGATGTCGATTTCCGTCGCTGCCCTATCTTCCAGGACTTGAACAGCGGGATCACCCCGGCCGGTATCGAGTACTACCTGCCATTGTTCTTCGAAGAAACCTCGACGCTATTCGATTACCTGCCACAGGACACGCAAGTGTTTTCCCTGCCGGGCATCGAACAGGCCGCCGAGAATTTCTGGAACGATGTGCGCAATCGCTATGAAGAACGCCGTGTCGATCCTTCCCGTCCTTTATTACCGCCAGCCGAGTTGTTCCTTCCAGTGGAAGACTGCTTCGCGCGCCTGAAGAACTGGCCGCGCGTAGTGGCCAGCCAACAGGACATTGAAAGCGGTGGCGGCCGCGAGCGCTTCCCGGCTCGAGAACTGCCGAACCTGGCCATCGAAGCCAAGGCCACCCAACCATTAGCGGCACTGGCTGGTTTCCTCGACGAATTCCCCGGTCGCGTGTTGTTTACCGCCGAATCGGCAGGCCGCCGCGAAGTGTTGCTGGAGCTGCTGGAACGCCTGAAGCTGCGACCAAAAACCGTCGACAGCTGGCCGGACTTTGTCGCCGGCAAGGAACGCCTGGCGATCACCATCGCCCCGCTCGACGAAGGCTTGCTGCTCGATGACCCGGCCCTGGCCCTCGTCGCCGAAAGCCCGCTGTTCGGCCAGCGCGTGATGCAGCGCCGTCGCCGCGAAAAACGCGCCGATGCCAACAACGATGCCGTCATCAAGAACCTCACCGAGCTGCGCGAGGGTGCGCCGGTGGTGCACATCGACCACGGTGTCGGCCGCTACCTGGGCCTGGCGACCCTGGAAATCGACAGCCAGACCGCTGAATTCCTCGCCCTGGAATACGCCGAAGGCGCCAAGCTTTATGTGCCGGTGGCCAACCTGCACCTGATCGCCCGCTACACCGGCAGCGACGATGCCCTGGCCCCGCTGCATCGCCTGGGCTCCGAGACCTGGCAGAAAGCCAAGCGCAAAGCCGCCGAACAGGTGCGCGATGTGGCCGCCGAGTTGCTCGACATCTATGCACGTCGCGCTGCCCGCGAAGGCTACGCTTTCGCAGATCCGAAGGCCGACTACGCCACCTTCAGCGCCGGTTTCCCGTTCGAAGAAACCCCGGACCAGCAAACCACCATCGAAGCGGTGCGCGAAGACATGCTTGCGCCCAAGCCGATGGATCGCCTGGTGTGCGGCGACGTCGGCTTCGGCAAGACCGAAGTGGCAATGCGCGCCGCGTTCATTGCAGTGCACGGCGGTCGCCAGGTAGCGATCCTGGTGCCGACCACCCTGCTCGCCCAGCAGCACTACAACAGCTTCCGCGACCGCTTTGCCGACTGGCCGGTGAGCGTGGAAGTGATGAGCCGCTTCAAGTCGGCCAAGGAAGTGAATGCGGCGGTCGCGGACCTGGCCGAAGGCAAGATCGACATCGTCATCGGCACGCACAAGCTGCTGCAGGACGACGTGAAGATCAAAAACCTCGGGCTGGTGATCATCGACGAAGAGCACCGTTTCGGTGTCCGTCAGAAAGAACAGCTCAAGGCCCTGCGCAGCGAAGTCGACATCCTGACCCTGACCGCCACGCCGATTCCGCGCACGCTGAACATGGCGGTGTCGGGCATGCGCGACCTGTCGATCATCGCCACGCCGCCGGCCCGTCGCCTGTCGGTACGCACCTTCGTCATGGAGCAGAACAAGAGCACGGTCAAAGAGGCCTTGCTGCGTGAGTTGCTGCGTGGCGGCCAGGTCTACTACCTGCACAACGACGTGAAGACCATCGAGAAATGCGCTGCCGATCTGGCCGAACTGGTGCCGGAAGCACGGATCGGCATCGGCCACGGGCAGATGCGCGAACGCGAACTCGAACAGGTGATGAGCGACTTCTACCACAAGCGCTTCAACGTGCTGATTGCCTCGACCATCATCGAGACCGGCATCGACGTACCGAGCGCCAACACCATTATCATCGAGCGTGCCGACAAGTTCGGCCTGGCACAGTTGCACCAGTTGCGCGGCCGGGTCGGACGCAGCCACCACCAGGCGTACGCCTACCTGCTGACGCCGCCACGCCAGCAAATCACCCCGGACGCGGAAAAGCGCCTGGAAGCAATTGCCAACACCCAGGACCTCGGCGCGGGCTTCGTGCTTGCCACCAACGACCTGGAAATCCGTGGCGCCGGCGAACTGCTCGGCGACGGCCAGAGCGGGCAGATTCAGGCCGTCGGCTTCACGCTGTACATGGAAATGCTCGAGCGCGCGGTGAAGTCGATCCGCAAGGGCGAACAGCCAAACCTCGATCAACCGCTTGGCGGCGGTCCGGAAGTCAACTTGCGGGTACCGGCATTGATCCCGGAAGACTACCTGCCGGATGTCCACGCTCGCCTGATTCTCTACAAGCGCATTGCCTCGGCCACCGACGAGGACGGCCTCAAGGATTTGCAGGTGGAGATGATCGACCGTTTCGGCCTGTTGCCGGAACCGACCAAGAACCTGATCCGCATCACTGCATTGAAATTGCAGGCCGAGCAACTGGGTATCAAGAAAGTCGATGGCGGCCCCCAAGGCGGTCGCGTCGAGTTCGCCGCACAGACGCCGGTCGACCCGCTAACCCTGATCAAACTGATCCAGAGCCAGCCAAAACGCTACAAATTCGAAGGTGCCACGATGTTCAAATTCATGGTTCCGATGGAGCGCCCGGAAGAGCGCTTTAATACTGTAGAGGCGCTTTTCGAGCGCCTCGTTCCGAAAACTGCTTGAAGGACGCCGCATGCGCCTGTTTCGCTCACTGACCCTGCTGACCCTGTTGATGCCAGCGCTGGTCGCACCCACGGCATATGCCGATGACCTGTATCAGGTCGAAATGATTCTGGTCCGTCAAAACACCGTGCCGGCAATCGTCAGTCGCGCCGCGCCGGAAGACTGGGCCGCTGGCGCCCAACCGGTCAGCCCCGACAGCCTGCGCACGCCAAGCCTCAATGGCGAGGTGGAAAAACTCACCAGCAGCGCTGACTACACGGTGTTGCTGCACAAGGCCTGGCAACAGCCCCTCGGCGAAACCGCCAGCAAAGTGGCGATCAGCGACGGCAAGGAACAGTATGGTCAGTACCCGATCGAGGGCACACTGAACATGAAACTGGGGCGCTTTACCGACGTCGACGCCGATTTCTGGGTCAACCAGATCGATGCCAATGGCATGGTGACCGCCAGCGAGCGCTTGAAACAGGAAAGCCACACCAAAAACGGCCAATTGAACTTCCTCGACAACGGCCACCTCGGCCTGCTGATCAAGATCACCTCGCTGACCGCCCCCGCCCCCCGAGCAGCTCCCGAAGAAATTCCGGACTGATTCCCAATGTCCGCGACCCTGAGCAAACCCCTGGCACCGTCCTGGGTCAGCCGATTCAAGGAACAGAGCCTGGAGCGTGGCCGCCGCTACGCGCTGGAGAATCGTGTCAGGATCGTCGAAGCCGGCGACGCAACCATCGTCGCCGCGTGTGAAGGCTCGGGCGGTAACGTTTACCGCCAGACCATTCGCCTGCGCGAGTCAGCCAAGGGCACTCTGCTGATGGTCGACGCCACCTGCTCCTGCCCGGTCCACAGCAACTGCAAACATTGCGCGGCGGTGCTCCTGCAAGTGCAGGAAACCCTCGACTACCCCGCTGCCGCCAAAGATGCCGAACTCCTGGAAAAACTCCAGGCAGTCCTGGAAAACCGCAGCCCGAAAGCACCGCCGCAAGTGCTGGTGGACAATGTGCAGCCCGTTCCGCGCCTGTGGCTGGCCAGCATCGAGTTCAGCGCGTTCGAACCGCGCAACGGTCGAATGCAGCGTTACATCCAGCATCGCGCGGCGCTGTCTTTCAGTTACCTGGACGAGTACGTTTCCGGGCAGAAAAACACCGACATCCTGATTCGTCAGGAAACCCAGACGCTGCGGATAAAACGCCACCCGGAAGTGGAACAGTCCTACCGAGAGCAACTGCGAATCCTCGGCTTCAAAATCGCCACCCGGCAAAGCAAGGCCCTGCCGGAAAGTGCCGGCGAGCTGTTCGAGATGGTCAATGACAGCGCCTGGCTGACCTTTACCCTCAATGAACTGCCGAAGTTGCGCACCCAGGGCTGGGAATTGCAGATCGACGAGGACTTCGGTTTCGACCTGACGGCGGTAGACGACTGGTACGCCACGGTCGACCAGGCACCGGAGCGAGACTGGTTCGACCTGGAACTGGGGATCATCGTCAACGGCGAACGCCTGAGCCTATTGCCGATCCTGCTCAACCTGATGCGCTCCCACACCGAAATCCTCAACCCGGAGCGCCTTGCCCGACGCCGCGACGACGAGCTGATCCTGGTCAATATCCCCAATCGCCCGAACTCCGGGCACGGCCCGCTGCAAGTCGCCCTGCCCTTCGGCCGCTTGAAACCGGTGCTGGCCACCCTCGGCGAGTTCTACCTGCAGGAGCCCGGCGACACCACGCTGCGCCTGAGCAAGGCCGATGCCACACGCCTGAACCCACTGGAAGACATGCCACTGCTCTGGGAGGGTGGTGAACAGATCCGCACCTTTGCCCAGCGCCTGCGCGACATCAAGGACCACACGGCCGTCGCCCCGGACGGCCTGAATGCGACGCTGCGTCCGTATCAGCTTGAGGGCTTGAGCTGGATGCAATCGCTGCGGCAACTGGAAGTGGGTGGAATCCTTGCGGATGACATGGGCCTGGGCAAAACCCTGCAGACACTGGCGCACGTCCTGAGCGAGAAAAACGCCGGTCGTCTCGATCGGCCGTGCATGGTGGTGATGCCGACCAGCCTGATCCCCAACTGGCTCGACGAAGCGGCGCACTTTACGCCGCAGCTCAAGGTACTGGCGCTGTACGGTGCCAGCCGCAAAAAACACTTCGACAAGCTGGCCGACTACGATCTGATCCTGACCACCTATGCGCTGCTGCCCAAGGATGTCGAACGCCTGGCGGCGCAGCCCTTGCACATACTGGTGCTAGACGAAGCGCAATACATCAAGAACCCGACCAGCAAGGCCGCCCAGGCTGCCCGCGAGCTCAATGCCCGGCAGCGCCTGTGCCTGAGTGGCACGCCGCTGGAAAACCATCTCGGTGAACTCTGGTCGCTGTTTCACTTCCTGTTGCCCGGCTGGCTGGGCGACGTCAAAAGCTTCAACCGCGATTACCGCGTGCCGATTGAAAAACGCACCAGCGAGGTCAGGCTCCAGCACCTCAACGGCCGGATCAAACCTTTCCTGCTGCGCCGCACCAAGGAACAGGTTGCCACCGAGTTGCCGCCGAAAACCGAGATCATCCACTGGGTCGAACTCAATGAGGCCCAGCGCGACGTGTACGAAACCATGCGCCTGGCCATGGACAAGAAAGTCCGCGACGAGATCACCCGCAAAGGCGTGGCCCGCAGCCAGATCATCATTCTTGAAGCCCTGCTCAAGTTGCGACAGGTGTGCTGCGATTTGCGCCTGGTCAACGAGGCGACCCTGCCAAGCCGTGGCAGCACGTCAGGCAAGCTCGATAGCCTGATGGAAATGCTCGAGGAATTGTTCGAGGAAGGTCGGCGGATCCTGCTGTTCTCGCAGTTCACTTCAATGCTGTCACTGATCGAAGACGAACTGAACAAGCGCGGCGTGGCCTACGCTCTGTTGACCGGCCAGACCCGCGACCGCCGCACACCGGTGAAGGAATTCCAGAGCGGCAAGCGTCAGATTTTTCTGATCAGCCTGAAGGCCGGTGGCGTTGGCCTGAACCTGACCGAAGCGGACACGGTGATTCATTACGACCCGTGGTGGAACCCGGCGACGGAAAACCAGGCAACCGACCGTGCGTATCGCATCGGCCAGGAGAAGCCGGTGTTCGTCTACAAACTGATCGCGCGCGGAACGGTGGAAGAAAAGATTCAGCACCTGCAAAAGGAAAAATCCGACCTCGCGGCCGGCGTATTGGATGGGCGCAAGGCCGGGGACTGGAAACTGCAGAGCGATGATATCGAGGCGCTGTTTGCGCCGCTGCCGGAAAACCTCGAAAAACGTTGAGATCTGTGGCGTTTTTTAGTCCGTCATCGCGAGCAAGCTCGCTCCCACAGTGTCCGCAAAAGACGCGGACATTGTGGGAGCGAGCTTGCTCGCGATGAAGTCAACTCGGTATCAAGCGGGACTCAGCCCTTGAGCACCCTCGCCAGCGTCGACTTCACCTTGCCCATGCCGTCATGCAACGCCTGCTCGATCTCGGCCATGGTGATCACCGCCGTCGACTTGCCCGCCGCCGGGTTCACCACCAGCGCCAGACAGGCGTAATCGAGTTCCAGCTCGCGGGCCAAGGCGGCTTCCGGCATACCGGTCATGCCGACGATGTCGCAGCCATCGCGCTCCAGCCGGGCGATTTCAGCCACTGTCTCCAGGCGCGGCCCTTGAGTGCAGGCATACACACCATGACTGCTGTAGCCCACGCCTTCCACCGCCAATGCCGCAATCAGTTGCTGACGCAATGGCTCGCTGTAGGGGTAGCTGAAGTCGATATGGGTGACGTGCTCCAGGTCATCGGCAAAGTAGGTGTGCTCACGACCGCTGGTGTAGTCGATCAACTGATGCGGCACGCAGAAATGCCCGGTGCCCATCGCGGCATGGATGCCGCCCACGGCGTTGACTGCCAGAATGGCTTCGGCACCGGCCTGCTTCAGCGCCCAGAGGTTGGCGCGGTAGTTGACCTGATGCGGTGGAAAACGATGGGGATGACCGTGACGCGCGAGGAACAGTACTTCCTTGCCGGCATACTCGCCGATCTGAACGTCGGCCGAAGGTGCGCCATAAGGCGTGTCCACTGCCAGTGACTGGCGAATGCTCAGGCCTTCGAGTTGAGTCAGGCCAGTGCCACCGATAATCGCGTAAACCGTCATAACGAACAGTCCTTAATCAATCAATTGAGCTTCTTTGAGCGCGCCGACAGCGGCCAGCCAGCGCGGGTCTTGACGGTATTCGGTGCTGGCAAACGACTGGCCGCGCATCCGCGCAATGCGCTCGGAAGGCTTGACCTTCAGACGCTGGGCAGCGCTCAGGGCCAGTTCGGCGGCCGCACGGTCGTTGCACACCAGACCCATGTCGCAACCGGCAGTCAGCGCCGCTTCGATACGGCTGGCGGCATCGCCGACCACGTGAGCGCCCGCCATGGACAGGTCGTCACTGAAGATCACGCCATCGAACTGCAACTCGCCACGCAGGATGTCCTGCAACCAGCGGCGGGAGAAGCCGGCGGGCTGGGAATCGACTTGTGGATAAATGACATGGGCCGGCATGACCGCGGCCAGTTGCTTGCTCAGCTTGGCAAACGGCACCAGGTCATTGGCGCGGATCTCGTCGAGGCTGCGTTCGTCGTTGGGAATCGCGACGTGAGAATCCGCTTCAGCCCAGCCGTGGCCGGGGAAGTGCTTGCCGGTGGCGGCCATCCCGGCGCTGTTCATCCCGCGGATGAATGCACCCGCAAGCAAGGCAGCGCGCTCGGGATCGCCTTCGAACGAGCGAGTGCCGACAACGGCGCTGCGCTGGTAATCCAGGTCCAGCACCGGGGCAAAGCTCAAGTCCAGGCCGACAGCCAACACTTCGGTGGCCATGATCCAGCCGCACTGCTCGGCCAGGTATTCGGCGTTCGGGTTGTCGGCAATGGCGCGCATGGCGGGCAATCGCACGAATCCCTGGCGCAGGCGCTGCACGCGGCCGCCCTCTTGATCCACCGCCAACAGCAGATCGGGACGAATGGCGCGAATGGCCGCACTCAGCTCGCGCACTTGACGCGGATGCTCGATGTTGCGGGCAAAGATGATCAGGCCACCCACTTCGGGCTGGCGCAACAATTGGCGATCTTCAGCCGTCAGCCAGGTACCGGCGACGTCCACCATCAACGAGCCTTGCAAGCCAGCAGTCATAGAAATTCCTTGATAACAGAAAACCCGGCCCACACGAATTCGCCGCCAGACGCTGTGCCCGGCAGGTCGGCGATTTCAATGGGAAACGGGTTCAGAACGAGAGTCGGCATGGGCGGCTAGCTTAGCGGATGTCAGCTGCCGCGCCCACCCGTGTGCGGTTAAACCTTGGCGGCAACCGGTGTCGATTTGCTACGCGGACGCAACTGGGCCGTGGCCATGGCCGTGTCGGTAACGCCGGATTCGGCGCGCATGCCGGCAGCCAGGAACGGCACCATCAGGCGCATGACCTGCTCGATCGAGGTGTTCACGCCGAAATCGGTTTCGGCAATCGCGCGCAAGGCCTTGATACCGGACATGCTGAACGCCGCCGCACCCAGCATGAAGTGCACGCGCCAGAACAGTTCGATAGGTGGAATACGTGGCGCCGCTTCGTTGACCAGCATCATGTAGCGGCGAAACACCTTGCCGTACATGTCTTCCAGATAACGACGCAAGTGCCCCTGGCTCTGGCTGAACGCCAGTCCCAGCAAACGCATGAAGATAGACAGGTCGTTGCCACTGCGCGGCTGCACCACCAGTGCCTGCTCGACGAGGATTTCCAGCAACTCTTCGAGTGTCGGCTTGATTTCAGGCTTGGCCTGACGCCGCTCCAGCTCTTTATCGAGGCTGATGCAGAATGGCCCGAGGAACCGCGAGAAAACCGCTTGAATCAACGCCTTCTTCGAACCGAAGTGATAGTTCACCGCCGCCAGGTTGACACCCGCCTTGCTGGTGATCAGACGCAACGAGGTTTCGGCGAAACCTTTTTCCGCGAACAACTGCTCGGCGGCATCAAGAATGCGTTCAACGGTTTCCGACTGGGCCATGGCTACTCCGCCTGACAAACACTTGTTTGAAACATACGTTTCAGCCTGTGCATTGTCAAGTCTGGCAGTTCGTTTCGGGAATGGTCGGTCAGACATTTAACCACACAACGGCAAAGCTTCAATCCATCGGCTGTTTGACCGTCCGGCGGCGACTGAAAAATGGAGCATTGCCAAGACCGACTTACTGTATATAATCCCAGTCACTGTATAAAAAAACAGAGCGATCGATATGCTAAAGCTGACGCCACGACAAGCAGAGATTCTGGCCTTCATCAAGCGTTGCCTGGAAGACAACGGGTATCCACCCACCCGCGCGGAAATCGCTCAGGAACTGGGTTTCAAGTCACCCAATGCGGCGGAAGAACACCTCAAGGCACTGGCCCGCAAGGGTGCAATCGAGATGACGCCTGGCGCCTCCCGTGGCATCCGCATTCCCGGCTTCGAAGCCAAGGCCGACGATTCCACCCTGCCGATCATTGGCCGGGTAGCAGCCGGCGCCCCGATTCTTGCGCAGCAACACATCGAAGAGTCCTGCAACATCAATCCCGCCTTCTTCCATCCGCGCGCCGACTACCTGCTGCGCGTCCATGGGATGAGCATGAAGGATATCGGCATTTTCGACGGCGACCTGCTGGCGGTCCACACCACCCGCGAAGCCCGTAACGGCCAGATCGTCGTTGCGCGGATCGGCGACGAAGTGACCGTCAAGCGCTTCAAGCGTGACGGCAGCAAAGTCTGGCTGATCGCCGAGAACCCCGAGTTCGCCCCTATTGAAGTGAACCTTCAAGACCAGGAACTGGTGATCGAAGGCTTGAGTGTCGGCGTCATTCGCCGCTAAAGGAGGCACCATGCAGCTCCCACAGACATCACCACAGCAAACCCAACTGCCGTTGTTCGAAGCGTTCATGGCACAGCCATTGGCGCCGATCCTGAAAGACGTAGTCGAGTCCCCCTGGAGCGCCGAACCTGACGTTTTCAGCGAGCTGTCACTGCGTGGTGCAGCCGGGAACTGCCTGAGCCTTCTGGCACCGATCCTCAGGGAATTGAGCCAGGACCAGGACGCACGCTGGCTGACGCTGATCGCGCCACCCGCCAGCCTGACTCAAGCCTGGCTGCGAGATGCCGGCCTTAACCGCGAGCGCATTCTGCTGCTGCAACCCCGGGGCACCCAGAGCGCCCAGCAACTGACTTGCGAAGCCCTGCGCCTGGGTCGTAGCCACACGGTGGTCAGCTGGATCAACCCGCTGAGCCCCCAATCGCGACAACAACTGATCAGCGCCGCCCGTACCGGGGACGCTCAGAGCCTGAATATTCGACTGGGTTAACCGGCGGACAAACGCGTGATTCACCGCGCAAGGCTTCTCCAGGGACAGAGAAGCCGATGAGTAACGACATCAGGAAAAGCGACAGGCGGCGGTCAATGCAGAACCCGCGACCCCTCTTCCTTGTCGAATTCGCCTTCAACCAGGCGACCGGCCATCTGAACGCCGACGCTCAACATCGCCTTGGCGACTTCCACGTGCTGCCCTTGCAGGAATGCCTTGGCGTCCTCGGAGAAATCCAAAGTAACCAGAGAACCCTCGTCCTCGGCCCTGCGCAGCTCGATACGGCCGTCTGGTAACTCGACAATTTCTAGAAAGGACGTTGGCATAAAGGACTGTTCTCCACGAAAGGCGGGGATTATATAGGCATCGGCCAGGCTTCGCTCGGGATCTTGACCAGATGCCATCCCAAAACTGTTTCTGTCAGCACTCGTTCAGGCCTTCGCGAAAGCGGATCGCCAACCCCTTCAGGTTCTGACGCCAACTCTCCAGCTCTTCCCGACTCAGCTCTTGCGGCGCCTCCTCTTCATCCAGATTGACAGCCTGAATCAGTGGCTGGGTCACGTCCCCTTTCGGCTTGTGGGGCGCGCGCGGCGGCTGAAACAACGCAGCATGGGCAGCCAACAACTTGGCCAGCCAGGTTTCCGGGTTATTGGCCAGCTCGACCAGCTCAGCCATTTCCGGAATGGCGATGGTGTCCAGCACCTCGCGAGTCAGCAACAACTCTGCACGGGGCGCATTGGCCTGAGGCAAGCGATAGAAACCGGCGATCTCGTGACACAGGCCCAGCAGCGCGCCGTACAGATGAAACAGCGCGGATTCGCGCCCAGCCTGGATCAGCGCCAGCGAATTCATCGCCCGCCCCTCTTCAGTGCGGGCCAGCGCTTCGAGCGACAAGCCGGCGAAATAAATCTTCTGATTGGTGCGGGTGTACAGTTCGTGGGCCATGACGGCAGCCTCCACAACGAAATAATTGCTTCACGCAGGTTTGACAGTGTCATGGATCAGCCGATCCGACCGCAAGCCCAAAACAAAAAAGCCGCATGAAAACCCGAGGGTTCTCATGCGGCCTTGCGCACTGTAGGAGCGAGCTTGCTCGCGATGGACCTGAGAGCAACGCGGGCATTCTGAAGGCCCGCGTCATCGTTGACGACCATCGCGAGCAAGCTCGCTCCTACAGGGGGCGCGGCTTTAAGCCTTGGCTGCCGGACGCTTGTCTTCAACCGTCCACTTGCCACCGTCGTAGTAAGCCTTCCAACCGGTTGGCTTACCGTCAACTTCGGTCTGCACGTACTGCTCCTTGGTCTTGCGGCTGTAACGGATCACGGCTGGCAGACCATCCGGATCTTTCTTCGGTGCTTCGCAGAGGAAGTGATACTTCGGATCGATCTCATCCTTGTGCGGGATGATTTCCATCACCAATGGAGCACGAGTCTCGCGGTTTTTCGGGAACTGGCTGGCCGCCAGGAACAGACCGGATGCACCGTCGCGCAGAATGTAGGTGTCATTGACCTTTTCGCACTTCAGCTCAGGCATCTTCACCGGATCCATCTTCGGCGGCGCGGCATCACCACTCTTCAGCAGTTTGCGGGTGTTCTTGCAGGTGGCATTGGTGCAACCGAAGAACTTGCCGAAACGGCCGGTCTTGAGCTGCATCTCGCTGCCACACTTGTCGCACTCCAGGCTCGGACCTTCATAGCCCTTGATGCGATAGGTGCCCTCTTCGATTTCGTAGCCATCGCAATCCGGGTTGTTACCGCAGATGTGCAGCTTGCGCTTCTCATCGAGCAGATAGGCGTCCATCGCCGTGCTGCAGATCGGGCAGCGATGCTTGCCACGCAACACCAGCGACTCCGATTCACCCTCGTCGTCCGCAGCGATTTCGTCGCCCGGCACCAGGTTGACGGTGGCCTTGCAGCGCTCTTTCGGCGGCAGGCTGTAGCCCGAGCAACCGAGGAACACGCCGGTCGACGCGGTACGGATCTGCATCGGCCGGCCGCAAGTGGTGCACGGAATGTCAGTCATGACGGGCTGATTGGCCCGCATGCCGTGTTCCGGGCTTTCGGCTACTTCGAGTTTCTTCTTGAAGTCGCCGTAGAACTCGTCGAGCACGTTTTTCCAGTCGCGTTCGCCCTGGGCCACGTCATCGAGATGCTCTTCCATGCCGGCGGTGAAGCCGTAGTCCATCAGGTTGGAGAAGCTTTCGGCCAGACGCTCGGTGACGATGTCGCCCATCTTTTCCGAATAGAAACGACGGTTGTGCAGCGCCACGTAGCCGCGGTCCTGAATGGTCGAAATGATCGCCGCGTAGGTCGAAGGACGACCGATGCCGCGTTTTTCCATTTCTTTTACCAGGCTGGCTTCCGAGTAACGCGCCGGCGGCTTGGTGAAGTGCTGGGTCGGATCAAGCTTGATCAGCTTCATCGCGTCGCCCTGGGCCATGTCCGGCAGCACGTCGTCATCGCCTGGCTTGGCGATTTGCGGCATGACGCGGGTGTAACCGTCGAACTTCAGGATGCGGCCCTTGGCGCGCAGCTCGAAGTCGCCGGCACCGACAGTGACCGTGGTCGACAGGTATTGTGCCGGCAGCATCTGGCAGGCGAGGAACTGGCGCCAGATGAGCTCGTAGAGGCGCTCAGCGTCACGCTCCATGCCCGACAGCTTGCTTGGCTCGGTATTGGCGTCGGACGGACGAATCGCTTCGTGAGCCTCTTGTGCGCCTTCCTTGCTGCTGTAGACGTTCGGGGTTTCCGGCAGGTATTTCTTGCCGAATTCGCCTTCAATATAGGCACGCGCCATCGCCACGGCATCAACCGAAAGGTTGGTGGAGTCGGTACGCATATAAGTGATGTAGCCAGCTTCGTAAAGACGCTGGGCCATCATCATGGTCTTCTTCACACCGAAGCCCAGGCGATTGCTTGCGGCTTGCTGCAAGGTGGACGTGATGAAGGGTGCCGACGGCTTGCTGCTGGTCGGCTTGTCTTCGCGCTTGACGATGCTGTAGCTGGAAGCCTTGAGCTTCTCCAGCGCGGCCATGGCCTGGGTTTCATTAAGCGGCTTGAAGGCTTCGCCTTTCTCGCGGGCCACGTCGAAGCGCACGGTCGCGCCTTTTGCGGTGCCGAGGTCGGCGTGAACTTCCCAGTACTCTTCCGGGATGAACGCGCGGATTTCACGTTCGCGCTCGACCACCAGCTTCACGGCAACCGACTGCACGCGACCGGCGGACAGACCGCGAGCGATCTTGGCCCACAGCAGCGGCGAAACCATGTAACCCACCACGCGGTCGAGGAAACGACGCGCCTGCTGGGCGTTGACGCGGTCGATATCCAGCTCGCCTGGTTTCGAGAAGGCTTCCTGAATGGCCTTCTTGGTGATTTCGTTGAACACCACGCGCTTGTAGCGGGTATCGTCACCACCGATGGCTTCGCGCAGGTGCCAGGCAATGGCTTCCCCCTCGCGGTCCAAGTCGGTTGCGAGATAGATGGTGTCAGCATCCTTGGCGAGCCGGCGCAGCTCTTCGATGACTTTTTCCTTGCCCGGGAGGATCTCGTACTTGGCTTTCCAGCCATGATCCGGATCGACACCCATGCGCGCGACCAGCTGCTTGCGCGCTTTTTCTTTCGGCGACAGTGCCGGCACTTCACCCGCAGCAGCCTTGCCGCGCTTGGCGGCTGGCTCTTTGCTGGCGCTAGCCGAACCGCTGGTGGGCAGGTCTCGGATATGGCCGATACTCGACTTCACCACGTATTCGTTGCCCAAATACTTGTTGATGGTCTTGGCCTTAGCCGGGGATTCCACAATGACCAGCGATTTGCCCATGGATCAGAAAATTCCTGAATTCGAGAAGTGAAAGGCGGTTGGCGCCTGACGCGGCACCGCTATATATAGTGGCTACAAGATGAGGTCAAGCGCAGGGCTCTGCGCGCACTCCCCTTATGGCTGCGGAAAAACGCTCGGTTCGGCCTGCACCAAAGCAAAGCGTGGCACCTGTTCGCCGTCAACCTCGACGGACTCCAGGAACATGCTCAAGGGACGCACCCAAAAGCCGTAATCGCCATACAGGGCTTGGTAGAAGACCACTTCTTCTTCGGTTTCCGAATGCCGCGCAACACTGAATACGCGGTACTGCGGACCTTTGTAATGTTGGTAGAGCCCAGGTTGTATCGGCATGCTTTGGCCCTCACTCAAATTTTTTCAAAATAAAAACAAAAATAAATCCGGAAAAACAAAAACCGGGGCACTTGGCCCCGGCTTCCATCAACGAGACGCTTAAACGCGTTCGAAGACGGTGGAGATGCCTTGGCCGAGACCAATGCACATGGTGGCTACCCCGAAGGTACCGCCATTCTGCTTCATCACATTGAGCAAAGTGCCGGAGATACGCGCACCGGAGCAACCGAACGGGTGGCCCAGGGCGATCGCGCCGCCGTGCAGGTTAACCTTCTCGCTCATCTTGTCGAGTACTTTCAGATCTTTCAGCACTGGCAGGGCCTGTGCGGCGAAAGCTTCGTTGAGCTCGAAGAAGTCGATGTCGGAAATGCCCAGACCCGCGCGCTTCAGTGCTTTTTGTGTGGCCGGTACTGGACCATAGCCCATGATTGCCGGATCCACACCTGCCACTGCCATCGAACGAATCACCGCCAGAGGCTGGATACCCAGATCCTGTGCACGCTGCGCCGACATCACGATCATGCACGAGGCACCATCGGTGATCTGCGACGAGGTACCGGCTGTCACGGTGCCGCCCTTCGGATTGAACGCCGGCTTCAGAGCCGCCAGGCTTTCCAGGGTGGTTTCCGGACGAATGGTTTCGTCGTAGTCGAAGGTTTTCAGGAAACCGTTCTCGTCGTAGCCCTGCATCGGGATGATTTCGTCTTTGAACTTGCCTTCCACGGTCGCCTTGTGGGCGAGTTGGTGGGAGCGCACGCCGAAAGCGTCCTGTTGCTCGCGAGTGATGCCGTGCATCTTGCCCAGCATTTCCGCGGTCAGGCCCATCATGCCCGAGGCTTTCGCCGCGTACAGCGACATGTGCGGGTTCGGATCGACACCGTGCATCATGCTCACGTGACCCATATGCTCGACGCCACCAACCACGAAAACGTCACCGTTGCCGGTCATGATCGCTTGCGCGGCAGTGTGCAGAGCGCTCATGGACGAGCCACACAGGCGGCTGACAGTCTGGCCGGCCGAAGTGTGCGGGATCTGGGTCATCAGCGACGCCATGCGCGCGATGTTCCAGCCCTGCTCCAGGGTCTGGTTCACACAGCCCCAGATCACGTCTTCGACTTCGTTCGGGTCGACCTTGACGTTACGTTCCAGCAGTTTGCTGATCAGGTGCGCCGACATGTCTTCGGCACGGGTGTTGCGGTGCATGCCGCCCTTGGAGCGGCCCATCGGAGTACGACCGAAGTCGACAATCACGACGTCTCTAGGATTCAAGCTCATAAGTTCACTCTCACTCTAGTTGGGGGCGCTTAACCGAAGAAGCTCTGGCCGTTCTTGGCCATTTCGCGCAGCTTCGCGGTCGGGTGGTACAGCGCGCCCAAATCAGCGTACTGGTCAGCCAGGGCAACGAACTCTGCCACACCGATCGAATCGATGTAACGCAGCGCACCGCCACGGAATGGAGGGAAACCAATACCGTAGACCAGACCCATGTCGGCTTCGGCAGCGGTTTCGACGATGCCGTCTTCCAGGCAACGCACGGTTTCCAGGCACAGCGGGATCATCATCCAGTTGATGATGTCTTCGTCGGTGACTTCGCGCTGCTCGTAAACGATCGGCTTGAGCACTTCCAGTACCGAAGGATCGGCAACCTTCTTCTGCTTGCCTTTCTTGTCGGTCTCGTAGGCGTAGAAGCCCTTGCCGTTCTTCTGGCCCAGGCGCTTGGCTTCGTAGAGCACGTCGACGGCCGAGCGACGGTCGTCCTTCATGCGGTCCGGGAAGCCTTCGGCCATTACGTCACGACCGTGGTGACCGGTGTCGATGCCGACCACGTCCATCAGGTAGGCCGGGCCCATAGGCCAGCCGAATTTTTCCATGATCTTGTCGATACGGACGAAGTCCACACCGGCGCTGACCAGCTTGGCGAAACCGCCGAAGTACGGGAACAGGACGCGGTTGACCAGGAAGCCCGGGCAGTCATTGACCACGATCGGGTTCTTGCCCATTTTCTTGGCGTAGGCAACGGTGGTGGCAACAGCCAGCTCGCTGGACTTCTCGCCACGGATCACTTCCACCAGCGGCATCATGTGCACCGGGTTGAAGAAGTGCATGCCGACGAAGTTTTCCGGACGCTTGAGGGCCTTGGCCAGCAAGGTGATGGAAATGGTCGAGGTATTGGACGCCAGGATGGTGTCCTCCTTGACCTTGTCTTCAACTTCGGCCAGTACCGCTTGCTTGACCTTCGGGTTCTCGACGACCGCTTCGACCACCAGATCCACGTGACCGAAGTCGCCGTAAGACAGGGTTGGACGGATGCCGTTGAGCACTTCAGCCATTTTCGCGGCGGTCATGCGACCTTTATCAACGCGGCCGACCAGCAGTTTGGCGGCTTCGGCCAGACCCTGCTCGATACCGTGCTCGTTGATGTCCTTCATCAGGATCGGCGTGCCTTTGGAGGCCGACTGATAGGCGATACCGCCACCCATGATGCCGGCGCCCAGTACGGCGGCCTGCTTCACGTCCTTGGCGATTTCGTCGTAGGCCTTGGCCTTTTTCTTCAGTTCCTGATCGTTCAGGAACAAGCCGATCAGGCTCTGCGCAGCAGAGGTCTTGGCCAGTTTGACGAAACCTGCAGCTTCAATTTCCAGCGCCTTGTCGCGACCGAAGTTCGCGGCTTTCTGGATGGTCTTGATCGCTTCAACCGGCGCCGGGTAATTCGGACCAGCCTGGCCGGCCACGAAACCCTTGGCGGTTTCGAAAGCCATCATTTGTTCGATGGCGTTCAGCTTCAGCTTTTCCAGCTTCGGCTGGCGCTTGGCCTTGTAGTCGAACTCGCCGGAGATGGCGCGCTTGATCAGTTCCAGCGCGGCATCCTGCAGTTGCTCAGGAGCAACCACTGCGTCGACGGCGCCGACTTTCAGTGCGTCTTCAGGACGGTTTTCCTTGCCGGCGGCGATCCATTCGATGGCGTTGTCGGCACCGATCAGGCGCGGCAGGCGCACAGTACCGCCGAAGCCCGGGTAGATGCCCAGCTTGACTTCCGGCAGACCGATCTTGGCCTTGGTGGACATGACGCGGTAGTCCGCCGCCAGGCACATTTCCAGACCGCCACCCAACGCGATGCCATTGATCGCGGCGACGGTCGGGACGTTGAGGTCTTCGAAATCGCTGAAAATCTTGTTGGCTTCGAGGTTGCCAGCAACAAGTTCTGCATCCGGCAGCTTGAAGTTGTCGACAAATTCGGTGATGTCGGCGCCGACGATGAACACGTCCTTGCCACTGCTGACGATCACGCCCTTGATCGAAGCATCTGCCTTGATGGTGTCTACGGCCTGACGCAGTTCGTTCAGGGTTAGACGGTTGAACTTGTTGACGGACTCACCCTTGAGGTCGAACTTCAGTTCGACGATGCCACTTTCAAGAGCCTTAACCGTGATGGCTTTACCTTCGTAAATCATCAACTGATCTCCACGATATGGAAGCTGAACAGTACACGTCGGACGCAGGCGAACGGCTTGGCAGGGACGTTGATCGTCAATGCTACGCCCATTCCCCCGGCACACCCGCCAACGCGATAGTCGGGATTCTGTAGGAGCGGTCTGAAATACAAACGCTCAATTCATACGCCCGTTTGATTTGGGTACGTCACCTTCACGGAATTTCCGACAATTGTCAATCGCCCGAAACACGGGTTGAAACGCGACTTTCCGGTCATATCCGTACTGCGAAGACCTTAAACACGCTTGAGCATGCAAGGTCATTCATAGAATCAATTGTTAGAAAGTTCGCCCTAATTCGCTGCAGCCCGTGTTTAACAAGCTACGCTGGCGGAACCCAGGGGAAAATTGTGAACGCTTTTGGCGAATGCCCAGCGTAAGATCAGCCAACACCGTTTTTACCGGCCTGCCTGGCCAACTCCAGCCCGATGATGAATGTCGGGCTTTTTATTGCCTGCGAAAAACACCTGTAGGAGCGAGCTCGCTCGCGATGGACGTCAACGATGACGCGGGAAGCCTGGCACCCCGCGGCGCTCTCAGGTTCATCGCGAGCAGGCTCGCTCCTACAGGGGATCGGGTTTCAGGCGAGGGCTTTGAGGGTGGCGTCGATCTGCTGCAACACCTCGGCCTCACCCTTCTCGCCCCAGTACAACGTGATCATTTGCTTGTCCGCCTCGACTTTGTAGACGTTGGCCGGCAATTTTTCGAAATGATCGAGCAGTGCCCTGTCTTCACAGATTTCCTGCCATTGATTGACCCAGACACCCGGTGATTTTTGCCAGTAACTCCAGCACGCCGGCTGATTGCCACGTCGAGGACGATGGTACTGGGCGCAGGGGCTCGGCGGCTCCTGGCTGAGCCAGTGCGGCCACTCCTGAGGCGCCAATTGCATGGCCAGCCCGATGCGCCGAGCCTCCATCCGCAAGGCGATGCGCCCGCTCTGAACTCGCGACGGCCGCAACCATGCCAGCGGACTCAGCACCACCAGCAGGATTGACACCACTATCCAGACCGTCATATCTGTACTCCCGAATTTGAATGAGCCCATTGTGTCACTTTGGAACCAATGCGCTTGAAACCAGCCATACTTACCAATATTGCATCCCTCAGGAGGAGCACCTCATGCCCTACAACCATATTCTGGTCGCTGTAGATCTGACCGAAGAGTGCGACCCTGTGATTCACCGCGCTCGCGAACTGTCGGTGAGCAACGGTGCGAAATTGTCGCTGGTGCACATTGTCGAGCCGATGGCGATGGCCTTCGGCGGCGACGTGCCGATGGACCTGTCACAACTGCAACAGCAGCAGTTCGATCAAGCCAAGGAGCGCCTTGACCGCTTGATCCTGAAATACCCGGAGCTCTCCAGGGAATACAGCCACCTGACCTACGGACAGCCACGCCAGGAGATCCACCACCTGGCCAAGGAGCAAACCTGCGACCTGATCGTGGTGGGCAGCCATGGCCGGCATGGTCTGGCACTGTTGCTGGGCTCCACCGCCAATGACGTGCTGCATGGCGCGCCTTGTGATGTGCTGGCGGTGCGTCTGCAAAACAAAAGCTGACAACACACCCTTGTAGGAGCGAGCCTGCTCGCGATGGTCGTCAACGATGACACGGGAAGCCTGACACCCCGCGGCGCTCTCAAGTTCATCGCGAGCAAGCTCGCTCCTACAGGGGGATTGCATTTCATATGAAAAGCCCGGCGTTCATCACTGAACGCCGGGCTTTTTTTGTTACCGGGTCAATCAGGCATCCAGCTCGGCCCAACGCTCGACCATGATGTCGAGTTCAGCCTGCAACTGCTCCAATTGAGCAATCACCGCAGCCGTTTCGGCCGCCGGACGCTGATAGAAGCCGGCATCCGCCATCTGTGCTTCAACGGCGGCAATCTGCTGCTCCATGGCCTCGATCTGCCCCGGCAACGCCTCCAGTTCGCGCTGCAATTTGTAGCTGAGCTTTTTCTTCGCCACTGGCGCTTCGACAGCTGCCGCAACCGGCGCAGGCTCGGCCTTCACCACCGCGGAGTTCAGGTCGGCCTTGCCGGACTTGCTCTCGGTCACGCCCAGTAGACGCGGCGAGCCGCCCTGGCGCAGCCAGTCCTGGTAGCCACCGACGTACTCGCGAACCTTGCCTTCACCTTCGAAGACCAGGGTACTGGTGACCACGTTGTCGAGGAATGCCCGGTCGTGGCTGACCATCAGTACGGTGCCGTTGAAGGTCAGCAAGACCTCTTCCAGCAGCTCGAGGGTTTCGACGTCGAGGTCGTTGGTCGGTTCGTCGAGTACCAGCAGGTTCGCCGGCTTGCTGAACAGCTTGGCCAGCAACAGACGGGCACGCTCACCACCCGACAGCGCCTTGACTGGCGTGCGGGCACGCTGCGGGCTGAACAGGAAGTCGCCGAGGTAGCTCAGCACGTGGCGGCTCTGGCCGTCGATATCGATGAAGTCGCGACCTTCGGCCACGTTGTCGATCACGGTTTTTTCCAGATCCAGCTGATGGCGCAACTGGTCGAAGTAGGCGACATCAATCCGGGTGCCCTCTTCCACTTTGCCGCTGGTCGGCTGCAAGCCGCTGAGCATCAGTTTCAGCAGGGTGGTCTTGCCGGTACCGTTGGCGCCGAGCAAACCGATACGGTCGCCGCGCTGCAGCACCATGGAGAAGTCCTTGATCAGGAACGGACCGTCCGGGTGAGCGAAACTCACGTTATCGAGGACCATTACCTGCTTGCCGGACTTGTCGGCGGTTTCCAGCTGGATATTGGCCTTGCCGGTACGCTCACGACGCTCGCTGCGCTCGACGCGCAAGGCTTTGAGCGCACGTACGCGACCTTCGTTACGGGTGCGACGGGCCTTGATGCCCTGGCGAATCCACACTTCTTCCTGGGCCAGGCGCTTGTCGAACAGCGCGTTGGCGGTCTCCTCGGCCGCCAGTGCGGCTTCCTTGTGCACGAGGAAACTGGCGTAGTCGCCGTTCCAGTCGATCAGGCCGCCGCGATCCAGTTCGAGGATGCGGGTTGCCAGGTTCTGCAGGAAAGAACGGTCGTGCGTGATGAACAGCACGGCGCCCTGGAAATCCTTCAGCGCTTCTTCAAGCCAGGCGATGGCACCGATGTCCAGGTGGTTGGTCGGTTCGTCGAGCAGTAGCAGGTCCGGCTCGGACACCAGGGCCTGGGCCAGCAGGACGCGACGACGCCAGCCGCCGGACAACTCGGCGAGGGTCTTGTCGGCCGGCAGTTGCAGGCGGCTCAAGGTGCTGTCGACGAGGGTCTGCAAGCGCCAGCCATCGCGGGCTTCGAGGTCGTGCTGGACGTGCATCAGCTTGTCCAGATCGGCGTCAGTGACGATGTTCTGGCTCAGGTGGTGATATTCGGCGAGCAAGGCGCCAACGCCGTCCAGGCCTTCGGCCACCACGTCGAACACTGTCCGCTCGTCGGCCACCGGCAATTCTTGCGGCAATTCGCCGATCTTGAGCCCGGGTGCGCGCCAAACGGAGCCGTCATCGGGCTTCTGGTCGCCCTTGACGAGCTTCATCATGCTGGACTTGCCAGTGCCGTTGCGGCCGATGATGCACACCCGCTCACCACGGGCGATCTGCCAGGACACCTTGTCCAACAACGGCATAGCGCCGAAAGCAAGGGACACATCGCTGAATTTGAGCAGGGTCATGAGCTTCTCCAAAAACCGGGCGCGCATTCTACCTGACTTGAGGCTTCAGAAGGCCGGCAATTTCACTCTCGCAGCACTCTGCATGACAAATGTTGCGAACTGATGCGGGAAGACCCGCAAAGCTTTCACCGGCTGCTGGCAAAAGGCTAAGCTACAGACAATTCAGCGCGGGCCTGGCCCGCGCTTGTCATGATTTTTCTCTGCCCGGACGTCTCATGCGCAGTCGCCTTTTCAATCTTTTATCTGCTTTTTTACTGTCTGCAGCTGCCGTTCAATCCGCCCAGGCGGTGGACCTGTCCACCCAACGCCAGTATTACGATGAAGCCAAGCGCGCCCTGGCCAAGGGCGATAGCGGACCGTATTTCCGTTACAGCCAGGCCCTCGCCGATTATCCGCTGGAACCCTACCTGGCGTACGACGAACTGACCGCGCGCCTGAAAACCGCGAGCAACGCCGAAATCGAGAAATTCCTCGCCGAACACGGCGACCTGCCCCAGGCCAACTGGATGAAGTTGCGTTGGTTGCGCTGGCTGGCGGAACGGGGCGACTGGGCGACCTTCGTCAAGTACTACGACCCGAAAATGAACTTCACCGAACTGGACTGCCTGAATGCGCAGTACCAGATCAGCCACAACCTCAAAGCCGAAGGTTACGCCAACACTGAAAAGCTCTGGCTGACCGGTAAATCCCAGCCCGAAGCCTGCGATGCCCTGTTCGGCATGTGGGCCGCCGATGGCCAGTTGACCGAGCAAAAACGTTGGGAACGCGCCAAACTCGCCGCCCAGGCGCGCAACTATCCCCTGGCCAACAGCCTGATCAACGGCATGACCACCCTCGCCCCTCGCGGCCGCTTGCTGGTGGACGTGGCGCAGAAACCGGAACTGCTCAACCAGCCGTCACGCTTTACCCCGGCCGATGAAGCCATGTCCGATGTGGTCAGCCTCGGCCTGCGCCGCCTGGCTCGTCAGGACCCGGACAGGGCCATGAATCTGCTCGACGGTTACGCCAGCAGCATGCATTTCTCCCGGGATGAAAAAGTGGCGATCGCCCGGGAAATCGGGCTGACCCTCGCCAAACGTTTCGACAGTCGAGCCCTGGACGTCATGACCAAATACGATCCGGAACTGCGCGACAACACGGTTTCCGAATGGCGCTTGCGCCTGCTCCTGCGCCTGGCGCGCTGGGACGATGCCTATCAGTTGACCCGCCGCCTGCCCCAGGACCTGGCCACCACCAACCGCTGGCGTTACTGGCAGGCCCGCACCCTGGAGCTGGCGCAACCGCAGAACCCGGAAGCCCAGACCCTGTATCGAAGCGTGGCTCGTGAGCGCGACTTTTATGGGTTCCTCGCGGCGGATCGCTCGCAGTCACCCTATTCGCTGAATAACAAGCCGCTGGTGATGAGCCAGGCGCTGATCAACAAAGTGCGCAACACCCCCGGCATACGTCGCGCCCTGGAGTTCCACGCTCGCGGGCAAATCGTCGACGGGCGCCGCGAGTGGTACCACGTCAGCCGTCACTTCAGCCGCGACGAAATGGTCGCCCAGGCCAAACTGGCCTACGACCTGAAATGGTACTTCCCGGCCATTCGCACCATCAGCCAGGCGCAGTACTGGGACGATCTGGATATCCGTTTCCCGATGGCCCACCGCAACACGCTGGTGCGTGAAGCGAAGAATCGCGGCCTGCATCCGAGCTGGGCGTTTGCCATCACTCGCCAGGAAAGCGCCTTCATGGAAGATGCCCGCTCCGGGGTCGGCGCCTCGGGCCTGATGCAACTGATGCCCGCCACCGCCAAGGAAACCGCACGCAAGTTCAGCATTCCCTATAGCTCGCCACAGCAACTGTTCAACCCGGACAAGAACATCCAGCTCGGCGCCGCATACCTGAGCCAGGTGCACAGCCAGTTCAACGGCAACCGCGTCCTCGCCTCCGCCGCCTACAACGCCGGCCCGGGCCGAGTGCGCCAATGGCTGCGCGGTGCGGACCACCTGAGTTTCGACGTGTGGGTGGAAAGCATTCCGTTCGACGAAACCCGCCAGTACGTGCAAAACGTGCTGTCGTATTCGGTGATCTATGGCGAGAAGCTCAACTCACCGCAGCCAATCGTGGATTGGCATGAGCGGTATTTCGACGATCAATGATTCAAATCGACCCTCAAAAAAAGCCCGCATCTCAGATTCGGGCTTTTTTGTTGCTCAGAATTTCTTTGCCGACTTGAGTCGTGCGAAGACCTGTTTTCCAAGCTGGGTCAGGCGATACTTTTGTGCCGGACTACTTGGCGACTCAGGATGGGTCATCTCTATCCATTCGACCGCTAATGCAGGCCTGAGATAGTTAGCCCGAAAGGTCGCCCTGTGCACCAATCCGATGTCAGCCATCAATTCGCTGATCTTTCGCGGACCGTTAAGATGCAGTGCAGAAAGCAACTTCTCTACTGGGTCGGTTACTGGGTCGGTTACTGGGTCGATTTCTGGCTCACCCCGTACCGCCTCCGATAGTGCAAGGCTCATGGCTTGCAACATGAACTCTACGAAAGGCGTTGATTCCGCCAAATGATCGGCCGCCGACAATGCCGCGTAGTACGCCTCCTGCTGATCCCGAATCACGGCCTCAACCGGCAAATAAGATAATACCGGGCGCCACTGACTGAGTATCAGGGTTTGCCAAAGGCGTCCCATACGTCCGTTACCGTCAGCGAAGGGATGGATGAACTCAAATTCATAATGAAAGACGCAGCTGGTAATCAGCGGATGCCAGTCCGAGGCACCAAGCCACGCCAACAAGTCATCAATCAAGTGCACAACGCGACTCGGCGGCGGCGCCACATGGATCAACTTATCGCCACGATAGATACCCACGCCGGTTCGACGAAACTGCCCGCATTCATCAATCAATCCGCCCATCAGCAATTCATGCCGCTTCATGTCCATCACTGAACTGCAACGCCGCCAACCGCGCATACAACGCATTGCTGGCAATCAGCTCCAGATGCGTGCCCACCGCCACCAGTTTCCCTTGGTCCATCACCGCAATTCGGTCGGCGTTTTTCACCGTGGCCAGGCGATGGGCGATCACCAGGGTGGTCCGGTTTTTCATCAGTGTCGGCAGCGCCTGCTGGATCAGGTGTTCGCTTTGGGCGTCGAGGGCGCTGGTGGCTTCGTCCAGGAGCAGGATCGGGGCGTCTACCAGCAACGCACGGGCAATGGCCAGGCGTTGGCGCTGGCCGCCGGACAAGCCGAGACCACCGTCCCCCAGATGAGTCTGGTAACCATTGGGCATGGCTTCGATAAAGTCATGGGCGTAAGCGACTTTTGCCGCTTCCTGTACCTCGGCCAACGTCGCCTGCGGATTGCCGTAGCGAATGTTTTCTTCAATGCTGCCGAAAAACAGCGCCGGGGTTTGCGACACCAGGGCAAAACAGCGACGCAGGTCCAGCGGGTCGAGTTGAGTCAACGGCACGCCATCGAGCAGGATGCGCCCCTCGGCCGGGTCGTAAAAACGCAGCAGCAAGTCATACACCGTGGATTTTCCGGCCCCCGATGGCCCGACCAGCGCCAGCGTCTCACCGGCATTGACGGTCAGGCTCAACCCGTCGACAGCATAATTTTCCGGCCGCGACGGGTAGGAAAAACGCACATTGTGCAGTTGTAGTTGGCCATTGACCCGCTCCGGCAGCTTCACCGCGTCCGCCACCGGCGGCAGGATGATGTTTTCCGAACGCAGCAACTCGGCAATCCGCTCGGCCGCGCCGGCTGCCCGCTGCAACTCGCCAATCACTTCGCTCAACGTGCCGAACGCGCTGCCGACAATCAGGCTGTAGAACACGAACGCCGCCAGCTCGCCAGCGGAAATTCGCCCGGCGATGACGTCCATGCCACCAACCCAGAGCATCACCCCGACGGCACCCAAGACCAACACGATCACCAGGGTAATCAGCCAGGCCCGCTGGAAGATGCGCTTGCGCGCAGTGTTGAACGCCTCTTCCACCGTCACGGCAAACCGTCGCTCGTCCTGGGCCTGATGGTTGTAGGCCTGCACGGTCTTGATCTGCCCCAGGGTTTCGGACACATAACTGCCGATATCGGCAATCCGGTCCTGACTCAGGCGTGAGAGGTTACGCACCCGGCGTCCGAAAATCAGGATCGGCGCGATCACCAGGGGCAAGGCAACCACCACGATGCTGGTGAGTTTGGGGTTAGTGATGAACAGCAGGACGATCCCACCGATCACCATCAGCAAATTGCGCAGGAACAATGACAGCGAAGAACCGATGACCGATTGCAACAGCGTGGTGTCGGCGGTCAGGCGGGACTGGATTTCCGAGCTGCGATTGTCTTCGTAAAACCCCGGGTGCAGGTAAATCAGATGATTGAACACGTTGCGGCGGATATCGGCGACGCAGCGCTCGCCGATCCACGACACCAGGTAAAACCGTGCAAAGGTTCCGATCGCCAATCCCGCCACCAGTAACATGAACAGACCGATGGACTGATTGAGCAGATGCGGTGACTGGGTCATGAACCCCTCGTCCACCAGCAGGCGGATGCCTTGCCCCATGGACAAGGTGATGCCAGCGGTGACGATCAGCGCCAGCAAGGCGCCAAAGGCCTGCCAGCGATATGGCGCGATGAAGCGACTGGCCAGGCGAATGGCACGGCGGTGACGGGCAGAGAGCATCGTAATCATCCTGGACAAGGCAATCATTAGGGTCAGCCTATACCGCTCAATGGGGTGGCTTGCTGCAAATCACAATGAGTCGGGTTAATTATGTCCGCCAACACTAGAGGCTAGACGCTATTGGTCTAAAGTTCGGGTAGCCACGTGGTGGCATTTCTGGTGGACTGGTTATGCCCCCTAGGAAAGATCGCAGGGAGTTGTCATAGCCCGGTCACCTGGCGGTTCTACAGTAAGCACACAACCTGATGAGGAGACAGGCCATGTCCTTGCAACACAGCAGCGATGACAAGATTCAAGTGATCCGCACGCAACCAGACCAGTCTCTGGGTTGCTCGATTATTGACGAGCAGGGTCGCGAAGTACCGATCACTGAAGAAATGATCCAGAAAGCTTGCAGCGAACTGGATAAGCGATTGGTCAAACCTGCCAAACAAAAGTGATATAGCCACCGTCTTCTTGACCCGGCCCATTGTTGGCCGGGTTTTTTATGGGCGCCTGTCCGGACATTGTGGGGCGCCCTTCGCGGTCTATCAGACTGCCGTTGCCCCCAACGCCGCCACAATCCTCTGCAACTCAGGCGCATCCCCCTCGATCCGCACCTGCAATCCGTCGATCTCTCGACGCGAAGGATAATTCTTGCGCAACGCATCAAATGCCGCTCGCTGTTCGCTGACACTGCCGACAAGGCTGCGACGGAAGTCCGCATCGTCACGTCGCGGGTCATACACGCCACGGCACAGCATCGCCAACGCCCAGGCCGGGTCACTTTGCGCATTGAGGGTCACGTGCGACAGCCACGGCGCCGGCAGCAAATCGCCCAGGCTGACCCGGGCTGGCTGCCCAAGGAAATCGCAATAGGCCTGATAAATCTGCGCGGTGCCCCGCTGCTTGCCGTCGAGGCTGTAGCCGGCAATGTGTGGCGTTGCCAGCACGCAGAGTTCGGCCAGCGCCACGTCGACTTCAGGCTCGCCTTCCCAGACATCGAGCACCGCTTGCAGGTCTTCGCGCTCCAGCAGCACGTCGCGCAGTGCTGCATTGTTGACCACCGGCCCGCGACTGGCATTAATCAGCCAGGTGCCGGACCTGAGCTGGTTCAGGTGTTTTTCATCGAACAAATGCCAGGTCGATTGCTGACCCTGTTTAGTCAATGGCGTGTGCAGACTGATGACGTCGCACTCGTCGATGATCTGCTCGAGGCTGACGTAGTCTCCACCTTCCGCAGTTTGCCGTGGCGGATCGCACACCAGCACCTTCCAGCCCAGGCCTTGCAATACCTTGACCAGGCGTCCACCCACTTCGCCGGCACCGACCACGCCGTAGGTACGCCGGGTCAGGTCGACACCCTCGATTTCGGCCAGGGTCAGCAGACTGCCGAGCACATAGTCGACCACACCACGGGCATTGCAGCCCGGCGCGCTGGACCAGGTAATACCGGCCTGCTGAAAGTAATTCAGGTCCAGATGATCGGTGCCGATGGTGCACGTACCGACAAAGCGCACCTTGCTGCCCTCGAGCAGCGCGCGATTGACGTTGGTCACCGAGCGCACCAACAGCACATCGGCCTGCTCGACCGTGGCACGGTCGATGGCGCGACCCGGTACCCGGCGGATTTCACCGAAGCCTTCGAAGAAGGCATCGAGCAGAGGGATATTTTCGTCGGCAACAATCAGCATGGCAGGCTCCTTTGGCGGGTTGGCAGTGTAGGCGCAGAATTCATCTCTGTGTAGGAGCGAACATGCTCGCCATGGGCGTTAACGATAACGAGGGCTGCCTGAATGAACGCGGCGCCCTCACATTCATCGTGAGCGAGCTCGCTCCTACAGAGAGAGCGGAGCGATTACAAATACCCAACACAGTCTTTTCCTGACCGAAGCGTCAACGCGTAGAATGCGCAGCCCTGCGCATCAAAACCTCTGGACGCTTCGCTTGTGAATTCCGTGACTGACACTACCGCCGCCCCACGCACGACCCCGGTTCGCCTGGAGCTCAAGGGCCTGCTCGGCCTGGCCCTGCCGATCATGATCGCGCAACTGGCCACCACGGCCATGGGCTTCGTCGATGCGGTGATGGCCGGCCGCGTCAGCCCACGGGACCTGGCATCGGTGGCCCTGGGCAACTCGATCTGGATTCCGGTCTACCTGTTGATGTCCGGCGTCCTGCTGGCAACCACACCCAAGGTCGCGCAACGCTTTGGCGCCGGGCAGTTTGACGAAATCGGCCCGCTGGTCCGTCAGGCGCTGTGGCTCGCATTGTGTGTCGGGTTGATCGGCAGCGGCCTGTTGCTCGGCGCCGAGCCGATCCTGCACTGGATGAAAGTTGATCCGCAATTGATCGAGCCGAGCATGGGTTACCTGCACGGAATCGCCTTCGGCTTGCCGGGCATGGCGTTCTATTACGTGCTGCGCTGCTACAGCGATGGCATGGGTCGGACCCGTCCGAGCATGGTCATTGGCTTGTGCGGGCTACTGCTGAACATCCCGCTGAACTACACGTTGATCTATGGCCATTTCGGCGCCCCGGCCCTGGGCGGCGTCGGTTGCGGCTGGGCCAGCGGCATTGTGATGTGGTTCATGGCGTTGAGCATGGCCGGCTGGACCTTCTGGGCCCCGTTCTATGCCCGCACCCGTGTACTGGTGCGCTTCGACCGGCCGAAATGGGCCGTGATCAAGCGCCTGGTCAGCATTGGCCTGCCGATCGGTATCGCCGTCTTCGCCGAGTCCAGCATCTTCGCGGTCATCGCCCTGTTGATCGGCAGTCTCGGCTCCACCGTGGTGGCAGGGCATCAAATCGCCCTGAATATCAGCTCGTTGCTGTTCATGATTCCTTACTCGCTGGGCATGGCGGTGACCGTGCGGGTCGGCCAGGCACTGGGGGCCGGCAATCCTTGGCAGGCGCGCTTCGCGGCGAAGGTCGGGCTAGGCGCGGCACTGGTGTTCGCGGCGTTCTCGGCGGCACTGATCCTGCTCCTGCGCGAACCTATCGCCTCGATCTACACGCCTGACAAGGCCGTGATCCAGATTGCGTCGATGTTGATTGTGTATGCCGCGCTGTATCAGTTTTCCGATGCCATCCAGGTGATCTGCGCCGGCGCGCTGCGTGGGTACCAGGACACCCGGGTGACGATGATCCTGACCTTGTTCGCCTATTGGGGCATCGGCCTGCCGGTCGGCTACGTGCTGGGACTGACCGATTGGTTCGGTCCGGCCAGCGGCCCGAGCGGGCTGTGGGAAGGGTTGATTGCCGGTTTGAGCTGTGCGGCGCTGATGCTGTCGATCCGACTGACGCTCAGTGCGCGCCGGCGGATTCGTAACAGCCAGGGTTGATCGCCACAACCCTGCAGGAGCGAGCTTGCTCGCGAAGGTCGTGAACGATAACGCGCGAAAACCAGATGCCCAACGGCGCCTTCGTTATTTTCGCGAGCAAGCTCGTTCCTACAGGGGGGTTGTTGGTTAAACAGACTTCTTGCGAATCCAGTAGAGGTAGGTGCCCTCATCTTCGTGCTGTGCCACCAGTTCATGGTCGAGAAACACACAGAACTTGGGAATGTCGCGACGGGTCGACGGGTCAGTGGCGATCACCTTGAGCAGGCCGCCGGGCACCAGATCACGGATGTGTTGATGCAGCATCATCACCGGCTCGGGGCAATTGAGGCCGGTGGCGTCGAGGGTGCCGTCTACCGGCGTATCAAGCATTTCACTCATGATTCACTCCTGAAACTGGCCGGCATTGTCGCGCATTGCCGGGTGTAACGTCATCTGTGGCATTACGCCGCCCCCTTGTAGGAGCGAGCCTGCTCGCGATGATCGTTAACGATAACGCTGGATGCCTGACACCCCAATGCGCTCTCAGGTCCATCGCGAGCAGGCTCGCTCCTACAGGGGATTGCGGTGTTTCAGCGGGACTTGGGTTTCTTCACGTCCAGTCGGCGCAAATGGCAAGTCACTTCCTCGCGGTCGTGGTACAGCTGCTTGCAGCCAATCTCGACCTTGATACCCCGGGCCTTGAAGCCATCGGCAATGCGCTCGAGCAAACGCTTCACTTCGGCATAGCGCTGCTTCATCGGCAGCTTGAGATTGACCACCGCCTCGCGACAATGGCCGTCGCCGATCCACTCTTCCAGCATCGCGGCGTTGCGCGCCGGCTTCTCGACGATGTCGCAGACCATCCAGTCCACCGGTTGCTTGGGCTTGAAGGTGAAACCGTCAGCCATCAAGTGCTGCACCAGACCGGTGTCCATCAGGCTTTCGGCCATCGGGCCGTTGTCGATGGCCGTGACCAGCATGCCACGGTTGACCAGTTGCCAGGTCCAGCCACCAGGGGCGGCCCCCAAGTCAACGCCGGTCATGTCGCCATGCAGGCGCTCGTCCCACTGGTCGCGCGGGATGAAGTGGTGCCAGGCCTCTTCCAGCTTGAGGGTCGAGCGGCTCGGCGCCTCGCGGGGGAACTTCAAACGGGGAATGCCCATCGGCCACATCGCCGAGTTGTTCGACTCCGCCAGGCCCATGAACACTTCACGACCGCTCTTGAACGTCAGCAGCAAACGCGGCTTGTGGGCATCTTCCACCAGCTTGCCGGCCGCCATCAGCGCCTTGCGCAGGTGCACTTCGAATTTCTTGCAGAAGTTCGACAGTTCCTTGCCGTCGTTGGTGTCGACCATTTCCAGCCACAGGCTGCCGCACAGCGGAAAGTCCGCCATGTGGGCGAGGATCACACTGATGCGGTCGGTTTCCGGCAGATCGATGAAAATCCCCCGGGCCCATTGGCGCGGGAAGATCAGCTCGGCAAAACGCTGCCCGCGCATCAGGCGCTCGGCGCCGTCTTCTTCGGTGCAGACAAACTCGGCGCAGGCAGTTGCCGCCTTGGCCTTGGCATAACCGGCCACGTTCAAGCGCGCGGCGAGGTCGGAAATCTCGGAACAGACTTCGCCTTCGAAGCCCGGCCGGCAATGCATAAAGAGGGTGTTCATTAATACTCCTGGACCCTGTAGGAGCGAGCTCGCTCCCACAAAGAGAGACCGCTTGCCCTGAAGCAAAGCCTGTCACGAAAACCGGCGCATGATAGCCGAGATCGGAAGCTGGAGCTTGTCGATAGAACCCGGTTATTAGCCAGCTACTGAAAACAGAGCTAGGTTTAATGTTCTGCCCATCCCCTCAGTCCGTAGCCGTGCGGACTCAAAGGAGTGATTGCAATGCCGTCCCTCGATAGCCTGAATACGCTCAAGACCCTGCAAGTCGGCAACAAGACCTACCACTACTTCAGCCTGCCCGAGGCCGCCAAAAGCCTGGGTGATCTGGACAAGTTGCCGATGTCGTTGAAAGTCCTGCTGGAAAACCTGCTGCGCTGGGAGGACGAAAAAACCGTCACCGGTGCCGACCTCAAGGCATTGGCCGCGTGGCTCAAGGAGCGTCGTTCCGACCGCGAGATCCAGTACCGCCCCGCGCGGGTGCTGATGCAGGACTTCACCGGCGTACCGGCGGTGGTCGACCTGGCCGCGATGCGCGCGGCGATGGCCAAGGCCGGCGGCAATCCGCAACGGATCAACCCGCTGTCGCCGGTGGACCTGGTGATCGACCACTCGGTGATGGTCGACAAGTTCGCCAGCAGCAGCGCCTTCGAGCAGAACGTCGACATTGAAATGCAGCGCAATGGCGAGCGCTATGCGTTCCTGCGCTGGGGCCAGAGTGCCTTCGACAATTTCAGCGTGGTGCCGCCGGGCACCGGGATCTGCCACCAGGTGAATCTTGAATACCTCGGCCGCACGGTCTGGACCAAGGACGAGGACGGCCGCACTTACGCCTTCCCGGACACTCTGGTTGGCACCGATTCCCACACCACCATGATCAACGGCCTCGGCGTGCTTGGCTGGGGTGTCGGCGGTATCGAGGCGGAAGCGGCGATGCTCGGGCAACCGGTGTCGATGCTGATTCCCGAAGTCATCGGTTTCAAACTCACCGGCAAGCTCAAGGAAGGCATCACCGCCACCGACCTGGTGCTGACCGTGACCCAGATGCTGCGCAAGAAAGGCGTGGTGGGCAAATTCGTCGAATTCTACGGCGACGGCCTTGCCGACCTGCCCCTGGCCGACCGCGCGACCATCGCCAACATGGCCCCGGAATACGGCGCCACCTGCGGTTTCTTCCCGGTGGACGACATCACGCTGGAATACCTGCGCCTGTCCGGCCGGCCCCCGGAAACGGTGCAACTGGTCGAGGCCTACAGCAAGGCCCAGGGCCTGTGGCGCCTGCCCGGCCAGGAACCGGTGTTCACCGACAGCCTGGCGCTGGACATGGGCAGCGTCGAAGCCTGCCTCGCGGGGCCGAAACGCCCGCAGGACCGGGTGACGCTGCCGAATGTCGCGCAAGCGTTCAGCGACTTCACCGACCTGCAATTCAAGCCCACCAGCAAGGAAGAAGGCCGTCTGGAAAGTGAAGGCGGTGGCGGTGTTGCCGTCGGCAATGCCGATATGGCCGGCGAAGCGGATTACGATTACGAAGGCCAGACCTATCGCCTGAAAAACGGCGCCGTGGTCATCGCCGCGATCACCTCCTGCACCAACACCTCCAACCCCAGCGTGATGATGGCCGCCGGGCTGGTGGCGAAGAAGGCCGTGGAAAAAGGCCTGAAACGCAAACCCTGGGTGAAGAGCTCGCTGGCCCCCGGCTCGAAAGTGGTCACCGACTACTACAAGGCGGCCGGCCTGACCCAGTACCTCGATGAATTGGGCTTTGCCCTGGTCGGCTATGGCTGCACCACTTGCATCGGCAACTCCGGGCCGCTGTCGGAGCCCATCGAGAAAGCCATCCAGCAAGCCGACCTCACCGTGGCCTCCGTGCTCTCGGGCAATCGCAACTTCGAAGGCCGGGTGCATCCATTGGTGAAAACCAACTGGCTGGCCTCCCCGCCGCTGGTGGTGGCCTATGCGCTGGCCGGCACGGTGCGCACCGACCTCAGCCGCGAGCCGCTGGGCGATGGCAAGGACGGCAAACCGGTGTACCTGCGGGACATCTGGCCAAGCAGCAAGGAAATTGCCGACGCCGTGAATCAGGTCAACACCGCCATGTTCCACAAGGAGTACGCCGAAGTGTTTGCCGGTGACGAACAATGGCAGGCGATCAAGGTTCCGCAGGCGGCGACCTATGTCTGGCAGGACGACTCGACTTACATCCAGCACCCGCCGTTCTTCGACGACATCGGCGGCCCAGCGCCCGTGGTCAAGGATGTCAGCGGCGCCAGGATCCTCGCACTGCTCGGCGACTCGGTGACCACCGACCACATCTCCCCGGCCGGCAACATCAAGGTCGACAGCCCGGCAGGGCAATACCTGCGCGACAAAGGCGTGGAACCGCGGGACTTCAACTCCTACGGCTCGCGGCGTGGCAACCATGAAGTAATGATGCGCGGCACCTTCGCCAACATTCGCATACGCAACGAAATGCTCGGCGGCGAAGAAGGCGGCAACACCCGCTACATTCCCACCGAGGAAAAAATGTCGATCTACGACGCCGCCATGCGCTATCAGGCTTCGGGCACGCCGCTGGTGGTGATCGCCGGCCAGGAATACGGCACCGGCTCGAGTCGCGACTGGGCGGCCAAGGGCACCAACCTGCTGGGGGTGAAAGCAGTCGTCGCCGAAAGCTTCGAACGGATTCACCGCTCCAACCTGGTGGGCATGGGCGTGCTGCCGTTGCAATTCAAGCTGGATCAGAACCGCAAGAGCCTGAAACTGGGTGGCAGCGAAACCCTGGACATCCTCGGCTTGACCGGCGTCGAGCTGACGCCACGGATGAACCTGACGCTGGTCATCACCCGCGAAGACGGCAGCCGCGAGAAGATCGAGGTGTTGTGCCGCATCGATACACTCAATGAGGTGGAGTACTTCAAGTCCGGAGGGATTCTGCATTATGTGTTGCGGCAGTTGATCGCGTCTTGACCGACCGCTGACAAAGACACCGCCTTCGGGCGGTGTCTTTGTTTGGGCCACGAAAAGCCATGTGGGAGCGAGCTTGCTCGCGATATGGAGAGAACATTCAACATTGTTGCCGACAGTCGGTAAGCTATCGCGCGCAAGCTCGCTCCCACAGGGGTTTGACAGTGCATCGCAAATCCCGACAAAAGGACTTCAAATGATTGCCCTGCCATGGACGCTTCTGGCTCTGCTTTCCTTCGGCTACGGACTGGCGCTGACCTACGGCCATCTCGGCTGGCTCTCGGCAATCTCGGTGTTCCTGTTGCTGGTCGCAGGTGTCGCCGTCCGCCAACGCGACATCCCTTTTGCCCGCAACCTCGGCCACGGCCTGTTCATCGTCCTGGCCCTGGCATTGGCGACGCATTGGCTACCCGGCTTCTATAACGGTCGCGCCATCGACCCCCAGCGTTTTACCGACAATGCCGTGTCATTCGCCATGCACCTGAACCTGGACAAACCGCTGATCGGCTTCTGGCTGTTACTGGTTTGCCCGTGGATTGTCGGCCGCCGTTCGCTTCGGTTGTCACTGTATGCCACCGTACTGGCCCTGACCTTGAGCGCCATGCTGGCATTGGGTGGCGCGCTGTTGCTGGGCGTAATCGCCTGGGCGCCGAAATGGCCGGATCAAGCCTGGCTGTGGTTGCTGAACAATCTGCTGCTGGTGACGCTGGTCGAAGAGGCGCTGTTCCGTGGCTACATCCAGGGCGGCCTGACCCGGTATCTCAAAGACCGGCCCTACGGTGAACACCTCGCCCTGCTGCTGGCGTCATTGGTCTTCGGCCTGGCCCATGCCGGCGCGGGATGGCAGTGGGTATTGCTGGCAACGCTGGCCGGGGTCGGCTATGGCCTGGCCTATCGGTTCGGGGGGCTGGGTGCCGCCATCGCCAGCCACTTTGGCCTGAACCTGCTGCACTTCGGTCTGTTCACCTATCCGATGCTCGCCGGCTGACGCAAGGGTCATTTTGCGACGCATTGCCGATTATCGAAAAATAATCTCAACAATCCGCCAGCCTTGCCGATACAGCCCTTGAAAGCCTTGCGGATTAAAAAAGCCATGCGTAACAACCAGCCAATTACACAACGCGAGCGGACCTTCCCGGCTCAGCAACGGTTGATTTCCACCACCGATGCCAAGGGCATGATCACCTACTGTAACGACGCTTTCGTCGAGATCAGCGGGTTTTCCCGAGAGGAATTGATCCGTGCACCGCACAACCTGGTCCGTCACCCCGACGTCCCGGCGGCGGTGTTCGCACACATGTGGGACACGCTGAAACAAGGCTTGCCATGGATGGGCATTGTCAAGAATCGCTGCAAGACCGGTGATCATTACTGGGTGAACGCCTATGTGACACCGATCTTCGAAGGCAATCAGGTGATCGGTTATGAGTCGGTGCGGGTCAAGCCCACCGCCGAACAGATCCGCCGTGCCGAAGCGCTCTACCAGCGCATCAACCAGGGCAAGTCAGCCATTCCCTCCTCGGATAAATGGTTGCCGATCCTGCAGGACTGGCTGCCGTTCATTCTGGTCAGCCAATTGAGCTTCATGATCGGTGCCTCGTTGAACTCCCACTGGGGGTTTGCCCTGGCTGCCGGTCTTTCGGTGCCACTGGGCCTGATGGGCCTCCAGTGGCAACAGCGAGGCCTCAAGCGTTTGCTGCGCCTGGCCGAGCAGACTACCTCCGATCCGTTGATCGCACAGATGTACACCGACAGTCGCGGCGCCCAGGCGCGTCTGGAAATGTCCATCCTCAGTCAGGAAGCACGCCTGAAAACCTGCCTGACGCGTCTGCAGGACACGGCCGAACACCTGACCGATCAGGCCCGACAGTCCGACGCCCTGGCGCACAACAGCTCCAGCGGCCTGGAACGTCAACGGGTCGAGACCGAGCAAGTGGCCACCGCGGTCAACCAGATGGCCGCGACCACCCAGGAAGTCGCCAGCCACGTGCAACGCACCGCCGACGCCACCCAGGAAGCCAACCGCCTGACCGGTCGTGGTCGTGACATCGCCGGGGAAACCCGCGAAGCCATCCAGCGCCTGTCGGTAGTCGTCGGTGAAACCGGCGTCACCGTGACCCAACTGGCCAAGGACAGCAACGAAATCGGCGGCGTGGTCGACGTGATCAAAGGCATCGCCGACCAGACCAACCTGCTGGCCCTGAACGCCGCCATCGAAGCGGCCCGTGCCGGCGAAATGGGTCGTGGTTTTGCGGTGGTGGCCGACGAAGTCCGTCAGCTGGCGCAACGCACCAGTGAGTCCACCGGGCAGATTCACGCACTGATCGCCAAGCTCCAGCACACCGCCGGCACTGCCGTGCAAACCATGGAAGCCGGGCATCGTCAGGCGGAAGAAGGCGTGGCGCGGGTACTGGAAGCGGACCAGGCCCTGGTGGGGATCAGCGAAGCGGTGGCCAACATCACCGACATGACCACCCAGATCGCCGCCGCGACCGAAGAGCAAAGTGCCGTGGCCGAAGAGATCAGCCGCAACATCAGCAACATTTCGGAACTGGCGGACCAGACCTCGGAACAAGCACAGAACTCGGCGTTGCTGAGTGAAGAGCTGACCAAGACTGCCAATACACAGTATTCGTTGGTGGAGCGGTTTAACCGCTGATTGCTGCTGGAATGATAAAAACCCGGACAGTGAGAGCTTCCGGGTTTTTTATTGAGCCGGTGACAGTGATGTTGTCTGGTAGTCCCCCATCGCGAGCAAGCTCGCTCCCACAGGGTTTTGAGCCACACCACAAATCACTGTGGGAGCGAGCTTGCTCGCGGTGGGGGCCTTACAGCCCGCACAAAACCTCACTGAAGGAATGAAGCCACCTTCTGCGCCGCAGCCGCCAAATGCTGCTCATGGTTAAACCCCGAAGCCTTCAGCGGCTTCAAGTCATGATCCCCCGCCACCAGCCAGAACACGTCGATACCCGGCGATAGCGCGTAACCCTCGACCGCCTCCCGGTTGCCCAACGCATCGCGCTCACCTTGCACGATTAAGGTCCGCGCCTTCAACTCCGCCAAATGCTCAACCCGTGGCTTCTCCGGTTTGCCCACCGCATAGAACGGATAACCCAGGCACACCAGCCCATCCGCGCCCAACTCATCCGCCAGCAGACTGGCCATGCGCCCGCCCATGGACTTGCCGCCGATGGCCAGCGGCCCAGTGACATGGCGTCGCACCTGGGCATACACCTCACGCCAGCATTCCAGCAGTTTCGGCGCGGGGTTCGGCGGACGTCTACCGCCATCGAGGCGCCGTTGCGCCATGTAGGGAAACTCGAAGCGCAACACGTTGACGCCTTGAGCGGCGAGGCGTGCAGCCATGTCGCTCATCCAGCCGCTGTCCATCGGTGCGCCGGCGCCATGGGCGAGGATCAGCGTCGCCGCAGCCTTGCCAGCGGCGGCATTCCACAACCATCCATGATCCCGCACGCACTGCGCCCATTGATCCCCGTCAATACCGGCCTTGTGCCCTTTGTCCATGCTTGCCTCGCTTTTAGTCTGCCTATAACTCCGGCCGAAGGGTGCACTGCCTTGCGCTGCGCGCTCACTTCGGCTGAACCGTGGATGGGGAACCATGAACACTTCTATCAGTACCGCCTACAACTACAAGGTGGTCCGCCAATTCGCCATTATGACGGTGGTGTGGGGCATCGTCGGCATGGGGCTCGGGGTTTTTCTCGCTGCCCAGTTGGTCTGGCCCGAACTCAACTTCAATTTGCCGTGGACCAGCTTCGGCCGCCTGCGCCCACTGCACACCAACGCCGTGATCTTCGCCTTTGGCGGCTGCGCGTTGTTTGCCAGTTCGTTCTACTCGGTGCAACGCACCTGCCAGACCCAATTGTTTGCGCCGAAAATCGCCGCGTTCTGTTTCTGGGGCTGGCAGCTGGTGATCCTGCTGGCGGCCATCAGCCTGCCGCTGGGCTACACCAGCTCCAAGGAATACGCCGAGCTGGAATGGCCGATCGACATCCTGATCACCATTGTCTGGGTCGCCTACGCCATCGTGTTCTTCGGCACGATCATGCAGCGCAAGACCAAGCACATCTATGTCGGTAACTGGTTCTTCGGTGCGTTCATCGTCACCGTGGCGATCCTGCACATCGTCAACAACATGGAACTGCCCGTCAGCTTCACCAAGTCCTACTCGCTGTACTCCGGCGCCACCGATGCGATGGTGCAATGGTGGTACGGACACAACGCCGTAGGCTTCTTTCTCACCGCCGGTTTCCTCGGGATGATGTATTACTTCGTGCCGAAACAGGCCGAACGTCCGGTGTACTCCTATCGTTTGTCCATCGTGCACTTCTGGGCACTGATCACCCTTTACATCTGGGCCGGTCCGCACCACTTGCACTACACGGCGCTGCCGGACTGGGCGCAGTCGCTGGGCATGGTGATGTCGCTGATCCTGCTGGCGCCGAGCTGGGGCGGGATGATCAACGGCATGATGACCCTGTCCGGTGCCTGGCATAAGTTGCGCAGCGACCCCGTCCTGCGCTTCCTCGTGGTGTCGCTGGCGTTCTACGGCATGTCGACCTTCGAAGGGCCGATGATGGCGATCAAGACGGTCAACGCCCTCTCCCACTACACCGACTGGACCATCGGCCACGTACACGCAGGCGCCTTGGGCTGGGTGGCGATGATCTCCATCGGCGCGCTGTACCACATGATCCCGAAAGTCTTCGGCCGCGAGCAGATGCACAGCATCGGCCTGATCAACGCGCACTTCTGGCTCGCCACCATCGGCACCGTTCTGTACATCGCCTCGATGTGGGTCAACGGCATCGCCCAGGGCCTGATGTGGCGTGCGGTGAACGAGGACGGCACGCTGACCTACTCCTTCGTCGAAACCCTGGTGGCCAGCCACCCAGGCTTCGTCGTGCGGCTGGTGGGTGGCGCGATCTTCCTCAGCGGCATGTTCCTGATGGCCTACAACACCTGGCGCACCGTGCGGGCCTCGCAGCCTGCCGAAGTCGCCGCTGCCGCGCAGATGGCCTGAGGAGTCCGCCATGAAACACGAAACTATCGAGAAAAACGTCGGCCTGTTGCTGCTGCTGATGATCCTGGCCGTGAGCATCGGCGGCCTGACCCAGATCGTCCCGCTGTTCTTTCAGGACGTGACCAACAAACCGGTGGAAGGCATGAAGCCCTACACCGCGCTGCAACTGGAAGGTCGCGATATCTATATCCGCGAAGGCTGTGTCGGCTGTCACTCGCAGATGATCCGTCCGTTCCGCGCCGAGACCGAACGCTACGGGCACTACTCGGTGGCCGGTGAAAGCGTGTGGGATCACCCGTTCCTGTGGGGCTCGAAACGCACCGGGCCGGACTTGGCCCGTGTCGGTGCGCGCTACTCCGATGACTGGCACCGCGCGCACTTGTACAACCCGCGCAACGTCGTGCCGGAGTCGAAGATGCCGGCGTACCCGTGGCTGGTGGCCAACCCGGTCGACAGCAGTCATACCGAAACCAAGATCAAGGCCATGCGTACCCTGGGCGTGCCGTACACCGACGAAGACATCACCGGCGCCGTCGCTTCACTCAAGGGCAAGAGCGAAATGGATGCGTTGGTCGCCTACCTGCAAGTGCTCGGCACTGCCATCAAGAGCAAGAGGTGAGCCATGCCCCTGTCTTTTATAGAGATCGAATTGAGCACTGGAATGATCCGCGGCCTCGGCACCGTCGTGGTGTTCGTGGCCTTCGTCGGCCTGACACTGTGGGTATTCAACGGCAAGCGCGGCCCGGAATTCGCCGAAGCGCGCCTGCTGCCGTTCGCCGACGAGCCACAACCCGACATCACTGACGAATCAGCAACAAGGAGTACCCGGCCATGACCACCTTCTGGAGTACGTGGATCTGCGTACTGACCATCGGCAGCCTGATCGGCCTGACCTGGTTGCTGCTCAGCACCCGCAAGGGCGAAACCAAGGGCAGTGTCGACCAGACCATGGGCCACAGCTTCGACGGTATTGAGGAGTACGACAATCCGTTGCCGCAATGGTGGTTCATGCTGTTCGTTGGCACCTTGGTGTTTGCCGTCGGCTATCTGATCCTCTATCCGGGCCTGGGCAACTGGAAAGGCATCCTCCCCGGCTACGAAAACGGCTGGACCGGGGTGCACGAATGGGAAAAGGAAATGGCCAAGGCTGACACGAAGTTCGGGCCGATCTTCGCCAAATTCGCGGCAATGCCCGTGGAAGAAGTGGCCAAGGACCCGCAGGCTCTGAAAATGGGCGGCCGCCTGTTTGCCTCCAACTGCTCGGTGTGCCACGGCTCGGACGCCAAGGGTGCATTCGGCTTCCCCAACCTGACCGACAGCGACTGGCGCTGGGGCGGCAACCCGGAAACCATCAAGACCACCGTCATGGCCGGCCGGATGGCGATGATGCCGGCCTGGGGTGAAGTCCTGGGGGAGGACGGTGTGAAAAACGTCGCTGCGTATGTGCGCCATGGCTTGGCCAAGCTGCCATTGCCTACCGACAGCAAAGCCGACCTGCAAGCAGGACAGCAAGCCTTCAGCACCACCTGCGTCGCCTGTCACGGAGCCAACGGCCAGGGCACTGAAGCCATGGGCGCACCGAACCTGACCCACCCGGCCGGCTTCATTTACGGTACAAGCCTGACACAGCTTGAACAGACGATTCGGCATGGTCGCCAAGGCCATATGCCGGCGCAGAATGAACTGCTCGGCAACGATAAGGTGCAGTTGCTGGCTGCGTATGTGTACAGCCTGTCCCACGGTTTGAATACCGAGCGCCTGCAGGCTGAAGACAACCGCAAATAAATTCCGACCGCTCTGCTGCCGCATTCTCCCGGATGCGGCAGTTCCCTGCCCCTTTGCGACCCATTGTCGCACCCTCGCACAGACTTTCTTTCGGAACCCCGGATTCGAGTCTAAGCTTCCCCCGATGCGGACTGGCCGGTGCCGGTTCCAGGTCGACCCTGAACGATGTGTTCGACGAATCTGCCCGATGACAGGCCGCAAAGGCTGGTAGATACCGGCTGTCGCGCCAGTTGCCTTCGGTCAGCCAAACGTTGCGTTTGAACACACCCCGTTACATCCGACCTGACCCCCTCGCCTGATCAGTCCGCCGGGACGTTTTGCCCACGGGCAATTTTGTCCCTACGCGGCGCATGGAAAGGCCGCAGAATCAGCTTTTGAAAGCATTGACCCAGGTCATGGCGCGTTGCAATGACCCCCTGCTTTCTCCATACTTGCGGCCGATTTTTAATCCTAATAAAACACCCAAACCGTGGAACCTTAGAATGAGCACAGCAATCAGTCCGACTGCTTATAACTATAAGGTAGTCCGCCAGTTCGCCATCATGACGGTGGTCTGGGGGATCCTTGGCATGGGGCTTGGTGTCTTCATCGCCTCGCAACTGGTCTGGCCGGAGTTGAACTTCGGTCTGGCATGGACGAGCTTTGGACGCCTGCGCCCGTTGCACACCAACCTGGTGATTTTCGCCTTCGGTGGATGTGCACTGTTTGCCACTTCTTATTACGTCGTGCAGCGAACCTGCCAAACGCGACTGATTTCCGACAGCCTCGCCGCCTTCACCTTCTGGGGATGGCAAGCGGTGATCGTCGGCGCGATCATTACCTTGCCGATGGGTTTCACCACCACCAAGGAATACGCGGAACTGGAATGGCCCCTGGCTATTCTGCTGGCCATTGTCTGGGTCACCTACGGTCTGGTGTTCTTCGGCACCATCGTCAAGCGCAAGACCAAGCACATCTATGTGGGTAACTGGTTCTACGGCGCGTTCATCGTCGTGACCGCGATGCTGCACATCGTCAACCACATGTCGCTGCCGGTCAGCCTGTTCAAGTCCTACTCGGCCTACTCGGGTGCGACGGACGCGATGATCCAGTGGTGGTACGGCCACAACGCCGTGGGCTTCTTCCTGACCACCGGCTTCCTGGGCATGATGTACTACTTCGTGCCGAAACAGGCCGAACGTCCGATCTACTCCTATCGCCTGTCGATCGTGCACTTCTGGGCGCTGATCACCCTGTACATCTGGGCCGGTCCGCACCACCTGCACTACACCGCGCTGCCGGACTGGGCTCAGTCCCTGGGCATGGCAATGTCGATCATCCTGCTGGCGCCAAGCTGGGGCGGCATGATCAACGGCATGATGACCCTGTCGGGCGCCTGGCATAAGCTGCGCACCGACCCGATCCTGCGCTTCCTGGTCGTCTCCCTGGCGTTCTACGGCATGTCGACCTTCGAAGGCCCGATGATGGCGATCAAGACCGTCAACTCCCTGTCGCACTACACCGACTGGACCATCGGCCACGTACACGCCGGCGCTCTGGGCTGGGTTGCGATGATCTCGATCGGCGCCATCTACCACATGATCCCGAAACTGTTCGGTCGTGCGCAGATGCACAGCACCGGCCTGATCAACACGCACTTCTGGCTCGCGACCATCGGTACCGTGCTCTACATCGCCTCGATGTGGGTCAACGGCATCACCCAGGGCCTGATGTGGCGTGCAATCAACGATGACGGCACCCTCACCTACTCGTTCGTCGAAGCGCTGCAAGCCAGCCACCCGGGCTTCATTGTCCGCGCCCTGGGCGGTGCGTTCTTCGCCACCGGCATGTTGTTCATGGCCTACAACGTATTCCGTACCGTACGCGCCTCGAACCCGGCTGAAGCCAAAGCCGCCGAACAGATTGCCGTAGTTGGAGCTCACTGATGAAGCATGAAGCAGTCGAGAAGAATATTGGCCTGCTGGCCTTCTTCATGGTCATCGCCGTCAGCATCGGCGGCCTGACCCAGATCGTTCCGCTGTTTTTCCAGGATGTCACCAACAAGCCGGTCGAGGGCATGAAGCCCCGCACCGCCCTTGAACTGGAAGGCCGGGACGTTTATATCGCCAACGGTTGTGTCGGCTGCCACTCGCAGATGATCCGCCCGTTCCGTGCTGAAACCGAACGCTATGGCCACTACTCCGTCGCCGGTGAAAGCGTCTGGGACCACCCGTTCCTGTGGGGTTCCAAGCGTACCGGTCCGGACCTGGCCCGCGTCGGCGGTCGTTACTCCGATGACTGGCAGCGTGCGCACTTGTACAACCCGCGCAACGTGGTGCCTGAGTCGAAAATGCCAGCCTACCCGTTCCTCGTGGAAAACAAGCTCGACGGCAAAGACACCGCCAAGAAAATGGAAGTCTTGCGCACGCTCGGCGTCCCTTACACCGACGAAGACATCGCCGGCGCCAAGGATGCTGTGAAGGGCAAAACCGAAATGGACGCGCTGGTGGCCTATCTGCAAGGCCTGGGCACCATCATCAAAAGCAAACGGTGATCTAAATGGATATCGGGATGATTCGTGGCCTGGGCACCGTCGTTGTGATGGTGGCCTTCATCGGTCTGGCGCTGTGGGTATTCAGCCCCAAGCGCAAGTCTGAGTTTGAAGACGCGACCTTGCTGCCTTTTGCGGATGATCCCGAAGCCATCAAGCACGTCGAGCAAGCTTCTAGGAGTAACAAAGAATGACTACATTCTGGAGTCTGTACGTCACAGTCCTCAGTCTCGGTACGATCTTTTCCCTGACCTGGCTGCTGCTGTCGACCCGCAAGGGCCAGCGCAGCGAGCAGACAGACGAGACCGTCGGGCACTCCTTCGATGGCATCGAGGAGTACGACAACCCGCTGCCGAAATGGTGGTTCATGCTGTTCGTGGGCACCATCATCTTCGCACTGGGTTACCTGGTGCTGTATCCGGGCCTGGGTAACTGGAAAGGCCTGCTGCCGGGTTATGGCTACCTCGACAACGAGAAGCAGACCCCGTTCGCCAACGGCCAGACCGGCTGGACCGGCGTTCACGAGTGGGAAAAGGAAATGGCCAGGTCGGACGCCAAGTTCGGTCCGATCTTCGCCAAGTTCGCGGCCATGCCAATCGAAGAAGTGGCCAAGGACCCGCAAGCCTTGAAGATGGGCGGCCGCCTGTTCGCCTCCAACTGCTCGGTTTGCCACGGTTCCGACGCCAAGGGCGCCTACGGCTTCCCTAACCTGACCGACGCCGACTGGCGCTGGGGCGGCGACGCGCAAGCCATCAAGACCACCATCATGGGCGGCCGTCACGCGGTGATGCCTGCATGGGCTGAAGTGATCGGCGAGCAAGGCGTGGCCGACGTGGCCGCGTTTATCCTGACCAACCTCGATGGCCGCAAGCTGCCGGAAGGCGCCAAGGCCGACCCGGCTGCCGGGCAGAAACTGTTCGCCACCAACTGCGTGGCGTGCCACGGTCCGGAAGGCAAGGGTACGCCAGCGATGGGCGCACCTGACCTGACTCACCCGGCAGCGTTCATCTACGGCTCGAGCTTCGCTCAACTGCAGCAGACCATCCGTTACGGCCGTCAGGGCCAGATGCCTGCGCAAGAGGCAATGCAGGGTAACGACAAGGTTCACCTGCTGGCCGCTTACGTCTACAGCCTGTCTCACGGTGAGAAGGCAGCGGACGCCGAGTAAGGCAAACGCTTGAAGCAACAAAAAACGGCCCCGCCAATGTGAATTGGCGGGGCCGTTTTGTTTAAGGCCAGGTGTCGATCTTCAAGTGTTCAATCGCAAAGAGCGCTCATGAAAGGAAGCCGGGTTGAACGCCCCCACCCCCGAAAACTCGTCCATAATTCCCAAGTCAATTGATTCAAGTCATTACACCATCAATTGATTTTGCCAAACGTGACCAAAGGTCGCACCCGCAGGCCAGAGCGACAGGCGTATCATTGCGCCACTGCAACACCCCTTTTTGACCGCGGTCGGCACGTACTGACCGAGGCATTTTTCCACTGCCGTGGGATGCAATGATGAGCAACCAGATTCCGGTACACGACGTCACTCCACCCACCAAAAACGCGAACAACAGCGTCGACCTCTACGCCTCCAGGGAAAAAATCTACACCCGCGCCTTCACCGGCCTGTTTCGCAACCTGCGGATGACCGGCGGAGCCCTCTTGTTCCTGCTGTACTTCGGCACGGTGTGGCTGGACTGGGGCGGTCATCAGGCCGTGTGGTGGAACCTGCCGGAGCGCAAGTTCTTCATTTTCGGCGCCACCTTCTGGCCTCAGGATTTCATTCTGCTGTCCGGCATGTTGATCATCGCCGCCTTCGGCCTGTTCTTCATCACCGTGTACGCCGGACGGGTCTGGTGCGGCTATACCTGCCCGCAAAGCGTCTGGACCTGGATTTTCATGTGGTGCGAAAAAGTCACCGAAGGTGACCGCAACCAACGCATCAAGCTCGACAAGGCGCCAATGAGCGCCAACAAGTTCGTGCGCAAGCTCAGCAAACACAGCCTGTGGCTGTTGATCGGCTTCGTTACCGGCATGACCTTCGTCGGCTACTTCTCGCCGATCCGCGAACTGGTATTCGAATTTTTCACCGGCCAGGCGGATGGCTGGTCGTACTTCTGGGTCGGCTTCTTCACCCTCGCCACTTACGGCAACGCCGGCTGGTTGCGCGAACAGGTGTGCATCTACATGTGCCCGTACGCACGCTTCCAGAGCGTGATGTTCGACAAGGACACCCTGATCGTTTCCTACGATCCGCGCCGTGGCGAAGGCCGTGGACCGCGTAAAAAAGGTATCGACTACAAGGCCCAGGGCCTGGGTGACTGCATCGACTGCACCATGTGCGTCCAGGTCTGCCCGACGGGCATCGACATCCGCGACGGCCTGCAAATCGAATGCATCGGTTGCGCCGCCTGCATCGATGCCTGCGACGCCATCATGGACAAGATGGACTACCCGCGCGGACTGATCAGCTACACCACCGAGCACAACCTGTCCGGACAGAAAACCCATAAACTGCGCCCGCGCCTGATTGGCTATGCCATTGTGCTGCTGGCGATGATCAGCCTGCTGGTAACGGCATTCTTCATGCGTGCGCTGGTGGGTTTCGATGTCAGCAAGGACCGTGTGCTGTACCGCGAGAACGCCGAAGGCCGGATCGAAAACGTCTACAGCCTGAAAATCATGAACAAGGACCAGCGCGACCATACCTACCTGCTCGAAGCATCCGGCCTGCCGGATCTCAAATTGCAGGGTCGACGCGAGATCAAGGTTGCGGCCGGCGAGATCGTCAGCCAGCCTGCCGAGCTGTCCGTTGCACCGGAAAAGCTGCCGTCGAGCACCAACGAGGTGAAATTCATCCTCAAGGACGCCGATGACGACAGCGTCCACATTGAAGCCAAGAGCCGGTTCATCGGCCCACAGAATCGTTGAGAGAACTGAACATGCCCGCAGCAAATGCCGCAAGCCCCTGGTACAAGCACCTCTGGCCGTGGATCATCATCGGGATCCTGGCCTGCTCGGTGGCCCTGACCTTGTCCATGGTGACCATCGCGGTGAACAACCCGGACAACCTGGTCAACGACAACTACTACGAGGCCGGCAAAGGCATCAACCGCTCCCTCGACCGTGAGCTGCTGGCCCAGACCCTGAAAATGCGCGCCAGCGTTCATCTCGACGGCATGACTGGCGAGGTTGACCTGCGCCTGAGCGGCGACAGCCAGCCCAAGACCCTGGAGCTGAACCTGATCTCGCCGACCCAGCCGGAAAAGGATCGCAAGATCATCCTGACCCGCAGCGAAACCGAGCAGGGCCGCTACATCGGCCAGTTGAGTGACAAGATCGAAGGCCGGCGTTTTGTCGAGTTGCTTGGCACTCAGGACGAGCACATCTGGCGCATGTTCGAAGAGGAACCGGTCAGCCATGACAAGGATCTGCTGCTGGGTGACGAACCGCTGCAAGGTGCTGAAGACCTGAAAAAGTAAAGCCGCGCTTCGCGCATCGCGAGCAAGCTCGCTCCCACAGTTGATCACCGCCGTGCTCAGAACCTGAGTACACCCATGATCCCTGTGGGAGCGAGCTTGCTCGCGATGAGGCCCTATCCGACGATAGAGATTCAGCAGTACTAGTGAATACTCCATGACCACCACCCCACTCCCCTGCTACCACTGCGCCCTGCCCGTCCCGGCCGGCAGCCGCTTCACCGCTGCGGTCCTGGGGCAAACCCGCGAATTCTGCTGCCCAGGCTGCCAGGCCGTGGCCGAGGCCATTGTCGCCGGTGGCCTGGAAAGCTATTACCAGCACCGCAGCGAAGCCTCGGCCAACCCTGAAGCGCTGCCGGTGCAACTGGTGGATGAACTGGCACTGTACGACCGCGCCGATGTGCAGCAGCCCTTTGTCCGCCACGATGGCGAACTGGCCGAAACCACGCTGCTGATGGAAGGCATCAGCTGCGCGGCCTGCGGCTGGCTGATCGAAAAACACCTGCGCACCTTGCCGGCCGTAGCCGAAGCGCGCCTGAACCTGTCCAACCATCGCCTGCACGTCCGCTGGGCCGATGGGCAGTTGCCGCTGAGCCAGGTCCTCAGCGAACTGCGTCACATCGGGTACGCCGCACACCCGTATCAGGCCGACCGGGCCAGCGAACAACTGGCCAGCGAAAACCGCCTGGCCCTGCGCCAGCTCGGCGTGGCCGGTCTGCTGTGGTTCCAGGCGATGATGGCAACCATGGCCACCTGGCCTGAATTCAACATCGACCTCAGCCCCGAACTGCACACCATCCTGCGCTGGGTCGCGCTGTTCCTCACCACCCCGATTGTGTTCTACAGCTGCGCGCCGTTCTTCAAAGGCGCCATGCGCGATCTGCGCACCCGCCATCTGACCATGGACGTTTCCGTGTCGCTGGCCATCGGCAGCGCCTACATCGCCGGGATCTGGACGTCCATCACCGGGGTCGGCGAGCTGTATTTCGATGCCGTCGGCATGTTTGCCCTGTTCCTGCTGGCCGGGCGTTATCTGGAACGCCGAGCCCGCGAGCGCACCGCCGCCGCCACCGCGCAGCTTGTGAATCTATTGCCCGCCTCGTGCCTGCGATTGACAGCCGACGGCCAGAGCGAACGCATTCTGCTCAGTGAACTGCGTGTAGGCGATCAGGTGCTGGTTCATCCGGGCGCCATTCTCCCGGCTGACGGCAAGATCCTCGACGGCCAGTCGAGTGTCGACGAGTCGCTGCTGACCGGCGAATACCTGCCGCAACCACGCACCCTCGGCGACGCGGTCACCGCCGGCACAATGAACGTCGAAGGCGCACTCACCGTCGAGGTCCAGGCCCTGGGCCAGGACACTCGCCTCTCGGCCATCGTTCGCCTGCTCGATCGTGCCCAGGCGGAAAAACCGCGCCTGGCGGAAATCGCCGACCGCGCCGCGCAATGGTTCCTGCTGTTGTCGCTGATCGCCGCCGCCGCGATTGGCCTGTTGTGGTGGCAGTTGGATGCCTCGCGAGCCTTCTGGATCGTGCTGGCGATGCTGGTGGCGACCTGCCCGTGCGCCTTGTCGCTGGCGACGCCGACCGCCCTCACCGCCGCCACCGGCACACTGCACAAACTCGGTCTGTTGCTGACCCGCGGCCATGTGCTGGAAGGCCTGAACCAGATCGACACGGTGATTTTCGACAAGACCGGCACCCTCACCGAAGGACGCCTGGCGCTGCGCTCGATCCGCCCCCTCGGCGCGCTCGACAGCGATCAATGCCTGAGCCTCGCCGCCGCCCTGGAAAACCGCTCCGAACATCCGATCGCCCGCGCTTTCGGTCGTGCGCCGACGGCTGCCGAAGAAGTCCACAGCACACCGGGCCTTGGCCTGGAGGGGCTGGTTGATGGGCGGCGTCTGCGTATCGGCCAACCGGGTTTTGTCTGCGAACTCAGCGGCGCCATGGTGCCATCGATGCCCGAAGAACCCGGCCAATGGCTGCTACTGGGCGACAGCGAGGGGCCGCTGGCCTGGCTCGTCCTCGATGATCGCTTGCGTGCCGATGCGCCAGCGCTGCTCGCCGCGTGCAAGGCCCGTGGCTGGCGCACGCTGCTGCTGTCCGGCGACAGCTCGCCGATGGTCGCCAGCGTGGCGGCGGAACTGGGTATCGATGAAGCCCGCGGCGGCTTGCGTCCAGACGATAAACTGCAGGTCCTGCAACAACTGCACAAGGAAGGTCGCAAGGTGTTGATGCTCGGTGACGGGGTCAATGACGTGCCGGTGCTGGCGGCTGCGGATATCAGCGTCGCCATGGGCTCGGCCACCGACCTGGCGAAAACCAGTGCCGACGCCGTGCTGCTGTCCAACCGCCTCGACGCGCTGGTGCAAGCCTTCAGCCTGGCGCGGCGCACCCGTCGGGTCATTATCGAGAACCTTCTGTGGGCCGGGTTGTACAATGGCCTCATGTTGCCCTTCGCCGCCCTCGGCTGGATCACTCCGGTATGGGCGGCGGTGGGCATGTCGATCAGTTCGTTGACCGTGGTGTTGAACGCGCTGCGCCTGACTCGCATGCCGAGCGCGCCCGCCCCCGGCACCACGCCAGAAACCCGCCCGCTGCCGGCCTGAGCCGCGCGGGCATGGAGTCCAGATGCCAGCTCTTTACGTGATGATTCCCGCTGCGCTGCTGATCGTGGCCATCGCCGTCTATATCTTCTTCTGGGCGGTGGACAGCGGTCAGTACGACGACCTTGACGGCCCGGCCCACAGCATCCTGTTCGACGACCAGGACCCGAACCACACCGCCGCCGTCGACGAGGCCAGCGGCCAACCGGCCAAAACGGACGACAAGGCCCCGCCCCATGCTTGAATTGACGCCACTGCTGGTGTCTGCGGTGATCCTCGGCTTGCTCGGCGGCGGCCATTGCCTGGGCATGTGCGGCGGCTTGATGGGCGCGCTGACCCTGGCGATTCCCAAGGAGCAACGCAGCCGCCGCTTTCGCCTGCTGCTGGCCTATAACCTGGGCCGGATTCTGAGCTATGCCTGTGCCGGACTGCTGATCGGCCTGGCCGGATGGGCCGTGGCCAGCAGCCCGGCGGCGATGTTCCTGCGCATCCTCGCCGGCTTGCTGCTGATTGCCATGGGCCTGTACCTGGCCGGCTGGTGGAGCGGCCTGACCCGTATCGAAAGCCTCGGTCGAGGCCTGTGGCGGCACATCCAGCCAGTCGCCAACCGGTTACTGCCGGTGTCGAACGTTCCGCGCGCGCTGCTGTTGGGCGCGCTCTGGGGCTGGCTGCCGTGCGGCCTGGTCTACAGCACCTTGCTATGGTCGGCCAGCCAGGGCAACGCGCTGGACAGTGCGTTGTTGATGCTCGCGTTCGGGCTCGGCACCTGGCCAGTGCTGCTGGCGACAGGCCTTGCCGCCGAGCGCATCACCGCACTGTTGCGCAAGCGCAGCGTGCGGATGGCGGGTGGGATGCTGGTGATGCTGTTTGGCATCTGGACGTTGCCGGGGCCGCATCAGCATTGGTTGATGGGGCACTAACATTGTGGCGAGGGGGCTTGCCCCCGTTCGGCGGCGAAGCCGTCGTAAACCCGGCAACTCCTTTCGCACTGACTCACCGCATTCTCTGATTTTGGGGCTGCTTCGCAGCCCAACGGGGGCAAGCCCCCTCGCCACAAATGAGCTTCAAACGCCCACTTGATGCAAATCAAGATCCCCCACCCCGCCCTCGCATAAAGTGGCCGACACTGCCAGCCTATCCGGGGGAATGCCCGCATGATGCTCGACGCCATTCGTTGGGACACCGATCTGATCCGCCGTTATGACCTGGCGGGACCACGCTACACCTCGTACCCGACCGCCGTGCAATTCAACAGCCAGGTCGGCACCTTCGACCTGTTTCATGCCCTGCGCGACAGCCGCAAGGCCCAACGCCCGTTGTCGCTGTACGTGCACGTGCCGTTCTGCGCGAACATTTGCTATTACTGCGCCTGCAACAAGGTCATCACCAAGGATCGCGGCCGGGCGCAACCGTACTTGCAGCGACTGGAACAGGAAATCCAGTTGATCGCCTGCCACCTCGACCCTACGCAGAAAGTCGAGCAACTGCACTTCGGTGGCGGCACACCGACCTTTCTCAGCCACGACGAACTGCGCCAGTTGATGGCGCATTTGCGCAAACACTTCAATTTGCTGGACGACGACTCCGGCGACTACGGCATCGAGATCGACCCGCGCGAGGCCGACTGGTCGACCATGGGCCTGCTGCGGGAACTGGGTTTCAATCGGGTCAGCATCGGCCTGCAAGACCTCGACCCGGCCGTGCAACGTGCAGTCAATCGCCTGCAAAGCCTGGAAGAAACCCGCGCGGTAATCGACGCCGCCCGCACCTTGCAGTTTCGCTCGATCAATATCGACCTGATCTACGGCCTGCCGAGACAGACACCGGAGAATTTCGCCCGCACCGTGGAAGAGGTCATCCGCCTGCAACCGGACAGACTATCGGTGTTCAACTACGCCCATCTGCCAGAACGCTTCATGCCGCAGCGGCGCATCAACAGCGATGAACTGCCGACACCGGCGCAGAAACTGGAAATGCTGCAGCGCACCATCGAGCAACTGATCGCCGCCGGTTACCGCTACATCGGCATGGACCACTTCGCCCTGCCCGACGACGAGCTGGCGATTGCCCAGGAAGAATCGACCCTGCAACGCAATTTCCAGGGCTACACCACCCACGGTCATTGCGATCTGATCGGCCTCGGTGTGTCGGCGATCAGCCAGATCGGCGACCTGTACTGCCAGAACAGCAGCGACCTGAACCAGTACCAGAACGCGCTCGCATCCATGCAACTGGCCACCAGCCGCGGCCTGCTGTGCAATGCCGATGACCGGCTGCGGCGTGCGGTCATCCAGCAATTGATCTGCAATTTCAGTCTCGAATACGCTGACATCGAGCAGGCCTTCAACATCGATTTCCAAGGCTATTTCGGCGATCTCTGGCCCCAGTTGCAATACATGGCCAAAGACGGGCTGATTGAACTCGATCGCGACAGGATCACCGTCCTGCCCGCCGGGCGACTGTTGGTGCGCTCGGTGTGCATGGTGTTCGACGCGTACCTGGAACAACACAGTCGCCAGCGATTTTCACGGGTAATCTAATTCTGCAAGCTAGCGCCCCAGACTGGCCTCGATATCCTATGGTGAGTTACCCTTACGTCTTATGTGTGAATTCCCACAAGGATTGAAGAAATGTCCGAGCCAGTAAAACTGCGCGCTCATAATCAAGCCCATTGCAAGGATTGCAGCCTGGCCCCTCTTTGCCTGCCACTTTCGCTGAATCTGGAAGACATGGATGCGCTGGACGAAATCGTCAAACGTGGCCGGCCGCTGAAAAAAGGCGAATTTCTGTTCCGTCAGGGCGATACCTTCGATTCTGTCTACGCGGTCCGTTCTGGCGCCCTCAAGACCTTCAGCCTGAGCGACACCGGTGAAGAACAGCTCACCGGCTTCCACCTGCCCAGCGAACTGGTCGGTCTGTCGGGCATGGACACGGAAAAGCACCCTGTGTCGGCACAAGCCCTGGAAACCACCTCGGTGTGTGAAATTCCTTTCGAGCGTCTCGACGAACTGGCCCTGCAATTGCCGCAGTTGCGCCGTCAGCTGATGCGGGTGATGAGTCGCGAAATCCGTGACGACCAGCAGATGATGCTGCTGTTGTCGAAAAAGACCGCCGACGAACGCATCGCCACCTTCCTGGTCAACCTTTCGGCACGTTTCCGCGCCCGGGGTTTTTCCGCCAATCAGTTCCGCCTGAGCATGTCGCGTAACGAAATCGGCAACTACCTGGGCCTGGCGGTGGAAACCGTATCCCGCGTCTTTACCCGCTTCCAGCAAAACGAGCTGATTGCGGCAGAAGGCAAGGAAATCCGGATTATCGACCCGATCCAGCTGTGCGCCCTGGCCGGTGGCTCACTGGAAGGCTGAAACAAAACGTTGCGGCTGAGCGAAACGGGTCAGCCGCCGTTATACTGCGTCGTTTGCAGCCCTGCCAGGACACCACGACGATGGTCTTCGACTCCTTCGACATCAAATCCCTCATCCGCCCTGTCATCGACTTCCCGAAACCGGGTGTGATCTTTCGCGACATCACCCCGCTGTTCCAGTCGCCCACGGCCCTGCGCCTGGTGATGGACAGCTTCGCCCACCGTTATGTCGAGGCTGACTTCACCCACATCGGCGCGATGGACGCCCGTGGCTTCCTGATCGGTTCGGTACTGGCCTATCAGTTGAACAAGCCGCTGGTGCTGTTCCGCAAGCAAGGCAAGCTGCCAGCCGACGTGCTGGCCGAGGGCTATGCGACCGAATACGGCGAAGCCTTCCTGGAAGTGCACGCCGACAGCCTGTGCGAGGGGGATTCGGTGGTGATGTTCGATGACCTGATCGCCACCGGCGGCACCCTGATTGCCGCCGCCAACCTGATCCGCCGCATGGGCGCCCGGGTGCATGAAGCGGCGGCGATCATCGATCTGCCGGAGCTAGGTGGCTCGCAGCGTCTGGAAGACATGGGCATTCCTACGTTCTGCCTGACGCAGTTTGCGTTGAGCGACAAGTAAGCGGCGCCGGTCAGACCGCCATCGCGAGCAAGCTCGCTCCCACATTCGACCGCGTTCTGTCAGAAAGAATGCAATCCACTGTGGGAGCGAGCTTGCTCGCGATGGCGTCAGCGGCAACACCACTAAATTCAAGATCGGCTCAAAGCCCCATCTGCTTGCTGATGATCTCGTTCATCACTTCCCGCGTCCCGCCGCCAATCGACAGGATGCGGTTATCGCGGTACAGCCGCTCCACCAGGCTCTCGCGCATGTAACCCAGCCCACCGAGTATCTGCACCGCATCGTTCACGATCCGGTCCGCAGTATCCGTCGCAAAATTCTTGGCCATGGAAATCTCCTTGATCACACTCTGCCCCGCCGCCATTTTCGCGGCCTGGCGGTATGTGAACTCCCGGGACACCTCCAGCGCGGTCGCCATCTCGGCGAGGCGATGCTTGATCACCTGAAACTTGCCGATCGGTTTGCCAAAGGCTTCGCGCTCGAGCGCCCATTTCAGGCTCTCTTCCAGCGCCAGCTGTGCGGTCATGTTGGCCATCAATGCCAGGGCCAGGCGTTCGCTCTGGAAGTTGCCCATGATGCAAGCAAAGCCCATGTTCTCGGCGCCGATCAGGTTTCCTGCGGGCACTGGGCAATCATCGAAGAACAGTTCAGCGGTGTCTGACGCCCACCAGCCCATTTTCTTCAGCTGCCGTCCTACGGTGAATCCCGGTGCGCCCTTCTCGATCAGTAACAGGCTGATGCCACCGAAACCCGGTTCGCCCGTTCGCACTGCGACGGTATAGAAATCCGCGCGCACGCCGCTGGTGATAAAGGTCTTGCTGCCACTGACCCGGTAAAAGTCACCGTCGCGCACGGCACGGGTTTGCAGGTTGGCGACGTCGGAACCGCCGCCGGGCTCAGTGATGGCCAGGGCGCTGATCTTCTCTCCCGACAGCACCTGGGGCAGCACTCGGTCCCGCACTTCGGGTCGGGCCCACTTGAGGATGGGCGGCAAGCCGATATCCAGCGACCCCAGGCCGGCAACCAACCCGCCTGAGCCACAACGCATCAACTCTTCACTGGCGGCAACCTTGGCGAACAGATCCCCTTCGTGGCTGCCTCCGTAGGCCTCCGGGTACCCGATGCCGAGAACCCCCGCCGCGCCGGCCTTGAGGTAGAGCTCGCGAGGAAAGCTTTCGGCTTCTTCCCACTGCGAGACGTCAGGAAGAATCTCGCGTTCGACGAAACGTCTGACGCTGTCGCGGACCAATTGGTGGCTGGGGTCGAAGTATTCCTGAAAGGCAGACATCGGCGAGCTCCACTGAAGGGGTCAGTGAAGTTAACCGAGCGCTTGCTTGGTTTTCAACAGGATTGTGTCATTCAGACGGACCGCGCCGCCTGCATCGCGAGCAAGCTCGCTCCCACAGGGGTTCTGCGGTGCACACAAAACCAATGTGGGAGCGAGCTTGCTCGCGATGGCGTCAGCATGGACGCCACATGAACTCAGAGCGAAATCGGCTTACGCCCGGCAAACGAATGTGCCAGCGTCCCGCCATCCACCAGCTCCAGCTCGCCACCCAGCGGTACGCCATGGGCGATGCGCGAGGCGATCAGGCCTTTGCTGCTGAGCAATTGGGCGATGTAGTGCGCCGTGGCTTCACCTTCCACGGTCGGGTTGGTGGCCAGAATGACTTCGGTGAAGGTGCCGGCCTCTTCGATCCGTGCCATCAACTGCGGAATGCCGATGGCTTCCGGCCCCAAGCCGTCGAGCGGCGACAGATGGCCCTTGAGCACGAAATAGCGCCCGCGGAAACCGGTCTGCTCCACCGCATAGACGTCCATCGGCCCTTCCACCACGCAGAGCAAGGTATCGTCGCGACGGGTATCGGCGCATTGCGGGCACAGATCATCTTCCGTCAGCGTACGGCACAAGCGGCAGTGACCGACCCCTTCCATGGCCTGGCTCAGGGCCAGCGCCAGGCGCGAGCCGCCGCTGCGGTCACGCTCGAGCAACTGCAACGCCATGCGCTGGGCGGTTTTCTGACCCACGCCTGGCAGAATTCGCAGGGCGTCGATCAGTTGGCGAATCAAAGGGCTGAAGCTCATGGTGGAAAAGTCCGACAAAACAACGAGACGCGGTTTATACCCGCGCCTCGGTTGAGCGTCAAATTGCAGCGTGAATTACTCAGTCCCGGGAAACCCGAACCACCAATTTACCGAAGTTGCGCCCTTCCAGCAGGCCGATGAACGCATCAGGCGCCTGTTCCAAGCCATCGACCACGTCTTCGCGGAACTTCACCTTGCCATCGCGTACCCAGGGCGCCATGGCACTGAGGAATTCCGGCTGGCGATCACCATAGTCATCGAACACGATGAAGCCCTGGATGCGCACCCGCTTGGTCAACAGGGTGCGCTGCAACAGTGGCAGGCGATCCGGGCCGCTCGGCGCCTCATGGGCGTTATAGGACGCGATCAAGCCACACAGCGGAATCCGTGCCTTGGGATTGAGCAATGGCACCACGGCGTCGAATACCTTGCCGCCGACGTTTTCATAATAGATGTCGATGCCCTTGGGACAGGCTTGCGCCAGTTCGTCGGCAAAGTCCGGGCTCTTGTGGTCGATGCAGGCGTCGAAGCCCAACTCGTCGACCACATAACGGCACTTTTCCGCACCACCCGCCACACCGACCACGCGCAACCCCTTGATCTTTGCCACCTGGCCGACCACCGAGCCCACCGCCCCGGACGCCGCTGCGACCACCAGGGTTTCGCCGGCCTTCGGCTGGCCGATGTCCATCAGGCCCATGTACGCGGTCATGCCCGGCATCCCCAGCACCCCGAGGGCCATCGAAGGGCTTGGCAGCGCGGGAATCGGAATGATGCTGCGACCGTCATTGATGCTGTGGCTTTGCCAACCGGTGGCACCGACCACCAGATCACCTTCCTGAAACTTCGGATTGAGCGAACGCTCGACCCGGCTGACAGCGCCCCCGGTCATGACTTCGCCGATTTCCACCGGTGCGGCGTAGGACGGTGCGTCACTCATGCGTCCGCGCATGTAGGGATCCAGCGACAGGAAAACGGTCTTGAGCAGCACCTGACCGTCGGCCAGGTCCGGTAGCGCCACCCGCTCCATACGGAAGTTTTCCGGCGTTGGCGCGCCCACCGGGCGAGAAGCCAGGACAATGCGTTGATTGAGGGTCATGGGGTCGGACATGGCAGCGTCTCCTGTGATCGATGAGGTTCAGTGATGTAGGGAGCAGACCTTTGTGGCGGTATGGCGTTCGATGTTTATTCAGCAAGACCGAGGCGACTTCATCGCGGGCAAGTCGGATCGCCGCACCGCCGCTCCCACATTTGGAATGCAACCCCCCCTGTGGGAGCGAGCTTGCTCGCGATGACGGCATTCCAGACACTACATCTCCAATGCCGAAAACAAAAATGCCAGGCGCATTGCCTGGCATTTTTGTAGCTCATCTGCCGCCTGAAGGCGAATCAGAATGGCAGTTTCATGCCCGGCGGCAGTTGCATGCCGGCAGTCATGCTGCCCATTTTGTCCTGGCTGTTGGCTTCGATCTTGCGCACGGCATCGTTGACCGCGGATGCGATGACCGCTTCGAGCATTTCCTTGTCGTCTTCGCTCATGCCTTCGACCAGGCTTGGGTCGATGGTCACGCTCTTGACGTCATGACGACCGGTCATCACCACGGTGACCATATCGCCACCGGCCTTACCGGTGACTTCGGCGTTGGCCAGTTCTTCCTGCATCTTGGCCATTTTTTCCTGCATCTGCTGCGCCTGCTTCATCAGGCCGGCCATGCCACCTTTCATCATGGTAATCACCTCAAAAGTACTTGGATTAAAACAGCGCCCGGCCCATGCGGCCAGGTGCCTTCAGTTATTAGCCCTGAGTGACCAGGGCGTCGACAGGTTCAATAGTATCGTTACGGACCACTGCACCGAACTGCTGCATCATTTGCTGGATGAACGGATCACCGTGGATCGATTCCTCTGCCTCGCGCTGACGGTTGGCGCGGCGGCGCGAAGCCGCTTGTGCCGGGGTTTCCTGCTCGGGCTTGATCAGCTCGATGCTCAGGGTCAGCGTGCGCTGGTGATACTGGTTCAGCGCATCGTTGAGGCGCCGCTGTTGAGTGGCGTTGAACAAGGCACTGTGGGCCGGGTCCAGGTGCATCAGCCAATTGTCGCCATCGACCGCGATCAGCGTGCAGTTGGCGGCGATACTGCCGGTCATGCCGGAGATCGGCAATTTCGGGAACAGCTCCAGCCATTGCAGGGCCAGACCGGTGGCCGGCATCGCCGCGGGCTCAGGCTCGGGCTCCGGAGCCGGGTCGGCGGCATGCTCGCTGGCCAGTTCGTCGAGGTAACTGTAGGCCGAATCCATGTCCGGCTCGATGTAATCCTCGTCCAGCGGCGGCTCGTCATCCAGGTCCATGCCCGGCGTCGCGGCATCGACGTCGGCCACCGAAGGTTCCGGGATCGGCGCGGCGGCCCACTCCGGGGCGTCCGGCACCACGCTGTCCGGCGTCGGCAACGGCATTGGCGGTAATTCGGGTTGTTCGCTGGCGGTTTCCAGCACCGGCTCTGCCGCCGGTTGCTGGACGGGCGCTGGCTCGACCGGGTCATTCCACGGCAGGTCGACAACCTCTTCGACCACGACCGCTTCAACCACAGGCACAGGCGCAGGTTCTGGCACAACGACCGGCGCAACCGGTTCCGGTGCAGGTGCTGGAGCTGCCACTGGCGCAGCCGCTATCGGCGCAACGGCCGCAGCGACTACCGGCGCAACAACCGGCGCGGCAGCCACTGAGTTTGCGGAATCAACTGTGGCCTGGCTGATCCCCACTGGCTTTAGCGGTTGCCTCGGGGCATCCGCGGTGTCTGCGGGCCGGAACGCCAGCATCCGCAGCAACACCATTTCAAAACCGCCCCGGGGATCCGGCGCCAGCGGCAGGTCGCGGCGCCCGATCAGGCCCATCTGGTAGTAGAACTGCACGTCTTCGGCCGGCAACGCCTGGGCCAGTGCCAGCACGCGATCACGGTCGCCGTGACCGTTGTCGACACCTTCCGGCAAGGCCTGGGCGATGGCAACGCGGTGCAGCACATTGAGAATTTCCGAAAGCACGCCGTTCCAGTCCGGGCCTTGTTCGGCCAGGTGGCGGACGGCTTCGAGCAACGCCTTGGCATCGCCTTCGATCAGGGCATGCAGGACGTCGTAGACCTGCCCGTGATCGAGGGTCCCGAGCATCGCCCGCACGTCGGCGGCCATGACCTTGCCTTCACCGAAGGCAATCGCCTGGTCGGTCAGGCTCATGGCATCACGCATCGACCCGTCGGCGGCACGGCCCAGCAGCCACAGCGCATCGTCTTCGAACGGCACGTTCTCGACACCCAGTACGTGGGTCAGGTGCTCGACAACGCGTTCCGGCGTCATGTTCTTCAGGGAGAACTGCAGGCACCGCGACAGAATCGTTGCAGGAAGTTTCTGCGGGTCAGTGGTCGCCAGGATGAACTTGACGTAGGGTGGCGGCTCTTCGAGGGTTTTGAGCAGTGCGTTGAAGGAATGGCTGGAGAGCATGTGCACTTCGTCGATCAGGTAGACCTTGAAGCGCCCGCGGCTCGGGGCGTACTGCACGTTGTCGAGCAATTCGCGGGTATCTTCGACCTTGGTGCGGCTCGCGGCGTCGATCTCGATCAGGTCGACAAAGCGGCCTTCGTCGATTTCGCGACACACCGAGCATTCGCCACAGGGGGTCGAAGTGATACCTGTCTCGCAGTTAAGGCATTTGGCAATGATTCGCGCGATGGTGGTCTTGCCGACCCCACGGGTACCGGTAAAGAGGTAGGCGTGGTGCAGCCGCTGGCTGTCCAAGGCATTGATCAGAGCCTTGAGCACATGGGTCTGGCCGACCATTTCGCGGAACGAGCGCGGACGCCATTTACGTGCAAGAACCTGATAACTCATCGAAAACCGTCGCAGCGAAGGAAGCAGAAGCGGCTAATGCTAGCGGAGCAAGGGACAAATTGCATCCGGTGCGCTCGTGTATTGTGGCTAAGCTGCACATCGGGGGCTTTTAACGGAGTGTTTATGCGGCTGGCCTTGGGGGCATTGCTGTTGATCAGCCTGGACGGCGTGGCTGCGCAAGCACCGCTGCGCTTCGTGATATCCGACAGCTGGACCATGCCCATGGTGCAGCTTGAACGGGGCAAGCCGACCCAGGGCATCCTGTATGACGTGATGCTCAGCCTCGCGACTCAGGTCGGCGTGCCGGCCGAATTCCATGTGTTGCCTCGCGGGCGGGTGGAAAACGCCATGGCGCAAGGCGAGGTCGATGTCCGCTGTTATGCCGCGCAATCGTGGCTGCCCGATCAGCCTGACGATTATCTCTGGAGCATCCCGCTCTTCATTCAACCTGACTTGTTGATCACCCGGCATGCGCCGCCCGGCGCAGTCAACCCCGCCGACTTGCCGGAACAGCCCATTGGCACCGTGCTCGGTTACAGCTACCCGACCCTGCAGCCGCTGTTCGACACCGGCCAACTGCAGCGCGACGACGCACGCAATCAGGAACAAGTGCTGGAAAAGCTCCTGGCCGGCCGCAATCGCTATGCCGTCAGCAATCAATGGAGCCTGGACTGGTTCAATCACCGCCTGCTGCCGGAGCAGCAACTGCAAGGCGTGGCAGTGCTGCAGGAAAACCAAATCGGTTGCTACGTTCGCAACGACCCGAAGATCCCGGTGCAGAGCATCCTGCGCACCCTGGCGCGGATGAAGATGTCCGGGGAGATCGATGAGGTTGTTCGGCTGTATATCGGTGGCGAGCCTGCGGCTGTGGATAAACCGCAAACGGCAAAAAACCGCCCCGGACAAGATCCTGGCAGCTAGCGAAAGTCTGATTTCAGAAAGATAACGCGAGAGAACACTCGCGTGGCGTTAAGGTGGTAACCCTACCAGCCACACCCCGGCACACAATGTCACCGCTGCGGCTGCTCCCTTCCAGGCCTGACCGGGTTCACGGCTGATCGTTGCGGGGGGACCGATAGGGTCACCATAACGACGCTCACCTGTCGGCGAGCCGCGCCATTGTACCTATCTGAGGCGAAGTTACAACCGTTGGTTTCGGATTAAAAACATGAGGGGCTTCAAGCACTTGCTATTGCGCCTCAAGCACCTCGTCCGCCCTGCCGCCCTCCTGCTGAATCACCAGGTGAATAAAGTGCAGCTTGGCAATGACCGCTGGCGGCAGGACGAACGGATAGAAATCCGGCTGCCCCATGCTGCGTGACAATTCGTTGAGCATGCCGGCCAGTTCGATCCAGGCATTGACGAACGACAGGAACGCCGCGCCGCCGGGATGCTGCGGATCGTAAAGGGTTTGAGGTGGAAACGGCTGATAGTCGAAGTCCATTTCCCGGGCACTCATGCCAAACCCCAGCGCGGTGTCCACCGCATCCATCATGTGCAGGTAATGCGCCCAGGTTTCCGCCCAGTCTTCCCACGGATGCATGGTCGCATAGGCGCTGACGTAGTGCTGCTGCCAGTCGAGCGGTGCGCCCTGCTGATAATGCCGCTCGAGGGCTTCGGCATAGCTGGCGCGCTCATCGCCGAACAATCCGCGAAAAGGCTCAAGCCACTGGCCATTGGCGATCAATCGATCCCAGTAGTAGTGCCCGACTTCGTGACGAAAATGCCCGAGCAGCGTGCGATAGGGTTCGTGCATTTGCACTCGCACCTGCTCGCGGTGCACATCGTCGGCTTCCTTGATGTCGAGGGTGATCAGGCCATTGGCGTGCCCGGTAGTGGGCGGTTTGCCTTCGAGGTCCACGCCGATGAAATCGAAGGCAAGGCCCGTGTCCTCATCGACGGCTTTGGGAATCACCTGTAACCCCAGGCTGAGCAGTTGCGCCACCAGACGCCGCTTGGCGGTTTCCACCTTGCGCCAGCGCTCGTGGTTGTCGGCTATCGATAGGTCAGGAATGGTGCGATTGAGGCTGCAGGCAATGCACAAGACGTCACCGTCATTGGCAGGCAGCAACCAATTACAGGCCGCTGGGGAGTCTAGATTGGCGCAGCGTCGAAACAGGCCCGCCCCGGGATCGGCATCCAGCCGCCAGGTGCCTGCCTGCACACCCGGTTGCAGCGCAGACAAGCGACTCTGCTCCGGCTGATAACCCAACGCCGCTGAACAGGCCAGGCACTGGCTGTTGCGAAAGAACAGCGACTGCCCGCAACGACAGGACCAGACCTTGCTGTTGCGCGAGCTTTCGCCCATGAACGGCGCGGCGATGCGCGAGCTGAGTTGCTCGAAGAAAGGGTACATGGCGATCTCTCCCTGGGGCTTGCCAAGACTAGATCATTACCGTGACAAGATCGTTCCCACACGCAAGACCATCCCTGACCGTGGCGAGGGGGCTTGCCCCCGTTCGGCTGCGAAGCAGTCGTGAATGCGGCTAGCTCGGAGTGTCAGCAAAGACAGTGTTTGCCGGTTTTAGGGTTGCTTCGCAACCCAACGGGGGCAAGCCCCCTCGCCACAGGGTTCGTGCTAGACCGGGATGTTGTGATCCTTCAGGAACGCCACAAACGCCTCTTCATCCAGCACCTTCAGCCCCAGCTCATTGGCCTTGGTCAACTTCGAACCGGCACCCGGCCCAGCCACCACGCAATGGGTCTTGGCCGACACCGAGCCGGCGACCTTGGCGCCGAGGCTTTCGAGTTTGTCCTTGGCGATATCGCGGCTCATCAGCTCCAGCGAACCGGTCAGCACCCAGGTCTGCCCGGCCAGCGGCAAGCCTTCGACGACCTTCTTCTCGCTCTGCCAGTGCATGCCGAAATCGGCCAGTTGCTTCTCCGCCGCTTCGGCCAATTGGCGATTGGCCTCGACCGCGAAGAACTCGCGCACCGAATTGGCCTGTTTTTCCGGCAGCGCCTGGCGCATATCCAGCCAGTCAGCACCGATCACAGCCTGCAGCGAGCCGAATTTGTCCGCCAGTTTCTGCGCCCCGCCCGGCCCTACCAAGGGGATATGCAGTTTGTCGAGGAAACCGCCCAGCGTGGTGCTCGCCGAAAACTCGGCACCCAACTCGCCCTGATCCTGAATCTGCAGGCCATGCCTGAGCAAATCAGCGATCACCTGCTGGTTATGCTCATCCTCGAAGAAACTGTGGATCTCGTGCGCGACTTCCAGGCCAACATCCGGCAAGTACGTCAGCACCTGCGGCAAGGCCTGTTGCACCCGCTCCAGCGAACCCAGGGAGCGGGCCAGGACCTTGGCTGTCTCCTCGCCGACATCAGGAATCCCCAGGGCGTAGATGAACCGCGCCAGCCCCGGCCTCTTGCTGTCTTCGATGGCGCCGAGCAGGTTCTTGCTCGACAGTTCGGCAAAGCCTTCCAGATCGACGATCTGCTCGAAGGTCAGGGCGTACAGATCCGCAGGCGAGCTCACCAAGCCTTCGTCGACCAGTTGCTCGACACTCTTCTCACCCAGGCCTTCGATGTCCATGGCGCGACGGGACACGAAGTGAATGATGGCCTGTTTGAGTTGCGCACCACAGGCCAGCCGGCCGACGCAGCGATACACCGCGCCTTCACTGACCGTTTCGCGCCCCTTGCTGCGCTTGATCAGTTGCGTGCGCTCGACATGGGAACCGCACACCGGACATTGCTCGGGAATCTGTACTGGTCGGGCGTTTTCCGGACGACGCTCCATGACCACTTGCACCACTTGCGGAATCACGTCACCGGCACGGCGGATGATCACCGTGTCGCCGATCATCAGGCCCAGGCGCGCGACTTCGTCCATGTTGTGCAAGGTGGCGTTGGCCACCGTGACGCCCGCGACCTTGACCGGTTTCAGACGCGCCACCGGCGTCACCGCCCCGGTGCGGCCGACCTGGAATTCCACATCGAGCAGCTCGGTGAGTTCTTCCATCGCCGGGAATTTGTGGGCGATGGCCCAACGTGGCTCACGAGCACGAAAACCCAGTTCGCGCTGGGAGGCAATGCTGTTGACCTTGAACACCACGCCGTCGATTTCATACGGCAGCGCGCTGCGACGCTCACCGATGTCGCGGTAGTAATCCAGGCACTCGGCGATGCCGTGCGCCAGTTTCAACTCATGACTGATCGGCATGCCCCAGGCCTGGAGTTGCTGCAAATTGCCGATGTGCGTATCGGCGATGTCCGCCGACACCTGGCCGATGCCGTAGCAGCAGAACTCCAGCGGGCGATTGGCGGTGATCTTCGAGTCCAGCTGGCGCAAACTGCCCGCCGCCGCGTTGCGCGGGTTGGCGAAGGTCTTGCCGCCGACTTCCAGTTGCGTGGCGTTGAGCCGCTCGAAACCGGCCTTGGACATGAACACTTCGCCGCGCACCTCCAAGGTCGCCGGCCAGCCGGTGCCGTGCAGCTTGAGCGGAATGTTGCGTACGGTGCGCACGTTGACGCTGATGTCTTCGCCGGTGGTGCCATCGCCGCGGGTCGCGCCGCGCACCAGCACGCCATCCTGATACAGCAGGCTGACGGCCAGGCCATCAAGCTTGGGCTCACAGCTATATTCAACGGTTGCGCCGCCACCGAACAGGTCGCCCGCCGGCAGGTCCAGGCCTTCGGTCACCCGGCGGTCGAACTCACGCATGTCGGTTTCTTCGAAGGCGTTGCCCAGACTGAGCATCGGCACTTCGTGACGCACCTGGGTAAACGCCGACAGCGCCGCGCTGCCCACTCGCTGGGTTGGCGAGTCGCTGGTGATCAGTTCGGGATTGGCCGCTTCCAGGGCCTTGAGCTCGCTGAACAAGCGGTCGTATTCGGCGTCCGGAATGCTCGGTTCGTCGAGCACGTGGTAACGATAGTTGTGCTGATCCAGCTCAGCGCGCAGCTCTAAAATACGGTTCTTGGCGGCGGTCATGGGTGTTCTCTCATAAAGCAAAAGAGCAGCCGAGGCTGCTCAATCTGTTTTGCCGATCATCCCGCGCACCGCGCGGGAATAACCATTTCAATCAACGTTTCTGGGTCAGGGCGCGGCGTTCGAACTCGACAATGCGCTGACGGTAGTGCTCGATCGTCTGGGCGGTCAGCACGCTGCGCTGGTCGTCCTTGAGCTCACCGTTGAGCTCCTGGGACAGTTTACGCGCCGCTGCCACCATCACGTCGAAGGCTTGCTTCGGATGGCGAGGACCTGGCAGACCCAGGAAGAAACTCACCGCCGGGGTGCTGAAGTGGTCGATGTCGTCCAGGTCGAATACGCCAGGCTTGACCGCGTTGGCCATGGAGAACAGCACTTCACCGTTGCCGGCCATGCTTTCGTGGCGATGGAAAATATCCATCTCGCCGAAACGCAAACCGCTCTCCAGAATGTTCTGCAACAGCGCCGGGCCCTTGAAGCCGGCAGCGTCGCGGCAGATCACGCTGATCACCAGCACTTCTTCAGCTTGCGGCTGATCCTTGTCGTTGACCGCTGGCGCGGACTTGGTGTTGTCCGGGAAATCGTCGTCGCGGCTGCTGAAGCTCGGGCCGCCGTCCAGATCCAGGCTGAGGTTCATGTCGCCCTGGGAAGGCTCGCTGTGGCCACGCTTGCCACGTTTGGAGCCCGACTCGCGAGGCTCCCGCGCCGGCATGCTCACCGACGGCAGATCCTGCTCGTCCAGTTGCGGCTCTTTATGTGCGTCCAGCACGCGCGGCGGGCCCAGCAGCTCGGCGCTGCTGTCCTCGTCCGGCAGGTTGGACAGACTTCGATCAAGACGGAACTTCAGTTTTCCCTTGCCGCCGCGCATACGGCGCCAGCCATCGAAAAGAATACCGGCAATGACAATAATGCCGATGACGATCAGCCACTCGCGCAGACCGATTTCCATGTAATCCCGTGCCTCTATAAAAAATGCTGAAAAATAAGGGGTTTACAACCTGCAAACCGCTTTAAAACGTGGCGCCAACTCTATGTTCTGACAGGCGTTTTGCCCACGTATACGAAAAATTGACATTAAACTAGCACGACCAAAGGCAACTTTACACCGTCTACCACGTTGGCTAGCGCGAATATGTCGATTGGCCAGCAAGTCGAAGCCAGGAAAAGAGTCCTACAAACCGAAAACACTCTTCCTACAACCACGACTCAGGCATCCACCATCGCCATCGCCTCCTCGACATCCACCGCCACCAGACGTGAACAACCGGGTTCGTGCATCGTCACACCCATCAGTTGTTCGGCCATTTCCATGGCGATCTTGTTGTGGGTGATATAGATGAACTGCACTGTCTGTGACATCTCTTTTACCAATCGCGCGTAGCGTCCAACGTTAGCGTCATCCAGTGGCGCGTCAACCTCATCGAGCATGCAGAACGGCGCCGGGTTCAACTTGAAGATCGCAAAAACCAGAGCCAATGCGGTCAGGGCCTTTTCGCCGCCGGAGAGCAAATGGATGGTGCTGTTCTTCTTTCCTGGCGGCTGCGCCATGATTGTTACCCCTGTATCGAGTAGATCTTCGCCCGTCAGTTCCAAATACGCGCGGCCTCCACCGAAAACTTTTGGGAAAAGCGCCTGTAAACCGCCATTGATCTGATCAAAGGTATCCTTGAAACGGTTGCGGGTTTCCTTGTCGATCTTGCGAATCACGTTCTCAAGGGTTTCAAGGGCTTCCACCAGATCGTCGTTCTGCGCATCCAGATAACGCTTACGCTCCGATTGTTGCTGGTACTCATCGATGGCCGCCAGGTTGATCGCGCCCAGACGCTGGATCCTGGCGGCGATGCGCTCGAGTTCTTCCTCAGCTTCCTTCTCGCTGGCCTCGGCAGTCAGTGTCGCGAGTACGCCGTGGAGATCGTAGCCGTCTTCCAGCAATTGGTCCTGCAAAGTCTTGCGGCGTACGGTCAGGGCTTGCCATTCCATGCGCTGGGTTTCGAGCTGGCTGCGAATCAACTGGGATTGCTGTTCGGCCTGGCTGCGGCGCTTCTCGGCGTCGCGCAGTTCGCGGTCGGCATCTTCGAGGGCGATCTGCGCGGTCTTGAGTTCTTCGTCGACGGTCATGCGCTTGTCGAGCAACTCCTCGAGTTTCAGGCGCAGCTCTTCCAGTGGCGCTTCGCCCTCCTCCAGATTGAGGCTCAGTTGCTCGCGTTTTTCAGTCAGGCGCTCGGACTGCATCTCCAGACGCTCCAGCGCCTGGCGCGTCGAATCATGCTGCGCCTTGAGCGAGCCCAGACGCACCGCCAGCTGATGGGCGTGATCCTTGTGCTGCCGCGCTTCCTGACGCACCCGGTCCAGACGCTCACGCAGGCTGTCGCGCTGGGCCAGCAGCAACTCACGCTGCTCGGTGTCCTGCGCCATGCTGTCGAGGGCTTCCTGCAATTGCAGGCGCGCTTCGCCGATGTTTTCGTGTTCCAGCGCTCGCTGCTCATCGAGTTCGATGAGCTCTTCGTCGAGGCGGGTACGGCGCAGGGTCAATTGTTCGGCCTTGGCCTTGCCGGCAGACAATTGAGCCTTCAACTCACCTTGCTGACGTGCTTCGTCCTGCAGCAAACGGCGCAGATGTTCGCGACCGTTCTCTTGCTGACGCTGCTGTGCCCTGAGATTCTGCAGTCGGGTTTCCAGGGTTTCGACAGCGGCTTCGCGTTCTTCGCGCTCCAGGCCCAGTTGCTGGATTTCCTGACCCCGGGCGAGCACGCCGCTTTCCGCTTCACTGGCCCGACGCACCCGCAAAAAATGCCGACCGACCCAGTAACCGTCGCGGCTGATCAGGCTCTGCCCGGCAGCCAATTGACTGCGCAAGGCCAAGGCCTGTTCGAGGCTGTCCACCGGCTTGACCTGCCCCAGCCATGGCGACAGATCGAGCTGCGCCTCGACCTTGTCCAGCAGGCTGCCCGGCACCCGTACGCCATCGCTGGACGGGCTGAGCAAGCGCAAGTCGCCCTGGGCAAACCCGGACAGATCGAAATCGTTGAAGTCGTCCACCAGCACCGCTTGCAGGTCGGCGCCAAGCACGGTTTCCACCGCCAGTTCCCAACCGGCCTCAACCTTCAGGCCTTCGGCCAGGCGCGGGCGATTCGCAAGATTCTGTTCGCGCAGCCATTCGGCGGTACCAGTGCCCGGGTCGAGCGCGGCTTGCTGCAAAGCTTCGAGTGAAGCCAGTCGACCGTTGAGGCGCTGCAAATCGCCTTGCGCCTGCTGCTGCGCGGTCAGCGCTTGCTGCAGTTCCTGACGCAACTGCTCAAGCTTTTCGACCTGGGCTTCTTCGCTGGTCTGCAAATCCTCGAGTGTTGCTTCGGATTCCGCGAGTTGCTCGCTGAGCGCCATGATCGCCGCGTCTTCCGGGTCCGCCGAGAGCAAGGCGCGTTCTTCGCCAAGACGCTTCTGGCGATCGGCCAGGCGCTCCAGGCTGGTTTCCAGTTGCTGGATCCGCGATTGCTGCACTTCGGCCTGACGGCGCGGCTCGGCGGCGGTGAGGTTGAACGTATCCCACTGCTCTTGCCAGCCGTGCATGGTGGTTTCGGACTCTTCCAGCGCGGCAGCAGCCTCTTCGGCGGCGGCGCTGGTGACTTCCTGCTCCGGGGTGAGCATGTCCAGCTCTTCGCCGAGGGTCAGCAGCAGCGTGCGGTCGTGGCCCAGGTGCGATTCGGTTTCCAGGCGCGCGCGCTCGGCCTCTTTCAGGTCATCCTGCAACTGGCGCAAACGCTGCTGACCGTGCTGGATGCTCTGCTCGACCCGGGCAATGTCGCCGCCGACCGAGTAGAAGCGCCCCTGCACCAGGTTGAAGCGTTCCGACAGGTCGTGGTGCCCGTCACGCAGGCGCTCGATGCTTGCGTCGGCATTGCGCTGTTCGGCCACCAAGGCTTCGAAAGAAACTTCCTGGTTGCCGATGATCGCTTCACGCTGGCCGACCTGATCGTTCAGCGCCTGCCAGCGCAGGGCCGACAGTTGGGCCTTGAGCTGACGCTCCTCGCCCTTGAATTCCTGATACTTCTTGGCGGCCTCGGCCTGGCGGTGCAAGCGTTCGAGCTGACGCTCAAGCTCTTCGCGCAGGTCGGTCAGGCGCTCAAGGTTTTCGTGGGTGCGGCGGATGCGGTTTTCCGTCTCGCGCCGGCGCTCCTTGTACTTGGAGATACCCGCGGCCTCTTCGATGAAGTTGCGCAGGTCTTCGGGCTTGGACTCGATCAGCTTGGAGATCATCCCCTGCTCGATGATCGAATAGCTGCGCGGGCCAAGGCCGGTGCCGAGGAAGATGTCGGTGATGTCGCGGCGCCGGCATTTGGTGCCGTTGAGGTAATAGGTAGTCTGGCTGTCGCGGGTCACTTTGCGGCGAATGGAGATTTCCGCATAAGCGGCGTACTCCCCGAGCAAGGTGCCGTCGGAGTTGTCGAACACTAGTTCGATGCTCGCCTGGCTTACCGGCTTGCGGCTGGTGGAGCCGTTGAAGATGACGTCGGTCATCGATTCGCCGCGCAGGTTCTTCGCCGAACTCTCGCCCATCACCCAGCGCACGGCGTCGATGATGTTCGATTTGCCGCAGCCATTGGGCCCGACCACCGCCGCCATGTTACTGGGGAAGTTCACCGTGGTCGGGTCGACGAAGGATTTGAACCCCGCCAGCTTGATGCACTTGAGCCGCACCCTCAGGCGTCCGTCAGGGCAGAGATCACCAGATCGCAACTGCGCTGGGCGTAAGCCGTCAGCACTTCGCGAATCTGCACAAAGTCACGGGCCAGCACGGCAGCGAGCAAGCGTTCGAACAGTTCGAGGAATTCGCTCATCGACGCTTTGCGCTGCTCCAGCGCGAGAAAATAGGCACGGCTCATGGCCGGCTGCAGATTCTCGACTGTCTCCTGCAAGTACGGGTTGTTGGCGAACGGGTACGCGGCGCGCATCACGTTGAAGCTGTCGTCGACGAAAGTGCGGATGTCCTGACGCTCGTAGCTGGCAGTCAGGCGTTGCTGGATCTGCACGAACGGCGCCATGTCGGCCTGGGTTTTCCAGCCGCTGGCCACGGAGTTACCGAGCAGGATATAGAGTTCGCTCATCAGCGTGCACAGGCTCTGCACCTTGTGCGGTGTGAGCTCGGTGACGTGGGCGCCCCGTCGCGGCAGGATCGCGATCAGGTGCCGACGCTCGAGGATCAGCAAGGCCTCGCGGACCGAACCGCGGCTGACGTTGAGGGCCAGCGTGACCTTCTGTTCCTGGATGCGCTCTCCGGGCTTCATTTCACCGCGAATGATGCGTTCGGCGAGGTGGTGAGCGATTTGCTCGGCGAGGCTGTCCGGCGCCTTGAACGTCATGGTTGTCCTTCAAACTCTTTGATCTGTACAAGCGGCGCAGTGTAGCGCAATTGCTGTGTCAGGGCGGAGTGCCCGCCCGGAGGTTTTTGGCACGATTCAAGCAAATTCAAGCAAAAAGGCAGGCTATCGAACCAGCGACAATAATTAAGGAACAGGTGGTTAATCGACAAATTGCAATTTCCTGACCTTTAAGTCAGAAAATCATTGACCGAAAAGTCAGACCTGCTAAATTCAGTTCCTATCGGTTAACAACAATAATGAGTCTGCGAGGCCTTCCGTGATCCAGTTTTTACTAAACCAGGAACTCCGTAGCGAGCACGCCCTGGACCCGAACCTGACCGTGCTCAATTATCTGCGCGACCATGTGGGCAAGCCCGGCACCAAAGAAGGCTGCGCCAGCGGTGACTGCGGCGCCTGCACCGTGGTGGTCGGCGAATTGCAGACCGATGATGACGGCCGCGAACACATTCGCTATCGCAGCCTCAACTCGTGCCTGACCTTCGTGTCGTCCCTGCACGGCAAGCAACTGATCAGCGTCGAAGACCTCAAGCACAAAGGTGAACTGCACAGCGTGCAGAAAGCCATGGTCGAGTGCCACGGCTCGCAATGCGGCTTCTGCACCCCCGGTTTCGTGATGTCGCTGTTTGCCCTGCAAAAGAACAGCGATGCACCGGATCATGCCAAGGCCCACGAAGCACTGGCCGGCAACCTCTGCCGTTGCACCGGCTACCGGCCGATCCTGGAAGCCGCCGAGCAGTCCTGCTGCGCCAAGCAACCGGACCAGTTCGACGCCCGCGAGGCCGACACCATTGCCCGCCTGAAAGCCATTGCCCCGACCGATATCGGCGAACTCAACAGCGGCGACAAGCGCTGCCTCGTGCCGCTGACCGTGGCCGACCTGGCCGACCTCTACGACGCTTATCCACAGGCCCGCCTGCTGGCCGGCGGTACTGACCTGGCGCTGGAAGTCACGCAGTTCCACCGCACCCTGCCGGTGATGATCTACGTCGGCAACGTCGCCGAGATGAAGCGCATCGACCGCTTTGACGATCGCCTGGAAATCGGCGCCGCCACGTCCCTGTCCGATTGCTACGAGGCCTTGAACGCCGAGTACCCGGACTTCGGTGAATTGCTGCACCGCTTCGCGTCCTTGCAGATCCGCAACCAGGGCACCCTGGGCGGCAACATCGGCAACGCCTCGCCGATTGGTGACTCGCCGCCCCTGCTGATCGCCCTCGGCGCGCAAATCGTGCTGTGCAAAGGCGAAACCCGCCGTACCCTGGCGCTGGAAGATTACTTCATCGATTACCGTGTCACTGCGCGCCAGGAAAGCGAGTTTATTGAGAAGATCATCGTGCCCCGCGCCAGCGTCGAAAAACTGTTCCGTGCCTACAAGGTTTCCAAGCGCCTGGACGATGACATCTCGGCAGTCTGCGCCGCCTTCAACATTCGCCTGGAAAACGGCGTCGTCGCTGAAGCCCGCGTCGCCTTCGGCGGCATGGCCGCCATCCCGAAACGCGCCGCTGCCTGCGAAGCCGCGTTGCTCGGCTCGCCATTCAACAACGCCACTGTCGAACGCGCCTGCGCTGCCCTGGGCGAAGACTTCACGCCGCTCTCGGACTTCCGCGCCAGCAAGGAATATCGCCTGCTCAGCGCACAGAACCTGCTGCGCAAATACTTCATCGAACTGCAAACACCGCACATCGAGACTCGGGTGACCGCTTATGTCTAATCATCACGCCGTAGAGAAGACCCAAGCCGAATTGGCTGAACTGTTCGCCAAGGACCTGACCACCGGTGTCGGCCGCAGCGTCAAGCACGACAGCGCCGCCAAGCATGTGGCCGGTGAAGCGCAGTACATCGACGACCGCCTGGAGTTTCCGAACCAGTTGCACGTTTATGCGCGCATGTCGGACCGTGCCCACGCCCGGATCATCAGCATCGACACTTCGCCCTGCTACGCCTTTGAAGGCGTGCGCATCGCCATCACCCACGAAGACGTGCCGGGCCTGAAGGACATCGGTCCGTTGCTGCCGGGCGATCCGCTGCTGGCGATCGATACCGTGCAATTCGTCGGTCAACCGGTGATCGCCGTGGCGGCGAAAGACCTGGAAACCGCGCGCAAGGCGGCGATGGCCGCGATCATCGAATACGAAGACCTGGAGCCTGTGCTGGACGTGGTCGAAGCCCTGCGCAAGCGCCACTTCGTACTCGACAGCCACACCCACAAACGCGGCGATTCGGCCACGGCGCTGGCCACTGCCGAACATCGCATCCAGGGCACGCTGCACATTGGTGGCCAGGAACACTTCTACCTGGAAACCCAGATCTCTTCGGTGATGCCGACCGAAGACGGCGGCATGATCGTCTACTGCTCCACGCAAAACCCCACCGAAGTGCAGAAGCTGGTGGCCGAAGTGCTGGACGTGTCGATGAACAAGATCGTCGTCGACATGCGTCGCATGGGCGGTGGTTTCGGCGGCAAGGAAACCCAGGCGGCCAGCCCTGCATGCCTGTGCGCGGTGATCGCGCATCTCACCGGCCAGCCGACCAAAATGCGTCTGCCACGGGTCGAAGACATGCTGATGACCGGCAAGCGTCACCCGTTCTATGTCGAGTACGACGTGGGCTTCGACAGCACCGGCCGCCTGCACGGTATCAACCTGGAACTGGCCGGCAACTGCGGTTGCTCCCCTGACCTGTCGGCGTCGATCGTCGACCGCGCGATGTTCCACTCGGACAACTCGTACTACCTGGGCGATGCGACCATCAACGGTCACCGCTGCAAGACCAACACCGCGTCGAACACTGCCTACCGTGGTTTCGGCGGCCCGCAAGGCATGGTCGCCATCGAAGAAGTGATGGATGCCATCGCCCGTCACTTGGCCCTTGATCCGTTGGCGGTGCGCAAGGCCAACTACTACGGCAAGACCGAGCGCAACGTCACCCACTACTACCAGACCGTCGAGCACAACATGCTCGAAGAGATGACCGCGGAACTGGAAGAAAGCAGCCAATACGCCGAGCGCCGCGAAGCGATCCGTCGCTACAACGCCAACAGCCCGATCCTGAAAAAGGGCCTGGCGCTGACCCCGGTGAAATTCGGTATTTCCTTCACCGCCAGCTTCCTCAACCAGGCCGGTGCCCTGGTGCACGTCTACACCGACGGCAGCATCCACCTGAACCACGGTGGCACCGAAATGGGCCAGGGCCTGAACACCAAGGTCGCGCAAGTCGTGGCCGAAGTGTTCCAGGTGGAAATGGACCGCGTGCAGATCACCGCGACCAACACCGACAAAGTACCGAACACCTCGCCGACCGCCGCTTCCAGTGGCGCCGACCTGAACGGCAAGGCCGCGCAGAACGCCGCCGAAACCATCAAGCAACGCCTGGTGGAATTCGCGGCTCGCCAGTACAAGGTCAGCGAAGAAGACGTGGAATTCCACAACGGCCACGTGCGGGTTCGCGATCACATCCTGACCTTCGAAGCGCTGATCCAGCAGGCGTATTTCGCCCAGGTGTCGCTGTCGAGCACCGGCTTCTACAAGACCCCGAAAATCTACTACGACCGCAGCCAGGCTCGCGGCCGTCCGTTCTACTACTTCGCCTTTGGCGCAGCGTGCTGCGAAGTGCTGGTCGACACTCTGACCGGCGAATACAAGATGCTGCGCACCGACATCCTCCACGACGTCGGCGCCTCGCTGAACCCGGCCATCGACATCGGTCAGGTCGAGGGCGGTTTCATCCAGGGCATGGGCTGGCTGACCATGGAAGAGCTGGTGTGGAACAACAAGGGCAAGCTGATGACCAACGGCCCGGCCAGCTACAAGATCCCGGCCGTGGCGGACATGCCGCTGGACCTGCGGGTGAAGCTGGTGGAAAACCGCAAGAACCCCGAAGACACGGTGTTCCATTCCAAGGCCGTGGGCGAGCCGCCGTTCATGCTCGGCATCGCCTCGTGGTGTGCGATCAAGGACGCCGTGGCGAGCCTGGGCGATTACCGGCATCAACCGAAAATCGACGCCCCGGCGACGCCGGAGCGAGTGTTGTGGGGCTGTGAGCAGATGCGCCAGTTGAAGATGGCGAAGGCTGTCGAGGCCGAGACCGAGTTGGCTTCGCTCTAGGACCGAGGTGCGGCTATCGCGAGCAAGCTCGCTCCCACAGGGTTATGTGCTGACTGATGGACCTGTACAAATCCAATGTGGGAGCGAGCTTGCTCGCGATGGCGGACTAACAGACACACAGATGTCGAGGTGAACATGTACAACTGGATCGACGCCCTCGCCGACCTGCAAAACCAGGGTGAGCCCTGCGTGCTGGTTACCATCATCGAAGAGCTCGGCTCGACGCCGCGCAATGCTGGCTCGAAGATGGTCATCAGCGCGAACCAGAGCTTCGACACCATCGGTGGCGGGCACCTGGAATACAAGGCCATGAAGATCGCTCGCGAGATGCTCGCCAGCGGCAAGCAGGACACCCATCTGGAGCGCTTCAGCCTAGGCGCCAGCCTCGGCCAGTGCTGCGGTGGCGCGACCGTTTTGCTGTTCGAACCGATGGGCCAGGTTCAAGCGCAGATCGCCGTGTTCGGTGCCGGCCACGTCGGCCGCGCACTGGTGCCACTGCTGGCCAGCCTGCCCTGCCGGGTGCGCTGGATCGATTCGCGGGAAGATGAATTCCCCGAGCAGATCCCCCATGGCGTGCGCAAGATCGTCAGCGAAGAACCGGTGGATGAAATCGATGATCTGCCGGCCGGCAGCTACTACATCGTGATGACCCACAACCATCAACTCGACCTCGAACTGACCGCTGCGATCCTCAAGCGCAACGACTTCGCCTACTTCGGCCTGATCGGTTCGAAGACCAAACGGGTGAAGTTCGAACATCGCCTGCGCGACCGCGGTTTCGACAACAGCGTCGTGCAACGCATGCGCTGCCCGATGGGCATCGGCGAAGTCAAAGGCAAGCTGCCTGTGGAAATCGCCATCTCCATCGCCGGCGAAATCATCGCCACCTATAACGCGAACTTCGGCCAGCAAACCTCCAGCGCCGGATCGATTGCCAAACTGCTGCCTGCCTCACGCCGCAGCCAAGCCTCCAACTGAGAATTCTCATGCCTCTGACTCGCAAAGCCTACCGCGCCGCCATCCTGCACAGCATCGCCGACCCAGCCGTCGTTGGCATCGAAGCCTCCTACGAGTATTTCGAAGACGGCTTGCTGGTTGTGGATAACGGCCAGATCAGCGCCCTCGGTCACGCCAGCGAACTGCTGCCGACCCTGCCGGCTGACGTCGAAATCACCCACTACCAGGATGCACTGATCACCCCCGGCTTCATCGACACCCACATCCACCTGCCGCAAACCGGCATGGTCGGCGCCTATGGCGAGCAACTGCTGGACTGGCTCAACACCTACACCTTCCCGTGCGAAAGCCAGTTCGCCGACAAGGCCCACGCCGACCAGGTCGCGGACATTTTCATCAAGGAACTGCTGCGCAACGGCACCACCACTGCGCTGGTATTCGGCAGCGTGCACCCGCAATCGGTGAACTCGTTCTTCGAAGCGGCCCAGCAGCTCGACCTGCGGATGATCGCCGGCAAGGTGATGATGGACCGCAACGCCCCGGACTACCTGATCGACACCGCCGAATCCAGCTACGTGGAAAGCAAGGCGCTGATCGAGCGCTGGCACGGCAAGGGTCGCCTGCACTACGCGGTCACCCCACGCTTCGCACCGACCAGCACCCCGGAACAGCTAACCCTGGCCGGCCAGCTGCTGACCGAATACCCGGATCTGTACATGCAGACCCACATCAGCGAAAACCTCAAGGAAATCGAGTGGGTCAAGGCGCTTTTCCCGGAGCGCAAGGGTTACCTGGACGTCTACGATCACTACCAGTTGCTCGGCGAGCGCTCAGTGTTCGCCCACGGTGTGCACCTGTGCGATGACGAGTGCGCGCGACTGGCAGAAACAGGTTCGGCCATCTCGTTCTGCCCGACCTCGAACTTCTTCCTCGGCAGCGGCCTGTTCAACCTGCCGATGGCCGAGAAGCACAAGCTCAATGTCGGTATCGGCACCGATGTGGGTGGTGGCACCAGTTTCTCGCTGCTGCAAACCCTCAACGAAGCCTACAAGGTCATGCAACTGCAAGGTGCACGCCTGAGCCCGTTCAAGTCGCTGTACCTGGCCACCCTCGGCGGCGCCCGCGCATTGCGCCTGGAAGACAAGATCGGCAACCTGCAACCGGGCACCGACGCCGACTTCCTGGTGCTGGACTACAACGCCACGCCGCTGCTGAGCTATCGCCTGAAGCAGGCCAATAACATCGCCGAGACATTGTTTGTGTTGATGACCCTGGGGGATGACCGGACTGTGCAGCAGACCTATGCAGCGGGGAATCTGGTGCATCAGCGGTAAATTTCTTCGGGCATAAAAAATCCCCCGCAATCGTCAGATTCCGGGGGATTTTTTATGCCCTGTAGGAGCGAGCTTGCTCGCGATGAACCTGAGGGCGCCACGGGATGTCAGGCTTCCCGCGTAATCGTTAACGACCATCGCGAGCAAGCTCGCTCCCACAGATCAGATTTTCGCGGGCGAACGCCCAGGCTTCTTGGTCTGCAGCAAATGCGAGAACACCGCATGCAGATCATCCGACGCACTTTCCTCATCGAGGTTGAGTTTGCTGTCGATGTGATCCATGTGATGCATCATCAGGTTCACCGCCAGTTCAGCGTCGCGCTTTTCGATGGCGTCGATCAACTGGGTGTGCTCGTCGTAGGAGCAATGGGAACGGTTGCCGCTTTCGTACTGGGCGATGATCAGCGACGTCTGGGACACCAGGCTGCGCTGGAAGCTGATCAACGGGGCGTTCTTCGCCGCTTCGGCCAGTTTCAGGTGAAACTCGCCCGACAGACGGATACCGGCACCGCGATCACCGCGCGAGAAGCTGTCGCGTTCATCGTTGACCATCTGGCGCAACTCGGCAATCTGCTCCGCGGTAGCGTGCTGAACCGCCAATTCGGTGATCGCACGCTCGACCAGACGGCGGGCCATGAACACCTGACGGGCTTCTTCGACGCTCGGGCTGGCGACCACGGCGCCGCGATTCGGACGCAGCAGCACCACGCCTTCATGGGCCAGGCGCGACAAGGCGCGGCGAATGATGGTGCGGCTGACCCCGAAAATTTCCCCCAGCGCTTCTTCGCTCAACTTGGTGCCGGGCGCCAGACGCTGCTCGAGGATGGCCTCGAAGATATGCGCGTAGACAATATCGTCCTGGGTACCGCTGCGGCCGGCTTTGCCTGCTCGCGGTTGTTTCTTTAGGGGTTGCAACTGTTCGTTCATGGGCACTCGAGTCGGAAGAACTGCGGCGAATTGACCGTGACTGTAATACGGCACAGTGGGTCGCTGGCAAGTATCGCGTAAAAAACACTGCGATTGTACACAATGGAGGGTGGCAACACGACTGTACGGCTGAATGTTGCCTCGGCTGTATCGCAACGTCTGGTTACTTTTGAGTTTAGGCTTGTTCACAGAATCCGCCCTTGTAACGCGATCCCTGTGGGAGCGAGCTCGCTCCCACAGAGTTCGTGTTGCAGCGGACATCTTCATCTGTAAAAGGAACACCGCCGTCATGAACGACGCCACCCACACGCAAATCCGCCCGCTGGCCGACACCTCGCCCTCGGCCATCGTCGCCGGCTTCATCGCCATGATGACCGGCTACACCAGCTCCCTGGTGCTGATGTTCCAGGCCGGGCAAGCGGCGGGCCTGAGCAGCGGGCAGATTTCTTCGTGGATCTGGGCGATTTCCATCGGCATGGCGGTGTGCTCCATCGGCCTGTCCTTGCGTTATCGCACGCCGATCACCATTGCCTGGTCGACCCCGGGCGCAGCGCTGCTGATCACCAGCCTGGGCGGCGTGAGCTACGGCGAAGCCATTGGTGCCTATATTACCTGCGCGGTGCTGGTGACGATTTGCGGGCTGACCGGCAGCTTCGAACGACTGGTGAAAAAGATTCCGGCATCCCTGGCCGCCGCCCTGCTGGCGGGGATCCTGTTCAAGATCGGCAGCGAGATTTTCGTCGCAGCGCAACACCGCACTGCCCTGGTACTGGGGATGTTCGTCACTTATCTGGTGGTCAAGCGCCTGTCGCCGCGCTATGCGGTGTTGGCGGCATTGCTGATCGGCACGGCATTGTCAGGGTTCATGGGGTTACTGGACTTCAGCGACTTCCACCTGGAAGTGGCCACGCCGGTCTGGACCACACCGCATTTCTCCCTGGCCGCGACCATCAGCATCGGCATCCCGCTGTTTGTCGTCGCCATGACCTCACAAAACATGCCCGGCATCGCCGTATTGCGCGCCGATGGTTACACGGTACCCGCCTCGCCGCTGATCACCACCACCGGCATCGCCAGTTTACTGTTGGCACCGTTCGGTTCCCACGGGATCAACCTGGCGGCCATCAGCGCAGCGATCTGCACCGGGCCCCACGCCCATGAGGATCGCAACAAGCGCTACACCGCGGCGGTCTGGTGCGGGATTTTCTACGGGATTGCCGGCGTGTTCGGCGCGACGCTCGCGGCATTGTTTGCCGCGCTGCCCAAGGAACTGGTGCTGTCGATTGCGGCGCTGGCACTGTTCGGCTCGATCATCAATGGCTTGAGCATCGCCATGAGCGAAGTGAAGGAACGTGAAGCGGCGCTGATCACCTTCATGGTCACGGCATCGGGGCTGACGCTGTTTTCCATCGGTTCGGCGTTCTGGGGGATTGTCGCGGGGGTGGTGACGCTGCTGATCCTGAACTGGAGGAGCGAGCCTGCTCGCGATGGTCGTCAACGATAACACTGGAAACCTGAGACCCCACGGCGCTCTCAGGCTCATCGCGAGCAAGCTCGCTCCTGCAAAAAAAAAGCAAAAAAAAACGGCGACCCTTGGGTCGCCGTTTTTTTCAGAACATCAAGCTACCGGATTGATCGGCTTTTCCGGGTACCAGACGTCCAGCAGCGGGCTGACTTCAACGCTGGTCAGCTCGGTGCGGCCTTTGAGCCAGGCTTCAACGGCAGCGCGCTGTTCAGCGCTGACCGAGCCACGCTTCTGCAGGCAAACCAGACCGTAGTCGTCGCCGCCAACATAGCCCAGACCGTTGGCTTCCATGGCTTCTTTGAGGAACGCGTCGAGGAAAGCATCAATGGCTTCATCAGCCAAATCTTCTTTGAAATCCAGGTTCAGTTCGAAACCCAGCTCTTGAAATTCATCGACGCACAGTTTTTTGCGCAGACGCTGGGAACGGTTAGTCGCCATTGGAACAATCCTCTTAAGTAATAACGGGCGGCACTTTAGCAGTTTAAGCCGCCGATTGCCTGACTCTCTGGGCCACCACGCCTACCGTCGGTAAAAAAATAGCCGATCAAGATGCTCGCGCACGGCACAAGCCGTGACACCTTGGGGCATAATGCCGACACTTTCATGACCATTGAGGGAATTTATCTCCATGCCCTCTTTATATTTCCCCCTCGGCTGTAGGGTTTTATTTCAGATGATCAAATCTTTGCGTCCTTTGCTGTTGGCCGGTTTTCTTCTCCCCTTGGCCCTCCACGTTTCCGCCGCTCCAATCAATACCGCGTTGTCGCCCAACGTTGAAAAAGCCCTGAAAGCCAGCAAGCTGCAGGACAACGCCCTGTCGCTGGTGATGATCCCCCTCACCGGCCCCGGCACCCCGACGGTGTTCAACGCCGACGTGTCGGTCAACCCGGCATCGACCATGAAACTGGTCACCACCTACGCGGCGCTGGAAATGCTCGGCCCGAACCACCAGTGGAAAACCGAGTTCTACACCGACGGCACCCTCAGTGGCGGCATTCTCAACGGCAACCTCTACCTCAAGGGTGGCGGCGATCCGAAGCTGAACATGGAAAAACTCTGGCTGCTGATGCGCGACCTGCGCGCCAACGGCGTGACCCAGGTCACCGGCGACCTGGTGCTGGATAAAACCTTCTTCGTGCAACCGCAACTGCCGGAGTTCAATGACGACGGCAACGACGATAACAAGCCGTTCCTGGTCAAGCCCGACTCGCTGCTGGTCAACCTCAAGGCGCTGCGCTTCGTCGCGCGCAATGACTCGGGCAAGGTGCTGGTCTCGGTGGAGCCGCCGATTGCGAGCATCCGCATCGACAACCAGGTCAAGGCCCTCAACTCCAAGCAATGCACCGGTGGCGTGCGCTACAACCCGGTGGCACAGGCCGACGGCAGCGTGACCGTGACGGTCGGCGGCCAACTGGGTGAAGGCTGCAGCTCACAGACTTACCTGTCGCTGCTCGACCACGCGACCTACACCGCCGGCGCCGTCCGCGCGATCTGGAAGGAGCTGGGTGGCAGCATTCAGGGCAGGGATGTGCTGGCGCCAACACCGAAAGACGCCAAGGTCCTGGCCCGGGCGTTCTCGCCGGACCTGGCGGAAATCATCCGCGACATCAACAAGTACAGTAACAACACCATGGCCCAGCAGTTGTTCCTGAGCCTGGGCCAACGTTTCCGCACCGATGCCGATGGTGACGACGCCAAGGCTGCCCAGCGTGTCGTGCGTCAGTGGCTGGCGAAAAAGGGCATCACCGCGCCGCACCTGGTGATGGAGAACGGCTCCGGCCTGTCCCGTGCCGAGCGTGTCAGCGCCCGAGAAATGGCCTCGATGCTGGAAGCTGCCTGGCACAGTCCGTATTCCGCCGAGTACATCAGTTCGATGCCGATCGCCGGCACCGACGGCACCATGCGCAAACGCCTGAAGACCACTGCGATGCGCGGTGAAGCCCACGTCAAGACCGGCACCCTGAACACCGTGCGGGCGATCGCCGGTTTCAGTCGCGACGTCAACGGCAACACCTGGGCGGTGGTGGCGATCCTCAACGACAAGGCCCCGTTCGGCGCCTCGTCAGTGCTCGATCAGGTGCTGCTGGACCTGTACCGCCAACCGAAAACGCCGCAAACGGCGTCGGTGTTGTAACCGAATCTAGAAAGCTCCAGAGATCTACTGTGGGAGCGAGCTTGCTCGCGATGGCGGCATGACAGTCAGCATCAATGTTGAATGTAAAACCGCTATCGCGAGCAAGCTCGCTCCCACAGGGTCTGCGTACAACCCGGGTTAACTCATCTCCCCTTCTACCCGATCCCTTCCTGCCTGCTTCGCCGCGTAAACCCCCGAATCCGCGCGCAACAGCAAAGCATCGGCGCCCTCCCCGACTCGCCAACTGGCAATCCCGAAACTGGCAGTGACCGTACCGACACCTTCAATGGGTGAACTGCGCAGGCCTTGCCACAATTGCTGGGCCAACATATAGGCCTGTTCGCCGCTGATATCCGGGCACAGCACCATGAACTCCTCACCGCCCAAGCGGCAGAACACATCGGTGCGACGCAGCCGGTGGCCGATCCGTTGGCACACGGCCTGCAACACCCGATCACCGATGGCATGACCATGCAGGTCATTGATGCGCTTGAAATGGTCGATATCGAGCATGATCACCGACAGATCCCCACCGCCACGCTCCACCCGGGCCATTTCGATGGTCAAGCGCTCCTGGAAATAACGCCGGTTGTGGATACCGGTCAGGGAATCGGTGACCGACAACGCGCGCAACTCTTCTTCCACCCGCTTCCTATCGGAAATGTCCGAGATGTAGCCGTGCCACAGCACACCGCCACCGGGCAGTTCCTCTGGCGTGGCCTCGCCACGCACCCAACGCAGACCCCGTTGCGGCAATTGCACGCGGTATTCCTCGCGCCAGGGGCTGAGGGTGTCGGCCGAGGCACGGATCGAGGCACGGACACGGGTGCTGTCCTGGGGGTGAATCCGGGTGAAGATCGCTTCGGCATTGAGCAGCAGCACGTCAGGTTCCAGCTCGTAGATCTCGCGAATGCCGTCGCTGGCGTAGATCACGCTGAAACGCCCGTCGAACTCCATCTTGAACTGGTAGATGCCACCGGGCACGTGGGCGCTGAGTTTCTTCAACAACAGATCCCGCGCCGCGAGCGCCTCATGGACCCGCTTGCGTTCGGTGATGTCGATGCACACCGCCAGGTGCCCGACCCACAGGCCTTGCTCGTCGAGCACTGGCGTGGCGAGCATGTTGACGATCAAATGGCTGCCATCGCCACGTACCAGCGTCCACTCCCGCGCCTCGTGGCTGCCCTGCGCGTCGCCTTCGACCAGCATCGCCTGGCAGGTCGGCACCGGTTTACCATAGCGTGCGCTCAACTCTGCCGAGCGAGCGACCAGCTCCCGGGGCAGGTGCAGGCTCTCCAGGGTCATATGCCCCACCACCTCGGCACTGGTATAGCCAAGCATCTGCTCAGCACCGGCGTTGAAGGTACTGATGACACCGCGCAGGTCGGTGGCGATGATCGCGACTTGGGTGGCGGCATTCAGCACACCACGCAACTGACCATGGGTGCCGCGCAGCTCCTGCTCTCGATCCCGTAGCTCCTGGGTGCGTTGCTCGACCATTTTCAACGCCCGCTGCCGCTGGCTGACCAACACATACAGCAAGGCACTGAGCATCACGCTGAGCATTCCACCCAACACCACCACACTGGTCACGGAGGAATGATTGGCCTTCACGAACGCATCGCTGGGCTGGATATCGACTTGATAGTCATGGTCGGCCATGCGCAACAGGCGCGTGGCCGACAGCTCGCTGATGGCCGGCGGGTTGGGTGATTCGAACAGCACCTCGTGCTGGTCATCGATCGACAAATCGAGGATGCGCACCGAGAGATAGTCATGGCTGGCGTCCGGCAGTCCGTCCGCCAACAACTGGCGCATGCTGATCACGGCCATGACATAACCGTAGGGCTTCGTGGATTTGCGGTCCTGACTGTTGCGCTGCATGAGCGGCGCGACCAGCAGCACGCCTCGGGCATAAGCCGGTTCGATACTCACCAGATGCATCGGTTGTGATACCGCCATACCGCCACGCTGATCGGCCCGAGCGAGCGTGGCACGCCGCAGTGGCTGGGCCAGCAAGTCGTAACCGAGGGGAGCACCGAGTTTGCTTTGCGTCTGGCTGTACAGCACCGCCACGTACTCATCTCGCTCGCCGGCCAGTTGCAGTTGGCCGTCGGCGTTGAGCTCTCTCAGGGTGAAGCTGTTCAAGCCCTCGTCTCGCACCCGACGCTCGAACGCCACCCGCTCGTCACGAGTGACCCGCTGGGCATAGGAATACGCTTGGGTTCGCAGCAGCAAAGGTTGGGTGTAGCCGTCGAATTCCGCTCGGGACACCGAATCGGAATTGGCGAAAAACCGGCGCAGGCCGTCGAGGCGCTGCTCCTGATCTTCGAAACGCTCTTCGATACGGCTGTAACGTTCACTGGCCAGCAGTTGGAAACGTTGCCGCAATTGATGGTGAAACAGATTCAGCGTCGACCACGCCAGCAACCCGGTGAGCACCCCGCCAACCAGCAATACCAGCAGCGCGACCAACCAGGCCGAGGCATCTTCGCTGATTATTCCCAGGATCCTGGGGCGCACGGCGTGCAACGACATAAAACGCAAACTCAAAACGCCAGGTGCGGAGAAGCCCTTTGGCCATGAACTGAGTTATAGCTATTAGCCACTAATTTGACCAGCACTGAAACCCTGTAGGAGCGAGCTTGCTCGCGATGGTCGATAACGATAACGCGTGCTTTCTGAATACACGCGGCGCTTTCGGGTTCATCGCGAGCAGGCTCGCTCCTACAGTGAATCAGCACAGCTATCAACGAGCCGTGATTTTCCAGGCGCGATGGATCTTGGCGTTGCGGGCAAAATCCGGGTCGATGGTCTGGGCGGTGATCTCCTCGACTGCATAACGCTCGCCGAAGCACTGTAGGAGCGAGCTTGCTCGCGATGGACTCAAGAACACCGCGTGCATTCAGAAAGCACGCGTTATCGTTGTCGACCATCGCGAGCAGGCTCGCTCCTACAGGTGGATCCACGATTCAACGAGCCGTGATTTTCCAGGCGCGATGGATCTTGGCGTTGCGGGCAAAATCCGGGTCGATGGTCTGGGCGGTGA
>NZ_JBXAOQ010000008.1:185114-309378 GCF_058802985.1 Pseudomonas sp. GW822-FHT01E03
TCTCCTCGACTGCATAACGCTCGCCGAGATTGGCTTCCAGTTCAAACTTGCGGAAGTTGTTGGAGAAGTACAACACGCCGCCGGGAGCCAGTCGCGCCATGGCCAGGTCGATCAGTTGCACCTGGTCGCGCTGCACGTCGAAGACACCTTCCATGCGCTTGGAGTTGGAGAACGTCGGCGGGTCGATGAAGATCATGTCGTACTCGTCACGACTGGCTTCGAGCCACGCCATCACATCACCCTGCTCCAGGCGGTTCTTGTCGGAGAAACCGTTCAACGACAGGTTGCGACGCGCCCAGTCCAGATAGGTTTTCGACAGATCGACACTGGTGGTACTGCGCGCGCCGCCCTTGGCCGCATGCACACTGGCCGTCGCGGTGTAGCAGAACAGATTGAGGAAGCGCTTGCCGGCCGCCTCTTTCTGGATACGCATGCGCATCGGCCGGTGGTCGAGGAACAGACCGGTGTCGAGGTAGTCGGTGAGGTTCACCAGCAGCTTCACGCCACCCTCATTGACCTCGACGAACTTGCCCTGTGCCGCCTGGCGCTCGTACTGCTTGGTGCCGCTCTGGCGCTCGCGGCGCTTGACCACCACACGGCTCTTGTCGATGTTCAACGCCTGCGGGATGGCTGCCAGGGCATCGAACATGCGGGCCGAAGCCTTTTCCGGATCGATTGATTTCGGCGCGACGTACTCCTGGACATGTACCCAATCGTGATACAGGTCGATGGCCATGGAGTATTCCGGCATGTCGGCATCGTACACGCGGTAGCAGTCGATGCCTTCACGCTTGACCCACTTGCCCAGGGCCTTGAGGTTCTTTTGCAGGCGGTTGGCGAACATCTGCCCGCCTTCGCTCAGGCGCGGCTGCTCGACCACTGGAGCCGGTGCCGGCGCCGGTTTGATCGGGTTGCCGTTTTTGTTGAACTTGCGTTCCTGCGGTTCGTTCGGCGCCTGATCGTAGGCGGCTTGCTCGCGCTCGACCTGGCGCTGCTCCGGAGTACGACGCTCGCCGGTGACGAATTGATCCGGCAACACCTTGATCAGCAACAGCTTGCACGGCAAGGCGCCGTTCCAGAACGAATACTGCTTGTGGCTGCGGATGCCCATGCGCTTGCCCAGGTCCGGGGCGCCGGTGAACACCGCGGCTTCCCAGTTGAGGCAAGCCTGACGCAGGCGTTCGCCAAGGTTCTGGTAGAGGTAGAGCAGGCTCGCCTCGTCGCCCAGACGCTCGCCGTATGGTGGGTTGCAGATCACCAGGCCTTTCTGGTTCTGGTCCGGACGCGGCTCGAAGGTCGCGACTTCGCCCTGGTAGATCTTGATCCACTCACTGAGGCCAGCACGTTCGACGTTGTTGCGGCCCGGTTGAATCAGGCGCGGGTCGGCTTCGTAACCGCGAATCCACAGCGGCGGCTTGGCCAGGCCGGCCGCGGCGCGTTCGGTGGCTTCTTCGTGGAGTTTTTTCCACAGCGCCGGTACGTGACCGAGCCAGGCGGTGAAGCCCCACTGCTCGCGACGCAGGTTCGGCGCCATGTCGGCAGCGATCATGGCGGCTTCCACCAGGAACGTGCCGACGCCGCACATCGGGTCGGCCAGAGCGCCGCCTTCGGCCGCGATACGGGGCCAGCCGGAACGGATAAGGATGGCGGCCGCGAGGTTTTCCTTGAGCGGCGCCGCACCTTGCTGCAAGCGATAGCCGCGCTGGTGCAGGCTGTGACCGGACAGGTCAAGGGACAGAATGGCTTCGCCACGATCCAGACGCAGGTGAATGCGCAGGTCCGGGTTGAGCTTGTCGATGGACGGACGGTCGCCTTGCGGGGTGCGCAGTTTGTCGACGATGGCATCCTTGACCTTCAGCGCGCCGAAGTGGGTGTTGTCGATACCTGAGCCATGGCCGCTGAATTCGACGGCCAGGGTGCCGTCATTGAGCATGTGGTCTTGCCACTCGATGTCCAGCACGCCGTGGTACAGGTCTTCGGCGTCCTTCATTTGGAAACGCTTGAGCACCAGCAGCACGCGGTTGGCCAGGCGTGACCACAGGCACAGGCGATAAGCGGTTTCCATGGTGGCCATGCCGCGTACGGCAGAGGTGTGCTCCCGCGCTTCCTCAAGGCCAAGCCCGACGGCTTCCTCGATGAGCAGGCCTTCAAGGCCTTTTGGGCAAGTGAGGAAGAGTTCGAAACGATCGGACATGGGAATTCCAGAACCTTTAGCTAAGTGACCGGGCAACGCATTGCCGGTCCGGTTTTCAATCAGGCACTTTTCTCGAAGAGCGCCCGCGTGGCACGAAGGTGTGCCGTTCCACCCCTGCTGCTCGGGTTAAATGAGCTTAGATGCAAGGACAGATAAAAAAGTTGATGCAACAAAATGTCATAAGTCGACCCTTCGTCGAATAGTGCTTCCCGGCAACGGGAGCCATTCTCACTAAAGGATTAAGCCCATCATCCAGCGCAGAGCCGATCATACCGGGGTTTGGCCAATAAATACGCTACAAACGCTCTGTTACTTATGGCGTTAGCACATGAACGGTTACGTCCTTATGACAAAACGATCATTCCCTCGATGTGACGCATTGGTTAGAACTCAATACAGGTTGGCGCCGCAATGACGCCAACACCTTGGCTCGTCACGCCGGCAACGAGCCCCCAACGGCAGAGTTTTTCTGCCAGACCTCAATAGAGGTCGACGCGATAAATACAGTCAACAAGTGAGGGCAACACCCTATGAGAAGACTTAAGCGTGATCCGTTGGAAAGAGCATTTTTGCGCGGATATCAATATGGCGTTGGTGGTAAATCCCGTGAGCTTTGCCCATTTACTCTACCGTCGGTACGTCAAGCCTGGATTAACGGCTGGCGAGAAGGACGCGGCGACAACTGGGACGGTATGACCGGCACTGCGGGAATCCACAGACTCAACGAACTTCACGCCGTCGGCTAATTACAGGGCAGAACACTCCGACACGACAATCTGATTTGTACTGAATTAACCATGCACGTCCCATCCGGACGGCGGGCTCCGGCCCAGGGGCTCCTTTAAAGGGGCCCTTTTTTATACCTGCTTCACATTCAGCGACGATACCCTTGTGGCGAGGGGGCTTGCCCCCGTTGGGTCGCGAAGCGGCCCCGAAACCAATCGACTCGGTGACACCGGTAAAACACAGTGGCCGGAATTGCGGCTGCTTCGCAGCCGAACGGGGGCAAGCCCCCTCGCCACAAAAGCTCGCTAGCGTAGTGCTGCGATTGCGTCTACGGATTCACGAATCAGCGCCGGGCCTTTGTAGATGAAGCCCGAGTAGATCTGCACCAGGCTCGCGCCCGCGGTGATTTTCTCCGCTGCGTGCTTGCCTTCGGTAATACCGCCGGCAGCGATGATCGGCAGCCGACCACCCAGCTCCGATGCCAGCACTTTCACGGTGTGGGTGCTCTTGTCGCGAACCGGCGCGCCGGACAGACCACCGGCTTCTTCGCCGTGCTCCATGCCTTCGACGCCTACACGGCTCAGGGTGGTGTTAGTCGCAATGACCGCATCCATCCCGGTTTCGATCAGCGCTTGCGCAACTTGTGCGGTTTCTTCGTCGCTCATGTCCGGCGCGATCTTGATCGCCAGCGGTACATGTTTGCCATGACGCAATGCCAGTTCCGCGCGGCGCTCGGCCAGATCGGCCAGCAACTGCTTGAGCGAGTCACCGAATTGCAGGCTGCGCAGGCCCGGCGTGTTCGGCGAGCTGACGTTGACCGTCACATAGCTGGCGTGGGCGTAGACCTTGTCCAGGCAGATCAGGTAGTCGTCCACGGCACGCTCGACCGGCGTATCGAAGTTCTTGCCGATGTTGATGCCCAGCACGCCCTTGTATTTGGCCGCCGCCACGCGGGCCAGCAGGTGATCGACGCCGAGGTTGTTGAACCCCATGCGATTGATGATCGCCTCGGCTTCCGGCAGACGGAACAGGCGCGGCTTCGGGTTGCCCGGCTGCGGACGCGGCGTGATGGTGCCGATTTCGACAAAACCGAAACCCAGTTGGGCGAAACCATCGATGGCCGCGCCGTTCTTGTCCAGGCCGGCGGCCAGCCCCACCGGATTCGGGAAGTCCAGGCCCATGACATTCACCGGCGTCTTCGCCGGGGCCTTGCACAGCAAGCCGTTGAGCCCAAGACGCCCGCCCGCGCCGATCAGGTCCAGGGACAGATCGTGGGAGGTTTCCGGGGAGAGTTTGAACAACAGCTGACGGGCCAGGGTGTACATGGGCGGATTTGACTCGATTGGCGGCGAATTGAGGCGGCGATTATAGCCGGGCAACGGGGTGGCAAGCGAGGCGCGTGATCAAATCAACGGATAATGGCATATGCCTTGCACCACTCTGGGCACCAGCACCCATGCCAACGACCGAATGTGTGCAAAGACAATGGCGTCGTCCCCGACCTGCTCATGCAAGAACTCGGGACGACGTTTTTTTTGCAAGGTGAACACGCGATGAACGAACCATCAGCCGGCCCTCTGGCCTGGGTCAATGGCAGCGATGCCCCGGAAAAAACCGAAATCAATCTCGGCTTCATGGCTCTGAGCGACTGCGCCTCGGTGGTTGTCGCCGCCACCCAGGGCTTCGCCCAACCCCATGGCTTGACCCTGAACCTCAAGCGTCAGTCGTCCTGGGCCAACCTGCGGGACAAACTGGTCAGCGGCGAACTCGATGCCGCCCACAGCCTCTACGGTCTGGTTTACGCCGTTCACCTGGGCATCGGTGGCGTGGCCGCGACCGACATGGCCGTGCTGATGGGCCTGAATCAGAACGGCCAGAGCATCAACCTGTCCCGAGGTTTGCAAGCGCTTGGAGTGACCAGTCCTGAAGCACTGGAACGGCACGTGCACCAAACTCGCTCAAAATTCACCTTCGCCCAGACGTTTCCAACCGGCACCCACGCCATGTGGCTGTATTACTGGCTCGCCAGCCAGGGCATTCACCCGCTCCTGGAGGTCGACAGCGTGGTGGTGCCGCCGCCGCAAATGGTCGCGCACCTGCGGGCCGGGCGCATCGACGGGCTCTGCGTCGGCGAACCCTGGTCCGCCAGCGCCGTGCAACAGGACCTCGGCTTCACCTTGGCCACGACCCAGACCATCTGGCCCGATCATCCGGAAAAGGTCCTGGCCTGCACCCGCGCCTTCGTCGAGCAATACCCCAACACTGCCCGCGCGTTGGTGATGGCGATTCTGGAGGCCAGTCGCTTCATCGAAGAAAGCAGCGAAAATCGTCGCAGCACCGCGCAATTGCTCAGTGCAGCGCAATACCTCGATTCGCCGCTGGAGTGCATCGAGCCGCGCCTGCTGGGCGATTATGTCGATGGTCTGGGCAATCGCTGGCAAGACCCACACGCCCTGCGCTTCCACGGTGAAGGCGAGGTCAATCTGCCGTACCTGTCCGATGGCATGTGGTTCATGACCCAGTTCCGTCGCTGGGGTTTGTTGCGCGACGACCCGGATTACCTCGCCGTGGCCCGTCAAGTCCAGCAACTAGACTTGTATCGTGAAGCGGCCAGCGCTGTAGGGGTCGCGGCACGGGGCAAGGAGATGCGCAGCAGTCAGTTGATCGACGGCAAGACCTGGGACGGTTCGGACCCGGCCGGTTATGCCCGCAGTTTCAAACTGCACGCCATGAGCGACAGCTCGCACCGATCCGCCAGCCGCTGACAGGAGACCATGAACATGCTGCGTATCCTGCTGATCAACGACACCGCTAAAAAAGTCGGGCGCCTGAAGGCCGCCCTGACCGAGGCCGGATTCGAAGTGATCGATGAATCCGGCCTGACCATCGACCTGCCCGAACGCGTCGAAACGGTGCGTCCGGATGTGATTCTGATCGATACCGAGTCACCGGGCCGCGATGTCATGGAACAAGTGGTGCTGGTGACTCGCGACCAGCCACGACCGATTGTGATGTTCACAGACGAACACGACCCCGATGTGATGCGACAGGCGATCAAGTCCGGTGTCAGCGCCTACATCGTCGAAGGCATTCACGCACAACGCCTGCAGCCGATTCTCGATGTGGCCATGGCACGTTTCGAAAGCGATCAGGCCTTGCGTGCCCAACTGCATGCCCGCGACCAGCAATTGGCCGAGCGCAAGCGCATTGAACTGGCCAAGGGACTGCTGATGAAAATGAAGGACTGCAACGAGGAAGAGGCCTACACACTGATGCGCCGCCAGGCGATGAGCCGCCAGCAGAAGCTGATTCAAGTGGCGGAGCAGATTATTGCCATGAGCGAGTTGCTCGGCTGAAGTCCAGTGGCGCTTGTAAGGGCGCCATCGCGAGCAGGCTCGCTCCCACAGGTGGTTTGTGTTCGACGCCATTCCCTTGTGGGAGCGAGCCTGCTCGCGAATGGCCGCTCGATTTCGAGTGTTGGCACAGATCTCGCTAAGTAATCACCACAGGTAACCAACGGCGGTTGCCCCACCTACGACAAAGACGTCGCTCACCTCATTTGCCCTTGGCGGATCGGGTAGCGGCGTTTTTTCGTTTTGGCCCCACAGCACGGGGCCGGTGGTGCGGCCGTATCGGCGCCCCACCTGCAAGCTCATGACTCCTTTCGAGACTCTTCACAGCTGAGGTGCGCAATGAATTCAAGCTTCTGGAAATCCGGCCATACACCCACATTGTTCGCAGCCTTCCTCTATTTCGACCTGAGCTTCATGGTCTGGTACCTGCTCGGTCCTTTGGCAGTACAGATCGCCGCCGACCTGCACCTGACGACGCAGCAACGAGGGCTGGTGGTCGCCACGCCGATTCTGGCCGGGGCGGTGTTGCGCTTCGTGATGGGGATGCTGGCTGATCGCCTGTCGCCCAAAACCGCCGGCCTGATCGGTCAGGTCATCGTGATCTGCGCGCTGTTCGGCGCCTGGAAACTCGGGATCCACAGCTACGAGCAGGCGTTGCTGCTGGGCCTGTTCCTCGGCATGGCCGGCGCTTCGTTCGCCGTCGCCCTGCCCCTGGCCTCGCAGTGGTATCCGCCGCAGCATCAAGGCAAGGCCATGGGCATTGCCGGCGCGGGGAACTCGGGCACGGTGCTCGCCGCATTGATCGCCCCGGTGCTGGCGGCGGCGGTTGGCTGGAGCAACGTGTTCGGTTTCGCCCTGATTCCGCTGATTCTGACCCTGATCGTCTTCGCCTGGCTGGCCCGCAATGCCCCCGAGCGGCCAAAAGCCAAATCCATGGCCGACTACTTCAAGGCCTTGGGCGATCGTGACAGCTGGTGGTTCATGTTTTTCTACAGCGTGACATTCGGCGGCTTCATCGGTCTGGCCAGTGCCCTGCCCGGTTATTTCAACGACCAGTACGGCTTGAGCCCGGTGACCGCCGGCTACTACACCGCAGCCTGCGTGTTCGGCGGCAGCCTGATGCGCCCCTTGGGTGGCGCGCTGGCTGACCGGTTCGGCGGCATTCGGACTCTGCTGGCGATGTACACCGTCGCGGCGATCTGCATTGCCGTGGTCGGCTTCAATCTGCCGAGTTCCTACGCCGCACTGGCACTTTTCGTCTGCACCATGCTCGGTCTGGGCGCAGGCAATGGCGCGGTATTCCAATTGGTGCCCCAGCGTTTTCGCCGGGAAATCGGCGTGATGACCGGCCTGATCGGCATGGCCGGCGGTATCGGTGGCTTTGCCCTCGCGGCCGGCATGGGCGCGATCAAGCAAAGCACCGGCAGCTATCAACTGGCACTGTGGTTGTTCGCCAGCCTCGGCGTTCTGGCCTGGTTCGGTCTGCACGGCGTAAAACGTCGCTGGAGAACCACCTGGGGTTCGGCCGCCGTGACGGCAGCGCGAGTCTGACGCCCCGATGAGCCTGCAACTGAGTTTCGCCGAAGCCAGCGCCATCGGTCCTCGCGAGGAAAACCAGGATGCCCTGCGCCTGGTCACGCCGGCTCCGGCGCTGGCCGCGAGCAAGGGTTATCTGTTCGCGATTGCCGACGGTGTCAGCCAATGCGTCGATGGCGGTCTGGCTGCCCGTTCGACGCTGCAGGCCCTGGCGCTGGATTACTACGCCACGCCGGAAACCTGGAGCGCCGCACAGGCACTCGATCGCCTGCTGCTGGCGCAGAACCGCTGGTTACAGGCCAATGGCGGCGGACAACCGCTGCTGACCACCCTGAGTGCGCTGGTCCTGCGCGGCCGGCGTTTTACCCTGGCCCATGTCGGCGATTGTCGGGTGTATCGCTGGCATGCCGACCAATTGCAGCGAATCAGCGAGGATCATGTCTGGGACCAGCCGGGCATGCAGCATGTGCTGAAACGGGCGCTGGGGCTCGATCAACACCTGGTGCTGGATTTTCTCGACGGTGAGTTGCGCCCCGATGAATGCTTCGTCCTGCTCAGCGACGGCGTCTGGGCCGTCCTGGGCGATACCGCCATTGCCGCGATCCTGCGCGATCAACCGGACTTGCACAGCGCTGCGAACACCCTGGTCAATGCTGCGCACCTGGCGGGCAGCCAGGACAACGCCAGCGCCATGCTGGTGCGGGTCGATGCCCTCGGCGAAGCGAGCATTGGCGATGCGTTGATGCACTTACAGCAATGGCCACTGCCGCCTGCCCTGAAACCGGGTCAGGCGTTCGAGGGCTGGCAGGTCGAGGGGATCGTCGCACAGAGCCAGCAATCGCTGCTTTATCGCGTTCGCGACAGCCAGCAACAACCCTGGCTGTTGAAAACCCTGCCCGGTCGCCTGCACGACGATCATCAGGCCGGGCAAGCGTTACTGTCGGAAGAATGGTTTCTCAAACGCGTGGCCGGTCGACATTTTCCTGAAGTCCACTCCGCCAGTCAGCGTCAGCATTTGTACTACGTGATGCGTGAATATTCGGGCGTTACCCTGGCCCAACGACATGAGCAAGGCGGGCCGCTGCCGCTGCCCCAGTGGCAAGACATCGCCGAACGCTTGCTGCGAGCGGTCGGCCTGTTGCATCGACGGCAGATCCTGCATCGCGATATCAAACCGGAAAACCTGCTGCTGGGGGACGATGGTGAGTTGCGCCTGCTGGATTTTGGCCTCGCCTACTGCCCCGGGCTTTCGCAAGATCTGCCCTGGGCGCTGCCGGGTACACCCAGTTACATCGCACCCGAAGCCTTTCGCGGCGAAGTACCGACGCCACAGCAGGACTTGTACGCCGTCGGAGTAACCCTGTATTTCCTGCTCACCGGGCATTACCCCTATGGCGAAATCGAAGCCTTCCAGCGCCCGAGGTTTGGCCTCCCGGTCAACGCCAGCCGCTACCGGCCCGACCTGCCGGACTGGATCGCCCATAGCCTGGAGCGCGCCGTGGCGGCGGCCCCCGACCAGCGTTTCGAAACAGCGGAAGAATGGCTGCTACTGATCGAACAGGGCGAGCGCCACAGCTTGAGCGTGCGCCCCAGGCCTTTGCTGGAGCGCGAACCGCTGAAAGTCTGGCGAACATTGGCGCTGGTATCGTTGCTGCTCAATCTGGTGCTGCTGATGGTTGCGCTCCATTAGCGGGCAAAGCGCCTTGAATCGGTGCACTCCCTCACGGTTCTGCCCTTGTGAACGGGGAAAATGCCAACAAACACGGGATTTGAGCGACTTGGCATAACCACTGCATTACCTCTTTCAACAGACATACAGCGCAGGCTTCAACGACGAAGGTTGCACTTCCCGAGAGAACGGGACCAGGACAAAGGCGTCCTCGCTAGGCAACTAGCGGGACGCCTTTTTTTGTTTGCGCAAAATTTGTCGAGCATGGCCTGCCACTGATGAGGCAGGCCCGAGCTCCCCGGAGAACCTGATGAAAAAACTAAAACTGGTGATGATCGGCAACGGCATGGCAGGGGTCCGGACCCTGGAAGAGCTGCTCAAACTGAGCACGGAGCTGTACGACATCACGGTCTTCGGTGCCGAACCGCACACCAACTACAACCGCATCCTGCTGTCGCCGGTGCTGGCGGGCGAACAGACCTTCGAAGAAATCGTGCTCAACGACCTGGACTGGTACCTGGAAAACAACATCAAGCTGCTGCTCAACCGTAAGGTGGTGGAGATCGACCGGGTCAAGCGCCGGGTCATTGCCGAAGACGGCAGCGAAGCCGAATACGATCGCCTGCTGATCGCCACCGGCTCGACGCCTTTCATCCTGCCGATTCCCGGCAATACCCTAGACGGCGTGATCGGCTACCGCGACATCGCCGACACCCAGGCCATGATCGACACCGCGAAAACCCACCGGCACGCCGTGGTGATCGGCGGCGGTCTGCTCGGCCTGGAGGCCGCCAACGGCCTGATGCTGCGGGGCATGCACGTCACCGTGGTGCATATCGGCGAGTGGTTGCTGGAGCGGCAACTGGACAAGACCAGCGGCCAGTTGCTGCAAACCGCGCTGGAATCTCGCGGCCTGCACTTTCGCCTGTGCGAGCAGACCCAGGCCTTGCACGACGCTGGCAACGGCCGGGTCGGTTCGGTGCAATTCAAGAACGGCGACATCATTCCCGCTGACCTGGTAGTGATGGCCGCCGGCATTCGCCCCAATACCGAATTGGCGGAGAAATCCGGCATTCCGTGCAGCCGCGGGATTCTGGTCAACGACACAATGCAAACCTACGACCCACGGATCTATGCCATCGGCGAGTGTGCCAGCCACCGCGGTATCGCCTATGGTTTGGTGGCGCCGCTGTTCGAACAGGCCAAAGTCTGCGCCAACCACCTGGCCCAACTGGGTTTTGCCACCTACAAGGGTTCGGTGACCTCGACCAAATTGAAGGTTACCGGTATCGACCTGTTTTCCGCCGGCGACTTCATGGGCGGTGAAGGCACCGAGACCATTACCCTCTCGGACCCGATTGGCGGCGTCTACAAAAAACTGGTGATCAAGGATGACGTGCTGGTGGGCGCCTGCCTGTACGGCGATACGGCAGACGGCGGCTGGTATTTCAGGCAGATCCGTGAGAATCACGCCATCAGTGAGATCCGCGATCACTTGATGTTCGGTGAAAATGCGCTTGGCGACGTAGGACATCAGGGCCAGGACAAAGCCATGAGCATGGCCGACAACGCCGAAGTCTGCGGCTGCAACGGTGTGTGCAAGGGCACCATCGTCAAGGCGATCCAGGAGCACGGGCTGTTCAGTGTCGACGACGTCAAGAAACACACCAAGGCTGCCAGCTCCTGCGGTTCCTGCGCCGGCCTCGTCGAACAGATCCTGATCAACACCGTGGGCGGCGCGGCGGACGTCAAACCGAAAAGCGAAAAGTCCATCTGCGGCTGCAGCGATCTCAACCACGGGCAAATCCGCCAGGCCATCCGCGAGCAGCACCTGCTGACCATCGCCGGCACCATGAGCTACCTGAACTGGCGCACACCCAACGGCTGCGCCACCTGCCGCCCGGCGCTCAACTACTACCTGATCTCCACCTGGCCAGGAGAAGCCAAGGATGATCCGCAATCGCGCCTGATCAATGAACGCGCCCACGCCAATATTCAGAAAGACGGCACCTACTCTGTAGTCCCGCGGATGTGGGGCGGTGTGACCAATCCTTCAGAGCTGCGGCGCATTGCCGACGTCGCCGACAAGTACAACGTGCCGATGGTCAAGGTCACCGGTGGCCAGCGCATCGACTTGCTGGGTATTCGCAAGCAAGACCTGCCGGGGGTGTGGAAAGACCTGGACATGCCGTCCGGCCACGCCTATGGCAAATCCATCCGCACGGTGAAAACCTGCGTCGGCAGCGAGTTCTGCCGCTTTGGCACCCAGAACTCCACACAGCTGGGCATTGAACTGGAACATGACCTGTTCAACATGTGGTCGCCACACAAGGTGAAGCTGGCTGTCTCCGGTTGCCCGCGCAACTGCTCGGAAGCCGGTATCAAGGATGTGGGAATTATCGGTGTGGACTCCGGCTGGGAGATGTACATCGGTGGCAACGGCGGGATCAAGACCGAAGTCGCGGAATTCTTCGTCAAACTGAAAACCGCCGAAGAAGTGCGCGAATACAACGGTGCATTCCTGCAGCTCTATCGCGAAGAAGCCTTCTACCTCGAACGCACCGTGCACTACCTGCAACGGGTCGGCATGGAACACATCAAGAAAGCCGTGCTGGAAGATCCGGAGCAGCGCAAGGCGCTCAACGATCGCCTGCAGTTCTCCCTGTCGTTCGAACAGGACCCGTGGAAGGAACGCCTGGAACAGCCCCAGCTGAAAAAAGAATTCGACGTCATCCCCGTGAAAAACCTGGAGGTGCTGGCATGAACTGGCTGGATATCTGTGCACTGGAAGAGATCAATGCCCTGGGCTCGCGGATCATCGCCGGGCCAAAGGGAGACATCGCGATTTTCCGTACCAGCGACGACGAAGTGTTCGCCCTCGACGACCGCTGCCCGCACAAGGGCGGCCCGTTGTCCCAAGGTCTGGTCTACGGTAAGCGCGTGGCCTGCCCGCTGCACAACTGGCAAATCGACCTGGAAAGCGGCGAAGCCCTGGCCCCGGACATCGGCTGTGCCCATCACCATCTCGCCCGGGTGGAAAATGGCCGGGTGATGCTGGCCCTGCGGGATGCAGGCTGATGGACCGCCAGATCACTGCGTCCACCTGCTGTTACTGCGGGGTCGGCTGCGGGGTGCTGATCGAGCACGACGGCGAGCACATCCTCGGCGTCAGCGGCGACCCGGCGCACCCGGCCAATTTCGGCAAACTGTGCAGCAAGGGTTCGACCCTGCACCTGACCGGCGACTTGACGGCGCGGGCGTTGTACCCCGAACTGCGCCTCGGTAAAAGCCTGGCCCGCCACCGCACCGATTGGGATACCGCCCTCGATCACGCCACCAGCGTGTTTGCCGCGACCATTGCCGAACATGGCCCGGACAGCGTGGCGTTCTACATTTCCGGGCAACTGTTGACCGAGGACTACTACGCCTTCAACAAGCTGGCGCGTGCCCTGGTAGGCACCAACAACATCGACAGCAATTCGCGCCTGTGCATGTCATCGGCGGTGGTCGGCTACAAGCGCAGCCTGGGTGCCGACGCCCCGCCCTGCAGCTACGAAGACCTGGAGCTGAGCGATTGCGTGATGATCGTCGGCAGCAACATGGCCTACGCCCACCCGGTGCTGTTTCGCCGCCTGGAAGCAGCCAAATCCCGCCGGCCGCAGATGAAGGTCATTGTCATAGACCCACGTCGTACAGATACCTGCGATCTGGCTGACCTGCACCTGGCGATCTTGCCTGGCACCGATGTCGCCTTGTTCCATGGGATTTTGCATCTGCTGCTGTGGGAAGACTGGATAGATCGTGACTTCATCAGGGACCACACCGAAGGCCTGGCCGAGCTGAAAAACCTGGTGCGTGACTACACGCCGCAAATGGTTTCGCAGCTCTGCGGTATCAGCCTCGGGCAATTGCAGCAATGTGCCGAGTGGATCGGCACATCACCGAGCTTTCTGTCGCTGTGGTGCATGGGGCTTAACCAGTCCACCGCCGGCAGCGCGAAAAACAGTGCATTGATCAATCTGCACCTGGCCACCGGGCAGATCGGTCGCCCCGGCGCCGGACCTTTCTCCCTCACCGGTCAGCCAAATGCCATGGGCGGGCGGGAAACCGGCAGTTTGTCCAACTTGCTGCCCGGTCACCGTGACGCCGCCAATGCACAACACCGTGCGCAAGTGGCGTCCTACTGGGGCGTCGAGCAACTGCCGGACAGCCCCGGGCTCTCTGCGATCGAATTGTTCGAGCAAGTGCGCAACGGCAAGATCAAGGCGTTGTGGATCGCCTGCACCAACCCCGCGCAATCCATGCCGGACCAGACGGCCGTGCGCGCAGCTCTGCAAGCCTGCCCGTTCGTGGTATTGCAGGAAGCCTTCAGCACCACTGAAACCGCGAAGTTCGCCGACCTTCTGCTGCCCGCCGCCAGTTGGGGGGAAAAGGAAGGTAGCGTGACCAACTCAGAGCGGCGCATTTCCCACGTACGCCAGGCAATCGTCGCACCGGGTGAGGCGCGGCCGGACTGGGCAATCACCGTAGATTTCGCACAACGCCTGGAAAAACACCTGCGTCCCGGCCAAGCCAGCCTGTTTGAATTTGATAATCCCGCTCAGGTCTTTGACGAATACAAACAACTGACTCAAGGTCGCGACCTGGATCTGTCCGGTATCAGCCATGCACTGATCGATCGTCTCGGCCCGCAGCAGTGGCCCTTCCCTGCGGGTGCCGTTGAAGGCACGGCCCGGCTGTACGTCGACGGGGTATTTGCCACTGCCAATGGGCGCGCGCAGTTCGTGGCCGATCCATACCGTGCCGCCAAAGAGCAACGCGATGCTCGCTTTCCGCTGACCCTGATCACCGGCCGGCTGCGCGATCAATGGCACGGCATGAGCCGCACCGGCACCGCTGCGCAGCTGTTTGGCCATGTCAGCGAAGCGGAGTTGAGCCTGCACCCGGACGAACTGCGCCGCCATCGCCTGCAGCCGGGGGATCTGGTCAGCCTGAAAAGCAGGCGCGGCGCAATCGTCGTCGCGGTTGCCAGCGATGACAGCGTGCGCCCGGGCCAGGCCTTTTTACCGATGCATTGGGGCGACCGTTTTCTCAAGGGCGGGGTGAACAGCCTCACCCTGCCCGCATTCGATCCTTTGTCGAAACAGCCCGAACTTAAACACAGCGGTGTTCGCCTGGATCCGGTGGATTTGCCCTGGAAACTATTCGCACTGATCGAGGGCGATGTTCAACGGCATTTTGAAACGCTACGACCGCTCTGTGAGGCGTTTTCCTACGTCAGTCTCAGTCTGGTTGGCCGTGAGCGCCCTGCCCTGCTTGTACGGGCTGCCAATACTTCAGCACCTTCGGCAGAGTTGCTAAGCGAAATCGATAAAAACCTGACGCTCGATGACGGCCCGGTACTGGCTTACGACGACCCTCGACGGGCCATAGGCAAGCGCGTGCGGATCGAAAATGGCCGGATCACTGCCATTCGACTGGCCGGTGAAACCCTTGCCCAGCACTGGTTACAGGGGCTGTGGCTCGAAGGTCGCGCGGACCAGCAACTGCGGCGCTGGCTGCTTGCGCCGCTGAGCGCACCACCGGGCAATCTCGACACGTCCTTCAACTCGAACAAGATCCTGTGCAATTGCAAGAACGTCGGCCAGAACGCGATCTGCGCCGGCATCAGCCGTGGCCTGGACTTGCAGGGGCTCAAGCAAGAACTGGGTTGCGGCACGCAATGCGGGTCCTGCGTTCCGGAAATCAAACGCCTGCTGGCCGCCACGGCGCAGCCAGTCACCGTCTTCTCGTGAGGAAAACACTATGAGTGCAAAAGTCTGGCTGGTAGGTGCGGGCCCGGGTGATCCGGAGTTGCTCACGTTGAAGGCGGTACGTGCCTTGCGCGAGGCAGATGTGGTGCTGATCGATGACCTGGTCAATGTCGCGGTACTCGAGCATTGCCCTGGGGCGCGGATCATTCCGGTGGGCAAGCGTGGCGGCTGCCGCTCTACCCCGCAAGCGTTCATCCATCGCCTGATGCTTCGTTATGCCCGGCAGGGTAAATGCGTAGCGCGGCTCAAGGGCGGCGATCCATGCATTTTCGGTCGCGGTGGTGAAGAGGCGCAGTGGCTGCGTGAGCGTGGGGTCGAAGCCGAGTTGGTCAACGGCATCACTGCCGGGCTGGCGGGGGCAACGCAATGCGATATTCCGCTGACTTTGCGCGGTGTAGCCCGTGGTGTCACGCTGGTCACCGCACACACCCAGGACGACAGCCAATTGAACTGGCAGGCACTGGCCCAAGGCGGAACGACGCTGGTGATTTACATGGGAGTGGCCAAGCTCGGTGAAATCCGTGAGCAGCTATTGGCCGGCGGCATGGCAACGGATACGCCCGTGGCCATGATTGAAAATGCCTCCTTGCCCCATCAACGGGAATGTCGGAGCACTCTCACAAACATGGATGAAGCTGCCTACAGATTCCAGCTGAAAAGCCCTGCCATACTGGTGATCGGTGCAGTGGCAGCCTGTGCAACTCAATCGCTGTGGGAGCGTGAATTGCCTGTGATGGCGGCAGATCAGTCAGCGTAGTTTCACCTGTTCCACTAAATCGCAGACAAAGAAAAGCCCGGCCTGAGCCGGGCTTTTCAGAGCTGCGAGCTAATTACTTAGCTTGAGCTTCAACCTGCGCTTCTACGCGACGGTTAACTGCACGACCAGCGTCAGTTTTGTTGTCAGCAACTGGGCGGGATTCGCCGTAGCCAACAGACTGAACGCGGGACGATTCAACACCGTACTGGTTGGTCAGAACTTGTTTAACGGCGTTTGCACGACGCTCGGACAGTTTCTGGTTGTAAGCGTCAGGACCGACGGAGTCAGTGTGACCTTCAACAGTAGTGCTGGTGGATGGGTACTGCTTCATGAAGTCAGCCAGGTTCTTGATGTCGCCGTAGCTGTTTGGCTTGACTACCGACTTGTCGAAGTCGAACTTCACGTCCAGCTCAACACGAACAACTTCAGCAACTGCCGGGCAGCCGTCAGCGTCAACAGTTACGTTGGCTGGGGTGTCTGGGCACTTGTCAACGTTGTCGCAAACGCCATCGTTGTCGCTGTCAGAGCAAACTTCCGGAGCTGGAACTGGAGCAGCAGCTGGCTTGCTGCCGCCACCGAAGTTCACACCGATACCGACGCTAGGAGCCCACTCGGTGTTGCCCTGGTCGATGTTGTACTGAGCTTCAACGCCAGCACGGGCGTAGAAGTTGTCGGTGAAGTACAGCTTGGCACCGCCGCCAACGTTGGCGAAGGTGGAACGGTTACGACCGTTCGAGCCGTTCTGGTCGATGCTCTGGTCGGAGAAACCGCCCGAGACGTAAGGACGCAGCATGTCGCCTGGGTTGTTGAAGTGGTACAGAGCGTCCAGAGCGGTGTTCGCGCCCTTAACGTTCTTGCCATCGTTTGCACGGGCATTGTGCACTTCGTCGTAGGCCAGACGCAGTTCAACGTCGTCTGTCAGGAAGTAACCGATCGAACCACCCGGCAGGATGCCGTCGTTCTTGAAGTTACGGTCGCTATCGAAATATTGCTTCTTTGCGTAGCCTTCGATTTCAACTGCGCCTTGGCCCTGTGCCAGAGCGCCGATGGAAGTGGCGGCAATAAGAGAACCAATGGCCAAGCCCAAGGTGTTTTTCAGTTTCATCCGTTAAATCCCCATCTGGTGATTGTGAAGCAGTCCCGCAAACCGGGGGACAACTCGGCGGCAAGTCTAACAGAACTTGCCTACACGTAAGAGATATTTGCGCTGAACTAAGTTTCAGCAATGCCTGCAAATTTCTCACGCAATTTATCTAGAGCGCGTTTGTACCGCATTTTTGTTGCGCTCAAACCCATATGCATGATGTCTGCGATTTCCTGAAACTCCAGCTCTGCGACAAATCGTAGCACCAGAATTTCACGATCAATCGGATTCACATACACCAACCAGCGATCAAGTCCGCCTTTTTCCTCAGGTTTCGGCGTCTTTTCTTCGGACGCTTCCTCGAGGGGGTCAAGACTCAATGCGTCCATCAAGCGACGCTTTCGCCGTTCCTTCCGATACTGTGTGATGCACTCGTTGTACGTGATGCTATATAGCCACGTCTTGAACTTCGATTTACCTTCGAAGTTCTTCAGGCCATACAGCACCTTCAACATGACCTCCTGACAGACATCGTCTGCGTCGCGATCGTTCCCTAGATATCGTGCGCACACGTTAAATAATGTTCGCTGGTAACGCCGCATCAGTTCTTCATAGGCGCGTGTTACGTGAAACAGCTCGGTATGCGAGCGCGCGACCAACTCCTCATCAGAGAGCTCGCGGGGGTCGTAGCGCATGGATAACGATTGGGCTTTATTCAAAACAAGTCGGGCCGACAGTCAGGTCAATGTCCGCCGCAGCCAGCGTGAGCAGGCATTTTGCGGCGGCATACATTAGCAGGGTTTGCCGGGTTAGCGGCTACTCACATGCTGCTCAAGGAGGATCCGATTGGAAAGAGAGACTAGCTCACCCTCATCGGTCAGCAATGTGGTTTTAACCGTGCCGATCTCTTCGATCTGGCCTTCGACCTCGCCAACACGCACTTGTTGCCCAACCTGGTACAGCTCACGCACGTAGATTCCCGCAAGAATCTGGCCGGCAATTTCCCGGCTTCCCAACCCCATGGCCAGCGCTACTGCCAGACCAACGGTTATCAACACAATCACGATCACATGGTTCAGCAGGTCAGTCTTGACCTCCAACTGGCTGATCGCAACCGAAATACTGATGATGATCACCAGGCCCTGGGCAATCCGTCCAAGCCCTGAAGCATAGTCCAGCCCCACGCCTTCTGCCGCCCCGCGCACCAGCCCGTTGGCCAGTTGCGCCAGCAAGACACCGACCAGCAACACCAGCGCCGCGCCGAACACCTTCGGCAAATACAACGCAAGCATGTCCAGCGTAGCTGAAACTCGCTCAAGGCCAAGGGATTCTGCGGCAGAAACCAGAAAAATCAGCAGAACGAACCAATAGACGATTTTGCCGATCAGCGTCGAAATAGGAACTTGCAACCCTGCACGGGACAGCAATTTGGTCAGGCCGGTGCCACCCATCAAGCGATCAAGGCCCAGTTTGGCGAGCAACTTCGAGAGCAAGGTGTCCAGCAGTTTGGCCACGACAAAACCCAACAGCAGCACAACCAGTGCGCCGAACAGGTTCGGAATGAAGTTCGCAACCTTGGTCCACAACGCAGTCATTGCAGTGACGAGGCTCTGAGTCCAGAGATCAAGTTCCATATTCAATCAGCCTTATCAGCAGTGCGAGCAGTAGGTTTACGAAGACGGGATACCGGCGCGACATGGGCCGATCCGTTATTCAGGGCGATCATCAGTGCGGGCAACCAGCGCCCCAGCAGGCTGAACAGATCACCGGCGCCGACCTGGCGGTTGGCGGTTTTCAGCACACGCCCCAGGCACGCATCGTCGTCCCGGGTGGACGGTGAGGCGTTGAGCATGTCGCGTAAAGACTGTTCAAACGGATCGTGCATACGCACCTCTCGTGATGTCTGTGGGAGACGCGGTCAGTTTTGGTCGGGTCACATGGTTTCCCTCAGACCCAGCGCAAACGTCGGAACAACCACCACTGCCCGAGCGCCACCGAGACCATCATCAGGCAAGCGATCAGAAAGCCGTAAGGGCTGGCAGAGAATGGAATTCCACCGACGTTGATCCCCAAAAGCCCGGCCAGAAAACTCATCGGCAAAAAGATCCCGGTGATGATCCCGAAGCGATACATCGTGCGGTTCATGCGCACGCTCAAGCGACGGTCTTCAGCCTCCAGGACCAGCCCCACCCGCTCCCGGGTCAATTCCAGCTCTTCGAGGTAGCGGGTCAGGCTATTGTTCAATTCGTTCCAGTAATCGCCGTCATCCTCGACGAACCAGGGCAACTTGATTCGCGTCAACTGCCCGAAAATGTCCCGCTGCGGAGCCAGAAAGCGCTTCAACGCAGCCGCCCGGCGACGAATCTGCAAAACCGCCCCGTGCTCAGGAGTATACCGTTCGTCGGTATCCAGCTTTTCTTCTTCCTCATCGACCACTTCCGAGAGACAGCTGACCAGATCCTGCACCTTGTTGGTGAGGTACTGCGCCATGCAAAGGATGAGTTCGGAGGCAGTTTTCGGCCCCTTGCCCTCGGACAGTTGCACCAGCAACTCGTCAGTGGCACGCAACGGACGCAAACGCAGGGAAATGACACGCTGGGCAGAGCCGAAAATCCGCACCGACACCATGTCTTCCGGTTCGGCGCCAGGGTTCAGATTGACCCCGCGCAAAAATAGCAGCAGTTCGCTGTCCGAAAGCTGCAAAAGTCGCGGACGGGTGTTTTCTTCAAGTAACAGGTCACAGCTGAATTCGCTCAGACCGCTGGATTTGCGCAACCAGGTCCGGGTTTGCGGATGACTGCGATCCCAGTGCAGCCACAGGCTTTCATGGGCCTGCAGTTGCAAGTCATCGAGTTCAGTCCGGGCAATCGAACGCGCACCGCCTTTACCGTCCAGCACCAGGGCATGCACCAGCCCCCATTGCGCGTTTTCTTCCTCGAACATCCGCACTCCTTTGGTCAACCGGCGCTTTATTCAGGCATTTTCAGCGGGCTGGGCGAGATGATCACGCCGTTGTTGTCCGCATAAATGTATTCGCCTGGACGGAACGTCACGCCGGCAAACGTCACCACAACGTTGAGATCGCCGAGCCCGCGCCTGTCGGATTTCCTCGGGTGGCTGGCGAGGGCCTGAACGCCCAGATCGGTCTGCGCGATGATATCGACGTCGCGGATGCAACCGTAGATCACCAGCCCTTCCCAACCGTTTTTCGCGGCTTTCTCGGCCAGCATGTCACCGAGCAACGCATGTCGCAGGGAACCGCCACCGTCTACCACCAGCACTTTGCCATTCCCCTTGAGCTCGACCTGCTCCTTGACCCGCGAGTTGTCTTCAAAGCATTTGATGGTCACGATTTCGCCGCCGAAGGAATCACGGCCGCCGAAATTGCTGAACATCGGTTCCAGCACCTGCACCAGCTCCGGATAGGCGTCGCACAGGTCAGGCGTGATGTAATGGTTCATCGAGAAACTCCTGTAAGAGGAAGACAATCGAGGATGTCGGAAAGTGACCAGAACAGCTCAATGCGTCATATCTTAGCCGCAAGCCGACCGGAGCGAAATGCCCTTGTCAGAGCGTCAGGCTCAGATTGCCGCGACCAAATCCTGTTGCGCTCCCGGCAAAGGTGTCTGCTGATCGGCCAACCAGCGCGTCACCAAAGGCCAGACTTCAGCTTGGGCTGCCTTGCTGACGAGCATTTCCACGTGACCGAAATTGTCGCCGAAGCCCTGCTCGCGCCCCAGGTTGATGAATTGCTTGTGCTCGGAACCGAACTGTTCGAACAGCTTGCGACACGCCCACGCAGGATCCTGATGATCACCCGCAGCGCTCACGGCAAGCACCGGCAACTTGACCTCGGCCAAACCCGCCCACCAGTTTTTATCGGCATCGCCAAAGCGCCCGAACAGACCGTACCAGCGCATGCCTTCCAGGGCCAGGCCGATGGGCTCGTCCTCCGGACCGCGCTTGAGCCTTGAGCCGGACAACTGGGCAAAACGCTTGAGAATGAAGCGACCGCTCCACTCTACCGGCGGAATCTTCAATGGCCAGTAGGTGCGACTGACTTGTGTACCGAAAAACGCCGCCGAGGCCACGACCGGCTCACCGATGTACTCGCCCCCCAGCGCTGCGGCCAGTGTAATACCGCCCAGTGAGTGACCGATCCAGTGTGGCACCTGCCCGCTCTGTTCGCGCACGAACGCACCAATGGCCGGCAGGTCATAGCGTGCGTAGTCGGCAACACGGTTCTTGCGGTAGTCGTGGTTACGCTGGGACAGGCCGTGACCGCGCATTTCCGGAATCCAGACATCGAACCCCAGACGGGCCAGGTAAGCGCCCAACCCCAGGCCTTTGGGAGAAAACCAGAACCGGCGATTGGAAAAGCTGCCGTGCAGCAGGATCACCGGCACGCCACGGGAGGACGACTCATCGGCCATGCCAAGGCGTGTCACAGCCAATTCGACGGTGAAGTCGGGACTGTTACCGGGTTTCAAACGATACACATCTTCGCTCAGATCACCGCGCCGTTCGGCACTGATCAGGGCGACAGGAAATAGGTTGCTGCTGCTTTGCATAATCTCTTGCACAAAAAAGGGCGGCATCCAGATGGAGCCCGCCCTGCTTGAATCTCATAAAGACCGCTCCCTGTAGGAGCGAGCTTGCTCGCGATGGACGTCAACGATAACGCGTTCATCCTGGATAAACGCGGTGTCCTGAGGTTTTTCGCGAGCAAGCTCGCTCCCACAGAAAGGGGCGGCCCGTTTACACCGGATCAGGCCGAAGCTTGACCTTCCGCCAGGAAGAACCAGGTTTCCAGTACGGAGTCAGGGTTCAACGAAACGCTTTCAATGCCCTGCTCCATCAGCCACTTGGCCAGGTCCGGGTGGTCCGAAGGACCCTGACCGCAGATACCGATGTATTTGCCGGCCTTGTTGCACGCGGCAATCGCATTGGCCAGCAGTTTCTTGACCGCCGGATTACGCTCGTCGAACAGGTGGGCGATGATGCCGGAGTCACGGTCCAGGCCCAGGGTCAGCTGGGTCAGGTCGTTGGAGCCGATGGAGAAACCGTCGAAGAACTCGAGGAACTCTTCAGCCAGGATGGCGTTGGACGGCAGTTCGCACATCATGATCACGCGCAGGCCGTTCTGGCCACGAGCCAGACCATTTTCCGCCAGCAGATCCACCACCTGGCTCGCTTCGCCCAGGGTACGGACGAACGGCACCATGATTTCGACGTTGGTCAGGCCCATCTCGTTGCGCACGCGCTTGAGGGCGCGGCATTCGAGCTCGAAGCAGTCGCGGAACGATTCGCTGATGTAACGCGAGGCACCGCGGAAGCCCAACATCGGGTTCTCTTCTTCCGGCTCGTATAGCTTGCCGCCGATCAGGTTGGCGTATTCGTTGGACTTGAAGTCCGACAGACGCACGATGACCTTTTTCGGCCAGAACGCAGCCGCCAGGGTGCTGATGCCTTCGACCAGTTTCTCGACGTAGAAGCCGACCGGATCGTTGTAACCGGCGATGCGCTTGTCGACGCTTTCCTTGATGTCCAGCGGCAGGCCGTCGTAGTTCAGCAGTGCCTTGGGGTGCACGCCGATCATGCGGTTGATGATGAACTCCAGGCGGGCCAGGCCCACACCGGCGTTCGGCAGCTGTGCGAAGTCGAAGGCGCGGTCCGGGTTACCGACGTTCATCATGATCTTGAACGGCAGCTCAGGCATGGCGTCCACGGAGTTCTTCTTGATGTCAAAGCCCAGTTCGCCTTCGAAGATGAAACCGGTGTCGCCTTCAGCGCAGGAAACGGTCACGCCCTGGCCATCTTTCAACAGCTGGGTGGCGTTGCCGCAACCTACTACCGCTGGAATACCCAGCTCACGGGCGATGATCGCCGCGTGGCAAGTACGGCCGCCACGGTTGGTGACGATCGCGCTCGCGCGCTTCATGACCGGCTCCCAGTCCGGGTCGGTCATGTCGGAAACCAGTACGTCGCCTGGCTGGACCTTGTCCATCTCGGACACGTCCTTGATGATGCGGACCTTGCCGGCGCCGATACGCTGGCCGATGGCGCGACCTTCCACCAGCACGGTGCCGGTTTCTTTCAACAGGTAACGTTCCATGACGTTGGCCTGGGTGCGGCTCTTCACGGTTTCCGGACGGGCCTGCACGATGTACAGCTTGCCGTCGTCACCGTCCTTGGCCCACTCAATGTCCATCGGGCACTGGTAGTGATTCTCGATGATCATCGCTTGCTTGGCCAGTTCGCTGACTTCCGCGTCGGTCAGGCAGAAACGTGCGCGTTCAGCCTTGTCCACGTCGACGGTCTTGACCGAACGACCGGCCTTGGCCTCGTCGCCGTAGATCATCTTGATGGCTTTGCTGCCCAGGTTGCGGCGCAGGATCGCTGGGCGACCCGCGGCCAGCGTACCTTTGTGAACGTAGAACTCATCCGGGTTCACCGCGCCTTGTACGACGGTTTCACCCAAGCCGTAGGCGCCGGTGATGAACACCACGTCACGGAAGCCCGACTCGGTATCGAGGGTGAACATCACGCCGGCGGTGCCGGTTTCGGAACGGACCATGCGCTGCACGCCAGCAGACAGGGCAACCAGCTTGTGGTCGAAGCCCTGGTGCACGCGATAGGAAATGGCACGGTCGTTGAACAGCGAGGCGAACACCTCTTTGGCGGCGCGAATGACGTTTTCGACACCACGGATGTTCAGGAAGGTTTCCTGCTGACCGGCAAAGGATGCGTCGGGCAAGTCTTCGGCGGTGGCGGAAGAACGCACGGCCACGGCCATGTCAGGGTTGCCGGCGGACAGCGTGGCGAACGCGGTACGAATTTCGGCATTCAGTTTTTCAGGGAACTCGGCTTCCATGATCCATTGGCGGATCTGGGCACCGGTCTTGGCCAGCGCATTCACGTCATCGACGTCCAGGGCATCGAGCGCATCGTGAATCTGCTGATTCAGGCCGCTCAGTTCCAGGAAATCACGATAAGCCTGAGCGGTCGTGGCGAAGCCGCCGGGCACCGATACACCGGCACCTGCAAGGTTGCTGATCATCTCGCCCAGGGATGCGTTCTTGCCCCCCACATGCTCAACATCGTGTTTGCCGAGCTTATCGAGGGAAACTACGTACTCTACCAAGGTGATCTCTCCACTAACTGTGTTGGAAAAGCTCAGAAACCGGCTGCTTAAGTGAGCATTTGCCGGTTATATGGCCTGGACCTGGAAAATAAGTGAGAATGCGGGCCAATGGCGGCCGGCAAATCGCGCCTATCATATCCAAGATTCGTCACTAGCTTAAGGCCCAAGGTGCAAATGAAACGATCTGCTTTCTTTATCTCCGATGGTACCGGCATTACCGCCGAAACCCTGGGTCAAAGCCTTCTGGCGCAGTTCGAAAACATTACCTTCAGCAAAGTCACGCGGCCGTACATCGACAACGTGGACAAAGCGCGGGCCATGGTACAACAAATCAACAAAGCCGCCGAAACCGACGGCTTCCGTCCGATTATCTTCGACACCATCGTCAATCAGGACATTCGTGAGATTCTCGCAACCTCGAATGGTTTCATGATCGACATTTTCTCGACGTTCCTGGCACCGCTTGAACAGGAACTGACCGAGCATTCTTCCTATACCGTGGGCAAGTCCCACTCCATCGGCGCCAACACCAACTACATGGAGCGTATCGAGGCCGTTAACTTCGCCCTCGACAACGACGACGGCGCCCGCACGCACTATTACGACAAGGCCGACCTGATACTAGTGGGCGTGTCGCGATGTGGTAAGACGCCGACGTGCCTGTACATGGCAATGCAGTTCGGTATCCGTGCAGCCAACTACCCGCTGACCGAAGACGACATGGAGCGCCTGCAACTGCCGTCCGCCCTGCGCGCCCACCAGCACAAGCTGTTCGGCCTGACCATCGACCCGGACCGCCTTACCGCGATCCGCAACGAGCGCAAGCCCAACAGCCGCTATTCGAGCTACGCCCAGTGCGAGTTCGAAGTTCGCGAGGTGGAAAACCTGTTCCGCCGCGAGAACATTCCGAACATCAACTCCACGCACTTTTCCGTAGAAGAAATCTCCGCGAAGATTCTCGTGGAGAAAGGTGTGGAGCGGCGTTTCAAGTAGTTCTTTTTTGCCTGTTCGGCCCTCATCGCGAGCAAGCTCGCTCCCACAGTTGATTTGTGTTCACCGCAGATCTCCTGTGGGAGCGAGCTTGCTCGCGATGAACGATAACTCGGTCTCCTAGATAACAAACAAATCCACAAACCGGTTCACCGGTGTCGCCTCAAGTTTCTGCCGATCCTTGCACAACGCAAAAATCTCTTCGCTACGCTGACTGGTGAATCGTGTCAGCAAGTTCGCCCTGAACTTGTCCTCCAGCAACGGAATGCCTTCGACCCGACGTCGACGATGCCCAATCGGGTATTCCACCACCACGTTTTCAGTACTCGACCCATCCTTGAAAAACACCTGCACCGCGTTGGCAATGGAGCGCTTGTCGGACTCCAGATACTCACGGGTGAAACGCGGCTCCTCAACTATCACCATCTTGTCGCGCAGCACATCGATGATCGGATGCGCCTTGTGGAAATCATCTTCGTAATGCTCTGCAACCAGATTGCCAAAGGCCAGCGGCACGGCAGTCATGTACTGGATGCAGTGATCGCGATCAGCGGCATTGGCCAGCGGGCCGACCTTGGAAATGATGCGAATCGCCGACTCGTGAGTGGTGATGACGATCCGGTCGATTTCGTGCAGACGATTGCGCACTTGCGGATGCAGGGTCACCGCCGCCTCACAGGCCGTTTGCGCATGGAACTCGGCCGGAAAACTGATCTTGAACAACACGTTTTCCATCACATAACTGCCGTACGGTCGCGAGAAACTGAACGCACGCCTGTCTTCAGGCTTGAGCGCCAGATCGTTGTTGGTGTGGCTGAACAATACGTCGTAAAACCCCCACTGCCTGGCACTCAATACACCGGGAATACCCATTTCGCCGCGCATCGCCATGTCCGCCAAACGCACGCCACGACTGGACGCATCCCCCGCCGCCCAGGATTTACGCGAACCGGCATTCGGCGCATGCCGGTATGTGCGCAATGCCTGACCGTCAGCAAAGGCGTGAGACAACGCCGACAACAACTGCTCGCGATTGGCACCCATCAGCTTGGCCGTGACTGCGGTCGAGGCCACTTTCACCAGAATGACGTGATCGAGGCCGACACGGTTGAACGAGTTTTCCAAGGCAATCACGCCTTGAATCTCATGGGCCATGATCATCGCTTCAAGCACTGTACGCACGGTCAGCGGTGCCACACCATTAGCCAGGTGCTTTTGTGATAAATGGTCGGCTACCGCGAGAATACCGCCGAGGTTGTCCGACGGATGCCCCCACTCCGCCGCGAGCCAGGTGTCGTTGTAGTCGAGCCAGCGCACGATGCAGCCGATGTCCCACGCCGCCTTCACAGGATCGAGCCGGTAACTGGTCCCCGGCACCCGGGCGCCGAATGGCACGACAGTGCCTTCTACCACTGGCCCCAAATGCTTGGTGCACTCGGGAAAACGCAGGGCCAGCAGGCCGCAACCCAAGGTATCGATCAGACAGTTGCGCGCAGTATCCAGCGCCTCTTTTGACTCGATCTTGTAGTTGAGGACGTAATCGGCAATGTCCTGCAGGACCTTGTCGTAGTCGGGGCGGTTGTTCAGGTCGACGTTGGCACTCATGTTCGATTCACTCTGCGGTGTTCGTTGATGGGACCTCGGTTCAGGGCAATCTCAGTCAATGACAAATTCTTATGATTGAAATGCAGGCCACTGTGGGAGCGAGCTTGCTCGCGATGGCGGTGCATCAGCCAGCACACGTATTGAATGTGTTGGCCCCATCGCGAGCAAGCTCGCTCCCACAGGTGTTTGGATGATCTTAGAAAGAATCACCCGGCACACGGACAAACCCTTCCATCAACACCCGTGCACTGCGGCTCATGATCGCTTTGTTCACGGTCCACTCGCCATTGACCTGGCTGGCCTCGGCGCCGACGCGCAAGGTACCGGACGGGTGGCCGAAGCGCACCGCGTTGCGTTCGATACCGCCTGCCGCGAGGTTAACCAGCGTACCGGTGATCGCTGCCGCCGTGCCGATTGCCACCGCAGCAGTACCCATCATCGCGTGGTGCAACTTGCCCATGGACAGCGCACGCACCAGCAGGTCGACATCACCCGCCGCAATGGCTTTGCCACTGGACGATACGTAATCCGCCGGTTTGGCGACGAAGGCCACTTTTGGCGTGTGCTGGCGCTTGGCAGCTTCGTCAATGTTCGAAATCAGGCCCATGCGCAATGCGCCGTAAGCACGGATGGTTTCGAACATCAGCAAGGCTTTCGGGTCGCCGTTGATCGCGCCCTGCAACTCGGTGCCCTTGTAGCCGATGTCTTCGGCATTGACGAAAATCGTCGGGATACCGGCGTTGATCATGGTCGCCTTGAAGGTGCCGACGCCGGGCACTTCCAGGTCGTCCACCAGGTTGCCGGTAGGAAACATCGAACCGCCGCCGCCCTCTTCGTCCGCCGCCGGATCGAGGAACTCGATCTGCACTTCGGCCGCCGGGAAGGTCACGCCGTCGAGTTCGAAATCGCCGGTTTCCTGTACTTCACCATTGGTGATCGGCACGTGGGCGATGATGGTCTTGCCAATGTTGGCCTGCCACACGCGAACCACCGCCACGCCGTTTTGCGGGATGCGGCTGGCGTCCACCAGGCCATTGCTGACGGCGAACGAACCGACCGCCGCCGACAGGTTGCCGCAGTTGCCGCTCCAGTCCACGAAGGGCTTGTCGATGGACACCTGACCGAACAGGTAATCGACATCGTGATCGGCCTTGATGCTTTTCGACAGGATCACGGTTTTGCTGGTGCTGGAAGTCGCGCCACCCATGCCGTCGATTTGTTTGTCGTACGGGTCGGGGCTGCCGATCACCCGCAGCAGCAAAGCGTCGCGGGCCTGGCCCGGGACCTGTGCCGCTTCAGGCAAATCCTTCAGGCTGAAAAACACGCCTTTGCTGGTGCCGCCGCGCATGTATGTCGCTGGAATTTTGATCTGCGGTGCATGAGCCATGGTGCTCGTTACTCCTAATCTGAAAACAGACACGGGACTCAAAGTCCCGTGTCTGCAAAGCGTGTGTTAAACAGCAACCGCCGATTCTTCGAGGAAGTCCTGGGCGAAGCGTTGCAGCACGCCACCGGCTTCGTAGATCGACACTTCTTCAGCGGTGTCGAGGCGGCAGGTCACCGGCACATCGACGCGCTCGCCATTCTTGCGATGGATCACCAGGGTCAGCTCGGCACGCGGGGTGCGGTCGCCAATCACGTCGTAGGTTTCGCTGCCGTCGATGGCCAGGGTGTGGCGGTTGGTGCCCGGCTTGAATTCCAGCGGCAACACGCCCATGCCCACCAGGTTGGTGCGGTGAATGCGCTCGAAACCTTCGGCGGCAATCGCTTCCACACCCGCCAGGCGCACGCCCTTGGCCGCCCAGTCGCGGGACGAACCCTGACCGTAGTCGGCACCTGCGATGATGATCAGCGGCTGCTTGCGATCCATGTAGGTCTCGATGGCTTCCCACATGCGCATCACTTTGCCTTCCGGCTCGACGCGGGCCAGCGAACCCTGCTTGACCTTGCCGTTTTCCAGAACCATTTCGTTGAACAGTTTCGGGTTGGCGAAGGTCGCGCGCTGCGCGGTCAGGTGGTCACCACGGTGAGTCGCGTAGGAGTTGAAGTCCTCTTCCGGCAGGCCCATTTTCGCCAGGTATTCGCCCGCGGCGCTGTCGAGCATGATGGCGTTGGACGGCGACAGGTGATCGGTGGTGATGTTGTCCGGCAGCACCGCCAGCGGACGCATGCCCTTGAGCGGACGGGCGCCGGCCAGTGCGCCTTCCCAGTACGGCGGACGGCGGATGTAGGTGCTCATCTCGCGCCACTCGTACAGCGGCGCGACTTTGGGACCTGTGTCTTCGTGGATCGCGAACATCGGGATGTAGACCTGACGGAACTGCTCCGGCTTCACCGATGCCTTGACCACTGCGTCGATTTCTTCGTCGCTCGGCCAGATGTCTTTCAGGCGGATTTCCTTGCCATCCACCACGCCCAGCACATCTTTTTCGATGTCGAAGCGGATGGTACCGGCAATGGCGTAAGCAACGACCAATGGCGGCGATGCGAGGAACGCCTGCTTGGCGTACGGGTGAATCCGGCCGTCGAAGTTACGGTTACCGGACAACACAGCAGTGGCGTACAGGTCACGGTCGATGATCTCTTGCTGGATCACCGGGTCCAGTGCGCCGGACATGCCGTTGCAGGTGGTGCAGGCGAAGGCCACGACGCCGAAACCGAGCTGTTCCAGCTCATCGGTCAAACCGGCTTCATCGAGGTACAGCGCCACGGTTTTGGAGCCCGGTGCCAGGGACGACTTGACCCACGGCTTGCGGGTCAGGCCGAGCTTGTTGGCATTGCGCGCCAGCAGGCCGGCAGCGATCACGTTGCGCGGGTTGCTGGTGTTGGTGCAGCTGGTGATGGCAGCGATGATCACTGCGCCGTCCGGCATTTGGCCTGGCACATCGTCCCACTGACCGGAGATACCTTTGGCAGCCAGATCCGACACCGCCACACGGGCGTGCGGGTTGCTCGGGCCAGCCATGTTGCGCACCACAGAAGACAGGTCGAACGTCAGGCCGCGCTCGTACTGCGCGCCTTTGAGGCTGTCAGCCCACAGGCCGACCTGCTTGGCGTAGTTCTCGACCAACTGCACCTGCTCGTCTTCACGTCCGGTGAGCTTGAGGTAGTCGATAGTCTGCTGATCGATGTAGAACATCGCCGCGGTGGCGCCGTATTCCGGGGCCATGTTAGAGATGGTCGCGCGGTCGCCGAGGGTCAGCGCCGCAGCACCTTCACCGAAGAACTCCAGCCACGCGCCAACCACTTTTTGTTTGCGCAGGAACTCGGTCAGCGCCAGCACCATGTCGGTGGCGGTGATGCCCGGTTGCAGCTTGCCGGTCAGCTCGACGCCGACGCTTTCCGGCAGACGCATCCACGATGCGCGACCGAGCATTACGCTTTCGGCTTCCAGACCACCGACACCGATGGCGATCACGCCCAACGCATCGACGTGTGGGGTGTGGCTGTCGGTGCCGACGCAGGTATCAGGGAAGGCCACGCCGTCACGCACCTGGATCACCGGAGACATTTTCTCCAGGTTGATCTGGTGCATGATGCCGTTGCCCGGCGGGATCACGTCGACGTTCTTGAACGCCTTCTTGGTCCAGTTGATGAAGTGGAAACGGTCTTCGTTGCGACGGTCTTCGATGGCGCGGTTCTTCTCGAACGCTTCCGGATCGAAGCCACCGCGCTCGACGGCCAGGGAGTGGTCGACGATCAGTTGGGTCGGCACCACCGGGTTCACTTGCGCCGGATCACCGCCCTGCAGGGCGATGGCGTCACGCAGGCCGGCGAGGTCGACCAGCGCGGTCTGGCCGAGAATGTCGTGGCACACCACGCGGGCCGGGAACCACGGGAAGTCGAGGTCGCGCTTGCGCTCGATGAATTGCTTCAGGGATTCGGTGAGCGTGGCCGGGTCGCAGCGACGCACAAGGTTTTCCGCCAGTACACGGGAGGTGTACGGCAGGGTGTCGTAGGCGCCAGGCTGGATCGCCTCGACCGCTGCGCGGACATCGAAGTAATCCAGGTGGCTGCCGGGCAGCGGTTTACGAAATTGTGTGTTCATCGTCAGGACTCGGTCACGGTAGTTACAAAAGGTGGGGCCTGGCACCAGACTTGAAGTGAACACAATCCACTGTGGGAGCGAGCTTGCTCGCGATGGCGTGTCAGTCGACACCAATGTGAATGACACTCCATCGCGAGCAAACTCGCTCCTACAGGGATCTGCGTTGCATTCAGATCCCGGTGCCGGCCGCCACCATTCAGCGTTGTTCGATTGGTACGAACTTGCGCTGCTCAACGCCGGTGTATTCGGCGCTTGGACGGATGATGCGGTTGTTGGCACGTTGTTCGTACACGTGGGCGGCCCAGCCGGTCAGGCGCGAGCAGACGAAGATCGGTGTGAACAACTTGGTCGGGATGCCCATGAAGTGGTACGCCGAGGCATGGTAGAAGTCGGCGTTCGGGAACAGTTTCTTCTGCTCCCACATGGTCTTGTCGATGGCTTCGGACACCGGGAACAACACCTTGTCACCCACTTCGTCAGCAAGCTTTTTCGACCAGCCCTTGATCACCTCGTTACGCGGATCGTTGTCCTTATAGATCGCGTGGCCGAAGCCCATGATCTTGTCCTTGCGCTCGAGCATGCCGAGGGTGCCCTTGATCGCGTCTTCCGGCGACGAGAAACGCTCGATCATTTCCATCGCCGCTTCGTTGGCGCCGCCGTGCAGCGGACCGCGCAGCGAGCCGATGGCCGCGGTGATGCACGAATACAGGTCGGACAGGGTCGAGGCGCAAACACGTGCGGTGAAGGTCGACGCGTTGAACTCGTGCTCCGCGTAGAGGATCAGCGAAACGTTCATCACCTTGACGTGCAGCTCGCTCGGCTTCTTGCCGTGCAGCAGGTGCAGGAAGTGGCCGCCGATGGACTGCTCGTCGCTCACGCAATCGATGCGCTTGCCTTCGTGGCTGAAGCGATACCAGTAGGTCATGATCGCCGGGAACGCGGCCAGCAGGCGGTCGGTCTTGTCGTGTTGCTCGGAGAAGTTGCTCTCCGGCTCCAGGTTGCCCAGGAACGAGCAGCCAGTGCGCATCACGTCCATCGGGTGGGCGTCGGCGGGGATGCGTTCCAGCACTTCTTTGAGCGCTTGCGGCAGGTCGCGCAGCTTGCTCAGTTTGGCAACGTAGGCTGCCAGTTGCGCCTTGCTCGGCAGTTCGCCGTACAGCAGCAGGTAGGCAACTTCTTCGAACTGTGCGTCAGCCGCCAGTTCACGTACGTCATAACCACGATAGGTCAGACCGGCACCCGACTGGCCCACGGTGGACAGTGCGGTTTGCCCGGCTACCTGGCCACGGAGCCCGGCGCCACTGAGTACTTTTGCTTCGGCCATTGCTGTCTCCAATTCTTGAATTTTTTAGGGAAACCAATCTTTCATCTGTAGGAGCGAGCTTGCTCGCGATGGACGCCGATGATGACGCGGGAAAACTGATACCCCGCGGTGTATGGCCCACCATCGCGAGCCAGCTCGCTCCTACAGGTACACGGTGTTCATTATTTTTTCGCGGCGAACAACGCATCGAGCTTCTGCTCGAAGGTGTGGTAGTCGATGCGATCGTAAAGTTCCATGCGAGTCTGCATGGTGTCGATGACGTTCTGTTGCGTGCCATCGCGACGGATCGCGGTGTAGACGTTTTCTGCAGCCTTGTTCATGGCACGGAACGCCGACAGCGGGTACAGCACCAGCGATACATCGGCAGCGGCCAGTTGTTCGGTGGTGTACAGCGGCGTCGCGCCGAACTCGGTGATGTTGGCCAGGATCGGCGCTTTCACGCGATTGGCGAACAACTTGTACATTTCCAGTTCAGTGATGGCTTCCGGGAACACCATGTCAGCGCCGGCCTCGATGCACGCGGCGGCGCGATCCAGGGCAGACTCCAGACCTTCCACCGCCAGGGCGTCGGTACGGGCCATGATCACGAAGCTGTCATCGGTACGGGCATCGACGGCCGCTTTGATGCGGTCGACCATTTCCTGCTGGGTCACGATTTCCTTGTTAGGACGGTGACCGCAGCGCTTGGCGCCGACCTGGTCTTCGATGTGAATCGCCGCCGCGCCGAACTTGATCATCGACTTCACGGTACGGGCGACGTTGAACGCCGAGGAACCGAAACCGGTGTCCACATCCACCAGCAGCGGCAGGTCGCAAACATCGGTGATGCGGCGCACGTCGGTCAGCACGTCATCCAGGCCGGTGATGCCCAGGTCCGGCACGCCGAGGGAGCCGGCAGCCACCCCGCCACCCGACAGGTAGATCGCCTTGAAACCGGCGCGCTTGGCCAGCAACGCATGGTTGGCGTTGATCGCGCCGACCACTTGCAATGGATGCTCGCTGGCGACCGCATCGCGGAAACGCTGGCCTGGAGTGCTCTTGTTCAAACTCATGACTCACCTCGTTTGGCTGTCGGGTTAGCGCCGTCCTGGTAATGACGGGCGATGTTGCGTTTGGAGGCGCCGATGTGACGGCGCATCAACAACTCGGCCAGTTCACCGTCACGGTCGGCGATGGCATCGAGAATTCGGTGGTGCTCGGCGAACGCCTGGTGCGGGCGATTGGGCGTGGTGGAAAACTGGATGCGGTACATGCGCACCAGTTGATACAGCTCGCCGCAGAGCATTTGGGTCAGCGTACGGTTGCCGCTGCCCTGGATGATTCGGTAGTGGAAGTCGAAATCGCCTTCCTGCTGGTAGTAGCCTCTCCCGGCCTGAAACGCCTCATCGCGTTCGTGGGTTTCCAGGACCCGACGCAGCTCGTCGATTTCTTCGAGGCTCATGCGCTCGGCGGCCAGGCGACAGGCCATGCCTTCCAGGGATTCGCGGATTTCGTATAGCTCAATCAGTTCGGCGTGATTGAGCGACACCACCCGTGCGCCGACATGCGGCACGCGAACCAGCAGGCGCTGGCCTTCCAGACGGTGGATGGCCTCGCGCAACGGGCCACGGCTGATGCCGTAGGTGCGCGCCAGTTCCGGTTCGGAGATTTTGCTGCCCGGCGCGATATCGCCTTTGACGATAGCCGCCTGAATGCGTCGGAAGACGTTCTCGGAAAGCGTCTCCGTATCGTCTTGCGTAGAAACCGGGGGATCGAGTTGATCCAGCATATTGTCGACACCTTGTAAGCCAGTGCCGCAAAAACTATCGAATAGTGGCGACACAGTCAAAGTATAAATCGATATTGTCGACAATCTTCTGATAACCGGTTGCACCATTACGAAGCAACCGGCCTATTTATAGCCACCGGCCAGCGCTGGCGCCATCAAACCACCGTGCTAGAATGCCGCCCGCATTTGTTTGTCACATCTGCACTGCCTGTCATAAAAACCTGACAGGCATACGAGGGAGCTTGCGCAGCGATGCCAGGGCCTTGAATCAAGTCGGACCGCTGCGCATCAGGATTTATGAGACTCAAGCCCTTCCCCACCTTCCTTTATTTCCTTTGCCTGCCCGGTTTCGCAATGGCCGGGGAAAAGACCGTGTATGGCCTTAACGAGTACGCATCGCTCAATGGCATCGATCTGGAAGTGGCGGCCAAACTCGACACCGGGGCGAAAACCGCCTCCCTGAGTGCACGGGATATCAAACGTTTCAAACGCAACGGCGAGTCGTGGGTGCGCTTTTACCTGGCCATCGACGCCGCCCATTCGCACCCGATCGAACGCCCGCTGGCCCGTGTCAGCAAGATCAAGCGCCGGGCCGGCGACTACGATCCGGAGGAAGGCAAGAAGTACACCGCTCGCCCGGTGATCGAACTGGACATCTGCATGGGCTCGGCCCTGCGCAGCATCGAAGTGAACCTGACCGACCGCAGCGCTTTCCAATACCCGCTACTGATTGGCTCCGAAGCCCTCAAACGTTTCGATGCTCTGGTTGACCCCAGCCTTAAATATGCTGCCGGCAAACCTGCCTGCACCACCGACGCTCATACCGCCGAGTAATTCAAATGCGCTCTCTTACCCTTCACCTGAAACTGCTGATCGCCATCCTGGTGGTGCTGGGCATTTCAGTTACGGCCTATCAGATCTTCGTGCTGGGCATCCCGGTGACCGAAGACGCCACCGACGACCTGTGGAACATCGACGCCAAGGTCGAGTTCGTCGCCAGTGCCAAGGATCCGGTCAAGATCCAGATGTTCGTGCCTCCGCTGAGCCGCGACTTCGTGAGCCTCAACGAGAGCTTCATCTCCAACAACTACGGCGTGGCCGTGAACCGGGTCGACGGCAACCGCAAGGTCACCTGGTCGGCACGCCGGGCCAAAGGCAATCAGACGCTGTATTACCGCCTGGTGCTGACCAAGCGTTATTCCGGTGAGAAAGCCAAGATCAAAGGCCCGACCTTTCGCGACAGCATGACCATCGAAGGCCCGGAAAAAATCGCCGCCGAAGCCCTGCTCGCACCGATTCGCCAACACTCGGCCGATGTCGAAACTTTCGTCGGCGAAGCCATCAAGCGGGTCAACAACCTTAATGACGACAACGTGAAGCTGCTGCTGGCCGGTGATCCATCCGCGGCGCACAAGGCGAAAATCGTCGAGCTGCTGCTGTCCATCGCCCACGTGCCGATCGAGAAGGTCCACACCATCCGCCTGGTGGCCGACCAGCCGCAAATGCCGGAACTGTGGCTGCGCAGCTTCAATGGCACCGACTGGCTGTACTTCAACCCGGAAACCGGTGAACAGGGCCTGCCGACCGACCGCCTGCTGTGGTGGACCGGCGACGAAAACCTGATCACGGTCGATGGTGGCAAGAAAGCCAACGTGACCTTCAGCCTGAACAACAGCGAAATGAACGCCATTCGCCTGGCCAAGCTGACCGACGAAAACACCGACGCCAATTTCCTCGAGTACTCGCTGTACGGCCTGCCGCTGCAAACCCAGCAGACCTTCATGATCATGGTGATGATCCCGATCGGCGTGCTGGTGATCCTGATCCTGCGCAACCTGATCGGCATCCAGACCCTGGGCACCTTCACCCCGGTGCTGATCGCCCTGGCCTTCCGCGAAACCCAGCTCGGCTTCGGTATCGTGCTGTTTACCATCATCACGGCACTGGGCTTGTCGCTGCGCTCCTATCTCGAACACCTGAAACTGCAAATGCTGCCGCGGCTGTCGGTGGTGCTGACGTTCGTGGTGGTGCTGATTGCGGCCATCAGCCTGCTCAGCCATAAACTCGGCCTGGAACGCGGTTTGTCGGTGGCGCTGTTCCCGATGGTGATCCTGACCATGACCATCGAACGCCTGTCGATCACTTGGGAAGAGCGCGGCGGTGGCCATGCCATGAAAGTGGCCGTCGGCACGCTGTTCGCCGCGTCCCTGGCGCACCTGATCATGAGCGTGCCGGAACTGGTGTACTTCGTGTTCACTTTCCCGGCGATCCTGCTGATCCTGGTGGGCTTCATGCTGGCCATGGGTCGTTATCGCGGTTACCGCCTGACCGAACTGGTGCGCTTCAAGGCCTTCCTGAAAAAGGCTGACGCCTGATGTTCGGCCTCTGGAAGACCTGGAAGGCCCTGGAAGCCCGGGGCATCATGGGGATCAATCGGCGCAACGCAGACTACGTGCTCAAATACAACAAGCGCAGCCTGTACCCGATCGTCGATGACAAGATCATCACCAAGGAACGCGCCATCGCCGCCGGCATCCATGTGCCCGAACTGTATGGCGTGATCTCCACCGAGAAGGAAATCGACAATCTCGAAGAGATCATCGGCGCACGCAATGACTTCGTGATCAAACCGGCCCAGGGCGCTGGCGGAGATGGCATCCTGGTCATCGCCGACCGCTTCGAAGGGCGTTATCGCACGGTGTCCGGCCGGATCATCAGCCATGAAGAAATCGAACACCAGGTTTCCAGCATCCTGACCGGCCTGTACTCCCTGGGCGGTCACCGCGACCGGGCGCTGATCGAATACCGCGTGATTCCGGACCAGATCTTCAAGAGCATCAGTTACGAAGGCGTGCCGGACATTCGCATCATTGTTTTGATGGGCTACCCGGTGATGGCCATGTTGCGCCTGCCGACGCGCCAGTCCAACGGCAAGGCCAACCTGCACCAGGGCGCCATCGGCGTCGGTGTGGACCTGGCCACCGGCCTGACCCTGCGCGGCACCTGGCTGAACAACATCATCAACAAACACCCGGACACCACCAATGCAGTGGATGGCGTGCAACTGCCCTACTGGGACGGTTTCATGAAACTCGCCGCTGGTTGCTATGAGTTGTGCGGCCTGGGCTACATCGGTGTCGACATGGTCCTGGACCAGGAAAAAGGCCCGCTGATTCTGGAGCTCAACGCCCGGCCGGGGCTGAATATCCAGATTGCCAATGACTGCGGCCTGACGTTGCGCACTCATGCGGTCGAGGCGCGGCTGGAAGACATGAAGGCGCGTGGCGTGAGTGAATCGGTCGAAGAGCGCGTGGCGTTTGTGCAGGAGATGTTTGGGCATATTCCTGCGGTCGAGGGCTGAGGCCCTTCTCTTGCTCGCGATGAACCTGAAAACACTGTGGGGGGGTCAGGCATACAGCGTTATCGTTGACGACCATCGCGAGCGAGCTCGCTCCTACAGCAATCAATCCCCTCTAGGAGCAATTCTCCGAGGGGACTACAATCGCCACCCCGCCTCGATGGCTGACTTCCCCCGCCCATGTTGACCTGTTCCGTACACCCGCTGCCCTATCGCGCCAACCCCGCCGAATATTTCGCGGCGATTCGCCATGCACCCGGTGCCGTCCTGCTCGACAGTGGCCGCCCCAGCGCCGACCGCGGTCGATATGACCTGCTCAGCGCCTGGCCACTGGAACAACTGACGGTGTCGCCCGACGAAAGTGGCGATGCTTTCCTGCAACGCCTGCGCGACAACCTGACACGCCTGGGCGAAGCCATTCTGCCGGCAGATTATGAGTTGCCGTTTGCCGGTGGGTTGATCGGTTACCTGAGTTACGACTTCGGCCGACATCTGGAACGCCTGCCGAGCCAGGCCAGTGATGACCTGCATCTGCCCGACGCGCGTTTCGGCTTGTACGGCTGGGCCTTGATCAGCGATCACCTTTCGCAGACCAGTCAATTGGTGTTCCACCCGACCCTGCCCGACAGCGAGCGTCAGCGCCTGATCGAACTGTTCAGCCAGCCTGCGCCGCAAGCGATCGCGCCCTTCAAACTGCTCACCCCGATGACTGCCGACTTGAGCGCCGATGAGTATCAACAGGCCATCGAGCGCATCCAGCAATACATTCAGGCCGGCGACTGTTATCAGGTCAATTTCGCCCAACGGTTTCGCGCACCCTGCCTGGGTGATCCGTGGGCCGCTTACTGTGCGCTACGCGCTGCTTGCCCGACGCCTTTTTCCGGTTTCCAGAACTTGCCTGATGGCGATGCCGTACTCAGCCTGTCGCCGGAACGCTTCGTCAAAGTCAGCCAGGGCCATGTGGAAACCCGCCCGATCAAGGGCACTCGCCCCCGGGGCCTGACGCCCGAGCAGGACGCCGCGAACGCCGCCGAATTGCTGGCCAGCCCCAAAGACCGCGCGGAAAACCTGATGATTGTCGACCTGCTGCGCAATGACCTCGGTCGCACCTGCCGCACAGGTTCAGTACGGGTGCCGGAATTGTTCAGCCTGGAAAGCTATCCGAACGTGCACCACCTGGTGAGCAGCGTCACCGGTGAACTGGCGGATGAGCGCGATGCCCTGGACCTGATCGCCGGCAGCTTCCCCGGCGGCTCGATTACCGGCGCGCCAAAGATTCGTGCCATGCAGATCATCGACGAACTGGAGCCGACCCGGCGCGGCCTGTATTGCGGTTCGTTGCTGTACCTGGACGTACGCGGCGAAATGGACAGCTCGATCGCCATCCGTAGTTTGCTGGTCAAGGACGGGCAGGTGTGTTGCTGGGGCGGTGGCGGAATTGTCGCGGACTCGCAGTGGCAGGCTGAGTATCAGGAGTCGATTACCAAGGTGAAGGTACTGCTCGAAACCCTACAGAACCTGTAGGAGCGAGCCTGCTCGCGATGGAGCAACGGACGACGCGGGCTGTCTGGTGCCCCGCGTTATCGTTGACGACATCGCGAGCAGGCTCGCTCCTACATACAGGGAATGTGATTACAAGCTCAGGGTCCGGTTTGATGCCTTGATGAACTCCTGCTTCAACGCTTCAAACGTGTGCACCGCCGGGAACTGCGGGAACTGCGCAATCACGTTATCCGGCGCATGGAACAGAATCCCGGCATCGGCCTCGCCCAGCATCGTGGTGTCGTTGTAGGAATCCCCCGCCGCGATCACCCGGTAGTAGAGGCTCTTGAAGGCCAGGACCGACTGACGCTTGGGATCTTTCTGACGTAGTTGATAGTCAGTGACTCGCCCAGTGTCGTCAGTAATCAGGCGATGGCAGAGCAAGGTCGGGAAGCCCAGCTGACGCATCAGCGGCTGGGAGAACTCATAGAAGGTGTCCGACAGGATCACCACCTGGAAGCGCTCGCGCAGCCAGTCGACGAACTCGATGGCGCCATCGAGCGGCTTGAGCGTGGCGATCACTTCCTGAATGTCGGAGAGCTTCAGGCCGTGCTCGTCGAGAATTCGCAGGCGCTGCTTCATCAGCACGTCGTAGTCGGGAATGTCCCGGGTAGTGGCCCTGAGGGATTCGATCCCGGTTTTTTCGGCGAAGGCGATCCAGATTTCCGGAACCAGCACACCTTCAAGATCCAGACAGGCAATTTCCACAAGACACTCCCATTTGTATTGATTATTGAGTCGAGCGAGCAAAAAGACTGCCGAACTCTAGCGATTCGGGCCTGCCTGCGCAACGCAGAGGATGCCCCGGCCCGTGCAGCTTTTTGTTACCATCGACCCCATATAGAGCGCCCAGCGCCACCGACCTGTAGGAAGCCGCCCTGATGAGCCCAACGTTCGACGTCGTGGAACTCGCCACGACCTATGCCAACAAATCCGCCCAGGACATTCTGAAACTCGCGTTTGCCGAGTTCGGCGATGACCTGTGGATATCTTTCAGCGGCGCCGAAGACGTGGTGCTGGTGGACATGGCCTGGAAGCTGAACAAGAACGTCAAAGTGTTCAGCCTCGACACCGGTCGCTTGCACCCCGAGACCTACCGGTTCATCGATCAGGTGCGCGAGCACTACAAGATCGACATCGAACTGGTGTCGCCGGACTACACGAAACTTGAGCCGTTCGTGAAGGAAAAAGGCCTGTTCAGCTTCTACAAGGACGGCCATGGCGAATGCTGCGGCATCCGCAAGATCGAACCGCTGCGCCGCAAGCTGTCAGGCGTGACGGCCTGGGCGACCGGCCAGCGTCGGGACCAGAGCCCCGGCACCCGCAGCGCCGTCGCGGTGATGGAAATCGACACCGCGTTCTCCACCCCGGAACGCACCCTGTACAAGTTCAACCCGCTGGCGCAAATGACCAGCGAAGAGATCTGGGGCTATATCCGCATGCTGGAGTTGCCGTACAACAGCCTGCACGAACGCGGTTTCATCAGCATCGGCTGCGAACCCTGCACCCGCGCGGTACTGCCGAACCAGCATGAGCGTGAAGGCCGTTGGTGGTGGGAAGAGGCGACGCAGAAGGAATGCGGGCTGCATGCGGGGAATATCATCAGCAAGTCGAAAGCGTAAATACCCCTGTAGGAGCGAGCTTGCTCGCGATAAACCCAAGAGCGCCATGGGGTGTCAGGAATACAGCGTTTTCATTGACGACCATCGCGAGCAAGCTCGCCCCCACAAAAATGTGTACACAGGAATGTCACCATCGGTGCCATTTATGTGTGCACTTTTCGTTTCTGCGCCCCCAAAAGTTACATCCCCTCGCCTGACGTACACCGCCATGTCCTCCTGAATCCCCTTCGTAAAATAAATACCTGTTCAATCGGTCAATTTTAATTGCCTATTTTTCAGTAGCTTGGCGAACCGCCATAACAAAACGAAATGAATAGCGCGTTTCATAGATCTCCCGACTGGCATGGATCTGGCTTAAGTGCATACATGTTTTGTATACAATCAATTCAAAACATACACACACTTTAGATCCGCAAGCCTGAAGCGCCCTATCCCGTACAGGCTGCAGATGCCCCGTAACCAATGATATTCGCCATCCGCGACGAAGATTTGTCGAGCCAACGCTCATGCACAGTCATCGCGATGTCGAGCATCAGGAGCCTGCCGGAATGCGTACTAGTCTCTCCAATAACAACATCGCGCTGGATCTACCCTCCTCCCATTCCATCCACACCGTCGACAATCAGGCGCATCACGCTCCCGTGGTGCTCAGCCCCCGATTGCACAACAAGGACCTGGCACCGACCAAGTCCGAAGGTCGGCGCTGGGGCCGCTACAGCATCTTTGCCCTGTGGACCAACGACGTGCACAACATTGCCAACTACTCGTTTGCCATAGGCCTGTACGCCTTGGGTCTGGGTGGCTGGCAGATTCTCCTGTCCCTGGGGATCGGCGCCGCGCTGGTTTACTTCTTCATGAACCTGTCTGGCTACATGGGCCAGAAAACCGGGGTGCCGTTTCCGGTCATCAGCCGGATCAGTTTCGGCATTCACGGTGCGCAGATTCCTGCATTGATCCGCGCCGTTATCGCCATCGCCTGGTTCGGTATCCAGACGTATCTTGCGTCCGTGGTCTTTCGCGTGCTGTTAACGGCGGTCCATCCCGGGTTCGCCGACTACGACCACGACTCGATCCTCGGCCTGTCGACCCTGGGCTGGGTGTGTTTCGTCGCGATCTGGTTCGTGCAACTGGCGATCCTGGCCTATGGCATGGAGATGGTGCGACGCTACGAGGCATTTGCCGGCCCGGTGATTTTGCTGACCGTCGCCGCCCTTGCCGCGTGGATGTACACCCAGGCCGATGCGACCATCGCCTGGTCTATCCGTGAGCCGCTGACTGGCGGTGAGATGTGGCGCAACATCTTTGCCGGTGGCGCACTGTGGCTGGCGATCTACGGCACCTTGATCCTCAACTTCTGCGACTTTGCCCGCTCCTCGCCGTGCCGCAAAACCATCAAGGTCGGAAATTTCTGGGGCTTGCCGGTGAATATCCTGGTATTCGCCGGCATTACCGTCCTGCTGTGCGGCGCGCAATTTCAGATCAATGGCCGGATCATCGAAAGCCCGACCGAAATCATCGCCTCGATCCCCAACACCTTCTTCCTGGTGCTCGGCTGCCTGGCGTTCCTGATCGTCACCGTGGCGGTGAACATCATGGCCAACTTCGTCGCCCCGGCGTTCGTACTCAGCAACCTGGCGCCCAAGTACCTGACCTTCCGCCGCGCCGGGCTGATCAGCGCGACCATCGCTGTGCTGATCCTGCCGTGGAACCTCTACAACAGCCCGCTGGTGATCGTGTACTTCCTGTCCGGCCTCGGTGCCCTGCTCGGCCCGTTGTACGGGGTGATCATGGTCGACTACTGGCTGGTACGCAAAGGCCGGATCAACGTGCCGCAGTTGTACAGCGAAGACCCTGACGGCGCGTATTACTACAGCCGCGGTGTCAATTTGCGCGCGGTGGCGGCGTTCATTCCTGCAGCGTTCATCGCCATCGTCTTGGCATTGGTACCGGGCTTCCACAGCGTATCGCCATTTTCCTGGCTGATTGGTGCCGGTATCGCCGGGATGCTCTACCTGATCATCGCCAAGCGCCAACCGCATTACGTCGATGTTAGCGGCGAAGCCATCGCGGTCGACAACGTCAGCCACTGATCCTGCCGCGGCCCGGTGTTGTCGGGCCGCAGAACCAACTGCAATAAGGACTCCCCATGCGCATTCTCGTGGTCAACGTCAACACCACCGAATCCATCACCCAGGCCATCGCCCGCTCGGCGCAGGCCGTCGCGTCGCCCGGCACGGAAATCGTCGGCCTCACCCCGCACTTCGGTGCCGACTCCATTGAAGGCAATTTCGAGAGTTACCTGGCGGCCATCGCGGTCATGGACCGGGTGATGTCCTACGACCAGCCCTTCGATGCGGTGATCCAGGCCGGTTATGGCGAACACGGCCGTGAAGGCTTGCAGGAACTGCTCAATGTGCCGGTGGTGGACATCACCGATGCCGCCGCCAGCACAGCAATGTTTCTCGGTCACGCCTATTCCGTGGTCACCACCCTCGACCGCACCGTGCCGCTGATCGAAGATCGCCTCAAGCTCTCCGGCCTCTGGGACCGTTGCGCCTCGGTACGGGCCAGTGGTTTGGCAGTACTGGAACTGGAGCACGAGCCGCAGCGCGCACTGGAGGCCATCGTCCATCAGGCCGAACTGGCGGTGACCCAGGACAAGGCCGAAGTGATTTGCCTGGGCTGCGGCGGCATGGCCGGGCTGGACGAGCAGATTCGCCGACGTACCGGGGTACCGGTGGTGGATGGGGTGACGGCGGCGGTGACCATTGCCGAATCATTGGTGCGACTGGGGCTGTCGACATCGAAGGTGCGGACTTATGCGACGCCACGGCCGAAAAACATCATTGGTTGGCCGGGGCGGTTTGCCCGGTAGACCGCGGTGCCCCAATCGCGAGCAAGCTCGCTCCCACAGGTTATGCATCGCACCTCAGTAATGTATTCGACGCAAACCTGTGGGAGCGTGGCTTGCCCGCGATGGCAACACCTCGGTCTTAAGCCAGGCTCAAACCGCACTGAACCTCTGCCCCAACCCCCGCTCGGCAAACTGCTCAATGACAAACTCGACAAACGCCCGGGTTTTGCCCGGCAGCAGTTTGTGTTCGGCGTAATAGATGGAGGTGTAGCCGTCGTCGATGTACCAATCCGGCAACACCCGCTGCAGCCTGCCCGACTCCAGATAGCCCGCGGCAAACGGCATGCTCACCAGCGCAATGCCCAGCCCTTGCGCGGCCGTGGCGCAGGCGGCCTCGGAATCGCTCATGGTCATCCGCGCCTTGAGCGTCAACGGGCTGTGTTGCTGATTGCGATGGGTCAACTGCCAGGAGCGTACACGACCGGTCTGCGGTGAGCGGATCAGAATCCCGTCATGGTGCTTGAGGTCATCCGGCTCGCTGATCGCTGCATGTGTCTCCAGATAGTCCTTCGTAGCCACCAACACCCGATGCGCCGGACTCAGCCGGCGTGCCACCACGCCCTGGGGTAATTCGAAGCCGCCGCCGATGGCCGCGTCGAAACCCTGCCCGATCAGATCGACCTGGCGGTTGTCGAAGTGCCAGTCCGGGTTGATCGCCGGGAATCGCCGCAGAAACTCACCGAGCATCGGCACAATGTACAGGCAGCCAAATACTGTCCCCATGCTGACTTTCAAGGTGCCCGCCGGCTGCCCTCCGGCGCTGGCGAGATTGGCCACGGCATTCTGGATCGTGTGCAGGCTACCGCTGACTTCGCCGAGAAACAACTGACCGGCTTCCGTCAGGGTCAGGCTGCGAGTGCTGCGCTGGAACAATCTGACACCCAGGCGCGCCTCGAGCTTGGCAACGCTCTTGCCCACCGCCGCCGGTGTCAGGCTCAAGCGCCGCGCCGCCTCAGCAAAGCTGCCGACCTCGGCACTGCGCACAAAGCATTCGATACTGCTGAAGGTTTCCATAAGCGCCACTATAAACTTTTGGTTTACACAGACTATCGCAACTATGGTCTACACAGCACGTAATCCTGAATCGATACTAGCCTCCATCAACCGGGACATCTCGCCTCGGGACTTGGAGATCGATATGACTACTCAGAACCTCAGCGGCAAAGTGGCCTTGATTCAAGGTGGTTCCCGCGGCATCGGCGCAGCCATCGTCAAGCGCCTGGCTGCTGAAGGCGCCACCGTTGCCTTCACCTACGTCAGCTCCACGGCCAAAGCCGAAGAACTGCAAGACAGCATCACCGCCAAGGGCGGCAAGGCCCTGGCCATCAAGGCCGACAGCGCCGACGCCGACGCCATCCGCGGTGCCGTGTCCGCCACGGTAGAAGCCTTCGGTCGCCTGGATATCCTGGTCAACAATGCTGGGGTACTGGCGGTCGCACCGCTGGCCGAGTTCAAACTCGAAGACTTCGACCAGACCCTGGCCATCAACGTGCGCAGCGTGTTCATCGCCACCCAGGCCGCCGCCAGACACATGACCGAAGGCGGTCGCATCATCAATATCGGCAGCACCAACGCCGACCGCATGCCCTTCGCCGGTGGTGGCCCGTACGCCATGAGCAAGTCGGCGCTGGTCGGCCTGACCAAAGGCCTGGCCCGAGATCTCGGCCCGCAAGGCATCACCATCAATAACGTGCAACCGGGCCCGGTCGACACCGACATGAATCCGGCCGAGGGTGACTTTGCGGAAAGCCTGATCCCGTTGATGGCCGTGGGCCGTTACGGCAAGGCCGAAGAGATCGCCAGCTTCGTCGCCTACCTTGTCAGCCCTGAAGCGGGCTATATCACGGGGGCCAGCCTGACCATCGACGGTGGTTTCGGCGCCTGATGCGTTAAACGCAAACCCTATGTGGGAGCGGGCTTGCTCGCGAAAGCGGTGAATCAGACGACATCAATGTTGCCTGGTACACCGCCTTCGCGAGCAAGCCCGCTCCCACATTTGCCAGAGTCGACCCGTCTTTTTAGCTAGGCCCACTCAAGCGCCGGCAAACCAAAAGCACTCGGCACAAACGCCTTCAGCGTACGAAGAATGCCATCGGCGTGTGCGTACCTGGCATCTGCCATTGCCGCATCCGGAATCGCAATCGCCGTCATCCCTGCCGCTTTCGCCGCAGTGACGCCGAAGGGCGAATCCTCGAACACCAGGCAGTCTTGCGGTGCAACACCCAGGCGCCGCGCCGCCGTCAGGAAAATATCCGGTGCTGGTTTGGCCGCGCCCACCTCGGCGTCATCGGCGGTGACGATAAAGTCGAACAAGGCGAACCAGTCGCGGTGCAAGGTGGTTTTCTGGCCGAACGACTTGCTCGAAGAACTGGTGCCTACGGCAATGGGAATATTGTTGGCCTTCAGATGCCGTACCAGTTCCTGTGCTCCGGGCATTGCCTGCGCTGTAGGAAAACGCTCGCGCATCAGCGGCTCGCGGATCACCAGAAACTCTTGTGCCGTAATCGGCAAGTCCAGCGCTTCAACCACATAGCGCGCCAGATCGCCCGCGCCCCGGCCAATGATGTTCTGTTTGATGCTCCAGTCGAACGTCCGACCGTAACGCGCGGCAATGATGGAGGTGACTTCGGTGTAGATGCCTTCCGTGTCCAGCAACAAGCCGTCCATATCGAAAATCACGGCCTTGATCGGGCCGAATGCTTTCAGTGGTGCATTCATCGCATCTGATCCGTTTTCTAAGGTATCCCGGGGAGCTCAGGTACGGCCGATGCCCCATGGATTAAAGGATTCAGCAGCATAGCGAGCGCCGCTGGTCTAGAGCAATGATGAAATTCCGATCGGCGCCGAATGGCCCTCCGCGATTTAGCGAATCCCCCTACAGCGAGCGCCACCCTTTCCCGACTTCTTTCCTCGCCGATCCCCCGCAGAGTTTCGCGCTCCACATTCCGCCAAGCGAAAGACAGCAGATGTTCGATCCCCAAGAGGTATTGGCATGCCCCGCCAGCGGTCCCCTGATACTTTGCCCCGGCAGGCATGAACGCCACGAGGACGCCTCCAGACAGGCGAAAAACCCCAATGGTGTCAGTATCGACACCGCCGAGCGAACCGCCACCCACAACGGCCCGGTGTCGATGGTTACCGGTGAAGAACTGCTGACCCTGACCGATGGCACCCTCAACGGAATCCTGCCTTTCGACTTCACCCGCCTCTATCGCACCAGTGCCGTCGAAATCGACAGTGGCCTCGGTTTTGGCTGGAGCCATTCGCTGTCCCAGCACCTGGAACTCCACAGCGAGCGGGTGCTGTGGATCGACCCCGAAAACCGCCGCACGCCCTTTCCACGGCCGACGGCAGCGCGCCCGGTGATCCACAACAGCCTGTCGCGGGCGGCGATTTACCTCGGCGAAGAGCCGGACGAATTGATCCTCGCCCTGGCCGGCCACCGCGCGCGGTTCTACCACTTTCATGACGGCCGGCTCAGCACGATCAGCGATGCCTACGGCAACCGCCTGACGGTGCAACGGGACCGCTGTGACCGGATCCAACGCCTGGACAACGGCGCCGACCGCGCCTTATTGCTGCGTTACGACGTCAAGCACCTGGTGGCCGTCGACTATCAGGTGTTTCAGCGCGGCGACTGCGAGGCAAACACCTGGCGCACCGAACAGACACTGGTCAGCTACCGCTACGACGCCCGCCGGCGCTTGATCGAGGCAACCAACGCCGCAGGTGAAAGCGAGCGCTATGACTACGACGAGCAGCACGTGATCCTGCAACGGCAAATGGCCGGCGGCGCGAGTTTCTTCTGGGCGTGGGAACGCTCTGGCAAGGCAGCCCGCTGCATCCATCATTGGGCCTCGTTTTCGCAAATGGAGGCACGTTACGCCTGGGACGATAAAGGCTGTGTGACAGTGAACAACGCCGACGGTAGCGAAGAGGTTTACGTTCATGACAACCGCGCACGCCTGGTACGCCAGGTCGGGCCCGACGGCGGTGAGTTGCACAAGGCCTACGACGATCAGGGTCGCCTGATCGCCGAGCAGGACGCCCTCGGCGCCGTCACCGAATACCATTATGACGAAGCCGGCCGGTTGATCGCGCGGCGTGCGCCCGATGAGGCGCCCATGACCTGCAACTATCGGCACGGTTTCCTGCGCACCCTCACCCGTGGTCAGGCGACCTGGACCTGTCAGCGCAATGCCCAGGGCGACATCACTGCTGTTTCCGATCCCGACGGGCAGATCACCCGCTATTTCTACGACCCCAAGGGGCGCTTGCTGACAATCCGATTCCCCGATCAGAGCGGTCACCGGTTTGTCTGGAACGCCCTGGGGCAACTGTTGGAGGAGACCTTGCCGGACGGTGCCCAGCGTGCTTTTTCCTACGATGTGCTGGGCCGGCGGATTTCCCGGCAGGACGAACACGGTGCCGTCACCGGCTATGAGTGGGACGCCGTGGGTCGACTGACCAGGATCACGCTGCCCACCGGTGACTGCCGTGCCTATCGCTACAACGCCTACGGCCAGGTCACCGCCGAAACCGACGAACTGGGACGGGTAACCCGTTACGAATACGCCGACGACCTGCACTTGGTCAGCCGTCGGATCAACCCCGACGGCAGCACACTGAAGTACGGCTACGATCATGCGCAACTGTTGCTTACCGAGATCGAAAACGAGGTCGGCGACACCTATCGGCTGGACTACACGCCTGGCGGATTGATCCGACAGGAAACTGGCTTTGATGGCCGTCGTACCACCTATGCGTATGACGGTAATGGCCAGTTGCTGAAAAAAACCGAGTTCGGCGACGACGGTTCGCAACTCCTCACCCAATACCAACGCGACAGCGCCGGGCGCTTGTTGCTCAAGACCCTGCCCGACGGGATCAAGGTCGAGTACCACTACGACAACTCAGGGCGACTGGTTCGCGTCGATGACGGTCAGGGCCATCCGCTGGCGTTCGAATACGACCGCCAGGGCCGGCTGATCACCGAGCATCAGGGCTGGGGCACCCTGCGTTACGGCTACGATGCCTGCGGTCGGCTCAAGCGGCTGCACCTTCCGGACGACTGTGTCCTTGTCTACCACCACGCCAAGGGGGGCGTCCTCTCTGCCATCGATCTCAATGGCACGCGCCTGACCTGCCACCGTTTTGTCGGCGGGCGCGAACAGCAACGCCAACAGGGCCTGCTGCGCAGCGACTACGCCTACGACGAGCAAGGCCGCTTGCAGGTCCATTGCGTCAGCCAAAAGCAACGAGCGCTGTATCGCCGCGAGTATGCCTACAGCGCCAAGGGCAATCTCCTGCAGATTGCCGACAGCCGTCACGGCCAACGCCACTATCAATACGATGCGTTCGACCGCCTGACCGGCGTACGCCACGACCGCGATCCGTTCGCGGAGAACTTCACCCATGACCCGGCCGGCAATCTGCTGATCCGTGGCCGTCCAGGCCCGTTCGTGCTCCAGGGCAACCGTCTGCACCGCCATTGCAACAGCCACTACGACTACGACGCCTTCGGCAACCTGATCCGCGAACGCCGCGGCATGCCGCCCCAAGTCACCCAATACACCTATGACAGCCAGCACCGCCTGATCAGCGTCAGCACCCCGGACGGTAAAAGTGTCAGCTACCGCTACGACGTCTTCGGCCGGCGCATCCGCAAAACCATCGACAGCCAGACCACGCAATTCTTCTGGCAAGGCGACCAGCTCATCGCCGAAAGCACTCCCGAGCACTACCGCAGCTACGTTTACGAACCCGGCAGCTTCCGCCCGCTGGCGCTGCTTGACGGAAAAGGCCGGGCAGACGCCCGCCCTCTCTACTACCAACTCGACCACCTCGGTACTCCGCAGGAACTGACCAACTATGGCGGCGCTATCGTCTGGTCGGCCAAATACACCGCCCACGGCAAACTTCGTGAAGTGAGCCAGGGCGACGGCGAACGACTCAAACAGCCTCTACGGTTTCAGGGGCAATACTTCGACGCCGAGAGTGGCCTGCACTACAACCGTCATCGCTACTACCATCCCGACATTGGTCGTTATCTGACGCTGGATCCGGTCAGGCTGGCCGGTGGGTTGAACCCGTATCGGTACACCCGGAACCCGACGGGGTGGGTGGCGCCATTGGGATTGGGCGGGAATTGCCCGCAGGAGAACAAGCCGGGATGCTCGGTGCCGTATGGGCAAGGAAGGGCAAAGGTTGATGAGGGAGAGCCTGATGCGCCCTCTCCAAAACCTTCGAATAAATACGGGTATTGCGGAGACTCACTAGAGCCCCGGGGAATTTTCTAACCGGATTCCCCCCTCGAACCAACGCTTCAAAGAAGCAATCGGGACCCGGGGCTCTTCACTGTCGCTTTGTAATAGCTGGCTCACCCGCGCCATCGCCCCGATCTTCTGGATCGGCCTCTATATCATCGTCGTCGCTCGCAACCTGCTCCACACCTGCATCATCATCGTCCGGTGGTCGTTGGTCACGGCTCAAGGAATCGGTAGGCGACGGCAGCGGATACTCCGGTGTTTCATCAACGTCGGGGACTTTCCGATCAGTGTTCATATCGCACCTCTTGTGTGACCTGAAGTGCAGGCCACGACCTGGCGAGGATCGGGCGATGGACGCGTTCGATCAGCTGGACAACCGGTCAATCCGACAGCACGGTTCGATCAGTCCTCGTCCTCTTCCTCATCTTCAAACTCGATATTCCCCACATCGCCCGCATCATCAGCATCGTTAAGCGGTACCGTCGCATCATCCATCAGCGATCCCGGATCTTCATTGCCGGGATCGTTTATAGATGGCTGTGCGCTCGGCCCCTTTTCTTCCTTGTCTTCGCTTTTCGCAGTCATGGGATGCCTCGCTCAACTAGTGATGCTTATTGTGGTGCTTATTGTGGTGCTTGTTCGAATGCTTATGTCCGCCACCGGAATGGGAGTGGCCGCTATCACTCCCCAGATCATTGCCGACCGCACCACCGGCTGCACCGCCAAGACCGGCACCGATGGCCGATCCGGTCGAACCGCCAAGACTGTTGCCGATCACTGATCCACCCGCCGCGCCCAAGCCACCGCCTACCGCTGCTTCGGTGCGACTGCGCTTTGGCGCGGCAATGGCACTACCGGCCGCGCCGCCGACTCCGGCACCGACGGCCGCACCCGTGCTGCCACCCAGCTGGCCACCGACAACATTGCCCAGCACCCCACCAAGACCACCGCCCACTGCGGCATCTCCATTACCTCCCGCCAGCGCCACCTGAGAGACCAGCAATCCAAAAACAATTGCAGGCACCATCAATAGTCGAGCATTCAGGCTTCCGTTTTTTTTGTCGTTGGTTTTCGGGTTCATGGCACGCCTCGCATTCTTCCCAGGGTATGGAAGATTTGAGCTGCTGCGGCGTGAAACGTTCATAAATGAAAAAGCCCGGCATCAAGCCGGGCTCTTTTCAAATCTGGATCAGGATCAGTGACGCTTGTGACCATTGGCCAGGTTGCTGCCCACGCCGCCGCCCAATGCACCGCCCAGGCCCGCACCGATGGTGGCACCGGACTTGCCGCCGAGGCTATTGCCGATCACCGAACCACCGGCCGCGCCGACACCGCCACCGATAGCAGCGCTGGTACGATGACCTTTTTTGGCGGCAACTGCGCTGCCTGCCGCGCCAGCGACGCCCGCACCAATCGCGGCGCCAGTGCTGCCGCCCATTTTCTGGCCGACGACGTTACCCAATGCGCCGCCCAAGCCACCGCCCAGCGCGGCAGTGCCGTCACCAGCCATTGCACCTTGAGCAACCAGAAGCCCCAGAACCAGAGCGGGCAGTGTTAAACGCATGACAAAAACCTCAAAAATAGGGGGTACACAAAAGGGGGGCGAGATTGAATGCTTTTGCGCGGATAAAGTCCAGCACACCGGTCCAACTTCGCGATTGGCGAGGGTTGGACAGCGTTTACCGAAAAGGTTTTATCGCGGACAAAAAAAAGCCCGCTGGGGAAACGGGCCAGGTGTTGCTTTCTAACGGATGAGTCGAGATTACGGAGGGTGTTGTGAAAAGTTTGTGAAAGATCTGCCCCTTCAAAAAAATTGTCATAAAATTTTTCAGGCATGAAAAACCCCGCTCTATGACGGGGTCTGCCTGACGTTCGATTACTTCCTGACCGGCGCTGTCACCTTGGGTAAAAATTTGCCCTTCAGTACCCGGCACGCCCTGGTCTTGATCTTGTCGACCTCAGTCTGGTCCTCGCCAAAACTGGCCACATACTGGGTCTGACCACACCGCACGGAGTTGTTGATCGGAAACTCTGCGCCATCGTCCTCGATATACGGATCAGCCATCTCTCCACCCCTTTCAAAAAGCGCGATCGACATCGGCAAGCCCTTTGCCTGAAAGAATATCGATCGCCAAGGTTTTTGAGACTAGACGGTCACTAACGGACCTGCCGTTCGGATTTCCCCGTGACCGACGAATGGCTTCTCACCTTTTACCTCAACTTGACCGCAGTCCCGGTCACAAACACCACTACCATCCCTCCCTTTCCGGCCGGCATGCTGATCTCATAATCAAGCCCGACCACCGCGTCTGCCTGAAGCACCTGAGCCCGCTCCTTGATCTCATCGGTGGCCTGAATGCGTGCTTCCTTCAACGCTCGCTCCAGTGTCTGGGAACGCCCGCCGAAAAAGTCGCGCATCCCGGCAAACACGTCGCGGACAACGTTGATCCCTTGCACCGACTCGGCGCTGACGATGTCCAGGTAGGCGGTAATTTGCCGGCCTTCGATGGACTGGGTCGTGGTGATGATCATGGGTGTTCCTTCCTGTTCAGATAGTCAGCCAACGCGTCAAACGCCGGCAAAGTGACGGGATCATTGGCCGAGTTGTTGGCCACCGGATGGGATGCGTAGCGGACGATGACCATCTCGGCCTTCGGGTCGACATAAATGCGCTGCCCATGGACCCCACGCGCCATGAATGCCCCGCCTTCCTTGCTCGTCACCCACCACATCGACCGGTAACTCCAGTCTTTGAGCAATGTGTAACCCGCCTTGGCGAAAGCCTGCTTATCGCCGCCGCCACGGATATCGTCGATCACTGCCTCTGGCACTATCTGGTGGCCGTTGAACCGACCGCCGTTACGCAGCATCTCGCCAAAACGCGCCAGATCCCGCAACCCCGTATTCAGGCCACCACCGGCGAACGGCGTGCCGATGGAGTCCACTGTGAAATAGCCGTCCTGCTCGGCACCCAACCGGCTCCAGATGTTCTCCGACAGCAGTTGCGCAACATTGCGGCCGGTGGCGCGGGCAATGACCCAGCCCAACACGTCGGTGTTGACGGTTTTGTAGGCAAACGCTTTGCCGTGCTCGCCTTGCGGTTGCACCGTCTGCAAAAACTCGTAGTAACTGCGCGGTCCCTCATAACCCTTGGGTTTGGGCAACGGGTTGCCTGCCCGGGCATGGGCCCAGACTTCGGCATCCGGGTCCGCGTAGTCCTCGCTGTATTTGAGGCCCGTGGTCATGTCGAGCACCTGCCGTACCGTGGCGCTGCCAAACGCAGAATCCGCCAGTTCCGGTACATATTCGGCAACCCGCTTGTCAGCATCGATGCGCCCCTGCGCCACCAACATGGCACCCAGCGTGCCGACCAGGGACTTGGTCACTGACATTGCGGCGTGCTGGCCGTCCGGCTTCAACACGCCGAAGTAACGTTCGTAGACAACTTTCCCGCGGTGCATCACCACAATGCCATCGGTGTACGTGGCCGCGAGGGATTGCTCCCAGGTCATAGGCGCCCTGGAGCCAAGCGGGACAAAACTGATCCCGTCGATATCTTTGCGTAGCACTGTCTCCAGTGGAACCGGAGCACCCAGGCCGCGTGAAACGTTGATCGTCGGCATCAGTTGCCGGAAATTCGAAACACTCCAGCGCATTGCCGGGAACTGGAAATAGCTGCCGTCTTCAAAACGCACGGTGCGATCAGCGGAGGGTGGCGAACCGACCATCCAGCCAAGTTTGGCCGGGTCACTGGCTTGGGCGTCGGGAAAAGTCGCAGGGGCGGATGCGAGGGCCAGTGATGACGCGACAACTATCGACACAGCCGCGATGAGCTTGGCTGCGCCGCGAAAACTGGCGCGAGGATAGAGCATGATGTCGATTCCGTTCGAAGAGTTTGAGCAGTCTACAGCCGGATCGGCTTATTCACTGCTTAAGCATGCGCCTCGCGATCAAGAACATCAGCAACCCACTGATTGATACTTTTGTGGGCTAACTGAGCTTTCACAGCTACCGTCGCGTGAAGGGCTGGGGCCAGGCGCAGACTGAGATGGCCTGAATAAGGCTTCTGTGGGGTGCGGCCGAGTTTGGCGCAAGTCTCCAGATAATCGGTGACGGCCTCTTCGAATGCGGTGCGAAGTTCTTTGACTGACTCGCCGTGAAACCCGACAACATCCTTGATGCCCGCAATGTGGCCGACGAACAGGCCGTCTTCGTCGCTGTACTCGATTCGGGCTGAGTAGCCGTTGTAGTTCATTACGTTCACGGGGTAACTCCTGCTTGCTCAAGGAAAGCCCGGGCGTCACGCACCTGGTAGGGCTTGGCTTCTTTGTCGGGGTGGGGCCGATGAAAAGTGGCCACCACGCCATTCAGTTCAAAACGTACTCGCGATCCATTGCCTTCGATGGTTCTTGCCCCTGCAGCGCCGAACAAAGATTCGATGCGTGACCACTCCATGGTGGCCGGGGCTGGTCTTGAAAATACGGTTTTGAGGGTGCTGAGCTGTTTATTATTCATGGTATTATATCATGATACCGCACAAGGTTTAGCAACCGCGAATGACATCGCTGATGCGTGGGAGAAGCCTCTAACGCGTGCTTAAAAAAACGCCGCTTATCCAGAACAGGAAAGCGGCGTTTTTCGTGTGGAAGCGTTTGTTTTGCAAGGCAGGCAGGATATCGGGGTGACTCTCGCCGGGGTTGTAGGCAATTTCCGAGAGTTGCGTAAAGCCTTACGCTTGCTGCGTTTTTAGCTGGCCACTACCTTGCTGGTCTTAACCTGGGCGGGACACCCTTAAGTGGATCTGTATAGATACTCCCTAAGAAGACTGCATTTTTATAATCACTTCGCACGAAAGGAGACGGTTGACCGAAAGCAGGCATTAGCGAGATAGGTACTTGTCTGATGCTCTCACTCATATCGTGCGAGCTAGAACACCCCATAAATCATCTGCGTTCCCACTTTGTTCACATACGGCCCTTTTTCAGACGCCAAAAACCACAAACCCCCGACTTTCTCTAGGAAAATCAGGGGTTTGTGTTTGCAGAATGTGGCGGTGAAGGAGAGATTCGAACTCTCGATACAGTTTCCTGTATACACACTTTCCAGGCGTGCTCCTTAAGCCACTCGGACACTTCACCGTATCTCTTCAAACATGTTCTGTCTGTCGAGGCGCGCTAATGTAGTCGAAAGCTTTTCCGATGGCAAACATTTTTTTCAGAATTTTCATGCGGTTAACGCGATTCAGCGTTTCCGGTCGCTCCCGGCCATGGCAAACCGGCCAATCTCCGGCTTCGTGCCCTCTTCTATATAGAGGGGAATGCGCAGCAGGCACGGCGGGCTGTGCCTGACGGGCGGGCAAAGGGTGACTGGCGGGTCAGTCACGGCGCTTTACCTGGCTTGCGGCGGTGGGTAACGTCTGCCCAACTTTATTGAAAGGAATAGCGTCATGAGTGAGTTGATTTCCTACCATCTCGAAGACGGTATCGCGACCCTGACCCTGAGCAATGGCAAGGTCAATGCCATCTCCCCGGATGTGATTGCCGAGTTCAACGCTGCGCTGGATCGGGCAGTGGCTGATCGTGCGGTGGTGATCATTACCGGCCAGCCGGGCATTCTCTCTGGCGGTTATGACCTGAAGGTGATGACGGCCGGTCCTAGAGAAGCCGTGGCGCTGGTGACCGCCGGCTCGACCCTGGCCCGCCGCCTGCTGTCGCACCCCTTCCCGGTGATCGTGGCGTGCCCGGGGCATGCGGTGGCCAAGGGCGCGTTCCTGCTGTTGTCGGCTGACTATCGCATCGGCGTTGAAGGTGCGTTCAGCATTGGCCTGAACGAAGTGCAGATCGGCATGACCATGCACCACGCGGGCATCGAGATTGCCCGTGACCGCCTGAACAAAGTGGCGTTGCAGCGTTCGGTGGTCAACGGCGAGATGTTCAATCCACAAGGCGCCGTGGCGGCCGGCTTCCTCGATGTCGTGGTCTCGCCTGAAGAACTGCAAGGCGCGGCACTGGCGGTGGCTCGTCAGTTGAAGAAGATCAACATGACCGCGCACAAGAACACCAAATTGAAAGTGCGCAAAGCGCTGCTGGAGGCCCTGGACAACGCGATCATCCAGGATCAGGAGCATTTGGGCTAAGCCCGGATCTGCTGCAACGAAAAGCCCGACCGTCGTGTCGGGCTTTTTCATACATGTCTGTGTTAAACGTCTGTGACCGCTCTAGGCTGCATCTGACCAAACAGTCGGAAACATCAGCTCAAACATCCTCCATCTCCCACTTCCCTGGGAGCAATTGCCGAAAACAGTGCACATCCGTACACTGCGCCACCTTTTGTCCCGGTGGGGCCTGTAAATGCTGTTTTTGTGCCGTATGTCATTGATGGGCCTGCACTTTATCGTGGCGGGTGTGCTGGGGGTGATGCTCGGCCTGTGCCGGCCGTTCAATCCGGACAACAGCCGCCTGTGCGCACGCCTGTACGCATGGCCGGCCATGTGCATTTTGCGTTTGCGAGTGAAGGCCGAAGTCGGGCCGTTGATGGATAAACCCGACAGCTGCGTGATCATCGCCAATCACCAGTCCAACTATGACCTGTTTGTGTTTGGCAACGTGGTGCCCCGTCGTACCGTGTGCATCGGCAAAAAGAGCCTGAAGTGGGTGCCGCTGTTCGGGCAGTTGTTCTGGCTGGCCGGCAATGTGCTGATCGACCGTGGCAATGCACAAAAGGCACGCAAGTCGATGTTGACCACCACCCACACCCTGCAAAACAAAGACACCTCGATCTGGGTTTTCCCGGAAGGCACGCGCAACCTGGGTGAGGACTTGCTGCCCTTCAAGAAAGGCGCCTTTCAGATGGCCATTGCCGCCGGGGTGCCGATTGTCCCGGTGTGCGTCAGCAGTTACGTCAAACACATGCGGTTGAACCGCTGGCGCAGCGGGAAAATCCTGATTCGCTCGTTGCCGGCGATTCCCACCGCTGGATTGAGCCTGGACGACATGCCCCTGCTGATCGCCCAGTGCCGCGAGCAGATGCGTGAATGCATCGAATCGATGGACCGGCAACTGCAAGCCGCCTGAAAAAGAACCCCGCCTGGTGCGGGTTTTCTTTTGCCTGTGCGTCTTTGCCCAGAACTCGGCAGATTTAACTGACTCTCAAACACTGCAAGGCTAAGCTGAGCCACACTGCCAATGCATTCGTTGCCAATTGAAAGCTGCCAAAAGAAGTGAACCACCATCATGGGTAGAGTTGTTGCTGCTGCGGTTTATAGCGCCGGTAAGAGAGTCACTGATATCAGCCTTGACGAAGGCGCAGCCTGGGCTGCAAAGCCCGGGCACTTTGTCTGGATCGGCCTCGAAGAGCCGAACGCCGAGGAGCTCTACAACCTGCAACGCCAGTTCAACCTGCACGAACTGGCCATCGAAGACGCCCTGGAAAAGCACAGCCGACCGAAGCTGGAAACCTTCGGCGATGCGCTGTTCATCGTGACGTATTCGCCCATCCGCCATGAGGGCAAACTCGAGTTCATCGAGACGCATATCTTTGCCGGCAATGGCTACATCATTACTGCGCGCAACGGTCACTCCGCGTCCTACGCCCATGTCCGACAGCGCTGTGAGGCGCGTCCGCTATTGCTTGAGCACGGGGAAGATTTCGTACTCTATGCCATCCTCGATTTCGTGATCGAAAACTACCAGCCGATGGGCGAAGCCATTCACGGGGAAATCGATGAGTTGGAACGCAACGTGTTGTGCGGCTCGCTCAATGACTACGACATCCAGAAGCTACATGGCCTGCGTCGTGATGTTTTGCGCTTGCGTCGTTATGTGGCACCGATGATTGAGATCGGGGAGGAATTGCAGAGGCTGAGCTTCCCGTTCATCGACAAGAACATGCGCCCGTACTTTCGCGATGTGCAGATTCATGTAACGCGGCAGATGGAAGACCTGACGACGCTGGCGGATATTGCCAGCCAGACGATTGAGGTCGGGGTGCTGCTGGAGGCCTCACGCCAGAGCGTGGTGCAACGCAAGTTTGCGGCCTGGGCGGCGATCCTGGCCTTCCCGACGGCGGTGGCGGGGATCTACGGGATGAATTTCCAGAACATGCCGGAGTTGGGCTGGCACTACGGGTATTTCGGGGTGCTGGGGTTTATTACGGTGGGTTGTCTGGGGTTGTGGGCGAGCTTCAAGAAATCGGGGTGGCTGTAGGAGCGAGCCTGCTCGCGAAAAACCTGAGAGCACCGCGGGCTGTCAGGTTTGGCGCGTTATCGTTCACGACCATCGCGAGCAGGGCTAGCTCCTACAGGTTTTAAACAGCTGTTGGCTTGTGCGCGACAAACCGCATCATCCACTCGGCAACCGTGGTGCCGTGGTGTTCCTGTTCCAGGCTCGCGATACCTTTGGAGTAGACCTGCTCGCCCAGTGCCTGTTGGCGAATATCCAGCAGTGCACGGGAGTAGTCGTGGATGAATTCCGGATGCCCCTGGAAGCACAGCACCTGGTCGTTGATGTGGTAGGCGGCAAACGGGCAGAAGTCGCTGGAAGCGATGACCGTGGCGTTCTCCGGCAGCGACGTGACCTGATCCTGGTGGCTGATCAGCAACGTCAGCTCCTCGCGCACCGGGTTCATCCACGGCGCCTTGGCGGCCAATTTGTAATTGTGGGTGCCGACGCCCCAGCCCTGGGTCGCACGCTCGCTCTTGCCACCGAGCAGCAACGCCAGCAACTGATGACCGAAGCAGACACCCAGCAACTTGTCGCCGCGCTCGTAGCGGGTCAGCAGATATTTCTTGAGGGTTTCGATCCACGGGTCGGTGCCGAAAGAGTCGGCCTTGCTGCCCGTCACCAGGTAGGCGTCGAACGTCAGGTCGTCGCTTGGGTACTCACCCTGCACCACGTTGTAGACGGTGAACTCGGCGGCAATCGGCTGCTGCGAAAACAGGTGTTTGAACATCTGCCCGTAGCCCTGATATTGGTCAACCAATTCCGGACGCAGGTGGTCGGTTTCCAGAATGCAGATGCGTAACGACATAAAAAATACCTGACACGTGATGGGAATAATGCACACCCCAGAGCCTGCCTTGAAACGCTGTGACAAGGCAAGCCCCGAAATGCATCATCTCCCCCTTAGAACGCCTCTCCTTTGGCGGCCTTCTCCAGCAGCAAGGCGGGAGGCGCGAACCGCTCGCCATACTGCGTGGCCAGATACTGGGCTCGGGCCACAAAGTCCTGCACGCCGTACTGATTGATGAACTGCAGCGCACCGCCGGTCCAGGCGGCGAAACCGATGCCGAAGATCGAGCCAATGTTGGCATCCGCCGTCGAGGTCAACACCCCCTCCTCCACACAGCGCACGGTTTCGATGGCTTGCACGAACAGCAGGCGATCACGCACGTCCTTGGGCGAAATCTGCCCGTCGGCTTTCTCGAAGCGGGTTTTCAACTCAGGCCACAGGTGTTTCTGGCCGCCCGCCGGATACTCGTAGAAACCTCCACCGCCAGCCTTGCCCGGACGCTTGAACTCATTGAGCAACAAGTCAATCACGGTAAATGCCGGGTGTTCTGTCAGCGGTTTGCCTTCTGCTTGCAGGTCCTTGGCCGTTTGCAGGCGGATATGGTTCATCAGGCTGAGGGAAACTTCGTCAGAGATCGCCAGCGGTCCTACCGGCATGCCGGCCTTGCGCGCTTCAGTCTCGATCATCGCCGCGCTCACGCCCTCACCCAGCATGGCAATGCCTTCATTGGTGAAGGTGCCGAACACCCGCGACGTGAAGAAACCGCGGCTGTCATTGACCACAATCGGGGTTTTCCTGATTTGCAGGACGTAATCGAAGCCGCGGGCCAGGGTTTCATCGCTGGTGTTGGCGCCCTTGATGATTTCCACCAGCGGCATTTTTTCCACGGGGCTGAAAAAATGCAGGCCGATGAACTTGCTCTGATCGGGCACGGCACACGCCAGGCCGCTGATCGGCAAGGTCGAGGTGTTGGAGGCGATCACCGCGTCCGCGCCGACGACCTTCTGCGCCGCCAACGAGACTTTGGCCTTCAAATCCCGATCCTCGAACACGGCCTCGATGATCAGGTCGCAACCGGCCAGGTCGGCATCGCTTTCGCTGGTTTGAATGCGTGACAGAACGGTGTCGCGTTGCTCGATGCTCATCTGTCCGCGAGCAACCTTCTTGTCCAGCAGCGCCGCCGAATGCGCCTTGCCCTTCTGCGCCGCCGCGAGGTTGATGTCCTTGAGCACCACATCGATCCCCGCCGACGCACTGACAAACGCAATACCGGCGCCCATCATCCCGGCGCCGAGCACGCCGACCTTGCGGGTGACATAAGGTGCAAAGCCTTGAGGCCGCGAGCCGCCGGCATTGATTTCGTTGAGCTGGAACCAGAACGTGCCAATCAGGTTTTTCGAGACCTGGCCGGTGGTCAGTTCGGTGAAGTAGCGGGTTTCGATCAAGTGCGCCGTGTCGAAGTCCACTTGGGCGCCCTCGACCGCTGCGCAGAGGATTTTCTCCGGCGCGGGCATCGTGCCCTGGGTTTTACTGCGCAGGATCGACGGCGCAATCGCCAGCATCTGCGCAACTTTCGGGTTTGACGGTGTGCCGCCCGGAATCTGGTAGCCCTTCACGTCCCAGCGCTGCACCGCCGCTGGATTGGCCAGAATCCACGTCCGCGCCTTGGCCAACAAGTCTTCGTGATCGGTCGCCAGCGCGTCGATCAATCCTGCCTGCAATGCCTGTGGTGGCCGCACTTTCTTGCCTTCAAGCAAATAAGGCAGGGCTTTTTCCAGGCCGAGCATGCGCACCATGCGCACCACGCCTCCGCCGCCTGGCAGCAGGCCAAGGGTGACTTCCGGCAGGCCGAGTTGCACCGACGGGTGGTCCAGCGCCACGCGGTGATGGCAGGCCAGGCAGATTTCCCAGCCGCCGCCCAGTGCGGCGCCATTGATCGCCGCGACCACAGGCTTGCCGAGGGTTTCCAGGGCGCGCAACTGGCCCTTGAGGCTCAGCACCATGTCGTAGAAGGCCTTGGCCTGGGGTTTGCCAACCTTGATCAGCTCGTTGAGATCGCCGCCAGCGAAAAATGTCTTCTTGGCCGAGGTGATGATCACACCGGCGATGCTGTCCTTGTCGGCCACCAGGCGCGTAACGCAGTCCGCCATGGCTTCGCGGTACACCGCGTTCATGGTGTTGGCGCTCTGGCCCGGCATGTCGATAGTCAGGACGACGATCTGGTCCTGGTCTTTTTCGTAACGAATGGCTTCGCTCATAACTGGGTTCCTTGATGTCCGGGCTCAGAGGCGTTCGATGATGGTGGCAATGCCCATGCCGCCGCCGACACACAGGGTCGCGAGGCCATAACGCAGGCGCCGGGCTTCCAGCTCATCGAGCAGCGTGCCGAGAATGGCGCAGCCAGTGGCGCCCAGCGGGTGGCCCATGGCGATTGAACCGCCGTTGACATTGACCTTGTCCGGATCGACGGCCATGTCCTTGATGAATTTCAACACCACCGACGCGAACGCCTCGTTGACCTCGAACAGGTCGATGTCTTCGACCCGCAGCCCGGCCTTGGCCAGCGCCTTGCGGGTCGCCGGCGCGGGGCCGGTGAGCATGATGGTCGGATCGGTGCTGGTGACCGCCGTGGCGACAATCCGCGCCCGTGGCTGCAAGCCCAGCGCCCGGCCCTTGGCTTCGGAGCCGATGAGCATCAGCGCCGCGCCGTCGACAATCCCGGAGCTGTTGCCGGGGGTGTGCACATGGTTGATCCGCTCGACATGGCTGTAGACCCGTAGCGCGGTGGCATCGAAACCCATCTGCCCCATCATCTCGAAACTCGGCTTGAGCTTGCCCAGGCCTTCCAGGGTCGAGTCGGCGCGGATGAACTCATCGTGATCGAGCAGGATGATGCCGTTCTGGTCCTGCACCGGCACCAGCGACTTTTTGAACGAACCGTCGGCCCGCGCCCGTGCAGCCTTTTGCTGGGAATGCAGGGCGTAGGCATCGACGTCCTGACGGCTGAAGCCTTCAAGGGTGGCGATCAGGTCGGCACCCACGCCCTGTGGCGTGAAGTGACTGTGCAAGTTGGTCGCCGGGTCCAGCGCCCAGGCCCCGCCATCGCTGCCCATCGGCACCCTGGACATCGACTCGACACCACCGACCACCACCAGGTCTTCGAAACCGGAACGCACTTTCATCGCGCCGAGGTTCACGGCCTCCAGCCCCGAAGCACAGAACCGGTTGATCTGTACTCCCGCCACGCTGACATCCCAATCGGCCACCTGAGCGGCAGTCTTGGCGATGTCGGAACCTTGATCACCAATCGGGGTTACGCAGCCAAGCACCACATCATCGACCTGGCTGGTGTCCAGCGCTGTGCGCTGTTGCAGTGCGGTGAGCAAACCAGCCACCAGGTTCACCGGTTTGACGCTGTGCAAGGCGCCATCGGCCTTGCCTTTGCCACGGGGCGTGCGTAACGCGTCGAAAATCAATGCTTGGGTCATGACGTCCTCGAACCGCAGTGCAGGTGGGTAAATACCGAGTGCCCACTCTTGGCCCGAGCCGCGTTTGATTCAATGACCGCAGCGCTCACAGACATTGACGCTCACGCTCAGACGAACGGTAGTCAGCTACCGTTCAGGACACCAAGCTGTCTAGCCAACGGCTGCCAAAGAAGCTGGCACTAGGCCTCATGCCATTTTTAACGCGAATTTGAAGAACACCATACGAAATGGATCTAAGCCAAGCGTACCGCGGGCTCTAAGGTGAACATGTACGAAGTTGTCGTCGGGTTTTGCCGAGGCACTCGTCACTACAGGAAGTGCAACGCGCTGCCATCATGGATGCTATGCGGGCAGGCATCAGGAAATAACAAAAAAGGCGGTCAAGCCATGTTCAAACAATCGAAAGTACGTCAAGCCGGGCTCATCCTTTTCGCCACCACGCTGTTGTTGATATTGCCGAACCTGACCAAGGTCATCGGCTAGTCGCGTCTATAAAGCTACGGCGTCACAGTTTTTGAATTGCCACTCTCAAAATGTGACTGGCCCGCTACCCGGGCCAGCGTGGCTGTGCCAATCTTTGCGGCACTTGCACGACATGGACGGCGATCACTTGAAAATGCTCATTCTGCTCGGGGCCACGCTGTTCGGCTCGCCCCTGTATGCCGCACAGCTGAACCTGGAACTGGGCGCGAACAGTCGCACCTGGCAGACCGAGCAATTGCTCAAGCATCCTCAGGTTCAAACCATCGACATCAGCAACGACGTTTCCTACAAGCGGGACATGAGCTACCGCGCCGTGCCGCTGTCCGCACTGCTGACCGGCATCAAGCCTGAAGACCACCTGCAAGCCGTTGCGCTGGATGGTTTTGCCGCCGAAATGACCGCCGCGCCGTTGCTCAATACCCAGGGTGCACAGGCGTGGCTGGCGATTGAAGACCCGAGCAAGCCCTGGCCACCGCTATCCGAAGGCAAGCCGGGCGCCGGGCCGTTCTATCTGGTCTGGAGCAATCCGCAGGCCGGCAACATCAGCCCAGAACAATGGCCATTCCAGGTGGCGAGCATCAAACGCCTGGCACCCGTGGCCGAGCGCTTTCCCGCACTGCTGCCCGATCCGGCATTGAAGGCGGATGATCCGGTGAACAAGGGATTTGCGTTGTTCCAGAAGAACTGCCTGGCGTGTCATCGACTCAATGGCGCCGGGGACGCGCAATTCGGGCCGGACCTGAATATTCCGTACAACCCGACCGAGTATTTCGGTGCGGACTTCCTCAAGCGCTACATCCGCGATCCACAGAGTTTGCGCCAGTGGCCGCAAGCGAAGATGCCCGGGTTCTCGGCCGAGGTGTTGCCGGATGGGGATCTGCAGAGCCTGGTGGGGTATTTGCAGCATATGGTCGGGCGCAAGGTTAAGCCGTAACAACATCGCTCCCACAAGGTTCCTTGGTATCGCGCCTACTGCTGCTGCACTGAAATCACCGGCGCTGGCGTCGGTGACACCAGCACCTTGGCGTGCATCTGCTCACACCCGCCGCCCCGGCGCATCCCGCGCACCGGGCAGGCATCCAGGTAATCCAGGCCCACCGCCAGTTTCAGATGGCGTTCCGGCCGGGCCAGCTCATTGGTCACGTCGAAGCTGTACCAGGCGTCATCCAGCCAGGCTTCGGCCCAGGCGTGGCTGGCCAGGTGTTCGCTGTTTTCGCTGTACAGATAGCCCGACACATAACGCGCTGGAATGCCCAGGCTGCGGGTGCAGGCGAGAAACGCGTGGGTGTGGTCTTGGCACACGCCGGACCGTCCGGCAAAGGCCTGGGCCGCGCTGGTGTCCACTTCCGTGGAGCCCGGTGTGTAGGTCATATGCTGGTTGAGGCCGTGCATCAGATCGATCAGCGCCGTGCGATCGCGACGTTGCCTGCATTCCTTCTCGGCGAACGCACGCAGGGCGGCGTCGGCTTCGGTCAAACGGGTGAAGCGCAGAAACGGCAGTGCCGACTGGCTCTCGTGTTCGGCCTCACGCAATTCGTCGATATCGACCTGGCCACGGGCACCGATGATGATCGCCTCATGGGGCTCGTCCATGGTCAGCACATGCAGGATGTTGCCGAACGGATCGAGTTGCGCCCGCACCGGACGCGGCAGGTCGAGCTGCCAGCTGAGCACGTGCTGGCGCTCGCTGTCGTGGGGGGTCAGGCGCAGATACTGGATGCTCGCCCGCACCTTGTCTTCGTAGTGATAGGTGGTTTCGTGGCTAATGGAAAGTCTCATGCGGCCTCCAGATAAGAACTGTGAATCGCGTTACCCAACTGGCGCACCAGCGGGATGAACTCGGTCAGCCAGGCGTGCAGGCCTTCTTCGAGAATTTCATGGATGCCGGTGTAGCGCAGGCGTGCGTCCATTTCTGCCGCCAGGCGTTGTGCCGGGCGACCGTTGGCCCCCGGCAATTGCGAGAGAATCTGGTCGATTTCTTCGGTGCAGGCGCGCAAGGATCGCGGTACATCGGCCCGCAGCAACAGCAACTCCGCCACATGCCTGGCGCCGGGGGCGTCGCGGTAGATTTCCGTGTAGGCCTCGAACGACGACAACGCCCGCAACAACGCGCTCCACTGGTAATACGCGTGAGCGGTGCCATCGCTGACCGCTTCGGCCTGATCGCCGGCCATTTCGTAGCGGGCATCGAGCAGACGCAAGGTGTTGTCCGCCCGTTCGATAAAGGTCCCCAGACGAATGAAGCGAAACGCATCGTTACGCATGATGGTGCCGTAGGACGCACCCCGGAACAGGTGGGAACGTTCCTTGATCCACTCGCAGAAACGGCTCATGCCGTAGCGACTGAGGCCCTGTTCGGCGATGCCGCGAATTTCCAGCCAGGTGGCGTTGATGTTTTCCCACATGTCGGCGGTGATGCGCCCACGCACCGCATGGGCGCTGGCCCGTGCCGCACCGAGGCAACTGTAGATGCTCGCCGGGTTGGCCGCATCCAGGGCGAAGAAATGCAGCAGCCGTTCGGCATGCAGTTCGCCATGGCGCTCCAGGTAATCGTCCAGGGTGCCGGTGATCAACAGCGGCATGGCCAGTTCGTGCAAACCGTCGCCACGACCGTCCTGCGGCATCAGCGACAGCGAATAGCTGATGTCGAGCATCCGGGCGAGGTTTTCCGCCCGCTCCAGGTAACGCGACATCCAATACAAATCCGAGGCAGTTCTACTTAACATGACAGGCTTCCTTTAATCCTCGACAACCCAGGTGTCCTTGGTTCCACCGCCCTGGGAGGAATTGACCACCAGTGAGCCCTCGCGCAGGGCGACGCGGGTCAAGCCGCCGGGCACGACCCGGGTTTCACGACCCGACAGGACAAACGGTCGCAAGTCGATATGGCGTGGCGCAATGCCGTTTTCGACAAAGGTCGGACAGGTCGACAGTGACAGCGTCGGTTGCGCGATATACGCATGGGGCTTGGCGATGATCCGCGCGCGGAAGGCTTCGATTTCCGCCGCCGTCGCCGCCGGCCCCACCAGCATTCCGTACCCGCCGGAGCCTTGGGTTTCCTTGACCACCAGTTCTGGAAGATTGGCCAGCACGTGGGAAAGCTCAGACGGATTACGGCATTGCCAGGTCGGCACGTTCTTCAGGATCGGTTCTTCATCGAGGTAGAAACGGATCATGTCGGTAACGAACGGATACACCGATTTGTCGTCCGCTACCCCCGTGCCAATGGCATTGGCCAGCACCACGTTGCCGGAACGGTAGGACGACAGCAGCCCCGGCACACCGAGCATCGATTCCGGGTTGAAGGCCAGGGGATCGAGGAAGGCGTCGTCGAGGCGACGATAAATCACGTCGACCGCTTTCGGCCCGTCGGTGGTGCGCATGTAGACCTTGTCGTCACGCACGAACAGGTCCGCGCCCTCCACCAGTTCCACGCCCATTTCCCGCGCCAGGAACGCATGTTCGAAGAACGCACTGTTGAAGCGCCCCGGCGTCAGCACCACCACGCTCGGGTTATCGATGGGGCTTGAACTTTTCAGGGTGTCGAGCAGCAAGTTCGGGTAGTGGTCGATGGGGGCAATGCGTTGCGCCGCGAACAGCTCGGGAAACAGACGCATCATCATCTTGCGATCTTCGAGCATGTAGCTGACGCCGCTCGGCGTACGCAGATTGTCTTCGAGCACGTAGTAGGTGCCGTCGCCGTCGCGCACCAGGTCGACGCCGGAGATGTGCGAATAGATATCGCGATGCAGGTCCAGGCCCTGCATCGCCAACTGGTACTGCTCGTTGGCCAGCACCTGCTCGGCCGGAATGATGCCGGCCTTGATGATGCGCTGCTCGTGGTAAAGGTCGGCGAGGAACATGTTCAACGCCTTGACCCGCTGGATGCAGCCGCGCTCGACAATCCGCCACTCGCTGGCGGGGATGCTGCGTGGAATGGTGTCGAAGGGGATCAGGCGCTCTGTGCCCTGCTCGTCCCCGTAGAGCGTGAAGGTAATCCCGGCGCGATGAAACAACAGATCGGCCTCGCGTCGCCGTTGTGCCAGAAGCTCGTCAGGCGTTTCGGCCAGCCAACGGGCAAACTCCCGATAATGCGGGCGGACCTGGCCGCCGGCATCGTACATCTCATCAAAATAGGTGCGGATCATGCCGTACTCCTTGTCACTCGGACGTCCAGACCTTCGCAAGGCCCGTGCCATCGGCATAAACGCTTAAATTTCAATCGGTTGGATAATCAACGCGCACGTACCGCACCAATCCTGTGCGGTAAATGCCCCAACCTGATCGCCCCCGCTTCATTGCAAGGCGTGGTGGTCGCCTATCACCAGCATAGTCAGAGTTGATTTCACTGCCCGGCAATGGGTACGGATAATCCAGGCATTCGCTGAAAAGCTCACCGGACTTCCCTTTTAGCCGCCTGCCCTGGCGGCTTTTTTTTGGTGTCCAACGCCCACAAATGAAAACGGCCAACCCGAAGGTCAGCCGTGATTGCTGATTGTCACTGTTCATAAGGTTATGCGAGTCGCCCTCGTACCTCCTGTTTCACACCCCAGCCTTCGATGATGCCGCCCAGAGGCTCGACCACTGCTTCGAAACCCTGTTCGAAGTCGCCGATATCGTCGTAGGTGGCATACATGACCTTGCACAGCTCCAGCGCCCAGGCGCCGTCGTCGCGCACACTGACTTGCGCATCCAGGGATTCACCACGGTGGAAATGACCTGCCGCCCTGCGTGCCCGCTCCTCATCCGGGAAAATGGCGTAGAACTCGATGGGATGAAACCGTGAAAAGTCAAAACCGCCTTCTTTCATGCGGCGCAGCACGCTGCTGCTGATGTCTTCTTGATAGGCTGTGCTCATGAAACGTCCTCCTCAAAACGATGGATAGACTTTCCGTACTCCCTCACCCGCAACCGAACAGCGCGAGCGACGGCAACCGATGTGCCGGCGGGAAACAAGCATGGAGCTGACAAGACCAGACCTTAGCGATTCATTCGCTGATCTCGCTTGCAGAGTAGCCTCAAGACAGAGCCCGTGCCAAGGCCTGGATGTGAATGCGACAGGTGTCGTTCAGATTGGAGTAATGCCGAGGATTTGAATGCTGTTCTGGAGTTTCAGGCTTTTGACCGTCGGATTGTCGGTGCGCCCCTCCAGATCATTGAGGTCGAGTTCGGCAGCAACTGGCAGGCGACGCGCGCGGATGAGTTTGGCGGCTTGCTCGTTGTTCGGGCATTCCGCGCTTTCGAACACTTCGTCAACTTGTTCGCCGTGATCATCTACGAAGGTGACTTTCCACTTTTGCATTGGTGCCTCCTCGATAAAACCCATGGATGGGCTTACCTCTATCTCGACCTTGTTAGCTGGCTAATTGTTCCGCCGGAGCAAACATATCGACGGATGTGAAAATCTCTCCCGACACCCATGCACAAACCATGTGGGAGCGAGCAGGCTCGCTCCCACAGGTTTTGTGTTTCAGCCAATCAGTCGTTACTTGGCTTGTTCACTGCCTGCAACACGTATTGCGGCAAGGCGAAGGCGCCGATGTGGATTTCAGGATTGTAGTAGCGGGTGATGATGCCGCTGCCCGCGAAGCGCTGTTGCAGGGTTTCGCGGGACAACTTGCGATAAGCGGTATTGCTGGCGCCCCAGGCGAAGGTCATCGAACCACCGATGTAGGTCGGTACGGCGGCCTGGTAGAAGTGCCAGTCCGGGAACAGGCTGCGCAGGCGACCGGCGGTGGTCTTCACTTCTTCGATCTGCATGAACGGCGTGCCGTTCTGGGTCACCAGGATGCCGCCTTCGTTCAGGCAGCGGTGGCAAGCCTGGTAGAAGTTTTCCGAGAACAGCACTTCGCCCGGTCCGATCGGATCGGTGGAGTCAGAAATGATCACGTCGAACTTTTCAGTGGTGGTAGCGACGAAACGCATGCCGTCGTCGATCACCAGGTTCAGGCGTGGATCATCGAATGCACCCTTGGAGTGATTCGGCAGGAATTCCTTGCACATGTCGACCACGGTGCCGTCGATCTCGACCATGGTGATGTGCTCGACGCTGCGGTGCTTGGCCACTTCACGCAACATGCCGCCGTCACCGCCGCCGATGATCAGCACGCGCTTGGCGGCACCGTGCGCCAGGATCGGCACGTGGGTGAGCATTTCGTGGTAGATGAATTCGTCGGCTTCGGTGGTCTGGATCACGCCGTCCAGCGCCATCACCCGGCCCATGCGCGGGTTCTCGAAGATCACCAGGTGCTGGTGCTCGGTGCGCACTTCGTGCAGCAGTTTTTCCATGCGAAAACGCTGGCCGTAGCCTTCGTAGAGGGTTTCCAGGTAGTCGCTGGCAGGGATGTTGCTCATGGGAAGTGCTCCGATGAATGCGGGTGGCAACGGACGGTTACCCGCCCATGATGGCCAATCGAGCGTCTCGATTGGCCGGGAAAGGCGCGCATTCTACGTCGCGCAACATGACAGGTCGAACCTCTGTTGATCAGCATTCCACAATCCTGTGGGAGCCTGTTCAGAGTTTGACGTTGCCCCGCGGCCCGGCAATGGCCCAGATGATCAGTCCCAGCACCGGCAACAGCGCGATCAGCAGTACCCAGAGGATTTTCATCCCGGTCCCGGCACTACTTTTGAAGACGTTGACGATGGCCCAGATGTCCAGGACAAAAATGATCAAGGCAACCAGGCTGTTGAACGTAGAACCCATGGTGACGCTCCCGAAAAGTGATATGCCCCCTCAGGATAGACGGTCGTCGCGAGGATTCCTTTTTATTGACAGTGTCTGGATCAGACGTGGATCGCCACTTTCAGGGCTTCCAGGGATGGCGCGGCTGTAATGCCCGCCTCGGTGCACAATTCCAGCACCCGTGGCACGTCGTTGCCGTAGACCAGGACCACCTGCAACTCGTCATCGAGCAACTGGCTGAAGTTCATCAGCGTGTAGCCACCGTTTTCCTTGTTCATGCTGCTCATCTGCACCTGGATGCGGTTGAGCGCGGTCAGGGCTTCGGTCCTGGCCAGTTGCTTGGGCTTGAGATTGAACTCCACCCCCGGGCCGAACGAGGCGACGATCTGCGCGAACAGGTCCATGTATGTGTCAGCCTGGAACAGCACCGTTTCCGGCAGGCTGCCGACCACCACCCACTCACCCAGCGGGATCGGGAAGGTTTCGTCGTAGTTGATGTCCGGATTGGCCGTCAGAAATACCTCGGGATCGGCGTAGGCCTGGGCTGCTTCGTCCGCGATCTTGAGGATTTCGTCTTCGCCCATGCACCCGGAGCTGATTTTGCTGATGAGTTCGACGAGTGCGGCTTTCATGGGGAGGATCCTGTAGCGAGGTGAATTTTGAGGGCGCGAAGGATAGCGCATTAATGAGGGAAATGCGGACCTGTGGCGAGGGGGCTTGCCCCCGTTGGGTCGCGAAGCGGCCCCAAAACATTCAATTGGGGTACATCAGACAGACCGCATTTGCTGACTTTACGGCTGCTCCGCAGCCGAACGGGACGGTGCGGCGATCCGACAAGCCCCCTCGCCACAAAAGCCCCCTCGCCACAGGGTACGTCGTCAGCTCAAGAGCTTTTGCAGTTGCGCTACGGTATCGGAAGCCCCCATGGTCCTGGCAGCCTCCAGCGCGGTGATGCCATTGGCGTCCTTGGCTTTCGGGTCGGCGCCCTTGCTGATCAGGTAATCGACCACTTCGACGCGGTTGAACATCGCCGCCATCATCAGCGCCGTGCGGCCATCGAAGGACGAGCCTTCAACCTGGGCGCCGCCATCGACCAAGGCCTTGATCACCGCCAGGTCGCCCTTGAAGGCGGCACCGGCAATCGGGCTCTGGCCGTTGTCGTTGCGGATCTCCGGGTCGGCCTTGTGCTCCAGCAGGACTTTTACCGTGTCCACATGCCCGTGATACGCGGCCAGCATCAGCAAGGTATCGCCCTTGTGGTTACGCAGGTTCGGCGGCAAACCCTTGGTCAGCAGCGCGGCCATCATCGCCGCATCGCCCTCCCGTGCCTTGTTGAATACCTGTTCGGTAAATTCGGCGGCTTCTTCGGGGGTCATCTGGCGGCTTTTGTCTGACATTGGGCACTCCCTTTTCTGTCATTCGTAAAAGCCGACAGTTTCCCGAGCGCCCCCGGCACTGTCACTTGTTTTTTCTCATGGGCCGCCATAGCCAGATTCAATAGCGGTACTTGCCGCCGTGAATGTCGGACAACAACTGCTCCGTGACCTGTACATAAGTCTGTGTCCCCGGCAACCAGGCATAGATCGGGTCATCGCCGGTTTTACCCGGGTCGAAGGCCTCGTCCTTGAGTCGGGTCTTCTGATATTTGAACGTCCCGGTGGTTTCCATTTTCACTTTCACCCGCAGGAACAACGGCACTGCATAGGCCGGCATCTGCTCGCGGGCGAAGGCCAGCAGCTCACTGAAGTCCAGAGTTGCCAAGGATTCGGCGGGAGTGATCGCCGCCATCCCGGCCCGGCCATTGGTGTTGCAGATTTCCACGCCATAGGCCACGGCTTCGGAAATAAGCGGGTGTTGCAGGAGGATGTTTTCGACCTCCGTGGTCGAAACGTTTTCGCCCTTCCAGCGGTAGGTGTCGCCCAGGCGGTCGACAAACTGCGCATGCCCAAAGCCGATGTTGCGCAACAGGTCGCCGGTGTTGAAGTAGCGGTCTCCCTTTTCGAACACATCCTGAAGCACGACCTTGGCGGTTTTCTGCGGATCGGTGTAACCGTCCAGGGGGGCCTTGTCGTCGATTTTTGCCAGCAACAACCCCTGCTCACCCTTGGCGACCTTGCGCATCAGGCCATTGGCCTGTCGAATCGGCGCGCCGCTGTCATGGTCGTACGCGACCAACTCCCAGGACATCAGGGAAAAGCCGATGGTGTTGTCGAAATTGAGAATGTTGGTGAAACCGATATTGCCGTCGCTGGCAGCGTACAGCTCGCAGATGTGATTCACCGCAAAGCGGGTCTTGAACTCGCTCCAGGCGCCGGGGCGCAGGCCGTTGCCGATCATTTTCTTCACATCGTGCCGGCTGTCCTCGGAGCTGGGCGGTTGATCGACCAGGTAGCGGCACAGTTCGCCGACATAACCGATGGTGGTTGCCCGGTACTTGCGCGCATCGTTCCAGAACTGACTGGCGCTGAATTTGCGGCGGATGGCGAACCCGCTGGCCCCACTGACGGCCGAACCCCAGCACACGCAAAGGCCCGTGGCGTGGTACAGCGGCAAAGTGCAATAGACGACATCCTCGGGGCGCATGTCCAGGGCGATCATGCCGAAGCTCGCAGAGCTGCGCATCCAGCGACCGTGCTTGAACACGCCGGCCTTGGGCAGCCCCGTGGTGCCCGAGGTGTAGATATAAAAGCAGGGATCGTCGAAGAAAATCTGCTGGCTGCTGGCCGGGTTGTCGCTGGCGTCGTCGAGGCTGACGGTCATCAGGTTGATGAAACCTTCAGGTGCGATACCGGGTTGGCGAGAGGTGTCCTGATCGGCAACGAACCAGGTTCGCGCAGCCTTGATCGACACCCGCTCACGCACCGCCAGGTACGCCGGGACCAACTCCTCACCGACAATGATCGCCACCGGTGCCACCAGGTTCACACTGTGTACCAGAGTGTCGCGAGTCTGCGAGGTATTGAGCAGCGCACTGACCGCGCCGACCTTGGCCACCGCCAGAATAGTCACCAGCAGTTCCGGGCGGTTCTCAATGAAGACCGCCACCACATCCCCCTTGCCGATGCCCTGATCGATCAGGTGATGGGCGATGCGGTTGGCCCATTGGTTGACCTCGGAGTAACTGAGCGTCACGTCGCCTTGCAACAGCGCCGGGCCATCCGGGTTGCGCAACGTGGCTTGCTCGAAACACCAGCCCAAACCACACGCCTGGGTCGGGTCCTTGACGTTGGCGGCCTTCATGCCCCTCACCACCCGGGGGATGGCCTTGGCGATGGAAGGCAGCTTGCGGAGCATCATGCTCCAGGTAATCGTGTCGTTCGACGTGCGACTCATGATGCTCCCGTTCGATCTTTTTATTGTCGGGCTGCGATGACTGAACCCGAAAATACGTCAACGGTTCTTGAGCTGTACACGCGGTTTTTGAAATGTTTTGTATCTGCGATCTTGATCCGCGATCTTGATCTGCGATTGATACACGACCAATCGTGAACCCCCGCACACACAATGGTTCAATCGAATCGCCGAGCGACCTCGCAAAATGCAGGATGCACGATGGCCGTTCATGCAGAATGCACGAAAGCAAAAATCACCACAGATACTAACTTGTTGTTTTATAAGATAATTTACAAACAACCCAGGCTGGCACAATCACTGCAACCCTCTCCGTATGCTTGCCATTCAAGAGCCAACGGAGCTGAAAGAAATGAACCTGATTCAGGAAAAATTTTCGTCCCTGTTCTCCAACTTCGAAGTCACCACCCATGCCCGGCCTGACGGTGGGATCCTGCTGACCCTGAGCGGCGGCGAAGGCAAGGTGTTCAAGCGCTCGATTTCCTATCAGCAATTGCACAATGGCGACCAACTGACGTGGGTCATCAGTGCGATTCGCCGCGACCTCGCCGAACAAGCCAGTGAACTGCCGCAGATCTCCATGCTGCAGAGCCAGCAACGGTTTGCCCTGCCGACCTATCACTCGCTGTAAATAAAATTGCCGGAAAAACACTGTGGGAGCGAGCCTGCTCGCGATAGCGGAGTGTCAGTCAACATCAATGTTGGATGACATATCGCTATCGCGAGCAAGCTCGCTCCCACAGGTTTTGCGGCGTTTAGAAATTGGCGGGATTTATCCGCGCAAAGCTGTCCACGGTGACATGCCCCGCCAGTTCCCCACCCTCGCGGGCCAGCCCGCAAGTGGCCATCCCCGCCATGCGCGCCGCGTCGAGTTCTTCGACGATGTCCGACAGAAACAGAATCTGCCCCGCCTCAAGGTTGATCGCCTGGGTGATGTTGGCGTAGGACTGCGCCTCGCGCTTGGGCCCCGAAGTGGTATCGAAATAGCCGCTGAACAGTGGCGTCAGATCCCCCGCCTCTGAGCAGCCGAAGATCAACCGCTGGGCCTGGATCGAACCGGACGAATAAACAAACAGTTGAAAGCCCTCCCGATGCCAGCGCTTGAGCGCTTCAACGGCGTCCGGATACACGTGCCCCTTCAACTGCCCGGCCTGATAGCCCTGCTCCCAGACCATGCCCTGCAACGCTTTCAGCGGCGTGGCCTTGCGGTCTTCAGCGATCCAGCCCAACAGGATCTCGACGACCCGCTCGACGTCGGCGTCCGGTTCATTGCTGTCGCGGCGCACGGCAGCCAGTTGCTCCGCCACATCGGCGCGTTCGGCATGCTGACGGACAAACGCCGGCAAGTGTTTGGCGGCATAGGGGAACAGCACGTCGAACACAAAACTCACCGCGCTGGTGGTGCCTTCGATGTCGGTGAGAATCGCTTTGATCGGCATCGACTCAGTCCTCCAGGCGCGGGAATCGGCTGGCGATGTCTTCGCCGGTGAAATTGGCCACCCAACCTTCCGGGTTGTTGAACAGACGGATCGCGACGAAGTGCGGATGTTCGCCCATGTCGAACCAGTGTTTGGTTCCGGCCGGCACCGAGATCAGGTCGTTTTTCTCGCACAGCACCGCGTAGACGTAATCGTCGATGTGCAGGGTAAACAGGCCACGGCCGGCAACGAAAAATCGTACTTCATCTTCGCCGTGGCGATGTTCGTCGAGGAACTTGGCACGCAGTTCGGCTTTTTGCGGGTGATCGCTGTTGAGGCTGATCACGTCGACAGTGACGTAACCGCGCTCGGTCATCAGCTTGTCGATTTGCTCCTGGTAGGCGGCAATCACTTCGTCCTGAGTGGCGCCCGGCTGGATCTTCGCCGCGGCTTGCCAGCGGTCGAAGCGTACGCCCTGCTCGGCCAGGGTCGAGGCGATGTCTTCGAAATGGGTCAGCACCTTGTTGGGGATTTCAGGGCTGGAGACGTGATAGACGGACAGGCTGCTCATCAGGGCAACTCCTTAACGGTTCATGCTTTAAAGAGCGAGCGCATCTTCAACTCGCACTCGAACAAAAATTCAAAGGCCTCGATCTGCCGCAGGGCATCGCTCATGCGCGCGCCCCAGGTGTACAGGCCATGGCCACGGATCAGGTAGCCGACGCAATCGGGATGGGCGTCGAGCCAAGGCTGCACCTTGGCGGCCAGTCGCGCAATGTCCTGGTCGTTGTCGAAAATCGGCACCCGCACCCGGGATTCGTGGGTCGTCACACCGCTGAAGGCCTTTTGCAGTTCGTAGTCTTCGAACTCGATGAAGTCTTGCGGCGTCAGGCGCGACAGCACGGTGGCGTTCACGGAATGGGTGTGCAACACGGCACCGATCTCCGGGCGCCAGCTGTAGAGCTGGGTGTGCAACAGGGTTTCGGCGGACGATTTCTTGCCCGGCTCCAGGCTGTTGCCCGACAGGTCGGTGGCCAACACGTCGTCCATGCCCAGTTGCCCCTTGTGCTTGCCGGACACGGTCAGCAAGGCTTCGCTCGGCGACAGGCGGGTCGAGTAATTGCTGCTGGTGGCCGGCGACCAGCCGCGGCCATACAGAAAACGCCCGGCGTCGATGATTTCCTGGGCGAGTTGTTCACGGGTAAGGCTCATGGCCTGTCCTCTTGCATACGTGTGGCAATGATAACGGCAGCCGCGACGGCTGCGAGACTGGCAATACTAAATGTCCATGCCGCGCCGAGGGCATTCCAGCTGTAGCCGGAATACAACGCGCCCAACGCACCGCCGGTGCCGGCCAATGCGGCGTACAGCGCCTGGCCCTGGCCTTGCTGGCGCGCACCGAAGCTACGTTGCACGAATGAAATGGCAGCGGCGTGAAAGCTGCCGAACGTCGCCGCGTGCAGGATCTGGGCAAACAGCAGTACCCAAAGAAACTCTGCGAGCGAACCCAGCAACAGCCAACGCAACGCCGCCAGCAGAAAGCTGGCCATCAGCACCCGGCGCAGTGAAAAGCGCGCGAAGATCCGGCTCATGGCCAGAAACATCAGGACTTCGGCGACCACGCCGACCGCCCAGAGCATGCCGATCACACCCCGGCTGTAACCCAGGCGCTCAAGGTGCAAGGTCAAGAACGTGTAATACGGTCCGTGGCTCATCTGCATCAGCGCCACGCAGCCGTAAAACGCCAAAACACCGGGGTTGCGCAGTTGCTTGAGGAATCCCTCCCCCGCCACCCGGTTGCCCGGGGCCGGTTGGGCATTGGGCACCCACAGACTGCTGAGCACGATGCCCACCATGATCAGCACCAGCGCCGCCGGATAGATGTCCAGGCTCAGCCATTCAAACAAACGGCCCAGCGCGACCACGGTGATGATGAAACCGATCGAGCCCCACAGGCGAATCTGGCTGTAGCGCGAGGTCTGGCTCTGCAAATGCGCCAGGGTGATGACTTCGAACTGTGGCAACACCGCGTGCCAGAAGAACGCATGCAAGGCCATGACCATCGCCAGCCAGGCGTAGGTCTTGCTGACGAAGATCAGCGAAAAGGTCAGCAGCGTGCACACCGCGCCGAAGCGCACGATGGCCAGTCGCCGACCGGTGTAGTCGCCCAGCCAGCCCCAGATGTTCGGCGCCACACAGCGCATCAGCATCGGGATCGCCACCAGCTCGCCGATGCGCGCGGCGCTGAACCCCAGGTGATCGAAGTACAGCGCCAGAAACGGCGCTGTCGAACCGAGCAAGGCGAAATAGAACAGATAGAAACTGGAGAGCCGCCAGTACGGGAGCGCCGCAGTCGCCATCAGACGGCTGCGACCATGATGTCAGCCATTTACAGCTGACCCAGCACCGGCGTGCTCACACGCACGTCGGCGTTTTGCCCACGATGGCGCAGCAGGTGATCCATCAGCACGATGGCCATCATCGCCTCGGCAATCGGCGTGGCGCGGATGCCCACGCACGGGTCGTGACGGCCCTTGGTGATCACTTCCACCGGGTTGCCATGGATGTCGATGGAGCGGCCCGGCGTTGTGATGCTCGACGTCGGCTTCAGCGCCAGGTGCGCAACGATGGGCTGACCGGAGGAAATACCGCCGAGAATGCCGCCCGCGTTGTTGCTGAGGAAACCTTCCGGGGTCATTTCATCGCGATGCTCGGTGCCACGCTGGGCGACGCTGGCAAAACCGGCGCCGATTTCCACGCCCTTGACCGCGTTGATGCTCATCAGCGCATGGGCCAGCTCCGCGTCGAGGCGGTCGAAGATCGGCTCGCCCAGACCCGGCATCACGCCTTCGGCGACCACGGTGATTTTCGCACCGACCGAATCCTGGTCGCGACGCAACTGGTCCATATAGGCCTCCAGCTCAGGCACTTTGTCCGGGTCCGGGCTGAAGAAGGCGTTCTGCTCGACCGAATCCCAGGTCTTGAACGGGATTTCAATCGGCCCCAACTGGCTCATGTAGCCGCGAATGACGATGCCCTGGCTGGCCAGGTATTTTTTTGCAATCGCACCGGCCGCGACGCGCATCGCGGTTTCACGGGCCGAGCTGCGACCGCCGCCGCGATAATCGCGCTCGCCGTACTTGTGGTGGTAGGTGTAATCGGCGTGGGCCGGGCGGAACAGGTCCTTGATCGCCGAGTAGTCCTTGGACTTCTGGTCGGTGTTGCGGATCAACAGGCCGATGGCGCAACCGGTGGTGCGGCCTTCGAACACGCCGGAGAGGATTTCGACTTCGTCGGCTTCCTGGCGCTGGGTGGTGTGGCGGCTGGTGCCGGGCTTGCGGCGGTCCAGGTCACGCTGCAGATCCTCCAGGGATATCTCCAGCCCCGGCGGGCAGCCATCGACAATGGCGACCAACGCCGGGCCATGGCTTTCGCCCGCGGTGGTGACAGTGAACAGCTTGCCGTAGGTATTGCCGGACATGCAGGACGCTCCGTGAAATGAACCTGAATACGTAATGCGCGCCAGTATACGCAGGCTACCCAAGTAGTTCATCCTCGAACCTTATGGGTGCCCGTGAGTCCAACCGGCATCTTCTTGATAATGGCGCGATGATGCTGCGAGTTCTAGCCTTGAGCCTTACCCTGATTTCCGGCTTCGCCCAGGCGACTGTCCTGCAACGACCGATCACATTGGATACGGGCACCGGCGAGCTTTTCGGCTCGCTGTTGCTGCCAAAATCCGACAATCGAGTGCCGGTTGTCCTGATCATTTCAGGCTCCGGCCCTACGGATCGTGACGGAAACAACGCCGACGGCGGGCGCAATGACAGCCTCAAGCGCCTGGCCTGGGTGCTGGCCAAACACAACATCGCCAGCGTGCGTTACGACAAGCGTGGCGTGGCCGCGAGCCTGGCGGCGACCCCGGATGAACGCAATCTGACGGTGGAAGCTTATGTGGCCGACGCCCAAGCCTGGGGTCGGAAACTCAAGACCGATCCGCGTTTTGGCCAGTTGATCGTGCTGGGTCACAGCGAAGGCGCCTTGATCGCCAGCCTCGCTGCGCCGGATATCGATGCCGACGCGGTGATTTCTGTCTCCGGCAGCGCAAGACCGGTGGATCAGGTCATTCGCGAGCAACTGGGCAATCGCCTGCCTCAACCGCTGATGCTGCGCAGCAATCAATTGCTCGACAGCCTCAAGGCCGGGAAAACCGACGACAATGTGCCGCCACCCTTGCAGGTGATTTTCCGCCCGAGTGTGCAGCCTTACCTGATTTCCCTGTTCCGCCAGGACCCGGCCGCGGCATTTGCGAAGTTGAAGATGCCAGCACTGATCATCCAGGGCAGCAACGACATCCAGGTCGGCGTCAATGACGCAAGGCTGCTCAAGGCTGCCAAACCGGACGCCGAACTGGCGCTGATCGAGGGCATGAACCACGTCATGCGCATCGTGCCTAACGACGTCAAACGCCAACTGGCCTCCTATAAGGACCCGCAGCTGCCCCTGGCGGCGGAGCTGGGCACGCGAATCCTCGGTTTTATTGACGGACTTCGCGCCAGTTAACCTCCAGTCTTGAAAAAAACGGCCGATAAGCCTTTGTCGCCAACACATTGGTTGGCGACAAGCTGAGCTTGGACAGGATCTCGCCGTTATGACTGACACCCAGACTTCACCCGACACCAGCGCTGAAAAAGACGCACCACCAGCGGTCGAGCTGCCCTGGGCGGACGTCCACGTCGAGCACCACAAGATGCTCCGTCTGGCGCCGCTGCAGACTGACCGCAACACAGGCGGACGCCCATTGCGCTTTGTCGAGTTAGGCTATGCCGAACGCAATGACAAGACGCACAGCCTGATGCGCATGAGCATCACCCTGCCCGGCCAGCGCGTACGCAAGGAACAGAATCATCTGGACGTGTGGGTCGATCACGCTGAAAAACGCGTGCATTTCGGTCCGGAAAGCGGACTGCAGATTGAACCGCTGAACCGTGGCATTGGTCGCTACATGGCGGCCCAGGGCATCAATTGGGCGAAAAAGCGCTGGCCGACCTACACCGTCGACGGCTTCGACCTGAACAACAAGGATGCACTGAACGAAGACACCCGCCTGCGCCGCGATCATTTTTTACGCGTGCACGGTTTCGACGTGGTGTATGCCGATGCCCAGCATTTGAAAGGCAGTGTCAAGCCGGTCAAGGTCGGCGACCTCTCTGGCGACTGGAACAGCGAAAAACTGCAGGTCGTGGAAATCCTCGAGGCGGCGCAGATGCTCCAGCAAGCCGAACAGAACCTGGCCGAGCAGGAAGTCAAACTCAAGAAACACGAAGAAAAGGTCAGCAAGTACAAACGCGAAGACGCCGGGTTGCGATTCACCATCACCTGCCTGGTGGCATTTGCGGTGTTTCAGGCGGGGTTGTTGATCTGGATTGCCACGCATCGTTGAAGGCTTGAGTTACTGCACCTTGTGGCGAGGGGGCTTGCCCCCGTTCGAGCGCGAAGCGGTCGCAAAACAGCTACCACAGACATATCTGGATAAATCTGGTGTGAGGGTTCAGGGCTGCTTCGCAGCCCAACGGGGGCAAGCCCCCTCGCCACAAATGCCCGGTCAGACGCGAGAAGCGAACAACGCCTGATGCTCACGACACTGCTGCGCGCTGAGCATGAACACACCATGGCCGCCACGCTCGAACTCCAGCCAGGCGAAGTCGACTTCCGGGTACAACGCCTCGACGTGCACCTGGCTGTTGCCCACTTCGACAATCAGCAAGCCCTTCTCGGTCAGGTGATCCGCCGCCTCGGCAAGCATGCGCCGCACCAGGTTCAAACCGTCATCACCGCAGGCCAGGCCCAGTTCCGGTTCGTGCTGGTATTCGTCCGGCATGTCGGCGAAATCTTCCGCATCGACGTAGGGCGGGTTCGACACGATCAGGTCGAAACGTTGACCCGGCAAGCCCTCGAAACCGTCGCCCTGCACCGTGTACACACGCTCATCGACACCATGGCGCTCGATGTTCTGATTGGCCACTTCCAGCGCTTCGAACGACAGGTCCGCCAACACCACCTCGGCATGCTGGAACTCGTAGGCGCAGGCGATGCCGATGCAACCGGAACCGGTGCACAGGTCGAGAATCCGCGCCGGCTCGGTAGCCAGCCAGGGGGTAAAACGGTTTTCGATCAACTCGCCAATGGGGGAGCGCGGGATCAGCACACGCTCATCGACGATGAACGACATGCCACAGAACCAGGCCTCGCCCAGCAGATACGCGGTAGGCACCCGATCTTCGATGCGGCGCTTGAGCAAAAGCTGCAGGTGAACCACTTCGTCTTCTTCCAGGTTGCAGTCGAGGTAGCTGTCGGATATTTCCCACGGCAGGTGCAACGCGCCCAACACCAATTGCCGGGCTTCGTCCCAGGCGTTGTCAGTGCCATGGCCGAAAAAAAGATCCTCCCCATGGAAGCGGCTGACGGCCCAACGGATATGGTCACGCAGGGTACGAAGGCGGGAAGTGATCACGACGGCAAACTCCAGAAAAATCGACGGGGGATTCTACCAGTCAAACGACTTCACGACGACGCGGGAAAGTACCGATTCAAATGTAGGAGTTATCCATTTTTTCGCTAGGCTATTGAACAAAACGTGACTATTGACAAGGCTACAGGCCAGCAACGACGGCACCTACGATCGTAGCGATTCACAGAACCGCTCAGCCAGAGGACAATGGCGCAAAAGCCCCACTCCAAGGAGCCCCAGAATGTCTGTTCCAAAAACGATGTTTCAACTCAGCGGCCGCGGTTATGCAGCGGCCAATCTGAGCCATGCCACCCTGGTCATCATCGATGCCCAGAAAGAATACCTCAGCGGTCCCCTGGCCCTGAGCGGCATGGATGAAGCTGTCGCGAACATCAAGCAATTGCTCGCCGCTGCCCGCGCCGCCGGCCGGCCGATCGTGCATGTCCGCCACCTCGGCACCCTCGGCGGGCTGTTCAACCCACAGGGCGTAGGTGGTGAGTTCATTCCGGGCCTGGAGCCACAGAGCGATGAAACCGTCATCGGCAAATTGTTGCCAAGCGCTTTTCACGGCACCGAACTGGCACAACGCCTGGAAGACCTCGGCGCCCTTGACCTGATCGTCTGCGGTTTCATGAGCCACTCCAGCGTCAGCACCACGGTACGTGCCGCCAAGAACCTGGGCTTCCGCTGCACCCTGGTGGAAGACGCCTGCGCCACCCGCGACCTGCCTTACAAGGGCGGCGTGCTCAGTGCCGCACACGTCCATCAGACGGAAATGGCGATCATGGGCGACAACTTCGCCACCCTCGCGCTGACCCGTGAACTGATCTGATCGACGCTCAATGAGCGGCCTGGAACGCCGCTCATCCGCAAAAGCCTCCCATTTGCCGTAATTGTCTTAGCCTCAGGAACATCCCGGTCAACTCCCGGTCGAAGGGCCGATACCCATTGAGGAAGGTCGGAATGAAGTTATCCGATGGTTTTGACGCTCGCCGCTTGCGGCCCAAAGGCCAAAGCAACTGGCGTTTTCGAATCGGCGCGACGTTCGCGGCGTTGCTGGCGATGTGCGGCGTGTTGCTGGCCATGGCCGGTGCCGCCAGCCTGCTCGGCCACGCACCCGCCCTGGGTGAATTGAACACAAGCCGCACCGGTGCTGCCGTGATCCTGGCCATCGGCCTGTTCGTGCTGTACCTCGGTGTCTGGCTATGGCGCCGTTGCCGTCGTCGCTCGCGGCAGTCGCGGGAGCTGGCCATGTCCCCGCACCTGATGAAAAAACACGACTGAGCCTGGCATCGCGCGCGTTTTTGTCGCGCCCGATTCGCTTCGAGTTGGGTAAACTGGCCGCCCTTCGCGGAGGCTGACATGCAAGACGACGATTTTTCCCTGTTCAAAAGCGCGATCCAAGGCGTCAAGCCGATCAAGCACGATCGCGCCGAAACCGGCAAACCCAAGGCTGACCGCGCGCAGATTGCCAAGCTGCGTCAAGCGGCCACCGTGCGCACCGAATCCACCACCGTCGACGGGCTGTCCGATCAGTTCGTCATCGACGTCGGCCCTGAAGACGAGCTGATGTGGGCCCGCGATGGCGTGCAGGAAAGCCAGATGCGCAAGCTCAAGGTCGGGCAGATTCCTTTCGAAGGCAGCCTCGACCTGCACGGCATGAGCGTGGAAAAGGCCCGGGAAACCCTCTGGGCATTTTTGGCTGAAGCCACCAAATTCGAAATCCGCTGCGTGCGCGTCACCCATGGCAAGGCTGTTCGCCTGGACGGCAAGCGGCCGATGATCAAAAGCCACGTCAACACCTGGCTGCGCCAGCATCCACAGGTACTCGGCTTTACCTCGTGCCAGGCGAAACATGGTGGTGCCGGCGCGGTTTATGTGATGCTCAAACGCACCATGATGGAAGGTCGTGACGAGTAAAGCTGACGCGTCACGCTTGCAGCGTCGTGTCCGTCACCGTACCCTTGCCCTTTGCGTAAAATCCCACAGGTAGTTTCATGTCCCTGGAACAGAATTACACGGCGATCCTCGGCCAGCTCGGCGAGGACGTTTCCCGCGAAGGCCTGCTCGACACGCCAAAACGTGCCGCCAAAGCCATGCAGTACCTCTGCCGCGGCTATGAACAGACACTGGAAGAGGTCACCAACGGTGCCCTGTTCAGCTCCGACAACAGCGAAATGGTGCTGGTCAAGGACATCGAGTTGTACTCGTTGTGCGAACACCACCTGCTGCCGTTCATCGGCAAGGCTCACGTCGCCTACATCCCGAGCGGCAAGGTCCTGGGCCTGTCGAAAGTGGCGCGGATCGTCGACATGTACGCCCGCCGCCTGCAGATCCAGGAAAACCTCAGCCGCCAGATCGCCGATGCGGTCCAGCAGGTTACCGGCGCCCTGGGCGTTGCGGTGGTGATCGAGGCCAAGCACATGTGCATGATGATGCGCGGTGTGGAAAAGCAGAATTCGACGATGATCACCTCGGTGATGCTCGGTGAGTTCCGTGAAAACGCCGCCACCCGCAGCGAATTCCTCAGCCTCATCAAGTAATTTGCGGCACGAAGAAAACCGGCGTTCATCGCCGGTTTTTTTTCGCCCGCAAAAAATCAGGTAAGCTGCGCGCCCTTATTCGTTTGCACCGTGAGGCTTTCAACGTGTTCGTAAAAGCGCTTCGTGTCGGCCTTGGCCAACTGATCATCTTCATCGACTTCATCACCCGCCCAGGCAAGAAGCAGCGCCCGGCGGAAGTTCAGGCACAGGTCAATTCGGCTGCCAAGGGCCTGACGCTGTATCAATTCCACGCCTGCCCGTTCTGCGTGAAGACTCGCCGTACCCTGCGCCGCCTGAATGTGCCGGTGGCCCTTCGCGACGCGAAGAACAACGAACAGGATCGCCAGACCTTGCTGGAGCAAGGCGGCAAGATCAAGGTGCCGTGCCTGCGCATTGAAGAGAATGGCCAGACCACCTGGATGTACGAGTCCAAGGTGATCATTGATTATCTGGACAAGCGTTTTGCGGCAGCCTGAAAAATTTGGGCGGGGCTGATGCCCCCATCGCGAGCAAGCTCGCTCCCACAGTGGATTTGTGGTGTACACAAAACCTGTGGGAGCGAGCTTGCTCGCGATGAGGCCGGCACAGGCACCATAAATTTCAGACAAAAATAAACCGGCCCATTGGCCGGTTTATTTGTTTCTAGGCTGCTTTTGCGGCCTGGGCAGCGCGCACCACCGCCGCCAACCGCTTGAGCCCCTCATCCAGCCGCGCCGGATCAATGTGACTGAAGTTCAATCGCAGATACCCCGGATGGTTGTCCGGCTCGGGGAAGAACGGCTCCCCCGGCATGAACGCCACGTCGTTGGCCAGCGCGGCATTCAGCAAGGTGCGGGTGTCTTGCGGCTGCTTGAGTTTCAACCAGAAGAACAGCCCGCCCTGCGGCACGTTCCAGTCCGCCAGATCGGAGAAGTGCGTTTCCAGCGCAGCCTGAAACGCATCCCGACGCCCCCGATAAAAATCGCGCAACTGACTACGGTGTTGCTGATATTTCTCGGTGCCGATCCATTGCAGCGCCTGCCACTGGCCGACCCGATTGGTGTGCAAATCCGCCGACTGCTTGAGTTTCAACAGATGTGGAAACAGGTCCGGGCTGGCGATCAAGTAGCCGACACGCAAACCCGGCAACAGGGTTTTCGACACGGTCCCGGTATAGATCCAGCTGGCCTTCTTCAAGCGACTGACAATCGGCGTGGCGCTGCCACCGTCGAAGGTCAGCTCGCGGTAAGGCTCGTCCTCAATCAGCGTCACGCCAAACTCATCAAGCAATGCCGCCACCGCGTTGCGCTTGGCTTCGCTGTAACGCACCGCCGATGGATTCTGGAATGTCGGGATCAAGTAGATGAAAGACGGGCGGTGTTGTTCCAGGCGAGCACGTAGCGCCGTCAAGTTCGGTCCGTCAGCCTCCAGCGGCACGGTCAGGCAGTCGGCGCCGAACAGCTGGAAAATCTGCAATGCCGCCAGATAAGTCGGCGCTTCGAGCAGGATTTCGGTGCCCTTGTCGATATACAGCTTGGCGGCCAGGTCGAGGGTCTGCTGTGAGCCGCTGACCACCAGTACCTGGCTTGCCTCACATGGCACTCCCAACGCTCGCGCCTCGGCGGCCAGTGCTTCGCGCAGCGCCGGTTCGCCCTCGCTCATGCCGTATTGGCCCATGGAAACCGGCATCTCGGCCCACTCGACCTTCGGCAACATGGTTTCGGCCGGCAACCCGCCGGCAAACGACATCACCTGCGGACGTTGGGCCGCTGCGAGGATTTCACGGATCAAGGAACTTTTAAGGCGTGAGACACGTTCGGAAAAAGCCATGGGGATCACCGGTAGCGAGGCATGTGAAAAATGAGTCAAACTTGTTGACCGAAATTACGCCTCCCCGAACGGATACGTCAATATGCTTGACCTTAAAAACCCGCTTTCCCAGCAGCAAGCCATGGAAGCGTTTTTCTTCGGCTACCAGGCCTTCACCGCCAAGGCCGATGAAATGCTCGAACGCCGCGGCCTGAGTCGGGTGCATCAGCGCATCGTGTTTTTCATCGCCCGCTATCCGAACCTGAGTGTCAAGGAACTGCTGGCTTTACTCGGGGTGAGCAAGCAGGCGTTGAACATGCCGTTGCGTCAGTTGGTCGAGATGCATCTGGTGGACAGCGTCGCGTCCGAGTCGGACAAGCGTAAGCGGCTGCTGGAACTGACCGATGACGGCGCTCGTTTCGAACAGTCGTTGCGCCGTGAGCAGGTGAAATTGCTGGAGCGGGTGTTTGTCGAGGCTGGGGAGACGGCGGTGAATGGCTGGCTGGCGGTGAATCTGGCGCTTGGGGAGAATCAACAAAAAACCTGAGCCCGAAAGTCCTTCGCGAGCAGGCTCGCTCCTACAGGGGTATGCGATCAACTGTGGGAGCGAGCTTGCTCGCGATGGCATCGGAACAGGCGATATATCCCTATTGCCAAACTTTTCGTCTACAAAACCAAAAACATTATTTGCTTTCTTTGTATACAAAAGCATAATCCACTTCGTGCGAGTTCCTGACCAAGAGGTCAACAAATTCGCAAGTACCTCAAAGGGCCGCTGCCACCCCTCTCGGATCCGGCCCTGGAAATAAAAATAAAACTCTTGAGGAGTACTCGCTGTGGAAAGCCGCAAATCCGAAGCACCGACGCTGGAAATCTCGCCGCCATTACGCAATGGCTTGCTGGAACGTCTGTTCAAACTCAGCTTGCACGGCACCACGGTGAAGACCGAGCTGATTGCCGGTCTGACAACCTTCATCACCATGGCTTACATCATTTTCGTCAACCCCAACATCATGGCCGACGCCGGGATCGATCACGGGGCGGCGTTCGTCGCCACCTGTATCGCCGCGGCACTCGGCTGCCTGTTGATGGGCCTGTACGCCAACTGGCCGGTCGGCCTGGCACCAGGCATGGGGCTGAACGCCTTCTTCACCTACACCGTGGTTGGCACCATGGGCTACAACTGGGAAACCGCCCTCGGCGCGGTGTTTGTGTCCGGTGTGTTGTTCATGATCCTGACCTTCTCGCGGATCCGCGAATGGCTGCTCAACAGCATCCCGGTCAGCCTGCGCTTCGCCATGGGCGCCGGCGTGGGTCTGTTCCTGGGGCTGATCGGCCTGAAAACCGCAGGTATCGTCGTCGATAGCCCGGCGACCCTGATCAAGCTCGGCTCCCTGCGCGAACCCGGTCCGCTGCTCGCCGCCGTGTGCTTCCTGATGATTGCGATCCTCAGCTATCACAAGGTGTTCGGCGCGATCCTCATCAGCATCATCACCGTGACCCTCGCCGGTTGGGGCCTTGGGCTGGTGCACTACGAGGGCATCATGTCCGCCCCACCGAGCCTGGCTCCGACCTGGATGGCCATGAACGTTGTGGGTGTATTCAACATCAGCATGGTCAGCGTGGTCCTGGCCTTCCTCTTCGTGCACATGTTCGACACCGCAGGCACCCTGATGGGCGTTGCCCAGCGTGCCAACCTGGTGGGCGCTGATGGCAGGATCGAAAACCTCTCCCGCGCCATGAAAGCCGACAGTGCTTCCAGCGTATTCGGTGCGGTAGTCGGCGTTCCTCCGGTCACCAGCTACGTGGAAAGTGCTGCCGGTGTTGCAGCGGGTGGTCGGACTGGTCTTACCGCAGTGACCGTAGGTGTGCTATTTATTGCAGCCATGTTCTTCGCACCGCTGGCCGGGATGATTCCTGCCTATGCAACCGCGGGCGCGCTGATTTATGTAGCGATGCTGATGATGGGCGGCATGGCCCACATCGAATGGGACGAAGCCACCGACAGTATTCCGGCGATTGTCACCGCCATCATGATGCCGCTGACTTTCTCGGTCGCCGACGGCATCGCACTGGGCTTCATCACCTACGTGGCGATGAAGGCCGGTACCGGCAAGTACAAGGAAATTTCGGTGAGCCTGTGGGTGCTCTGCGCGATCTTCATCGCCAAGTTCATCTTCTTGTAAACCACACGCGGTACACGCTTGAAAACAGCCTCACCCCGTCGGGTGGGGCTTTTGTGCAAATGGAGGAAAGTGATGAGTCTGGAAACCTGGCTGCTGTTCAGCGGCGCTGCGCTGATAGTGATCCTGATCCCGGGGCCGCTGTCGTTGCTGATGATCAGCAACAGTCTGAATTACGGCCTGCGCCGCTCTTACCCGGCCTTTCTCGGCGGCGTGTCGGCATCGATCTGCCTGCTGAGTGCTTCGGCGCTGGGCCTGGGGGCGTTGTTGCTGGCGTCGGAACAGCTGTTCAGTGCCCTGAAGATTCTTGGCGCCCTCTACCTGTTCTACCTCGCCTGGCAGAGCTGGCAGCAATCGCGCCTGCCTTCCCATGGCGCTGAAGTGCCACAGGCCGCGCCGGTGCCACGCTTTCGCGCACTGTTCGGGCGTGCGTTCATGCTGGGCGCAAGCAACCCGAAAGACATCCTGTTCTTCGCCGCTTTCCTGCCTCAGTTCTTGAGTGCCGAACAGCCGTTCCTGCCACAACTGCTGGTGATGATCGTGACCTGGACCGTGCTCGACCTGCTGTGCAAATTGGCCTACGGCCTCGGCGCCCATGGTGCGGCACGCTATCTGCGCAGCGGCAACGGCCAGAGCTGGTTCAACCGGATCAGTGCGGGGCTGTTCAGTGGTGCGGGGGCTGCATCGTTGTTGAGCCGATAACAGTTGTAGGAGCGAGCTTGCTCGCGATGGACGTTAACGATGACGCGGGCCATCTGAATGCCCGCGTTGTCTGGGCCTCCATCGCGAGCAATCGAGCGTCGACCGGCTGCTCCTACAGAAGACGAAAAAAAGCCCGCAGTGTGAGCGGGCGAAAGACCAAAGAAGCTATATGCGCAGTCGCTTCCAGGTTGCAGCAGCTGCCTGGGGGATCAGCTGCCGCGGTAGGTGGAGTAGCTGTAAGGCGAAATCAACAACGGCACATGGTAGTGATCCTGCTCGGCGGAGATGCCGAAACGCAGCACCACGACATCCAGGAATGCAGGCTCCGGCAGCTGAACGCCACGGGCGCGGTAGTAATCGCCGGCATGAAACTGAACCTGATAGACCCCGGTGCGGTAGTCATCGCCTTGCAGCAGCGGTGCATCGACACGGCCATCGCTGTTGGTTATCGCGCTGGCGACCAATTCCAGGTGCGATCCTTCAACGCGGTACAACTCGACCTTGATCGAGCTGCCCGGGCAACCGTGTGCTGCGTCCAAAACGTGTGTAGTCAAACGTCCCATTGATTCTGCGCGCCTGCCTGCGTGGAGCAGTCAGACTTCGCGCCTCCCGAAGTCAGTTGAAAAGGAGACCGCACCGATTCGGAGCACGAAAAGCTGCGGCGAGCGACTGATTAAGACACTTTTCAAAAAAATTGTACACAATAAAAACGACATTTTTCGCATGACACCCGCCATCTGCATGTTTACTGCCGATTTCCCGCCAAACCGCACCGCCTATGAACCCTTCAATCAATAATTGACCAGTCAGGCAGATTTCTTGCAGGCTCACGCCAATAGCAGTAAAAGATGACAGTCGGTGAAAAATGCGAAAAATCAGGCTTACAAAGTGAATATAAAGTTGTATACAATCAGCCCATCGCTGTGACGCAAGCCCGCCATCCCATTTTCAGCTGCGTCACACCAACCGTCATCATCGAATAAGAAGGAAGCCTGCAGTGAGCGCTGACTACCCACGCGACCTGGTCGGTTACGGCAGTAACCCTCCTCACCCCCACTGGCCGGGCAATGCCCGTATTGCCCTGTCGTTCGTACTCAATTACGAAGAAGGCGGCGAGCGCAACATCCTGCACGGCGACAAAGAATCCGAAGCGTTCCTCTCGGAAATGGTTTCAGCCCAGCCGCTGCAAGGCGCGCGCAACATGAGCATGGAATCCCTCTACGAGTATGGCAGCCGTGCCGGCGTGTGGCGGATCCTGAAGCTGTTCAAGGAATTCGACATTCCACTGACCATCTTCGCCGTGGCCATGGCCGCCCAGCGTCACCCGGACGTGATCCGCGCCATGGTCGATGCCGGCCACGAGATCTGCAGCCATGGCTATCGCTGGATCGACTACCAGTACATGGACGAAGCCCAGGAACGCGAGCACATGCTCGAAGCGATCCGCATCCTTACCGAAATCACAGGCACTCGCCCGCTGGGCTGGTACACCGGCCGTACGGGTCCAAACACCCGTCGCCTGGTGATGGAAGAAGGTGGTTTCCTCTACGACTGCGACACCTACGACGACGACCTGCCCTACTGGGAACCGAACAACCCGACCGGCAAGCCGCACCTGGTGATCCCGTACACCCTGGACACCAACGACATGCGCTTCACCCAGGTCCAGGGTTTCAACAAGGGCGACGATTTCTTCGAATACCTCAAGGATGCGTTCGACGTGCTTTATGCCGAAGGCGCCGAAGCCCCGAAAATGCTGTCGATCGGCCTGCACTGCCGCTTGATCGGCCGTCCGGCGCGTCTAGCTTCGCTCAAGCGCTTTATCGAATACGCTAAAAGTCATGAACAGGTGTGGTTCAGCCGTCGCGTCGACATCGCGCGTCACTGGCAAGAAACCCACCCGTACACAGGGGCTGCCAAATGAGCACCTTTCAAACCGTCAAACCTTCGGCCCTGAGCCGCGACGCCTTCGTCGCCGCTTTCGCCGACATCTACGAACATTCGCCATGGGTGGCCGAGAAGGCCTACGACCTGGGCCAGGATGCCTCGATCGATGAGATCGAAACCCTGCACCAGCGCATGAGCGACATCCTGTTGAGCGCCGATCACACCAGTCAGCTGGCATTGATCAACGCTCACCCGGACCTGGCCGGCAAAGCCGCCGTCCAGGGCCAACTGACCGAAGCCAGCACTAATGAACAGGCTGGCGCCGGTATTCACCAATGCACGGCCGAAGAGTTTTCTCGCTTCACCGAGCTGAACGACGCCTACAAAGCCAAGTTCAAGTTTCCCTTCATCATGGCGGTAAAAGGCAGCAACCGGCATCAGATCCTCGCAGCGTTCGAAACGCGCATCCACAACCCGGTCGACACCGAGTTCAAGTGCGCGCTGGCGGAGATCAACAAGATCGCCCTGTTCCGATTACTGACCCTATAGCAAGCCTGGCCCCAGCGGATTCAAGAACGCCGAAACCGCCCGGGGGCCTGGCAAGTATCCCAAGCCACTTATTTAAAGGCAGACAAGAAGAATGAAAGCTTACGCCGTACCTTTCGAGAAGTTCGTCAACCTGGCCGATGCCCGCCTGGGCACCAAAATCATCTCGGTCACCGATGACTGGTTCGCAGACGCCAACCGTCTGTTTCAACCGACCCCGGCCGTATGGAAGGAGGGCGTGTTCGATGACAACGGCAAGTGGATGGACGGCTGGGAATCGCGCCGCAAGCGCTTCGAAGGCTTCGACAGCGCAGTGATCCGCCTGGGCGTACCGGGTTCGATCAAGGGCGTCGACATCGACACTTCATTCTTCACCGGCAACTTCCCGCCATCGGCGTCCCTGGAAGCCTGCTTCCTGACCGAAGGCGAGCCGAACGAAAACACCCAGTGGGTTGAAGTGCTGTCGGCCGTCGAGCTGCAAGGCAACAGCCACCACTACCACGAAATCAATAACGACCAGGCCTTCAGCCACCTGCGCTTCAACATCTACCCGGATGGCGGTGTGGCCCGTCTGCGCGTGTACGGCGTGCCGTTCCGTGACTGGTCGGCTACCGGCGACAACGAGCAAGTCGACCTGGCCGCCGCCCTTAACGGTGGTCGCGCCCTCGCCTGCTCCGATGAACACTTCGGTCGCATGAGCAACATCCTCAACCCGGGCCGTGGCATCAACATGGGCGATGGCTGGGAAACCGCGCGTCGTCGTACCCCGGGCAATGACTGGGTCATCGTCGCGCTGGGTCATGCCGGCGAAGTCGAAAAAGTCATCGTCGACACCCTGCACTTCAAGGGCAACTACCCGGACAGCTGCTCGATCCAGGGCGCGTTCGTGAAGGGCGGTACCGACAGCCAGATCGAAACCCAGTCGCTGTTCTGGCGCGAACTGCTGCCAAGCCAGAAGCTGGAAATGCACGCCGAGCACACCTTCGCCGAGCAGATCAAGGCACTGGGCCCGATCACCCACATCCGCCTGAACGTGTTCCCGGATGGTGGTGTGAGCCGCCTGCGCGTTTTGGGCAAGGTCGCTAAATAAGCGGTGGGACCAATCGCGAGCAAGCTCGCTCCCACAGGTTTTGTGAACGCCACAGTCCACTGTGGGAGCGAGCTTGCTCGCGATGGCGATAGAACTAACAACACAGAATTCGGATAAGAACAGCATGCGCACACTGACGATTGAACCGCTGACCAAAGAAGCCTTCGCCCCTTTCGGTGACGTGATCGAAACCGACGGCAGCGATCACTTCATGATCAACAACGGTTCGACCATGCGCTTCCATAAACTGGCTGTGGTCGAAACCGCCACGCCAGAGGACAACGCGATCATCAGCATCTTCCGCGCCGATGCGCAGGACATGCCGCTGACCGTCAGCATGCTGGAGCGCCATCCGCTGGGCAGCCAGGCTTTCATTCCGCTGCTCGGCAACCCCTTTCTGATCGTGGTCGCGCCACTTGGCGATGAACCTGTATCAGGCTTGGTCCGCGCCTTCGTCACCAACGGCAGGCAGGGCATTAATTACCATCGCGGCGTCTGGCACCACCCGGTGCTGACGATCGAAAAGCGGGATGACTTCCTGGTGGTTGATCGCAGTGGCACAGGCAATAACTGCGATGAGCATTTTTTCAAAGAGGATGAGCGTTTGATCCTCGCCCCCCACCAATAAGAGAAGGTCTGATCACTCGACAACAGAGTGACAGGCGAGAGGTAAAGACTGTGGAAGCACATCTGTTGGAATGGCTGAACCTGAGCGTGCGCTGGGTTCACATGATTACTGGCGTGGCCTGGATCGGTGCGTCGTTCTACTTCGTCTGGCTGGAAAACAACCTCAATCGGGTCAATCCGAAAAGCGGTCTGGCCGGTGATTTGTGGGCGATCCACGGCGGCGGTATCTATCACCTGGAAAAATACAAACTGGCTCCACCGACCATGCCGGACAACCTGCACTGGTTCAAATGGGAAGCCTACTTCACCTGGATGTCGGGTATCGCGCTGCTGTGCGTGGTGTTCTACTCCAACCCGACGCTCTACCTGCTGGCTCCGGGCAGCACCCTGAGCGGTCCTGAAGGCGTGGCCATCGGCCTCGGCTCGCTGTTCATCGGTTGGTTCATCTACTCCTTCCTGTGCGACTCGGCCCTGGGCAAACGCCCTGCCCTGCTAGGTTTCATCCTGTTCGTCCTGATCATCGGCGCAGCCTACGGCTTCAGCAAGGTGTTCAGCGGTCGGGGTGCGTACCTGCACGTCGGCGCGATCATCGGCACCATCATGGTCGGCAACGTGTTCCGCATCATCATGCCGGCACAGCGCGCACTGGTTGCGGCGATTGCCGAGAACCGCACGCCGGATCCGGCGCTGCCGGCCAAAGGCCTGTTGCGTTCGCGTCACAACAACTACTTCACCTTGCCGGTGCTGTTCATCATGATCAGCAACCACTTCCCGAGCACCTACGGCAGCCAGTACAACTGGTTGATCCTGGCCGGGATCGCGGTACTGGCGGTGTTGGTGCGTCACTACTTCAACACCCGTCACGACAGCCACAAGTTTGCCTGGACCCTGCCAGTGGCAGCGGTGGGCATGATCTGCCTGGCTTATGTGTCCGGTCCGAAGCCGATGTCCAGCGCCCCAGAAGTGGCCAACGCTCCAGCGAAAATCGAATACCAGCCGCTGCCGGAAACCGCAGTGGGCGGTGGTTTGAAACCTGCTGAAGCCAAACCCGCAGAAGCACCTGCTGCCGCTCCGGCTCAGGCATCCAATGCCGGCCCGGGTTTCGACAAGGTGCACAGCGTGATCCAGGAGCGTTGCACGGTCTGCCACTCGGCCAAACCAACCAGCCCGTTGTTCAGCGCAGCCCCGGCCGGGGTGATGCTGGACACTCCCGAGCAGATCCGCCAGAACGCACCTCGGATTCAGGCGCAAGCCGTCACCAGCCAGATCATGCCACTGGGCAACATCACCCAGATGACCCAGCAGGAACGTGACCTGATCGGTGCCTGGATTGTGCAGGGAGCCCAGACCAATTAATCGCTAAAGCATCGCGGGCAAGCTCGCTCCCACAGGTTTTGCATGGCCTGTGTGGGAGCTGGCTTGCCTGCGATTGGCCGCAACGCGGTCCACCAGATTCGAATACAGCTGCCAGCAGCACTGCAGTTGTAAATCACAAGAATAAAAAGATCCGAGGTGTTGCATGTCCGAGCTATCCGAAGCGCGCATCCCCGACGCACCCGCCATTCAGCGTTTGCCCCTCTTGCAACTGATCCTGGTCGGTTTGCAACATGTACTGCTGATGTACGGTGGTGCCATCGCGGTACCGCTGATCATCGGACAGGCCGCTGGCCTGAGTCGTGAAGAAATCGCCTTCCTGATCAACGCCGACCTGTTGGTGGCGGGTATCGCCACCATCGTCCAGTCCCTCGGCATCGGCCCCATGGGCATTCGCATGCCGGTGATGATGGGCGCCAGTTTCGCCGCCGTCGGCAGCATGGTCGCCATGGCCGGCATGCCCGGTATCGGCCTGCAAGGGATCTTCGGCGCGACCATCGCCGCCGGGTTCTTCGGCATGATCATCGCCCCGTTCATGTCCAAAGTCGTACGCTTCTTCCCGCCGCTGGTGACCGGCACAGTCATCACCTCGATCGGTTTGTCGCTGTTCCCCGTGGCTGTGAACTGGGCCGGCGGCGGTGCCAGCGCCACTCAATTCGGTTCACCGATTTACCTGACCATCGCCGCACTGGTACTGGGCACCATCTTGCTGGTGCATCGCTTCATGCGCGGTTTCTGGGTCAATATTTCCGTGCTGATCGGCATGTGCCTGGGCTATGTGCTCTGCGGCCTGCTCGGCATGGTCGACCTCAGTGGCATGGCTCAGGCTCCATGGCTGCAATTCGTCACACCGCTGCACTTCGGCATGCCCAAATTCGAACTCGCGCCGATCCTGTCGATGTGCCTGGTGGTAGTGATCATTTTCGTCGAGTCCACCGGGATGTTTCTGGCGCTGGGCAAGATCACCGGCCAGGAAGTCTGTCCACGGATGCTGCGTCGAGGCTTGTTGTGCGATGCCGGCGCTTCGTTCTTCGCCGGCTTCTTCAACACCTTCACCCACTCCTCCTTCGCCCAGAATATCGGCCTGGTACAGATGACCGGCGTGCGTTGCCGTTCGGTGACCATCGTTGCCGGCGGGTTGCTGATCGTCTTGAGCCTGCTGCCCAAAGCCGCGTTTTTGGTGGCGTCGATTCCTCCGGCAGTACTGGGCGGCGCAGCGATTGCGATGTTCGGCATGGTCGCCGCCACCGGAATCAAGATTCTCCAGGAGGCCGACATCGGTGACCGTCGCAACCAGTTGCTGGTGGCGGTGAGCATCGGCATGGGTCTGATCCCGGTTGTACGCCCGGAGTTTTTCGCCCACCTGCCCGTGTGGATGAGCCCGATCACCCACAGCGGCATCGCCATGGCCACCCTCAGCGCGCTGACGCTGAACCTGCTGTTCAACATCCTTGGTGGCGCCGAACGCGCGGCCATCAACGACTGCCACGCCCACTAACAGGTAAAGACACGACCCCTGTAGGAGCGAGCTCGCTCGCGATGGACCCGAGAGCATCACGGGTATTCAGACAACACGCGTAATCGTTGACGACCATCGCGAGCAAGCTCACTCCTACAGGGTTTGGGGTTGCCTGCGCCTCGCAAAAATAAAAACAAGAGGGAGCAACAGATGATTCGGACACAAACCAACCTGCTGTTGGGTGCTGGCCTGCTGGCCGCGAGTCAGGCCATGGCCGGCGATCTACTGCTGTGGCAGACCAACAGCCTGAGCTATCTGTATGGCAAGAACTTCGCGATCAATCCAGCGATCCAGCAGACGATAACCTTCGAACACGCCGACCGCTGGAAGTACGGCGACAACTTCATGTTCATCGACAGCACCTACTACAACGGCGAGAAAGACCGAAACAAAGGTGTTCATGCCTATTACGGCGAGTTCAGCCCACGCCTATCCTTCGGCAAGATCCTCGACCGCCGTTTCGAATTCGGCCCGATCAAGGACGTGCTGCTGGCCATGACCTACGAGAACGGCGAAGACGACACCGAGGCCTATATGATCGGCCCTGGTTTCGACCTCGCGGTACCGGGCTTCAACTTTTTCACCTTGAACTTCTATTACCGCCAGACCGAAGGCTCGCGCCCTGGCGATGATGTCTGGCAAATCAGCCCGGCCTGGTCCTACACCCTGCCACTGGGCAACTCGAACCTGTTGATCGACGGCTACATCGACTGGGTGGTGGATAACGACCAGAACGCCCGCGGCACCTATCACGCCAACCTGCACTTCAACCCGCAGATCAAATACGACCTGGGCAAAGCCCTGGGCTGGCGCGAGAAACAGGTGTATGTCGGCACCGAATACAGCTACTGGAAAGACAAATACGGCGTCCAGGACAGCTCCCGTTTCAACACCAATGAAAACACCGCCAGCCTGCTGGTAAAGGTGCACTTCTGATGCTGCTCCGCAACCGTGCCCAAAACCTGCCGTCGGTGCGCCGTTGCGGAGCACTTGAGACCTGGCCGAGGAGTCAGTATTCTCCGCGGCCGCCCGAATCCGGTTTAAAAAAAAGCCCGGATGTAAAACCTGACCAGAAAGCCAACTTATCCCGGCTCTGGCAGGCACCAAGGCACTCCAAAACCCCTCTCAATCGACCGCTCTTGAGCCGTCGAACGGGAGTTTTTTTGCTTTTTGAAAGCCTTGGCTCAGCTCTTGCTAACAGCATTAAAGCTGACCGAATGGATGATTTTTTACCGCTACAGAAAAAGGCGCCACACCAGAGCGCCGACCTTAAAAAAATAACGTGGAACCACCTACTTTTTGGGAGCAACCGAATGAAACGTACGTGCACTAGCCTGATGCTGGCGGGATCGATGCTGGCCGGGGGCCAGGCCATGGCCGGCGATTTGCTGCAGTGGCAGGACAACAGCCTGACCTACCTGTATGGCAAGGACTTCCAGGTCAACCCGCGCATCCAGCAGACGGTGACCTTCGAACACGCCGATGGCTGGAAGTACGGCGACAACTTCTTCTTCATCGACAAAATCTTCTACAACGGCAAGGAAGACCATTTCGCGGGTGAAAACACTCACTACGGCGAATTCCAGCCACGCCTGTCGTTCGGCAAGATCTTTGACCAGAAGCTGGAGTTCGGCCCGATCAAGGACGTGCTGCTGGCCATGACGTATGAGTTCGGCGAAGACGACACCGAGTCGTACCTGGTCGGTCCTGGTTTCGACCTGGCCATTCCTGGTTTCGATTACTTCCAGTTGAACTTCTATAATCGTCACACCGAGGGTGGCCGTCCGGGTGACGATGTCTGGCAGATCACTCCGGTCTGGTCCTACACCATTCCGGTGGGTGGCTCGGACGTCCTGATCGACGGCTTCATGGACTGGGTGGTAGACAACGACGTCAACAGCAAAGGCGAGTACCACGCCAACCTGCACTTCAACCCGCAGGTCAAATACGACCTGGGCAAGGCGTTGAATCTGGGTGCCAAGCAGCTGTACGTCGGTGTCGAGTATGACTACTGGAAAAACAAATACGGTATCGAAGACAGCGAGGGCTTCAAGACCGATCAGAGCGTGACCAGCTTCCTGGTCAAGGTTCACTTCTGATCTGAAAACCTCCTGTAGGAGCGAGCCCGCTCGCTATCGTCGTGAACGATAACGCTGGGGTCCTGATACCCCGCGGTGTCCTTTCGTCCATCGCGAGCGGGCTCGCTCCTACATCTCAAGCCGAAACCAAAGACTCCCCAATTCCAAGAAACCGGCACAACTCCCCGCGCTTGGCCAACGCATCCCGCCGCCCCAGTTCAATCAACTCGCTGCAATACCCCGCCTCGAACAGCAGGTAGCTCAAAACCCCCGCCCCACTGGTCTTGGTCGCCCCCGGCCCGCGCAGAAACAGGCGCAATGCCGCCGGCAATTCCTGGCGATGACGCGCGGCAATCTCATCGATCGGCTGGCTCGGAGAAATCACCAACACGTCCACTGGCGCCACGCCCAAAGCGCGGGTGGGTGTACCGTCGGGCATCAGGTGACTGAACTGGTTCAGGCGCTGCAACAGCTCGATGTCGCTTTCCAGGCTGTCAATGAACGTACTGTTGAGCATGTGCCCGCCGATCTGCGCCAGTGACGGCTGCTGACCGGTGTAGCTACGCAACAAGGGTTGTCGCGGGTCAATCCCGCGGGGGTTGCCACTGACGCCCACCACCAGCACCCGACTGGCACCCAGATGCAACGCCGGACTGATCGGCGCCGACTGACGCACCGCGCCATCACCGAAATACTCTTCGCCGATTTTCACCGGGGCGAACAGCAGTGGGATGGCCGAACTGGCGAGCAGGTGTTCAACGGATAACCGGGTGGGAACACCGATACGCCGATGGCGCAACCAGGCATCGATCTTGCCGCCGCCCTCATAGAAGGTGACGGCCTGGCCGGACTCATAGCCGAACGCGGTAACCGCCACCGCATGCAATTGCTTCTGTGCGATCGCTTCGGCGATGCCACCCATATGCAGCTTGTCGTTGAGCAAATCCCGCAACGGAGAACTGTTGAGCAGCGCCACCGGAACCTGGGCACCGATGCCGAGCAAACTGTGGCTGACAAAACGGCTGGCCTGGCGGATCACCCCGGGCCAGTCGCTGCGCAACACCAGATGACTGCGAAAGCCCTGCCAGAATGCCGTCAGGCGTTCGATGGCGTTACGAAAGTCCATCGCCCCGCTGGCGAGGCTGACGGCGTTGATCGCGCCCGCCGAGGTGCCGACGATCACCGGGAACGGATTGCGGGCCCCCGGCGGCAGCAATTCGGCAATCGCCGCCAGCACCCCGACCTGATAGGCCGCCCGAGCCCCGCCACCGGAAAGAATCAACCCTGTAACCGGTTCGCCTGGACTCATGCACAACTCTCCATGGTGCTTGATGGGATTTCGTTGTTTCAACCTGTTCCCTTGCTCGCGATGGTTGTGAAAACGCCGCGGGGGTGTCAGGTGCCCCGCGTTATCGTTGGCCACCATCGCGAGCGAGCTCGCTCCTACACGCGTTTGGCGTACAGCTTGGGCTCGCCCGGTGGGCGGCTCTTGAAGCGGCGATGGGCCCACAGGTATTGCTCGGGATGCTCGCGCAGAACGCTTTCGATCCATTGGTTGATGCGCAGGCAGTCGGCCTCCTCGGTTTCGCCGGGGAAGCCTTCGAGCGGCGCATGGATCACCAGGCGATATCCGCTGCCGTCCGCCAGACGTTCCTGGGTGAACGGCACCACCAGCGCCTTGCCCAGTCGCGCAAACTTGCTCGTGGCGGTGACGGTCGCGGCCTGAATGCCGAACAGCGGCACGAAAATGCTTTGCTTGGCGCCGTAGTCCTGATCCGGTGCGTACCAGATCGCCCGGCCCGAGCGCAGCAGTTTGAGCATGCCGCGCACGTCTTCGCGTTCCACCGCCAGCGAATCGAGGTTGTGCCGCTCGCGGCCCTGGCGCTGGATGTAGTCGAACAGCGGATTCTTGTGCTCGCGGTACATGCCGTCGATGGTGTGCTGTTGACCGAGCAACGCTGCGCCGATTTCCAGCGTCGTGAAGTGCAGGGCCATCAGGATCACGCCCTTGCCCTCACGCTGAGCCTGCTGCAAATGCTCCAGCCCTTCGATATGAGCAAGATTTGCCAGGCGCTTGCGCGACCACCACCAGCTCATCGCCATCTCAAAGAACGCGATGCCGGTGGAGGCGAAGTTTTCCTTGAGCAGGCGTTTGCGTTCGGCGGCGGTTTTTTCAGGAAAACACAGTTCCAGATTGCGCTTGGCAATGCGCCGTCTGTCGCCGGCCACGCGATACATCAATGCGCCCAGTGCGCGACCGATCCACAGCAGTGCCGGGTACGGCAGCTGGACGATCAGCCACAACAGCCCCAGGCCACACCACAGTGGCCAGAAACGTGGAGATAGAAATGCTTTTCGAAAACGCGGGCGGTCCATTAATGCTTCCGGAATGACAATGGCCGCGCATTCTACATCGTTCGACCCGGCTTGCGGCCCGCGGGCGTTCTCGTTATAAGTCTCGGCACTTTTAGTGACAAGTCGTTGTATGCCGACCATGAGCCAAACCGAACCGCTAGACCAAGATCCCGTGTTCCAGTTGAAGGGCAGCATGCTGGCCATTACGGTGCTGGAACTGGCCCGTAACGACCTCGAAAGCCTTGATCGGCAACTGGCCGCCAAGGTCGCCCAGGCGCCCAACTTCTTCAGCAACGCGCCACTGGTACTGGCCCTGGACAAACTCCCGGCCAACGGAGGCGCGGTCGATCTGCCAGGGCTGATGCGCGTCTGCCGCCAGCATGGCCTGCGTACCCTGGCGATCCGCGCCAGCCGCATCGAAGACATTGCCGCCGCCATCGCGGTCGACCTGCCGGTACTGCCACCGTCCGGTGCCCGGGAGCGTCCACTGGACCTGACCGAAGGCGAACCGAAGAAAAAACCGGAAAAACCGCCCGAGCCGACCATCAAGCCGACGAAAATCATCACCTCGCCGGTACGCGGTGGCCAGCAGATTTATGCCCAGGGCAGCGATCTGGTGGTGATCTCCTCGGTAAGCCCGGGAGCGGAACTTCTCGCCGATGGCAACATCCATGTATACGGCCCGATGCGTGGTCGCGTGCTGGCCGGCGTCAAGGGCGACACCAAGGCGCGGATTTTCTGTCAGCAAATGAGTGCTGAACTGATTTCCATCGCCGGGCATTACAAGGTTTCCGAAGATCTGCGCCGCGACCCTCTATGGGGTTCGGGTGTGCAGGTCAGCCTGTCCGGCGACGTGTTGAACATCATTCGGCTTTAACGGATACTGCCGCATTTTCCAAGCATCTCTAAAACGTAGCGAAAACGGCTCAAACGAAGTAGGAAAAAGGCCGAAAGCAGTGTTTACCGGGGGTAAACGCCGCTCAAAACCGGATTCCAGCCAAGGCTGTCCGACTGCAGTAGTTTTTCAGGAGATGTTTTTCAGGGACTGAAAAGTCCTTCTTCCTTAGGGGTGAAACACCTTGGCCAAGATTCTCGTGGTTACATCCGGCAAGGGTGGTGTGGGTAAGACCACCACCAGCGCCGCTATCGGTACCGGCCTCGCTCTGCGCGGCCACAAAACAGTGATCGTCGACTTCGACGTGGGCTTGCGCAACCTCGACCTGATCATGGGTTGCGAGCGCCGCGTGGTGTATGACTTCGTCAACGTGGTCAACGGCGAAGCCAACCTGCAACAGGCTCTGATCAAAGACAAGCGCCTGGAAAACCTCTACGTGCTGGCCGCCAGCCAGACCCGCGACAAAGACGCGCTGACCGTCGAAGGCGTGGAAAAAGTCCTGATGCAACTCAAGGAAGACTTTGAGTTCGTGGTCTGCGACTCCCCGGCAGGCATCGAGAAAGGCGCCCACCTGGCCATGTACTTCGCCGATGAAGCGATCGTCGTGACCAACCCGGAAGTCTCCTCGGTACGTGACTCCGACCGCATGCTCGGCCTGCTGGCCAGCAAGTCCCGTCGTGCCGAACGCGGCGAAGACCCGATCAAGGAACACCTGCTGATTACCCGTTATCACCCGGAACGTGTGAGCAAAGGCGAAATGCTCGGCGTAGAAGACGTCAAGGACATCCTTTCGGTGACCCTGCTCGGCGTGATCCCTGAATCCCAGGCGGTGCTCAAGGCATCCAACCAGGGTGTTCCGGTGATTCTCGACGACCAGAGCGATGCCGGCCAGGCCTACAGCGATACCGTGGACCGCCTGCTGGGCAAGACCGTGGATCATCGATTCCTTGATGTACAGAAGAAGGGATTCTTCGAGCGCCTGTTTGGAGGCAACTAAGCAATGAACCTTTTTGACTTCTTTCGTGCCAACAAAAAGCAAAGCACCGCGTCGGTAGCGAAAGAGCGTCTACAGATCATCGTGGCGCACGAACGCGGCCAACGCAGTACCCCGGACTACCTGCCAGCCTTGCAGAAGGAACTGGTGGAGGTGATCCGCAAGTACGTCAATATCGGGTCCGATGACGTGCACGTCGCACTGGAAAGCCAGGGCAGCTGCTCGATTCTGGAACTCAATATCACCCTGCCAGATCGCTGAGTCGATCCGGCTGGAGCCACGGCGGCTCAGGCCCCTTGCGCGACTGCAAGGGACCTGAACCGCCGTTGGCGTTTGTTACGAGGCTGTTTTAATGCCGCTGTCCAACATCCACATCATCCATCAGGATGCCGCCGTACTGGTGGTGAACAAACCGACCCTGTTGCTCTCTGTCCCTGGCCGGGCCGACGACAACAAGGACTGCCTGATTACCCGCCTGCAGGAAAACGGCTACCCGGAAGCGCGAATCGTCCATCGGCTGGACTGGGAGACTTCCGGCATCATCCTGCTGGCCCGCGACCCGGACACCCATCGCGAACTGTCCCGGCAATTTCACGACCGCGAAACCGAAAAGGCCTACACCGCCCTGTGCTGGGGTCAGCCGGAACTGGACAGCGGCAGCATCGACCTGCCCTTGCGCTACGACCCGCCGACCAAGCCACGCCACGTGGTCGACCATGAATTCGGCAAACACGCACTGACCTTCTGGCGAGTGCTGGAGCGTTGCGGCGATTGGTGCCGCGTTGAGCTGACACCGATCACCGGCCGCTCCCACCAGTTGCGCGTGCACATGCTCTCGATTGGTCATCCGCTGCTGGGTGACGGGCTCTATGCCCATGAGCAGGCGCTGGCGGCCTGGCCGCGCCTGTGTCTGCACGCGAGCATGCTCAGCTTCACCCATCCGCAAAGTGGCGAACGCCTGCGCTTCGAGTGCCCGGCACCGTTTTAGGCGCTTTACGCAAACCCTGTGGGAGCGAGCTTGCTCGCGATGAGGCCGGCACATCCAGCATTTATTTTGGCTGACACTCCGCTATCGCGAGCAAGCTCGCTCCCACAGGTGATCTTCCCCATCCTTAGCCCACCGCCAATTCCCTGACCAATACGTTAAACTGGCGCCACTGCTGTCTGGAGCTACTTTATGCGCGAAGAGTTGAACCAAGGCCTGATCGATTTCCTCAAGGCCTCCCCTACCCCGTTCCATGCCACCGCCAGCCTTGTTCAGCGTCTGGAAGCGGCGGGTTACCAACGCCTCGACGAGCGCGAGCCGTGGAATACCGAAGCCAACGGTCGCTACTACGTCACCCGCAACGACTCTTCGATTGTCGCGATCAAGATGGGCCGCCATTCACCGCTGCACGGCGGTATTCGCCTGGTCGGCGCCCACACCGACAGCCCGTGCCTGCGCGTCAAGCCGCAACCGGAACTGCAACGCCAGGGCTTCTGGCAACTGGGCGTTGAAGTCTATGGCGGCGCGCTGCTGGCGCCGTGGTTCGACCGCGACCTGTCCCTGGCGGGCCGCGTAACCTTCCGTCGTGATGGCAAGGTCGAGAGCCAGTTGATCGACTTCAAGGCACCGGTCGCGATCATTCCGAACCTGGCGATTCACCTCAACCGTGAAGCCAACATGGGTTGGGCAATCAACGCCCAGACCGAACTGCCGCCGATCCTCGCGCAATTTGCCGGTGACGAGCGCGTGGACTTCCGCGCGGTGCTCACCGATCAACTCGCCCGTGAACACGGCCTGAACGCGGACGTGGTGCTCGATTACGAGCTGAGCTTCTACGACACCCAAAGCGCTGCGGTCATTGGCCTGCATGGCGACTTCATCGCCGGCGCGCGCCTGGACAACCTGCTGTCGTGCTACGCCGGCCTGCAAGCGCTGTTGACGGCCGACACCGACGAAACCTGCGTGCTGGTCTGCAACGACCACGAAGAAGTCGGTTCCTGCTCGGCCTGCGGTGCCGACGGCCCGATGCTTGAGCAAACCTTGCGTCGCTTGCTGCCTGAAGGTGATGAATTCGTACGCACCATTCAGAAATCCCTGCTGGTTTCGGCTGACAACGCCCACGGCGTGCATCCGAACTACGCCGACAAGCACGATGCCAACCACGGCCCGAAACTCAACGCCGGCCCGGTGATCAAGGTCAACAGCAATCAGCGCTACGCCACCAACAGCGAAACCGCCGGGTTCTTCCGTCACCTGTGCATGGCTGAAGAAGTGCCGGTGCAAAGCTTCGTAGTGCGCAGCGACATGGGCTGTGGTTCGACCATCGGCCCGATCACCGCCAGCCACCTGGGCGTGCGCACCGTGGATATCGGCTTGCCGACGTTCGCCATGCACTCGATCCGCGAACTGTGCGGCAGCCATGACCTGGCGCACCTGGTCAAGGTGCTGAACGCGTTCTACGCCTGCCGCGAATTGCCGTAAACCCCGCAATACCCTGTAGGAGCGAGCCTGCTCGCGATGGACGTGAACGATTACGCGTGTTTTCTGGATAAACACGGCGCCCTGAAGTTCATCGCGAGCAAGCTCGCTCCTACAGACAACACGGTGCAAAAAAGCCGCCTAGACTTCCAGTATCCCTTCGACAAGGCCGTCTCCATGATTTCGATGTCTACCTTTCACGCCATGCTGATTCCGATTCTTGCCGGGATGCTCCTGCTGGCCGTCGGCTTCAACTTTCGCGATAAGAATGCCGGTGTGTTTGCCATGTGGATCGGCATGCTGACCATTCTCGCGACCGTTGTTCTCAAGATCCTCGCCAAACTCAACGAATAATTCCTCGCCCTTGGCTCGCATTGATTTTGACGGGCTCGTACACTCGGTCGATCCGCTCCCTGCGAGGTTGACCGCCTAGTGTTCGCTCGTCTTTTTTCCCTCCCGTGTATTGTCCTTGTCTGCCTGATGACGCTGCTGTCAGTGGCGCCTGCCCAAGCGGCCGGCCTGCCGGGCCTGCTCAACAACCAGGCCAAGGCGCAGCCCGAAGCACAGGAACCGCTGGGGCAATCTCTGGACGAAGTGATCAAGTCACTGGAGAACGACCAGCAACGCACCAAGCTGCTGGCCGACCTGAAAAGGCTCCGCGACACCACCAAACAGGCCCAGCCGATTACCGAAGAAGGCGTACTGGGCCTGATTGGCGGAACCCTGGCCAATTTCGAGAAGAAATTTTCCGGCGTCGACAGTCCGCTCACGCTCTGGTCCAGTGAATTCGATCAGGCCAGGGAAGAACTGGTGGCGCTGGCGCTGCCGGCCAATGAATGGCTGCCCATGCTGTTCGCCTTTGCCATGATCCTGATGATCTGGAGCCTGCTGGCCGCTGCCCTGATCTGGATCAGCCACCGCGTGCGGATGCGTTTCGGCCTGACCGAAGAACTGCCGCAGCATCCCAGGGCCCTGGACATGTTGCGTTTTGCGCTGCGCAAACTCGGGCCATGGCTGATCGCCCTGGTGATCACGGTCTACATGAGCTACGCCCTGCCCTCGTCCCTGGGCAAAAGCCTGGCAATGGTGCTGGCCTATGCACTGGTGGTCGGCACCTGCTTCTCGGCCATCTGCGTGATTGCCTTTTCCCTGCTCGACGGCCCACACCGCCACCGCGCCTTGTACATCCTGCGGCACCAGGCGTTTCGGCCGCTATGGCTGATCGGCAGCTTCGCCGCGTTTGGCGAAGCGCTGAGCGATCCGCAACTGGTCAACAGCCTCGGCAGCCATCTGGCCCATACCGCCGCGACTGCCGCCAACGTCCTGGCCGCGCTCTCCACGGGGCGCTTCATCCTGCGTTTCCGCCGGCCGATCGCCCACCTGATCCGCAACCAGCCGCTGTCCCGGCGCCTGACCCGCCGCGCCCTCAACGACACCCTGTCGATTCTCGGCACCTTCTGGTACGTGCCGGCGCTGGTGCTGGTGGCCATTTCCCTGTTCGCGACGTTCATTTCCGCCGGCGACACCAGCACCGCCCTGCGCCAGTCGCTGATCTGCACCGTTTTGCTGGTGTTGTGCATGGTCATCAACGGCCTGGTACGCCGCCACGCCCTCAAACCGCAGCGCGGCATCCGGCGCTACGCGGTGTATTCGGAACGGCTGAAAAACTTCTTCTACACCATCGTCCACCTGTTGGTGTGGCTGGCCTTTATCGAACTCGGCCTGCGGGTCTGGGGCATGTCGTTAATCCGCTTTACCGAAGGTGACGGCCATGAAGTCAGCGTCAAACTGTTCAGCCTCGCCGGCACGCTGCTGTTTGCCTGGCTGATCTGGATTCTCAGCGATACCGCCGTGCATCACGCGCTGACCCGCTCGCGCAAAGGCCTGGCCAATGCCCGCGCACAGACGATGATGCCGCTGATCCGCAATGTGTTGTTCATAGCGATTTTCATCATCGCGCTGATCGTTGCCCTGGCGAACATGGGCATGAACGTCACGCCCCTGCTGGCTGGTGCCGGTGTGATCGGTCTGGCCATCGGTTTTGGTGCGCAGTCGCTGGTAGCCGACCTGATTACCGGGTTGTTCATCATCATCGAAGACTCCCTGGCCATTGACGACTACGTGGATGTCGGCGGCCACCTCGGCACGGTCGAAGGCCTGACCATCCGTACCGTGCGTCTGCGGGACATCGACGGCATCGTCCACACCATTCCGTTCAGCGAAATCAAAAGCATCAAGAACTACTCCCGGGAATTCGGCTACGCGATCTTCCGGGTAGCGGTGCCGGCCAACATGGACATCGACAACGCAATCAAACTGATGCGCGAAGTCGGCCAGAAAATGCGCACCGACCCGCTGCAGCGGCGCAACATCTGGTCGCCGCTGGAGTTCCAGGGGGTGGAAAGTTTCGAGTCGGGCAACGCGATCCTTCGCGCCCGGTTCAAGACGGCGCCGATCAAGCAGTGGGAGGTTTCGCGGGCGTTCAACCTGTCGCTCAAGCGGCACATGGATGAAGCCGGACTGGATCTGGCGACACCGCGGATGAGTATTCAGGTGATTACCGCGGGTGGTGCGCCAGAACAGTCCGTGTAGGAGCGAGCTTGCTCCGGGCGGCGTTCCGACGATGAACTCAAGAACGCCGCGTTTAGCCAGTAAACACGCGTAATCGTTAACGACCATCGCGAGCAAGCTCGCTCCTACAGGAAGGTCGGACGTTAGACCACATCCACCCCGACATGAATCGCATCATGCCGCCAGAACTCCAGGTCGCAGTCGATCAAGCGTTCATGCTGGTCATAGTTGACCCGGGCAATCTGCAAGCCCGGGCTACCCACCGACACTTTCAACGCCGCCGCCGCATCCACCGACAACGCCGTAGGTACAATCTCGAAGCGCACCCGCCCGTAGTGCAAATCGTAATGCCGCGCATACAACTCGGTAATCGACTGATTCAGATCGAACTCAAGAATCCCCGGGAAATACTGTGGGTTCAGATAGTGTTCCACATACAACACCAGTCGCCCGTCAATCCGCCGTGAACGGCAGATCTGAATCACGCTCGACAGCGCCGGCAATTGCAGCCAGGCACACACCGCCGCCGACGCCGGCTGCAATCGCGCCGAAATCACCTCGGTCGACGGCACCCGCCCCTGGGCGCTGACCATCGCGTGAAAGTGGCTACGCTGCATGAGGTTGTAGGCCAGGCGTGGCGGCGAGACGAACCAGCCGCGACGCTCCTCGCGATAAATCTGCCCCTGGGACTCCAACTGCAACAACGCTTCACGCAAAGTGATCCGTGTGGTGCCAAACAATTCACTGAGCTTGCGTTCGGCCGGCAATTTGCTGCCGGGGGTCAACAGTCCATGGTCGATCTGCTCCTGAAGCACCTGGCCGATGGCTGTTACCGCTTTTGTTGCCTCTTCACGCATCAACGTTTCCTTTCTGGACTAGACCAGCACCATTTCAGGGCAGAACCGCAGTGTAAACCGGCTCATTCAATAGTCTGCAAGCGTAGGCAGCGCAGATGAACCAGATGTGACAAAGCCGCCCAACGGTCGCCATTCCCTGCCTTCAACAACTTGCAATTCATCGGCCAAGTCCCTTGCCACCCGGGGCCTTGACCATGGTCTACGCTTAGCAGGCCAGTCGCGATACCGATGAACAAAAAGTCATTCCGGGCGACGAACGACATCAAAGTGTCATCCAGCCTCCTTAAATTGGCTCAGGTATTGCTGACCTAGACCAACAAACCGTAATCGCAGCGTTGAACACGACCCAAGGAGCTTCGGAATGAAAAAGCTTTTCCTGGCATCACTGTTAGGCTCGACCATCGCAATGTGCACCGCCGCCATGGCGGCCGATGATCTGAAAACCCTGGAAGCCGCTGCGAAAGCGGAAGGCGCCGTCAACAGCGTTGGCATGCCCAATGACTGGGCCAACTGGGCCGGCACCTGGAAAGACCTGAGCGACAAATACGGCCTCAAGCACATCGACACCGACATGAGCTCGGCCCAGGAGATCGCCAAGTTCGCCGCGGAGAAAGACAACGCCAGCGCCGACATCGGCGACGTCGGTGCAGCGTTCGGCCCGATCGCGGTCAAGCAAGGCGTGGTCCAGCCTTACAAGCCTTCGACCTGGGATCAGATTCCGGCCTGGGCCAAGGACAAGGACGGCAACTGGGCACTGGCCTACACCGGCACCATCGCTTTCATCGTCAACAAGAAGTTGCTGCATGGCTCCGAGGCGCCAACCAAGTGGGCTGACCTCAAGGGCGGCAAATACAAGGTCTCCATCGGCGACGTGAGCACCGCGGCCCAGGCAGCCAACGGCGTATTGGCCGCGGCACTGGCCAACGGTGGCGACGAGAAAAACCTCAAGCCTGCCCTGGATCTGTTCGCCGACATCGCCAAGCAAGGTCGCCTGTCGATGTCCAACCCGACGATTGCCACCATGGAAAAAGGCGAAATCGAAGTCGGCGTGGTCTGGGACTTCAACGGCCTGAGCTACAAGGCCAAGATGGCCAACCCGGATGACTACGTGGTGCTGATCCCGTCCGACGGCTCGGTGATCTCCGGCTACACCACCATCATCAACAAGTACGCGAAAAACCCGAATGCAGCCAAGCTGACCCGCGAATACATCTTCAGTGACGCCGGCCAGATCAACCTGGCCAAGGGCAACGCCCGTCCGATCCGTGCCGAACACCTGACCCTGCCAGCCGAGGTGCAGGCCAAGCTGCTGCCTAACGAGCAGTACAAGAAGGTCACGCCGATCAAGGACGCGGACGCCTGGGAGAAGACTTCCAAGGCCCTTCCTCAGAAGTGGCAGGAAGAAGTCATCATCAATATGCAGTAAGCGGGTAGCCCACTAACGGGAGGCCTGATGGAGATCCCTGTGGGAGCGAGCTTGCTCGCGATAGCGACCTGACATTCAGCATTGATGTTGAATGGAAGTCCCTCATCGCGAGCAAGCTCGCTCCCACAAGGGATTGGTTGCGTACTTGAATCATCTGTTTCACGGAGTCATCGCCCCTATGAAGCACAACGTCATCCTTGTCGTGCTCGACGGCCTCAACTACGAGGTCGCCCGCCACGCCATGGGGCACCTGCAGGCCTACGTCGGCGCAGGACGCGCGGCACTCTACAAACTGCAGTGCGAGTTGCCGGCCCTGTCCCGCCCCCTGTACGAATGCATCCTGACCGGCGTCGCGCCGATCGACAGCGGCATCGTCCACAACAATGTCTCGCGCCTGTCCAACCAGCGCAGCATCTATCACTACGCCACTGACGCAGGCCTTGTCACCGCGGCGGCGGCCTATCACTGGGTCAGCGAGCTGTACAACCGCTCGCCCTTCGTGGCGGCCCGGGACCGTCACACCGATGACCCGCAACTGCCGATCCAGCATGGGCATTTTTACTGGAACGATCACTACCCGGATTCGCACCTGTTCGCCGATGCCGAAAACCTGCGCCTGCGCCATGCACCGAATTTTCTGCTGATCCACCCGATGAACATCGACGACGCCGGGCACAAGCACGGCCTCGACACCCCGCAGTACCGCAACAGTGCCCGCTCGGCCGACATCATCCTGGCCGACTACCTGCAAGGCTGGCTCGATGCCGGTTACCAAGTGCTGGTCACCGCCGACCACGGCATGAACAACGACCGCTCCCACAATGGGCTGCTTGCCGAAGAACGCGAAGTACCGCTGTTCGTCCTCGGCGACGCTTTCAGTTTCGATTCGGGCGCTGCGCCCGAACAGACTGACATTTGCGGCACCGTCTGCGAACTGCTGGGCGTGCCTCACGACAAGCCGGTGTGCCGGGAGCTTCTGAAGTGAATTCCATGACTAGCGGCAAATGGCTCGCAGCCTTGTGCCTGGTGCCATTTGCGCTGTTCTTCATCGTGTTCGAAATCGCACCGCTGACCTGGGTGATGATCAACAGCCTGCAATCGGAAGAGTTCGGCTGGGGCCTGGCCAACTTCAGCAAGATCTTCAGCTCGAAGTTTTACCTGCAGGCCATCCAGTACAGTCTCGAGATCAGCTTCTGGTCCAGCGTGTTCGGGATCGTCATCGCGGTACTCGGCGCCTATTCCCTGCGCCGGGTGGACTCGAAACTGCGCAATTTCGTCAACGCCTTCGCCAACATGACCAGTAACTTCGCCGGCGTGCCCCTGGCCTTCGCGTTCATCATTCTGCTCGGCTTCAACGGCAGCTTCACCATCCTGCTCAAGCAGGCCGGAATAATTCAGGACTTCAACCTGTACTCGAAAACCGGGCTGATCATTCTCTACACCTACTTCCAGATTCCCCTCGGCGTGCTGCTGCTGTATCCGGCCTTCGATGCACTGCGCGAAGACTGGCGTGAGTCCGCTGCGCTGCTCGGCGCCGACGGTTGGCAGTACTGGCGGCACATCGGCTTGCCTGTTTTGACGCCGGCACTGCTGGGCACTTTCGTGATCCTGCTGGCAAACGCCCTCGGTGCCTACGCCACGGTGTACGCCCTGACCACCGGCAACTTCAACGTACTGCCGATCCGCATCGCGGCGATGGTGTCCGGTGACATTTCCCTGGACCCGAACCTGGCCAGCGCCCTGGCCGTGGTGCTTGTGGCCTTGATGACCCTGGTGACCATCGTGCATCAGTTGCTGTTGAAGAGGAGCTACCATGTCTCGCGCTGAACTGGGGCCCGCCGGTGTCTACCACCGCGTCGTGGTGTATCTGCTGTTTGCCATCCTGCTGTTGCCGCTGCTCGGTACGCTGATCTATTCGATCTCCAGCAGTTGGTCGGCGACCATTCTGCCCAGTGGCTTCACCCTCAAGTGGTACATCCAGCTGTGGAGCGATCCGCGCTTCCTGAATGCGTTCGGGCAGTCGCTGCTGGTCTGCGTCGGTTCGCTGATTCTTTCGGTAGTGCTGATTCTGCCGCTGCTGTTCGTGGTGCATTACCACTTCCCGAAACTCGACGCACTGATGAACATCCTGATCCTGCTGCCCTTCGCCGTGCCGCCGGTGGTGTCGTCGGTGGGGCTGTTGCAGCTTTATGGTTCCGGACCATTCGCCATGGTCGGCACGCCGTGGATCCTGATCGGTTGCTACTTCACCGTGGCGCTGCCGTTCATGTACCGGGCGATCACCAACAACCTGCAAGCGATCAACCTGCGCGACCTGATGGATGCCGCCCAGTTGCTCGGCGCCAGCACCTTTCAAGCCGCCTTCCTGGTGGTGCTGCCGAACTTGCGCAAGGGCCTGATGGTGGCGTTGCTGCTGTCGTTCTCGTTCCTGTTCGGTGAGTTCGTGTTCGCCAACATCCTTGTCGGTACCCGCTACGAAACCCTGCAGGTCTACCTCAACAACATGCGCAACAGCAGCGGTCATTTCACCAGTGCGCTGGTGATTTCCTACTTCTTCTTTGTGCTGGTTCTGACCTGGATTGCCAATATCTTGAACAGGGACAAAAGCGAATGAGCTATGTCAGCGTCCAACATCTTCAGAAAAGCTTCGCCGGCACCACGGTGTTCAGCGACATCAATTGCGAAATCCAGAAAGGTGAATTCGTCACCCTGCTCGGTCCGTCCGGTTGCGGCAAATCCACCCTGCTGCGCTGCATCGCCGGCCTGACTTCGGTGGATGGCGGCAAAATCCTGCTCGATGGTGCCGATATCGTGCCGGTGAGCCCGCAGAAACGCGGGATCGGCATGGTGTTCCAAAGCTATGCGCTGTTCCCCAACATGACCGTGGAGCAAAACGTCGCCTTCGGCCTGCGCATGCAAAAGGTCAATGCCGATGACAGCCGCAAACGCGTCGCAGAAGTGCTCAAACTGGTGGAACTCAATGACTTTGCCGCGCGTTACCCGCATCAACTGTCGGGCGGTCAGTGCCAGCGCGTGGCCCTCGCCCGCTCCCTGGTGACCCGGCCACGCCTGTTGTTGCTGGACGAACCGTTATCGGCCCTGGACGCGCGGATTCGCAAGCACCTGCGCGAACAGATCCGTCAGATCCAGCGCGAACTGGGCTTGACCACGATTTTCGTCACACACGATCAGGAAGAAGCCCTGACCATGTCTGACCGGATTTTCCTGATGAATCAGGGAAAGATCGTACAAAGTGGCGACGCCGAAACCCTCTACACTGCGCCAGTCGATGTGTTCGCCGCCGGGTTCATCGGCAACTACAACCTGCTGGACGCCGACAGCGCCTCGAAGCTGTTGCAGCGACCGATCAACAAGCGCATTGCCATTCGCCCGGAAGCCATCGAACTGAGCCTCAACGGTGAACTGGACGCGCAAGTACGCAGCCACAGCCTGCTGGGCAACGTGATTCGCTACCGGGTCGAAGCCCGGGGCGTGGAATTGGTGGTGGATGTGCTGAACCGCTCGGCGGCCGACCTGCATCCCGATGGTCAGCGCCTGGCGCTTTCCATCGATCCGACGGCCCTGTGTGAGGTAGCCTGATGCCTTTGCTGACGCTGAAGAGAGAACTGCACTGATGGCCCTGGCAATTTTTGATCTGGACGAAACCCTGATCCACGGCGATTGCGCCTCACTGTGGAGCGAGCAAATGGTCCGCCTCGGCTGGGTCGATGGCGAGTCGTTCCTGCGTCGCGACAAGGAATTGATGGATGCCTACGGCAGGGGCCATCTGGCCATGGAGGACTACATGGCCTTCAGCCTGGAACCATTGATTGGTCGTACACCTGAAGAAGTCGCGCACCTGGTTGGTCCGTGGGTAGAGGACTTCATCGAGCCGATCATTTTCAGCGATGCCACCAAAGCCATCGCGGCGCATCGCAAGGCCGGCGACCGGATCCTAGTGATCTCGGCCTCGGGCACGCACCTGGTCGGTCCCATCGCCGAGCGCCTGGGCATCGACGAGATTCTGGGCATCGAACTGGAAGTGGCCCATGGCGTCTACACCGGCCACACCGTTGGCACCCTGACCTACCGCGAAGGCAAGATCACCCGCTTGCTGGAGTGGCTGGATGCAGAGGAGGAAAACCTCGAAGGCGCGAGTTTCTATTCCGACTCACGCAATGACCTGCCGCTGTTGCTGAAGGTGGATTTCCCCCACGTGGTCAACCCGGATCCGGTGTTGCGCGAGCAGGCTGAAAAGGCTGGCTGGCCGATCCATATCTGGAAGTAACCCGGATCCCCTGTGGGAGCGAGCTTGCTCGCGATAGCAGTGTGTCAGTCAACGTTAATGCCGACAGACAGACCGCCATCGCGAGCAAGCTCGCTCCCACAGTTTTTTGTGTTGTCAGGTGAGGCTTTCGTCAATCACCAGCACCACTTTCCCCGCCACGGTATTACTCGCCAACTCGGCAAACGCCGCCTCGGCATCCTTGATCGGGAATGTCCTGGCCAGTTGCGGGCTCAAGCGCCCCTCGGCAAACAACGGCCACACATGCTGGCCCAAATCACTGAACAGATCGGCCTTGAACTGATCGTCGCGACTGCGCAAAGTCGAACCCAGCAACTGCACACGCTTGGCCAGCACCTGAGCCAGATCCAGCTTGGCCTCGCGGCCGCCCATCAGACCGATCAACACCCAGCGGCCATCCTGCGCCAGCAGCTTGAGGTTCAGGGCCGCGTAATTGCCGCCCACCGGATCGAGAATCACATCGAACGGCCCCAGATCCCGCAGGCTTTCCAGATCGCCATTACGCACCACGCCGCCCTGGGCGCCCAGCGCTTCGCAGTACGCCAATCGCTCTGCGGAGCCGACGCTGACCCAGCACGGGTTACCGAAGGCTTTGCACAGCTGAATGGCAGCTGAACCGATTCCACTTGCCCCGGCATGCAGAAGAACTTTCTGACCCGGCTTGAGCGCGGCCAGTTGAAACAAATTCAACCAGACTGTTGCATAAACTTCGGGCAATGCAGCCGCTTCGAACAGTGACATTCCATCGGGAACCGGCAGCACATGCCGCCCGTCGACAACCACCTCTTCGGCCATCCCGCCCCCGGCCAGTAAGGCGCAAACCCGATCGCCAACCTGCCAGGAGGACCCGGCGCCCACCTCGCTGATGACCCCCGAGCACTCTAAACCGAGCACTTGACTGGCCCCTGGCGGGGGCGGGTAAAGGCCGGCCTTCTGCAACAAATCGGCACGATTGAGGCCCGCTGCCGCCACTCGTATACGAACTTGTCCTACATCGCATGCAGGACTCGGCTCATCTACCCATACCACTTGACCGTCAACGCCTTGCAATGCTTTCACAGTGCCTCCATAGTGAGTCTGGACTGAGCCCGAAGCTATAGCGTCGGGTTTTTTGCATTATGCGACCGGCTCCCAAAGAACCGGCGACTTCAAAGACGGCCTAATATGCGTTATCAATTGTCCCCGCGTCGAATCAGCATGAAGCATCTGTTCCCCAGCACTGCCCTCGCTTTATTCATCGGTATCGGCTTGCTGCCGATGTCGAGCAATACATTCGCAGCCAATAGCTGGGACAAGCTTCAACCCGATCGTGACGAAGTGATCGCCAGTCTGAACGTCGTGGAGTTGCTCAAGCGCCACCACTACAGCAAGCCGCCGCTCGATGACGCACGCTCGGTAATCATCTACGACAGCTACCTCAAGCTGCTGGATCCGTCGCGCAGCTACTTCATGGCCAGCGACATTGCCGAATTCGACAAGTGGAAGACGCAGTTCGACGATTTCCTCAAGAGCGGCGACCTGAACGCCGGGTTCACCATCTACAAGCGCTACCTGGACCGCGTCAAGGCGCGTCTGGACTTCGCTATTGCCGAGCTGAACAAAGGCGTCGACAAGATCGACTTCACCACCAAGGAAACCTTGCTGATCGACCGCAAGGACGCCCCTTGGCTCAAATCCACCGCAGAACTCGACGACCTGTGGCGCAAACGCGTCAAGGACGAGGTCCTGCGTCAGAAGATCGCCGGCAAGGATTCCAAGCAGATCCAGGAAACCCTGACCAAGCGCTACAAGAACCAGCTGGCGCGCCTGGACCAGACCCGCGCGGAAGACATCTTCCAGGCGTACATCAACACCTTCGCCATGTCCTACGACCCGCACACCAACTATCTGTCGCCGGATAACGCGGAGAACTTCGACATCAACATGAGCCTGTCCCTCGAGGGCATCGGTGCCGTGTTGCAAAGCGATAACGACCAGGTGAAAGTCGTGCGCCTGGTGCCGGCAGGTCCGGCGGACAAGACCAAGCAGGTTGCACCGGCCGACAAGATCATCGGCGTTGCCCAGGGCAACAAGGAAATGGTCGACGTCGTGGGCTGGCGCCTGGACGAAGTGGTCAAGCTGATCCGTGGTCCGAAGGGCACCGTGGTGCGCCTGGAAGTTATCCCGGCCAGCAATGCGCCGAACGACCAGACCACCAAGATCGTGCCGATCACCCGTGAAGCGGTGAAACTCGAAGATCAGGCCGTGAAGAAGTCGGTCCTGAATCTGAAGCAGGACGGCAAGGACTACAAGCTCGGCGTCATCGAGATCCCGGCGTTCTATCTGGACTTCAAGGCCTTCCGTGCCGGCGATCCGGATTACAAGAGCACCACCCGCGACGTCAAGAAACTACTGACCGAATTGCAGAAAGAGAAAGTCGACGGCGTGGTCATCGACCTGCGAAACAACGGCGGCGGTTCCTTGCAAGAGGCCACCGAGCTGACCAGCCTGTTCATCGACAAAGGCCCGACCGTGCTCGTGCGTAACGCCGATGGCCGGGTCGATGTCCTGGAGGATGAAAATCCGGGCGCGTTCTACAAAGGCCCGATGGCGTTGCTCGTCAACCGCCTGTCCGCCTCGGCTTCGGAGATTTTTGCCGGCGCCATGCAGGACTACCACCGCGCGCTGATCATCGGCGGCCAGACCTTCGGCAAAGGCACCGTGCAGACCATTCAGCCGCTCAACCATGGCGAACTGAAACTGACCCTGGCCAAGTTCTACCGGGTTTCCGGGCAGAGCACCCAGCATCAGGGCGTCTTGCCGGACATCGATTACCCGTCGATCATCGACACCAAGGAAATCGGTGAAAGCGCCCTGCCGGAAGCCATGCCGTGGGATACCATCAAGGCGGCGATCAAGCCTGCGCTCGACCCGTTCAAGCCGTACATTTCGCAGCTCCAGTCCGAGCATGACGTGCGTACGGCCAAAGATGCGGAGTTCGTGTTCATCCGCGACAAGCTGGCCCTGGCACAGAAACTGATGGCCGAGAAAACCGTCAGCCTCAATGAAGTCGAGCGTCGCGCCCAGCACGCCGACATCGAAGCCAAACAGCTGGCCATGGAAAACATCCGTCGCAAGGCCAAGGGCGAAGAACCGCTCAAAGAGCTGAAGAAAGAAGACGAGGACGCCCTTGCGGCCGAGGACGACAAGACCAAACCGGAAGACGACGCCTACCTCAGCGAAACAGGGCGGATTCTGCTGGACTACCTGAAACTCAACACGGCAGTGGCCAAGCACTGAGTTTGTACAAACAACTGATGGCAATTTAATGCTGACGCCCCGGTAGCGTCATCAAACAGTCATCATTCTGTCGTGAAATAAAGGACCGGGCGTGCTCTTTTTACCAAGGGCACGCCCGGTCCTTTTTTTATTGCCAGAGATCGCCATGACCACAACCGAACAGCTGAGTGCCTTGAGCTCGATCCTGAGTCAAAGCGGTTTACACAGTCTGTTCCAACCGATCATCAGCCTCTCTGAACGACGCATCCTCGGTTACGAAGCCCTCAGTCGTGGCCCCTCCAACAGCCCTCTGCACTCCCCTGTCGCCCTGTTCGCCGTCGCCCGCCAGGCCGGACGCCTGAGCGAGCTGGAAATTGCCTGCCGCAAAAGCGCTTGCCGGCGCTTCAATGAGCAACAACTGCCTGGCCTGCTGTTCCTTAACGTGTCCCCGGAGTCCCTGCTCGAAGCGGCCCATCAACCGGGGCGCACCCTGCAATTGCTGCAGGATTTCGGCATTGCGCCAAGTCAGGTGGTCATCGAGCTCACGGAACAGACGCCGACGGATGATTTCCAGCTGCTGCAAACCGCCCTGCATCACTATCGGGCGATGGGGTTTTCGATTGCGCTGGATGATCTGGGGGCGGGCTATTCGAGTTTGCGCTTGTGGTCCGAGCTACGGCCGGATTACGTGAAAATCGACCGGCATTTCATTGATGGCATTCATCAGGATGCGCTCAAGCGCGAGTTCGTCGGCTCGATCCTGCAAATCGCCAAGGCCTCGCGGGCGCAAGTCATCGCCGAAGGTATCGAGCTCCCTGAAGAACTCACGGTGCTGACCGAAATGGGCGTGGACCTGGTGCAGGGCTATCTGCTCTGCCGCCCCCAGGAACACCCGCCACGGGATGCCCGGGCATTGATGCCCCGACAGGACAGCACCGCCGTTGCACTGAGCGAAGACGGCAGCGACCTCAGCGCCCTGCTCAACGAGCTGCCTGCGGTAAACCGCGACACGCCGACCGCCACGGTGCTCGAAGCCTTTCGCCGCCAGGCCAACCTGAACTCGCTGGCAGTCCTGGATGAACAGGATCAACCCTGCGGCATTGTCCATCGTCACTCGCTCTCCGACGCCCTGCTCAAGCCCTTTGCCACCGACCTTTTCGCCCGCAAGCCCATCAGCCGCCTGATGAACGATGACTTCCTCGCCGTCGAACTGAGCCAGTCACTGCAACAAGTCAGCCGCCTGATCACCAGCCGTGCCCGCCAGCGCATCGAAGAAGATTTCATCATTACCCTCAACGGCGGTTACCTGGGGTTGGGCCGGGTGATCGACGTGCTCAAGCTGATCACGGAACTGAAGATCCAGCAGGCCCGCTACGCCAACCCGTTGACCTTGCTTCCGGGCAACGTGCCGATTCAGCAATGCCTGACGCGACTGCTGCAACAGCGAAGGGAATCGGTGATCTGCTACGTGGACATTGATAGCTTCAAACCTTTCAACGACATCTACGGCTATGGTCGCGGCGACGAAGTCCTGCTGTGCCTGGCGCAATGTCTGAACGATCGCGTCGACCCGTCCCGCGACTTCGTCGGCCACATCGGCGGCGATGATTTCCTGCTGGTGCTAGGCCCGGAAGACTGGCGCAAACGTTTGAACCAGTTGCTCGACGACTTCCAGAGCCAGTGCCGGCGCTTCTACCGCAGCGAGCACTTGGAAGCCGGCTGCTTCATCGCACCCAATCGCCAGGGGCAGCGCCAGGAGTTTGCGTTGTTATCGCTGTCGATCGGCGTAGTGCATTTGCATCCACAGGCCTGTGGACAACTCGATGCGAGCCAGTTGGCCGAGATGGCATCACAGGCCAAGCACCATGCGAAGAATGTGCAGGGCTATAGCGTGCATGTGATTGATAGCCGGGTGGTTTCGACTGTTGAAGAGCTGCTCGTTTCCGGGCATCGATAAGGGCGCTTTCCGGCTTCACTCCGATCAACGAGGCGCCGAGGAAGACTTCAGCTCTTCGAGCTTGATCGGCGCCAATGGATGCCCGGCCTTCGCCGCCATCTCCCAGAATCGCGCCGCTTCGACCGGATCCGGAGCCTTGCTCGCCGTCCCGGCCAGTGTGATCACGCCCACCTGATACGCCGCCTTGCCATCGCCCGCCAACGCCGCCAGGCGCAACAAACGCACGCCCTCCTCACGAGCACCGAGGCCGACGCCGCGAAACGCCAGGATGTGCCCATAGAAGCTCTGGGCGCCGACATCGCCCAGGTTGGCCATGCGTGCGAACTGGCCTTCGAGCCAGCGCCAGCCACGTGGCTGACGGACAAACCATGACCAGTGAAACAATCGGCGCGCGAGCCAGTAACCAGCCCGCGCCTTGAGTTGTAAAAACACTCAGGCCTCGGCCGATTCCGGGTATTCGTACTCGAACACCCGCACCACTTCCGAAGCATGCCAGGACGCGGCGGCAACGCCGTCCGACGGCCCGGAAAAACGCCCGAGACGCTCGACACATTCAAAGAATCCGGTGCGCGGCAAGCGGCTGGCGCCCTGACTGATCACCAGTGAACTGCGCAATGGCTGCTCCGCCCTGGCGTCCAAAGCCGCCAGATGCTCAAGGGCCGCCGTCAGGGTCTGCATGGCCGGGGTCGGCAGCTGCAAACGCTCCAGCAATGCCCGGTACGTCAACAGATGGCGCTGGCGACGCGCCTGATCCAGTTCGCCGAGCAATCCGTCCCAATGTTGACGACTAATGCGTACGCTCACGATTCATCCCTCCACCCTGGCACCGTCAATTCCCAGGCCAGGCTACGGCGAATCGCGGCGTCGGGCAGACGCTCGCCACTTTCGATCATGGCCAGGTAAGACGGGCTGATGCCTACCGTGCGGGCCAACGCCTCGATGGCGATGCCCTTCCCCTCGCGCAAACTGCGTAGTTGATCCAGACCCGGAAGTATCGCGTCTGGTGTCGCCGCCTGAGGCTTCGTGGCTTGAGGCGACGCTTGCTCTTTGATGCCCGCTGCTTTCAATAACGCCTGATACTGAGCCCATGGCAGAACCGCATATTCGGGCTCGCCTTCGCGTGTAATTATCTGAATATCCATCACTACCCCGTAGGACAACAACACTTAGCGAGTCGGCACTTTTCCCTAGAAGTGTAATCCTAACAGCGGCCAAGGTCGCGGGGGGCATCAATCTATGAACTCGTCAAAATCGAATCAGTGTTTTTTCGGGCCTTGAAGTTGAAGTTGTTCGGGGGTATCAGGCAGACGCTCAACCACCGCGAGCTTCTCGGGCACCTGCCGTTTGCGCCAGGCGCGGAAGGCATTGAGCTCGTCGTCGAGCACTTTCATCAGCCATGCCAGTACCGCGATGTCATCGAGCATGCCAAATACTGGAATGAAATCCAGGATCGCATCCACCGGACTGAGGAAATACATCAGGCCCGCGACAACCGAAACCAGCGCCTTGGGGCTGATGGCGCGATACTCACCACGCCAGTAGGCCAGGCAGAGTGCCTGCAACAGCTTCAAGTCGTCCTTGATCTTGCCCAATCGATTACCCTGGCTTGCGCCTTTACTGGCGACCGCGAACAACAGGGTTGGCAATCGACCGCGTGCCAGCAGACGTCCGGCCAGTGGCAGGAAACGAGCGAAACTCCAGGGCGCTTTCATCATTCCTCCCGTTGAAATGTTATCCACACAAATTGTGGATAACCTTGTGAACAGAGCTGCTTTTCATCGCTGTAAGCCCCGTTTTACAAGGCCCGCGTTCAGATCGGGCGTTTTTTACTCATCAAAAAAAACCCATAATTTCATTGACTTGGCGGCCTTGTGCGTCTACCGCCAACACTACTATGCCTAAGACTCCAGCCTAGAGCGTCTGTTCGTTTTGTTTACCCGTGCCGAACGCCAGATGCAACAACGCCCCGCATGAGCGAGGCGTTGTTATCGAAGCAGGCGCTGGTTACTTGGCAGCGGCGTCTTCTTTTCCCGGATCCTTGATGGCCAGCAGTTCCAGGTCGAATACCAGCACCGAGTTGGCTGGAATCGCCGGGCTTGGGCTTTGAGCGCCGTAAGCCAGGTCAGCAGGGATGTACAGCTTGTACTTCTCGCCAACGTGCATCAGTTGCAGGCCTTCGACCCAACCCGGGATCACACCGCTGACCGGCAGATCAATCGGGCTGCCGCGCTCGACGGAGCTGTCGAATACGGTGCCATTGGTCAGCTTGCCGGTGTAGTGAACGGTCACTACGTCAGTCGGCTTTGGCTGAGCACCATCGGCTTTCTGCACGACTTCGTACTGCAAGCCCGAAGCGGTGGTGGTCACGCCAGCTTTCTTGGCGTTGTCTTCGAGGAATTTCTTGCCGGCAGCCGCCGACTCTTCGCTCATCTTGGCCATGCGCTCTTCGGCACGCTTTTGCAGTGCGGCGAACGCCTCGACCAGTTCTTCGTCTTTGAGCTTCTGCTCTTTCTTGCCGACGGCGTCTTCGATGCCCTGGGCTACAGCCTTGGAATCCAGGTCATCCATGCCTTCCTGAGCCAGGCTCTTGCCCATGTTCAGGCCAATGCCGTAGGAAGCTTTTTGCGCCGGAGTTTTCAGCTCTACGCTGGTCTGCGAATCACAACCCGCGAGTACCAGGCCAACCAGGGCTACCGCCGCCGCCAACCGATGCTGTTTCATGCTATTTCCTTGTTCATGCGCCTAAAGGGCAATCGAGTAAAGCCGCGAGCTTATCAGGCCGCCACGACCAATGGCTACCGGCATGAGAGCCGGAAACAATTGATAAGTTCAGGTGTTTAAACGCATTTCACAATTCGTGTCGATGAAGCTTCTTTCATCTTGTTCCGACGCAGGCTGATTCCTGAACCTACAATATCTGGCGTAATGGCCTCTTGCCCCACCCTGAGTGCTCGGGCATAACGGCAGGATAATTCGACAAGGAAGTTTATTTTGCGCCTCTTCTTTCGTTTGCTGATTCTCATCGCACTACTGCTCGGGCTGGTCATCGCCGTGGTTCTTTATTACGTCGCCAACCCGAAATTGCCGGCCTGGTCGCCCGCACAACAGGTGCATTACCTGGAGCAATGGAGCGCCGCCGATCGAGATACTTATTACTTCACGCCCCAGGGCACTCAGGTCAAAGGCTTGCGCTATGACTGGTTCACTGCCCTCGAACTGCCCTTCTCGCAACAACGCTTCGCCACTCCCGAATACCTCGCCCGCTTCGGTTTCCTGGTGGACCCCGGCCAGGCACCAACACCGAACAACCCCGGCAACCTCCCGGCAGGCTTTACCCGGCACCAGAACGCGGGGAGCCCGGATGTGTTTCTGGATATCACCTGCGCGGCTTGCCACACCGGTGAACTGCGTTTCAAGGGTCAAGCCCTGCGTATCGACGGCGGCTCGGCGCAACATGTGCTGCCGTCCAGTGTTCCTACGCTCAAAGGCGGCAGTTTCGGACAGGCGCTGGTGGCCAGCCTCGCCTCCACTTACTACAACCCGTGGAAATTCGAGCGCTTCGCACGCAACGTGCTTGACCAGGACTACGAGACGCGCCACCAACAGTTGCGCAAAGATTTCAAATCTTCACTGGATACATTCCTCAAAGTGGCCTGGAACGACACCCATCGCGGGCTCTATCCGACCGAGGAAGGCCCGGGGCGCACAGACGCCTTCGGGCGCATCGCCAACGCCAGCTTCGGTGATGCGATTTCCCCCGACAACTACCGCGTGGCCAATGCCCCGGTCGATTATCCACAGCTGTGGGACATGTGGACGTTCGAATGGGTGCAGTGGAATGGTTCGGCGAAACAACCCATGGCCCGCAACATCGGCGAGGCGTTGGGCGTCGGCGCCACGCTGAACTTCTTCGACAAGAACGGCCAGCCGTTGATGGGCGATGCCCGCTACCCGTCCAGTGTCCGCGTGCGCGATCTGCACCTGATCGAAGAAACCCTGCAACGACTCTCGCCTCCGGCCTGGCCGGAAGACCTGTTGGGCGCGGTCGACAAGCCTCTGGCAGCCCAGGGGCGCACCTTGTTCGCCGAAAACTGCGCGGGTTGCCATGTACCGCGCACCACCCAGGGCGAAGGACGATACGTCCAGCACCTGAAAATGCTCCCGGTGGATTACATCGGCACAGACCCCGGCGCGGCCAACAACATCGCCGACCACCGCTTCGACCTGACAGCGCTGCAATGGAAGCAGGCCGAACTGGAACAACTCGATGTCGAGCCAAAACCCGACGAGCCTCTGGACCTGAGCAAGATGTCCGTGGCCAAGGGACTGGCCTATGTCACCGCCTATGTCCAGGACCGTGCGTATCAAGACGCCAATGTCACCCCTGCCGAGCGCCCTGAAATGGACGGTTTCGGTCTGCCAATCGGAGTGCGCGAATTGCGTTCGTACAAGGCCAGGCCATTGGCGGGTGTATGGGCGACACCGCCGTTTCTGCACAACGGTTCGGTACCGAGTATTTATCAGCTGCTGTCGCCTCAGGATGAGCGTGCGACCACGTTCTATAAAGGCACTTTCGAATACGACCCGGGACACCTGGGTTACCGCACCGAAGCCTTTGCCAATGGCTTCCTGTTCGACACGCGTATCACCGGCAACCACAACAGTGGCCATGAATTCCGTGCCGGCAAACTCGGCAATGGCGTGATCGGCCGCGGGTTGCAACCGCAAGAACGCTGGGCATTGCTGGAGTATCTGAAAGTGCTGGGCGGCCCGCTGGAGGCGCAATTGCCATGACCACTGCCTCAGTCAGGAGAATGTTCCCATGCTGATAACGCTCTGGCTGCGCCTGGGCGCCTTCCTCGCCAGGCTGTTGCTGTGGTCACTGGTCCTCGGCGTGCTGGGCTGGGCCCTGGCCAGCGCCTGGTTTGCCTGGCAGCATCGCGGGCCAGTCTCGGCGCAGGAGTTGATTGCGGACGACGAAGCGGCGATGACCCAGGACATCATCCAGACCGCCGTGCGCATCGTCGATCAGCACCGTGAAAGCACCCGCTACCTGCGCGACGCCCATGCCAAGGCCCATGGCTGTGTGAAGGCCGAGGTTCAGGTGCTGCCGGAACTGCCAGGCGAACTGCGCCAGGGTGTGTTCAGCGAGCCGGGCAAAACCTGGCAAGCGACAATGCGCCTGTCCAACGGTAATGCCTACCCGCAGTTCGACAGCATCCGCGACGCCCGGGGCATGGCTATCAAACTGTTCGATGTGCCGGGCAAGCAACTGTTGAGCGACCGGCAGGGCCGAGGCGAACAGGACTTTGTGATGTTCAACCACCCGAACTTCTTTGTCAGTAATGTCGCCGAATACCGTCAGAACGTCGCCGCCCAGGCCGACGGTAAAAAGATGATGGCCTTCTTCCCCGGCCGGGACCCACGCACCTGGCAGGTTCGCCACCTGTTCATTGCCCTGGCGACACTGGCCCCTGCCCCGTCGAGCCCGACCCAGACGACGTACTTTTCGGTTTCACCCTACAAATTCGGTGAAGCCAATGCGAAGTTCCGGGTCATGCCCGATCCCGATGGCTGCCCGGCCTACAGCCTGCCGGAACAGAATCGCAAGCTGCCGAACTTTCTGCGCAATGCGCTGAACCAACAGCTGTCGACCGACCGGGTGCCTGCATGTTTCGCCTTGCAAATCCAGCGACAGGACGCCAACAAGTACATGCCGATTGAAGACACCAGCATTGAGTGGCGCGAGAGCGATGCGCCCTTCGAGACGGTGGCGCGAATCAAGGTTCCGGCGCAGGACTTCGATACACCGGCGCTGAACCTACAATGCGACAACCAGTCGTTCAATCCCTGGTTCGGCATCGAGGCGCACCGACCAATTGGCGGGATCAATCGCCTGCGCAAGGCCGTGTATGAAGCCGTCAGCGACTACCGACACAGCCGTAACGCCGGACTGTAGGAGCGAGCTTGCTCGCGAAAAACCCATGGGCGCCGCTGGCTAATCTACGCGTTATCGTTAACGACCATCGCGAGCGAGCTCGCTCCTACAGAGAGCGAGAAAAGCCAAATCCCGGACAGCAAAAAGCCCGCACAAGGCGGGCTTTCTGTGGTGACCTGGCGTTCAGTGTTCCAGGTTACCGAATATGGCGCAGCGGACGGGACTCGAACCCGCGACCCCCGGCG
>NZ_JBXAOQ010000009.1:0-300065 GCF_058802985.1 Pseudomonas sp. GW822-FHT01E03
CCATGTGAGAGTAGGTCATCGTCAAGATTAAATTCCGAAACCCCTATCTGCGTATGCAGGTAGGGGTTTTGTTTTTGGCGTCCCTGTAGGCGCGAGCTTGCTCGCGATGGGCCTCAGTGCGAAATATCCCCTGACAGCCCGCATCAGGCTGTTGGACCTGTGTTGGATAGACGGCAGTCGCACCAGCTACCTAAACTGTCAGCAGATTTTTTGGATCGGGGCAGTGGATGAATCGCAATGAACTTCGCAAGGCGGATATCAACCTGATGGTGGTATTCGAAACGCTGATGCTCGAACGCAATGTCACTCGGGTGGCGGAGAAGCTGTTTCTCGGTCAGCCTACCATCAGTTCGGCGCTCAACCGCTTGCGTGCGATGTTCAATGATCCGCTGTTCATACGCGTTGGCCATCGCATGGAGCCAACGGCACGGGCCGAGGAGATCATCAGGCACCTGTCGCCGGCGCTGGATTCCTTGTCCGTGGCCTTGAGCCTGACCCATGATTTTGACCCGGCCAGCAGTACGATGTCGTTCCGCATCGGGTTGTCCGACGATGTCGAGTTCGGGCTGTTGCCGCCATTGTTGCGAGCGCTGCGCCAGGAAGCGCCCAGCGTGGTGTTTGTGGTGCAGCATGTCGATTACTGGCGGATTCCCGACTTGCTGGCAGCCGGCGATATCACGGTAGGTATCAGCCAGACCCGTGGCTTGCCGGCCAATGCCAAGCGCAAGTTGTTGCGACACATCCAGCCCAGCATTTTGCGCGCCGATGCCTCTGATACACCGCTGACCCTCGATGAATATTGCGCGCGACCGCACGTGCTGGTGTCCCATACCGCCAACGTCAGTGGCTATGCCGACGAGTGGCTGGCGGATATCGGTCGCACACGCCAGGTGGTGCTTTCGGTGCCGCAGTACAGTGCATTGCCGGCCCTGCTTGCCGGCACCGACCTGATTGCCAGTCTGCCGGACTACACCGCTGCGGCGATGGCTGCATCGGGAATGCTGTTCAAGGAACCCTTTCCCTTCAAGACACCGACCCTGGATCTATCCATGGTCTGGCTCAGCCATGTCGATAGCGACCCTGCCGAGCGCTGGTTACGTTCGCGCCTGGAGGCGTTCATGAGTGAGCGTGCCGTATTGCCGCTGCCCGAATGAACAGGGTGGCGCTGTGTTATATGTACGACCTTTCCACCCCACTTACAGGAACCCACTCATGCCTCACCTGCACATGGAATACACCGCCAACCTGACTGATCTGAATGCCGAAGTGGCATTGATGCGGTTGAACAATACGCTGGTGGCTTCCGGTCAGTTTGCTGCCGAATTCGACATCAAGAGCCGTGCGATCAGGGTCGAGGCGTTCAAGGTCGGTACTGCATTGGCTGAACGGGCGTTCGTGCATGTGAAACTGGCACTGTTGAGTGGTCGTTCCGCACAGATCAAGAAACAGCTGTCTGAAAGCCTGTTGGCGGTGGTGCAGGACGTGTGTGAGTGGCCAAGCGGCGTTGAAGTCCAGTTGTGCGTGGAAATTCTCGACATCGATCGCGATTCCTACAGCAAGACCGCCATCAGCAACTGAGCATCAGGCCGTTTCCTGCTCGAAGCAGGCCTGGATCACTTGCGCTCGCAGCCAGGTGTTGGCGCTGTCCTGATCAACACCCAGGTTCCACTGCATGTCGAGGGTGAAACCCGGCAGGCCAGCGGGCGCTTCACAGTGATTGAAGGTGTCTGCACTGGCCAGCAGTCGCTGAATGCGTCGGGGCAGGGTCAGGGCATAGTCGGTGCCGGTAATCAGCTTCAACGCTGCGCTGTAACTGTTGGCGCGTGCGACGATATGGCGCTGTTGTGCCTGCTGCGCAAGCCAGCCGTCGACCATGTTGGTGGCGGACGTCCAGGGTGTCGGGAACACGTGTCGACGTTCGACATAGGTTTGCAGGCTCAAGCGTGGTTCTGCCGGCGTGGCGCGTTTGTCGAAAACACACACCAGGTCATCTTCGAGCAGCGTCTGCGATTTGAAATCGACGTGACTGCGATGAAAGTTCGGGCCGAAGCACATCACCAGGTCGAGGCTGCCTTCGCGCAACGCTTGGGCAGGGATATCGGCCTGGAGTTTGAACACATTGACCATCACCGGAAGATCGGCGAGGTCGAAGGTTTTCAACAAGCGCGGCAGGATCAGTTGCTCGAAATATTCCGGGGCGCAGATGTTGAAGGTCACGGGTTGCAGGCCTGGGTCGAACGTGGGTAAGCCGGCGTGACACAGGTTGATACTTTCGAGGATTTTCAGCACGTGAGGGTACATCGCGCCGGCCTTGCCGGTGGGCTGCATGCCGCCGGTGCGAGTATTGATGAACAGTTCGTCCTCAAAACTGGCGCGCAATTTTTTCAGGCAGTAACTCACGGTGGACTGGCTGACGCAAAGCGTCTCGGATACGTCGGTGACGTTGTTCTGCTCATACACGGCGACGAATACCATGAGGTCCTGCATGTCGAGCTTTCTAAGCGAATTACTGTTCAGCATCCATTCCATCTCGCTGCGTCCCTTGCGCTGACCGTGTGCAAGGGTGGTGAATTATCCTAGCGGAATGGGCGAGCAGGGAGAATGCCTTGCAGGACGTTTCGCCCAAGGCCGTGTCAGCCCTGGACCATCGCCGACACGGCGCGGCGGCTGGACATCAATAGCGCGAACATGCCGAGGCCCACCAGCACCGCGCCGGTCATTTCCAGCGGCAGCGGCGTCTGGTGTCCCCATAGCCAGTGGAACAAGGTGATGAACAGCGTGCTCAGATAGATGTAGGAAATCACCGAGGACGGCGCGATCACGCCGATGGCCCGGTGCAGCAGCCAGAACGTCGCCAGGGTGGCGAACACTGCCAGGTACATCAGCCAATAGAAGTCGTTGAGCGTTAGTAATGATGCCGAACGCCAACCGCCACTGAATCCACAGAACACCAGCAGAAACAGCGCACCGAACAGCATGTTCCAGAACGTCATGGACACCGGTCCGCGTCCCTTGAGGCTATTGGCTTTCAGACGCTGGCTGAGGGGGGCGTAGAGCGCCATCGCCAAGCAACCGATGCCGTACACCGTCAATGCATAGGGCGATGGCAACTCGCTGGGGCCGATGCCTTTCATGATCAACAACACTGCCCCGGCAGCGGCGAGCAGCATCGGCATAATCCGTTGTTTCAGACGGCTGTCAGGTGTGAGCACGGCTTCGAAACCCAGGGTCATCAGTGGCACCAGCGTGAACATCGTCCCGGTGTTGACGGCCGAGGTGTAGCGCAACGCTTCGAACAGCGAACCGAAGTACAGCGCCAGCAGCAGGCCGAGCACCGCGTGACCAAACAGTGCGCGGGCGGTCATGACGGCATCGCCTTTGAGCAGCAACAACGGCAGAAACACCAAAGCGCAAAACAGCAGGCGTAAACCCGTCAGCAGGATCGGGTCGATGGCCTGGCTGACTTGCGCCGCCGCGGAAAACGATGCGGCGATCAACAAGGCCCAAAGCAGCATGCTGGCGTGAGCGACGGCGAAAACGGTGGTTTTCATGGCAGGCTCCGGGTCAATGGATGTGGCGGGCGTAGTGCCTTGGGTTGAAGCGCAAAACCATCAGCATCATCAGCGCCATGACCGCCGTGAGCGACCACCAGGCCCATTCAAAGCTGCCGAGCTGGTCGCGGATGATCCCCGCCAGCAGCGGCGACAGGCCGGCGATCAAGTAGCCGATGCCTTGCACGAATGCGGTCAGGCCGCCAGCACGCAATGGATTGTCCAGGTGATCCAGCGATACGATCAGGCTCATCGGGAACAGGCCGCCAATGCCCAGCCCCAGCAGGCATGGCCACAGCAGGCTCAAATGCCGTGGGCTCAGAATCAGTCCGCAGAAACCGGCGATGATCAGTGTCAGCAATACCATCAGCACGACGCGGCGGTCGCGGCTGCGGTTGGCGATGACGGGCGTCAACAGACCCGACAGCACTTCCATGGCGGTCAGAAAACCGAGCAGCAATCCGGCGTGTTGCTCGCTCCAGCCCTTTTCTACGTAGTAAGGCGCCAGCCAGGCCAGAACACAGGTGTAGGACGCAGTGCCCAGGCCAAAGAAAATCGCGAGTAACCACGCGCGGGAATTGGCAAAGTACGAACCTTTGCCGGATGCCCTCGAATCCAGTGTTGGCATCCCCGCGCTTTGGCTGCGCCAGAAGAGCAATGCCAGCACAGCGAGAACGGCCCAGATCGCCAGGCCCATACGCCAGCTGCCGGTACGCTCCATCACCAGCGGCGCAAAGGAGGCACCCATGGCCGCACCGCCCATGATCGATGTGACGTAGAGCCCCATGCACAGCGCAACGTGGTCGCTGAAGCGGGATTTGATCAACGCTGGCATCAGGGCCTGGATCAGGGCGATCCCGACACCGGCCAGCACCGCGCTGAGGAGCAACTGCGGGGCTGAATCAAGGAACAACCGCGAAAGCGTGGCCACGCCGATGATCAGCAACGAGAAGACTACCGTGCGTTGATCGCCGAATCGCTGACTGACGCGCAGGCCGACAAACATCGCCAGCCCCATGGCCGTCACCGGCAACATTGTCAGCAGTGAAGCCTGGCTGAAGCTCAGCGCAATGTCGTCGCGAATCGCTGAGAGCAGCGGCCCGACAGCGGCCATGGAAGGGCGCAGGTTCAGGGCAACCAGGACAATGCTGAACATGAGCCAGAGGGCAGGGCGGGAAGTGGCTCGGGTGTTTTCCATGATCGGACCTTGATGAATAGCAGGCGATTAAGGCGCGCGAGGCCCGAAGGGCGCAAATCAGAAAGTCCGGGGTGGTATTTAGAAATCAAATACAGGCCTTCTCCCCACTGAAGGCAGCACAAAACAGCCAAATGTTTAGCCAGACGACATCCAAGGTTCTTCAAATCCTGATTTAACGACTTAAGCCATCGTGTGACGCTGCGGGTCATCTGTTTTCTGCGGTTCTCTCTATGGACGGTTGGCCAGTCGCAATCCACTGCAAGGCATCCCGCGGCGTTCGAGCGTCGAGCCTTGGTCGTCGATTCACGCCTGCCACCGCGCCAAACCTCTCTGCACTTCCTTCTGAACTGGCTTTTTGGGCGCTGTGGCATTGCCGCCATGCGCGCCCACCGGATTCCTGCTTTTTCCGCTGATTGTTCCTACCTGTTCCGCTTGATGGCGGGATTAAAGTGCGGGTGCTTTTGCGTACCCGTCTGACACGGAAAAAGAGAGTTCCCATGAGTTGTGCCACGACCTCGTTTGCCACCCGGCAAGAAGCCCTGACCTTTCTGGAGCAGAACCCGGATATTGAAATGTTCGAGCTGTTCATCCTCGACAACAACGGTGTGCCGCGGGGCAAGTTGCTGCATCGTGACGAGTTGCTGGCGGTGTATGAAAGCGGGCGACCATTGCCGAGCACCATCCTCGGCCTGAGCATCAACGGTGATGACGTGGAAAACTCCGGGCTGGTCTGGGATGTCGGTGATATCGACTGCCGGGCCTACCCGATCAGCGGCAGCCTCACGCGTATGCCATGGCGTCTGATACCGACCGCGGCCGTGCAGGTCAGCATGCACCCAACGGAGGGAATGCCCGCCACTATTGCCGATCCCCGTCATTTGCTGGCGAAAGTCATCGAGGGTTTGCAGGCAGACGGTTATTACCCGGTCATGGCGGCGGAATTGGAGTTCTACCTGCTGGATCAGCAACGCGACAGCAATGGCCGGCCGCAACCGGCACGGGATGTCGATGGCGGGCGTCCGTACGGCACCCAGGTCTATGGTTTACGCGAGCTTGAACAGATCGAGCCGTTCCTGGCCGATCTCTACAGTGCCTGCAAACTCCAGGGGATTCCGGCGCGCACGGCCATTTCCGAATACGCGCCGGGGCAAGTGGAGATCACCCTCGAACACCGCACCGACGCACTACAGGCGATGGATGAAGCGGTGCGCTACAAGCGTCTGGTCAAAGGCGTGGCGCACAAGCACGGCATGACAGCCTGTTTCATGGCCAAGCCTTTCGATGATCTTGCCGGCACCGGGATGCACATGCACGTGAGCCTGGCGGACAAGGACGGCAACAACCTCTTCGCCAGCGAAGCTGCGGATGGAACGCCGCTGCTCAAGCAGGCCGTCGCCGGCATGCTCAGTACCTTGCTCGATTCGCTGTTGCTGTTCTGCCCCAACGCCAACTCCTACCGGCGATTCCAGGCCAACAGCTATGCGCCCCTGGCGGCCACCTGGGGCGTGGACAATCGCACCGTGAGTTTGCGCGTACCTGGTGGGCCGGCGTATTCCCGGCACATCGAACACCGAATCTGTGGCGCAGATGCCAACCCCTATCTGGCGGCTGCGGCGATTCTGGCCGGTATTCATCGCGGCATCCGCGAACAACTCGATCCTGGTGCGCCGGTGGAAGGCAATGGCTACGCCCAGGCCACGAAACTGTTGCCGACAGACTGGCTGACCACCTTGCGATCACTGGAAGGTTCGAGTTGGGCCAGGGAAGCCTTCGGCGGTGAATTCCTCGGCGTCTACCTGGCGGTGAAACGCGCTGAGTATCGTCAATTCATGGGGGAGGTCGGTGAACAGGACTGGCGCTGGTATTTGCATCAGGCCTGAGTCGAATCTGAATCGGGGCTGAACCATTCTCAAATAGTCTGAAAGTGTCAGGCGGACTTAATAAGCCAACTAATTGTTGGCTTATTTTTCACAAAAAATTGATTGTTGGCTACCTAAAATTACAGCTGTCTTGGTAAATGAAATTTTCACATTTGCCGAAGATACTTACTTTCAGGATCCGCCAAATATCATGCTTAAGATTAAAGCCGTGCGCCCTGAATGGGTGACACTGATTGCCAGCACGTTTTTGTTAGTCGGCTTCAATTACGTACTTTGGCAACACCTGTTCGAAATCACCGCATCCGATGGCAAAGGCATCGTCATGCGCGCGGCCTTCGGGGTGATGATCTTCGCGGCCTTCAACATTGTGCTGACCCTGCTGGCATTCCGGCCGGTGCTCAAGCCGCTCCTGACCCTGCTGTTCATGACCAGCGCGGGCGTGGTGTATTTCATGAGCCAGTATGGTGTTTTGATCGATACCGGCATGTTGCGTAACTTCGCCGAGACCAATGCAACGGAAGTGCGTGACTTACTGTCGCTCAAGTTGTTTGTTTATATTTTACTGCTCGGCGTTTTGCCGTCCTGGCTGTTGTGGAAGACACCGATTAATTATCGTCGTTGGCACCGTGAACTGCTCAGTAAAGTTTTGGTGACTTTTGCCTCGGCAGCAGTCATTGGTGGAGTTGCACTGGTTAACTATCAAGGCCTGTCTTCGTTGTTTCGCAATCACCACGAGTTACGCCTGATGGTGGTGCCAAGTAACTACATTGGTGCCTCGGCTGGCTTCTTGCGCGAGCAGGTTGCGTCTGCACATCAACCTTTTGTGAAGCTCGGTGAAGATGCCCGGCGCAATCCAGCCTGGCAAACTCACGGGCGCAAATCCCTGACGGTACTTGTCGTGGGTGAAAGTGCCCGGGCGGAGAACTTCGGCATCCTTGGCTATAGCCGCGACACCACTCCGAAGCTGAGTAAGGAAGATGGCCTGATCGCTTTCACCGATGTGCACTCCTGCGGTACTGAAACCGCCGTATCGGTGCCTTGCATGTTCTCCAACATGGGGCGCAAGGACTACAACGCCGGCAAGGCAAAGAACGAAGAAGGCCTGTTGGACGTGCTCAAGCATGCGGGTATCGACGTGATCTGGCGTGACAACCAGTCAGGCTGCAAAGGTACGTGCGATCGCGTCACCCTTCAGGACGTCAGCAATCTGAAGGACCCGGCGCTGTGCGCCAACAGTGAATGCCGCGATGAAATCCTGCTGCAAGGGCTGCAGCATTTCATCGATACCCTGGACAAGGATACGGTATTGGTATTGCACCAGATGGGCAGCCACGGTCCTGAGTACTTCAAGCGTTATCCGAAAGAGTTCGAGCGCTTCACCCCGGTTTGCGAGAGTAATGCCCTGAACAATTGCAGCCGCGAAAGTATCGTCAATGGCTACGACAACACCCTGGTCTATACCGACCATGTACTGTCGACCTTGATCGATCTGCTGCGCAGCAACCAGGACAAAGTGGATACCGCGATGCTGTATCTGTCGGATCACGGCGAGTCCCTGGGTGAATACAACTTGTTCCTCCACGGCACTCCCTACATGCTGGCACCGGAGCAGCAAAAGCATGTCGCCATGTTTGCCTGGTTTTCCGACAGCTATAAAAAGTCGTTTGCGCTAGATACCCGCTGCTTGCAACAGAGCCGTGAAAAGTCCCTCAGCCAGGACAACCTGTTCCATTCGATGCTTGGGCTGCTGGAGGTCGACAGCAAGGTCTACCACCAGGATCTGGACATGTTTGCCGGATGTCGTCGTCCAGTGACAGACGGCGTGTTGGCCAAGGAATGATCTCCTCTGACTCTTTTTCACGCAGCGGCCGTCGACCTGGTTTTTGACAGGTGTTGGCCGAACACGGTGATTCTCGCGACGGTTCCAGGTGCTGGGTAAGACCAGCTAGCTCGGCTTTGTAGGACTATTCTTTATGTCACGCAGTAATTTTCGCTAATGCTCTTGTTCAGTGGATGCGCGGAAATCGCCGGGGGCGATATATACTGCGCGCCATTCTTCAAGGGAGAGCCGTGTGGCCATCGATATTCACTGGATTCGCGACAACGATAGCCTCGGACGGTTGTGTGCCGAGTGGCAACAGTTGCCATTCGTTGCCCTCGACACCGAATTCATGCGGGTCGACACCTTCTACCCAATCGCCGGCCTGCTGCAGATCGGTGATGGCGTTCGCGCCTATCTGATCGACCCGCTGACCATCGACAACTGGCAGCCATTGGCCGCTTTGCTGGAAAACCCTGCGGTGGTCAAAGTTGTCCACGCGTGCAGCGAAGACCTCGAAGTCCTGCTACGCCTGACCGGCAGCCTGCCGGCGCCGCTGTTCGATACGCAACTGGCTGCCGCTTATCTGAACCTTGGTTTTTCCATGGGCTATTCGCGGCTGGTGCAGGAAGTGCTCGGCATCGACCTGCCCAAGGGGGAAACCCGTTCCGACTGGCTGCAACGCCCGCTTTCCGAAACCCAGATCAGCTATGCCGCCGAAGATGCCGTGCATTTGGCTGAAGTTTTCGTAAAACTGCGTCCAAAGCTTTCCAACGAGAAATACGCCTGGGTCCTGGAGGATGGCGCCGAGCTGGTGGCCAACCTGCGCCGCGAGATCGACCCGTACGAGGTCTATCGCGATGCCAAGCTGGCCTGGAAGCTGTCTCGCGCCCAACTCGCCGTTTTGCGTGAGCTCTGCGCCTGGCGTGAAAAGGAAGCCCGGGCGCGCGACCTGCCGCGCAACCGGATCATCCGCGAGCATTCGTTGTGGCCGCTGGCGCGTACGCAACCGGATAACCTCGGCGCCCTGGCGAAAATCGAAGACATGCACCCACGTACCGTGCGTCAGGACGGCGAGTTTCTGCTTGATCTGATCAAGCGCTCTGGCAGTGTGTCGCCTGATCAATGGCCGCCAGCCGTGCCGGAGCCGTTGCCGGTGGATGCTGCTGCGCTGCTCAAACAAATGAAGGCCATAGGCCAGGCCGAAGCCGAGCGCCTGAACATCGCGCCGGAACTGATGCTGCGCAAGAAAACCCTGGAAGCGCTGCTCAAGAGCGGCTTCCCCAATGGTCCCTACCAATTGCCTGATTCGCTGCGTGGCTGGCGCCGCGAATTGATGGGCCAGGCGCTGCTCGACAGCCTGGCCACCGCCGGAGAACAGCCTTGAAACGTATTTGCTCCATCTACCGCAGCTCGAAAAGAAACGAAATGTACCTGTATGTGCTCAAGAGCGATGCTCTGGAGCGCGTGCCGGATACCCTGATGGCAGCCTTCGGCAAGGCCATCCACGCGTTCGACCTGGTGCTGAGCCCCGAGCGCAAGCTGTCGCGCGAGGACATCACGGTCGTGCTGGAAAACCTCGAGAAACAGGGTTATCACCTGCAAATGCCGCCTGCCGAAGACGAGTACATCGAGCACTTGCCGGAAGAATTGTTGCGTCGCAACGATCCGATGTGAGCGGCAGACAGACTCTGTTCAGAGTGGTTATGAAACACTGATTGATTTTAGCGATGGCAGCATCGACGGAGCACTGCTCTGTCGGCGGCCGTCTGCACTGTTTTTGAAAGGTTTGAAGCATGCGCGTCCTGATTGCTGAACACGACCACCCCGTGTACGCCCAACTGTTGCGCGAGGCGGCACCGGACCTGGAGGTACTGACCAGCGGTGATTCCGCCGAACTGGCCAGCCAGGCCGCCGATTGCCCGGTGTGGCTCGGCCAGCCTGATTTGCTGGCGACCCTGTTACGCCAGGGTCATCAACCGCAATGGCTGCAATCGACCTGGGCCGGCATCACGCCGCTGCTGGCCGATGGCTTGCCGCGGCACTATCGGCTGACCCGTGCAGTCGGAATCTTTGGCCAGGTCATGGCCGAGTACGTGCTCACGTACATGCTCGGTCACGAGCGTGAAGTGCTGGCGCGACTGGTCAGCCAGGTCGAGCGCAAGTGGGACAGTCGCCAGGTCCAGAGCCTGGCGGGGCGCAGGGTGTTGATCGTCGGCACCGGTGATATCGGTCAAAGTGTCGCGCAGTTCCTCGTGCCGTTTGGCGTCGAACTGTATGGCGTTGCCAGCAGCGCACGGGAGCAGGCACCGTTTATCGAAGTTGGTTCGATGGCGGATTTGCCGCGGCTGGTCGGTGAAGTCGATTACGTGGTCAATCTGTTGCCGAACACGCCGGACACCCACGATGTCTACGACGCGGCGCTGTTCAAGCAATTCAAGCCGACCGGGTTGTTCATCAACGCCGGGCGCGGAGTGGCGGTGGTTGATGCGGATCTGGTGGATGCCTTGAAGGAAGGGCATCTGGCGGGTGCAGTGATCGATGTGTGCCGTCAGGAACCCTTGCCCCAGCGTCATCCGTTCTGGACGGCCTGGGGCCTGCTGCTGACCGGCCACAGCTCGGCCCCGACTTCGCCTTCGATGATGGTGAAGCTGTTTGTCGAGAACCTGCGGGCTTATGAGGCGGGAGAGGCGTTGCGCGGGGAAGTGGATTTCGATCGCGGGTATTGAACACACCCTCAAAAACTGTGGGAGCGAGCTTGCTCGCGATGAGGCTGGTACATTCAACATCAATATTGACTGTCCTACCGCTATCGCGAGCAAGCTCGCTCCCACAGGGATTTTCAGTATGGCTCAGAGGGTGAAGTCACCTTCGGCCGCCAGTTCGCTCAACGGACGACGCGGGCTGGGTTCTTCACGGGCTTGCAGATATTCCGCCAGGCTCGCCTTGTCCCCCAGCTTGCCCACCGCGACGGCGGCGTGCAGGGCGTAGCCTTCAGGAATGTTCAGCGCCTTGCGGGTCAGCTCCTGGTCGAAGCCGGCCATGCCGTGGGTGTGCCAGCCGCTCAGGCTCGCTTGCAAGGCCAGGTGGCCCCAGGCGGAACCGGTGTCGAAGGTGTGCCACAGGGCCGGGGTTTCTTCGGCGGCGCCAGGCACGGCGAAGGTGGTTTTCGAAATCACGATCACCAAGGCCGAAGCATGTTGCGCCCAGCTGCGGTTGAATTCGTTCAGCAGGCCCAGGTAACGCTCCCAGTTCGGCGTGTCGCGACGTGCGTAGAGAAAGCGCCAGGGTTGCGAGTTGTAGGCCGAGGGTGCCCAGCGGGCGGCTTCGAAGAAGCTCAGCAGGGTTTCCTCCGGAATCGTTTCGCCAGTGAAGGCGCGGGGCGACCAGCGATCGGTGAACTGAGGGTGAATGGCGTAATCGGCAACGCGTGGGTTGGCACTCATCAAGAGATTCCTGGCTACGTTTGAAAGTGGGAGCAACACAAAACCCTACTTGGCAGCGCAAAAACTGACAAGCCCGGCGTACCGGCAGTCGCCAATGCTTGGCCCGCGGAGCTGCGGGCACTAGACTGGCGGCCTTTTCACCACCTGATGTCGATACTCGAACCATGGCCGCCAAAGTAGAACCGTTCTGGATACGCAAGACCCTTGATCAACTCGATCAGGAGGAATGGGAGTCGCTGTGCGACGGCTGTGGATTGTGCTGCCTGCAAAAGCTTGAAGACGAAGACGACAACAGCGTCTATTACACGCGCATCGCCTGCAAGTTGCTGGACCTGAAAACCTGCCAGTGCACGGACTATCCCAACCGCCGTGACTCGGTGCCGGACTGTATCCAGCTCACACCGGGCAAAGCCGACGAATTCAAATGGCTGCCACCGACCTGTGGCTATCGCCTGGTTAGCGAAGGCAAGGACCTGCCGTTGTGGCATCACTTGGTGTGCGGTGATCGCGATGCCGTTCATCACGAGCGGATTTCCCAGTCCGGGCGCATGCTCGCCGAAGGCAGCGTACCGGAAGATGATTGGGAAGATCATCTGATTTTCCGCGCAGGCTGATTGGCTGAGGTTCAACGTTTCACGAAGGAGTGTGTATGGCTGTGGGATGGCGGCAGGCGTGGATCCTTGGATTACTGGCCGTGAATTCGCCGGCATGGGCTGCGAACAAGGTCAATCTGGATTACCACGTGCGCCTGTTGCCGCAGAGCGATCAGGCCGAAGTGCGCCTGACGCTCGCCCAGGGCTCGGCGGTACGCAGCCTGGATTTCGACCTTGGCGACGGCAGCCACTACAGCGATTTCAAGGCTGACGGCCAATGGCAACTGACCCCCGGCAAAGCGGCGCGCGGTGTCTGGCGTCCGGCTGCGGACAAGGCCAGCCTGACCTACCGCGTGAGTATCAGCCACGGGCGCAAGAGCGGCAGCTTCGACACGCGCATGACGCCAAGCTGGGCGTTGATGCGCGGCGACAATCTGGTGCCGGCTGCCAGACTCGATCAACAGGACGGCATCGAACTGGTTTCACGTCTTGAGTTCGAGCTGCCCGGTGGCTGGAAAAGCGTTGAAACCGCTTGGCCACGAATCGGCCCGAATAAATTCCGTATCGATAACCCTTCCCGACTGTTCGACCGGCCTACCGGCTGGATGCTCGCAGGTGAGCTCGGCAGTCGCCGCACTCGTCTGGGCGAGACCGAAGTCACAGTCGCCTCGCCGCTGGGGCAGGGCATGCGCCGTATGGATGTGCTGACGCTGCTGACCTTCGTCTGGCCGCAAGTGCAGGCGCTGTATCCGCGACACCCGGGCAAACTGCTGATCGTCGGGGCTAATGATCCAATGTGGCGCGGCAGCCAATCGGCGCACGAGTCGATCTACCTCAACAGTCGTCTGCCGGTGGTCAGCGAAAGCGGCACCAGTGCCTTGGTCCGTGAGTTGGCCCAGGTGTTCGGGCGCGTCAAAGGCACCCGGCGCAGTGACTGGATCAGTGAGGGCTTTGCTGAGTATTACGCCATCGAACTGGTGCGTCGGGCTGGCGGCATGAGCGATGAGCGCTACGAGAGCCTGCATCGCAAATTGGTCAAGATCAGCCAGAAAGTCACCACGCTGCGCGGTGAGCGGATCAGCTCGACGCAGGTGGCCAGGGCAGTGGTGTTGCTGCAGGAACTGGACCGCGAGATTCGCCTGAAAACCCACAACAAGCGTTCGCTCGATGATGTGCTGCGCGGGGCGATGCGGCTGGATAACGTTGATACCAAGGACTTTGTGCAGCTGTCGGAGAGTGTTATTGGCGACTCTTCCAAAGTCCTTGATACCGGTTTACTTCAGTGAGTCCGTCATCGCGAGCAAGCTCGCTCCCACAGTGATTGGGGGTGAACACAAATGTTGTGAGCGCCACATAACCCTGTGGGAGCGAGCTTGCTCGCGATGAGGCCAGTGGCTTCAGCGCAAATCCCGATTCAAACCCCGGCTTTCGGCGACTTCAAGGAATCATTGCCGGTAACGGTTGCGGTTTTGGTCGCCGCCTCGGCATTGGCCTTCAGCGTCTTCAGCGTCTTCAACTCTTCACCCGCCCGCTGAATTTTCGCCCGCACGTTGTTCATGTCCTGACGGCTTTTCTCCAGCAGGCTTTTCGCCGAGCTGTGGCCGGTAATTCCACGCGCCAGGGCCACGCCGCCGATGGCCACCTGGATCAGGCCAAAGATCCCGCCACGCCGCAGTCCCTTGCCCACCATCACCACGCCGCCGGCCAGGGAGCCAATGCGTTCCCAGCCCTGCACGTTTTGCTCGGAAGGGCTCTGGAACGGGGTGGATTCGATACGCTCGACGGGTTTGAGTTCGCTCATGGTCTGTCTCCAGGCTTCAGTGATCGATAGTCAAACTGACAGCCTGGGCGGGCAGCTCGTTCAATCGGATGTGTGGCGATTCAGCGGAATTTTGGTCCGGAGCGGGTATTGAGCCCCTTGGACATGCGGTCGTAGAGCACGACGTTGACCGTGGCGGCCAGGTTCATGCAACCGGTGGTCGGAATGTAGACCACGTCTTCGCACCAGTCGCGAATCTCTTTATCCAGCGATCCGTCTTCCGGGCCGAAGATGTAGAGCGCGCGATCCGGGTGGGTGTATTCCGGCAACGGGCGGGCGCCCTCGACCAGTTCCACGGCGACGGGCACACAATTGAGGGGCAGGATTTTCTTCAGGTCGTCGATGCCGATCAGCGGGATGTCGTAGTGCACGCGCTTGGTATCGGTGACGAAGTCGGCGGCGCGCTCATAGCGCTTGCCGGTGTAGAACACCGACGCCACGCCATAACAGCCAGCGGCGCGCATCACCGAACCGACGTTCTCCGGTGATTTGGGGTTATACAAACCAATGCAGCTGTACCGTTTGTCTGCCACGAGCGGGGTGCCTTTCGGGAAAAAAGCGGGATTATACGGGGATTGGGCGGCAGCGGTCAGTTTGGAGATTGGCGGTGGCAGGGCTATTGCCATCGCGGGCAAGCTCGCTCCCACATTTGATCTGTGTCGTTCACAAAATCAACTGTAGGAGCGAGCTTGCTCGCGATGAGGCCGGATCAGGCGCTGAAAATCTTCAGTCTTCTTTCTTCATCAACCCCGCCAACGCCGCAAACGGGTTGTGCGTAGCCTTGGCGATTTTCGGCGTGCTCAGCGAGCCTTCGTCGAAATACTGCTGGTCGGTATACCGCGAGTGTTCGTTATCGTGGCAGTACAGGCACAACAACTCCCAGTTAGAGCCGTCCTGCGGGTTGTTGTCGTGGTTGTGGTCGCGGTGGTGCACGGTCAGTTCGCTCAGGCGCTTGCCGGAGAACTCACGGGCGCAGCGGCCACAGACGTGCGGGTACATCTTGAGGGCCTTGTCGCGGTAGCCCATTTCCTTGTCGCGCTGGTTGTCGGCGAGGATGCGATCCAGCTTCGAGGTGTTGGTCGGGGTGGACGAACTCATGGGTTCACCTTTGTAGAAAGACTAATGACGGTTATAGGGTGAAGTTTAGCCTAGCCCTTGAGCTTCTCGGCAATCCAGATGGTGTGGCGGGTGCCCTTGTTGCCGTGGGCGAAGACCTGCACTTCCTCGGCCTTGAAACCCGCCTTCTTCAGTTTGTCGGAAAACTGCCGGTCAGCGCTGGCCGACCAGACGGCCAACACGCCTTTTGGTCTCAGGGCCTTGGCGCAGGCACTGAGGCCTGCGGCGGAGTAGAGCCAGCTGTTGGCTTTCTGGGTCAGGCCTTCGGGCCCGTTGTCGACGTCGAGCATGATGGCATCGAAACCCTGGGGCTCGGACTGCAGGACTTTGGCCACGTCTTCCATGCGAATCACGGTCCGCGGGTCTTGAAGCGGGTTTCCGGCTTTCTCGCCGAGTGGCCCGCGATTCCACTCCACAACGCCAGGCACTAATTCAGCGACCACCACTTCGGCAGTCTTGCCCAGGTGCCTGAGCGCCGAAGCGAGGGTGAAACCCATGCCCAGGCCGCCGATGAGCACCCGTGAACCCGGTCGGCCGGCGACCTTGCGACACGGGATCTCGGCCAGGGCATCTTCGGAGCCGTGCATGCGCGTGTTCATCAATTGTCCGCCGTCGCCGCCCTGGATCTTGATGACAAAATCCTCGCCGTATTCGAACAGGCACAGGGCGCCGCCGTTTTCAGGGATGGGGGTGGTGTCCAGCAGAACGAAACGTTTCATGGGGCTCACTTGAAGAAAATTGGCAGAACTCGGGAGGGCAAACAGACGCAGTTGGGAGTAGCCTGTTTATGACGACAAGGCCAACGGAGCCATTGATGAAGCGCACCATTCTAACGGTCATTGCCCTGGCCGCGCTCTCGATAACTGCAGTGCAGGCGCAACAGCTGCAATCGATTCCCGTCAGCCCCGCGCCGATACCCGGTTCGCCCGGCACCGCGACGCCCACGCCGTACCCGCAAATCAGCCCGGCGCCTTTGCCTAAAGTCGGCCCCGGCAGTAGCGGTCCGCCGTTGGTGCCGATTGAAATGCCCAGCCCGCCGATCAAGGACCAGCCGATACCGGGCCTGGAGCCCAATCCGCCGAAAACCAAATCGCCGGGCGGCTAGACCTGCTGCGAAAGCAGTTGACCGTCGGCCATGCGCAGTCGTTTGGAAAGGGAAACGGCGAGGGCGCGGATGATCTTGGCGGCGATTTTCGGTGCGTCGTTGAGCATCTTTTCCAGCGAGTCCTTGCCCAGGTTGAGCAACTGGCAGTTGCTTGCGGCCACGCAACTGGCCGAGCGCCGTTCGCCGTCGAGCACGGCCATTTCACCGAACGAGCGGCCGCTGCGCAACGTGGCGATGGTGACTCGCTGCCCGTCAGCGTTGGTTTTCTGCACCGCCACCTGACCGGTATGGATGATGCACATGAAACTGCCGGCATCGCCCTCCTGGAAGATCTCTTCGCCTTGGGCAATGGTGCTGATACTGAAGTAGCCCGAAGCCGCGGCGAAGTCGGCTGGCTGCAGTTGATTGAACAGGCCGCAATCCATCAGCCAGTCGCGAATTTCGTTGTTCAGAAAGGTTGGTTCAGACATGTCGTCACGGTCTTTATTGTTGTGTCTGTTACTGGCTCGAATTTGAAGTCACCGAAAACCCCTTGTGGGAGCGAGCTTGCTCGCGATTGCGGCTTCACAGGCAACGGTAATGTTGAATGTGCTGACGCCATCGCGAGCAAGCTCTCTCCCACAGGGTACTGGTGTTGTATCGGCTACCAGTGTGTGGAATTAAGACCGGTTCATCGGCCCGGGTTCCTCAGGCCATGCCCAAAACCTTGAACAAAAATGCATATTCGAGTGCTACGTCACGCAATCCCTGATATCGACCGCTCATTCCGCCATGCCCGGCACCCAATTCAGTCTTGAGCAGCAGGGGATTGCTGTCGGTCTTGGTCGCGCGCAATTTCGCCACCCACTTGGCTGCTTCCCAATACTGCACGCGGCTGTCGTTGTAGCCGGCGATCACCAGGGTTGCCGGATAAGCTTGCGCGGTGACATTTTCATACGGGGCGTAGGCCTTGATCCGATCATGGACGTCCGGCTCTTCAGGGTTGCCCCACTCGTCGTACTCCGTCACGGTCAATGGCAGATCAGGGTCGAGCATGGTGTTGAGTACGTCGACGAACGGCACTTCGGCGATGGCGGCGCCAAACAGCTCCGGCCGTTGGTTGAGCACCGCGCCGATCAGCAAGCCACCGGCGCTGCCGCCACTGATAGCCAACTGCGGTGCAGTGGTGAAGCCTTGGGCGATCAGGTGTTCGGCGCAGGCGATAAAGTCGCTGAAGGTGTTGTGCTTGTGCTCCTGCTTGCCGGCGCGATACCAGGCTTCCCCCAGTTCGCCGCCGCCACGCACGTGGGCAATGGCAAACGCCATGCCGCGATCCAGCAGACTCAGGCGCGCGTGGGAAAACCATGGGTCGAGGCTTTCGCCGTAGGCACCATAGCCGTAGAGGTACAGCGGCACGGGTTTGCCCAGGTCTGCGCGCTTGATCACCAGGCTGATGGGCACTTGCGTGCCGTCCGGCGCACTGGCCCACAGGCGTTGGCTGACGTAGGCGTCGGCATCGAACGGGCCGAGCACCGGGGTTTGCTTGAGGACTTTCTGCTCGCCGGTCGCCAGTTCAAGCTGGCGGATTTGTGCCGGACGGTTCAACGCTTCGTAGCGCAGGCGAATCCGGTTGCTTTCGAACTCCAGGCTGTTTTGCACATGCAGGCTGTAGGCCGCATCCGGCAGTTGCACACGATAAGGCGCCAGGCTTTGTGGGTGAACTTCAATGACCGGCAAGCCGCCAACCCGCAGGCTCAGGGTCATGGCCCCGGTGTTAAGGCTGATGCCGTCGATCATCACCGTGTCGCTGTGGGGGATCAGGTTCTGCCAGTCGGCTTCGGTGGGCGCGGCGCCGGTATCGACGGCCGTGTACAAGGCGAAATTGATGCCGTCACGGTTGCTGCGAATGAACCAGGTCCATTGACCGTCGAGTACGCCGTGATCGACGTCGTACTCATGCTCCTCGACCCGTGGCGCGATGCAGGCAAAGGCGTGCTGCGGTTGGTTGGCGTCAAGCACCCAGGCTTCGCTGGTGGTCTTGCTGCCCACGGACAGCAGCAATTGCTGCTCGGAGCTTGAACGGTAGCAATGCATGAAGAAGCGCCCGTCCGGCTCATGGAACACTTCTTCGGCCGCCGTGCCGTCCAGTCGATAGCGATACAGCTTGTGCGGACGATGGGTGTCATCCAGTTCGCCAAAGAATAGCGTCAGGCTATCGTTGGCCCAGGTCATGCTGCCGTCGCAGTCCTGGAATTCCAGCTCGCTGACACGGCCGTCGGACAATTCTTTCACGAACAGCGTGTAAATCTCCTCGCCGCTGGAGTCGATGCTGTAGGCCAGACGCTGGTGGTCCGGGCTGATGCTGAACGCCCCGAGCGAAAAGAAACCACCCTTGGCCAGTTCGTTGGGGTCCAGCAGTAGTTGTTCTCGGCTTTCGTCGAGGGTCAGGCTGTCATCGGCCGGACGCGGGCAGCGGTAGTGCCTGGCGTACTCATCGCCTGCCGTGGTGCGGGTGTAATACAGATAGGGGCCCCACGGCGAGGGCAGGGATAGATCTGTCTCGAGAATCCGCCCCTTGATCTCTTGGAACAGGGTTTCGCGCAATGCGGCCTGGTCGGCGGTTTGCGCTTGCTGATAGCTGTTTTCGGCTTTCAGGTAGTCGAGCACTGCCTCGGTGTCGCGCTCTTGCAGCCAGGCATACGGGTCGGAGCCTTCAGCCTTGTGGGCAATCGGAGCGTCGTGAATGTTGGCGGATTGGGGCATGAAGGGCTCTCGAACAGTGTACGGAATAGGTTTGGAACCTGTGGGAGCGAGCTTGCTCGCGATGAGGCCAGTACATCCAACATCAATGTTGACTGTCAGTCCGCCATCGCGAGCAAGCTCGCTCCCACAGGGTTCTATGTCTTGACCGAAGGCATTGATGCAGCCTGATGGGCGAAAAGCCGTTATCATAAGCGCCTCTTTGCCTGCCTTGCCATGGACACCATGACCGAGAACGACTATCTGATCGCTTGGGGCCTCTACGCCTTCGCCGCTTTGGGCTGCCTGTTGGTGTGGATGCGCTTGACCCGCTGGATGTGGCGTTGGCTGCGTGAGCCGCTACGGCTGGCGATGGTCGTGCTGCTGTTCAGCCCGACCATCATCGACCCGGTCAAGGACAAAATCGCACCGGCTCTCGCCATTACCGCGCTCGACCTGCTGTTCAAGGTCGGCAACAACGCCTGGCGGGCGATTTCCGATCTGTTCATGTACGGCATGATCGCGTTCGGCCTCTATCTGGTGCTGGTGGCGATCCGTTTCCCCATCGAGCGCGCCTCCAATGCCCGCAGGGAGCAGGCTGCCGCCGCCAAAGCCGCCGTCCGTGCCGACGAGCCCGAGGACGATCAACCGTTCGGCGGTGCCGGCGATGATCGTTATGGTCGTCCGCCCGTGCCGAGCACTCCTCAGCGGATGCGAGTCGAACCCCGTCTGTAACCTTGCCCCTGCGATTGAGCGAGAGTCCGAGCATGTGTGAGTTATTGGGCATGAGCGCCAATGTCCCGACCGATATCGTGTTCAGCTTCACCGGGCTGATGCAGCGCGGCGGACGCACCGGCCCGCACCGCGATGGCTGGGGCATTGCCTTCTATGAAGGCCGTGGACTGCGGCTGTTCCAGGACCCGGCGGCGAGCTGCGAGTCGGAGGTCGCGAACCTGGTGCAGCGCTATCCGATCAAGAGCGAAGTGGTGATCGGGCACATCCGCCAGGCCAACGTCGGCAAGGTCTCCCTATCCAACACGCATCCGTTCGTCCGTGAGCTGTGGGGGCGCAACTGGTGTTTCGCCCATAACGGCCAGTTGGCGGACTTCCAGCCAGTGGCCAGTTTCTATCGCCCGGTCGGTGATACCGACAGCGAAGCAGCGTTTTGCGATTTGCTCAACCGTGTGCGTGCGGCGTTCCCCGAGCCGGTCGAGGTCGAAGAGCTGCTGCCTGACCTGGTGGCAGCGTGCGCCGAATACCGCAGCAAAGGCGTGTTCAACTGCCTGCTCAGCGACGGTGACTGGCTGTTCTGCTATTGCTCGACCAAGCTGGCGCAAATCACCCGTCGTGCACCGTTTGGCCCGGCGCGCTTGAAAGATGTCGACGTGATCGTCGACTTTCAGGCCGAAACCACGCCTAACGATGTGGTGACCGTCATCGCCACCGAACCCCTGACCGAAAACGAAACCTGGACCCGTTACGAACCGGGTCAATGGAGCCTGTGGCGACGCGGCGAATGTGTCAGCCAGGGCCAGACCGAATAAGGACTCCTTGCATGTTGCTCAGTTATCTACGGCTGGTGTTGTTTGCGGCGGGCCTGTTGATCGGTGTCCAGGTGCCGGGCTTCATCAGCGATTACGCCAAACGGGTCGAGGCGCACCTGATCGAGGCGCAGACCAGTCTGAGCGGCTTCCAGAACACCGCCAATCAGTTCTTCAAGGGTGACATGCAGGCTCTGGTCGCGCATTACCGCGCCAGCGAAGACCCGATCTTTCGCAGCGACGCCGACAGCCTGGGCAACCTGCTGACCCGTCAGGTGGCGCTGGACAAGCAATTCCAGGCGATGCAGGGCCCGTGGTACATCCGCTTCCTGCAAGTGGTGCTGGCCGCCGATCCGGATATCCGCAAGGAAACCTGGAATGGCTACAGCTACCAGATCCTGTTGACGCCCGAAGCGATGGTCTGGGGCATGAGCGGCGCCTTACTGCTGTCGTTAGGGATCGAGTGCCTGTTCCGACTGATCGACTGGGTGGTGCTGGGCGGCAAGCGTCTGCGCCAGAGCCGGCCGATCGAAGAACGGGATTTGCGCGGTTTGTAATACTGCGCGGTCCCTGTGGCGAGGGGGCTTGCCCCCGTTGGGTTGCGCAGCAGCCCCAAAACCAGATACCCCATTTTTTCAGGTGTACTGCGTTTATCAGATTTACGACTGCGGCGCAGCCGATCGGGGGCAAGCCCCCTCGCCACAGGACGTCATCAGTCAGCCAGAGTGATGTAGTCGTCACCCACCTTCCGCGCATACTGCTCCACCACGTGCTGGCACAACGTCACAATCTCCTCGACCCACTCCGCGCCGACCCGCCATGACACCACCACTTGCAGGTTGGGCGGGCGTTGGTCGATGGCCAGCAAGGTCAATTCCCCCCGCTCCAGTTCCTCGGCCACCAGCACCGGTGGCAATGCGCCGATGCCGAAGCCGTCGCGCAACAAACGGGTGATGGCCGACACCGAATTCACGCAGTTCAGTCGCGGTGTCATGACGCCATTGGCCTGCATCAGCGCCAGAACTTCCTGATGCGGATGGGAGTTTTTCGAATAAGTGATAATCCGCTCACGTGCCAGTTCGGCGACGTTCGTGTAATTGCGGTTGTAGATCGAGTTGCTGGCGACAATCCAGCCCATGGGGTGGCTGGCCAGTTCCAGGCTGCGCACGCTTTCCTGGCGCAGCAGGTCGGTTTGCAGGATCACGTCGAGAAAACCTTTTTGCAGCTGATCGCAGAGGTTGAGCGAGGTATCGGCCACCAGTTCGATTTCCACCAGCGGGTAGTGATCGGTCATCTGCGCCACCAACGGGCTGAGCCAGGTATGGATCACCGTGTCCATCACGCCGATGCGCACCCGTCCGGCCTTGCTCGAGCGGGTCTCGATCGACTGTTTGAGCGCCTGCATGGTGTCCATCATCTGCTCGGCGTAATCGAGCACCTTGAGGCCTTCGGGCGTCAGGCTCACGCCGCGCGAATCCCGCAGAAACAGCTTTACCCCCAGCTCGCTTTCAAGCACTGCGATGCGGCTGGAAATCGAGGCCTGAGTGGTGAAGAGCTTGTCGGCGGTCAGGCGGAAACTCTTGAGTCGGGCGACCCAGACAAAGGTCTCGAGAAACTTCAGGTTCATGGGATAAAGATTTCTTATGTCTAAGGCGGGTTTTTATTAGTTGGACGCAGCAGGGGCGCGTGTCCAAAAATCGGCGCATCCGGTTCCCACGATAGGCGTCGTCGGGGCTCAGAACAATACCAATAAAATCAGTGCGGAGATTTGCCATGAGTGCGCCCGACACCACCGCCATTCCGAAAGCCTCGGCCCGTCCGGGACCTTTCGACTGGTATCGCAACATCAATCAGCAGGAACGCCGCACCTTCTGGAGCTGCAAAATCGGCTATGGCCTGGACGGCATGGACACCCAGATGCTCAGCTTTGTGGTGCCAACCCTGATTGCCATGTGGGGCATCACCACCGGCCAGGCCGGGCTGATTCACACCAGCACGCTGATCGCTTCGGCCATCGGCGGCTGGGTAGCGGGGATTCTCTCCGATCGCATCGGTCGTGTGCGCACCTTGCAACTGACGGTGTTGTGGTTTGCCTTCTTCACCTTCCTCTGCGGCTTTGCCCAGAACTACGAGCAACTGCTGATTGCACGGACCCTGATGGGCTTCGGTTTCGGCGGCGAGTGGACGGCCGGCGCGGTGCTGATCGGTGAAGTCATTCGAGCCAAGGACCGTGGCAAGGCCGTGGGCATGGTGCAGTCCGGCTGGGCGCTGGGTTGGGGGCTGACGGCGATTCTGTATGCGCTGCTGTTCTCGGTATTGCCACCGGAAGACGCCTGGCGCGCGCTGTTCATCCTCGGCATCGTGCCGGCAATCTTCGTGATATTCGTCCGCCGCCTGGTCAAGGACCCGGAAATCTATCGTGAAGCCAAAGCCAGGCAGGAGCCGAGCAACCCGTCGAAGTTCTACGAGATTTTCGCCCCCGGCATGCTCTTCACCACGATTCGCGCTTCGTTGCTGACCACCGGCGCCCTGGGCGGCTACTACGCGATCACGTCCTGGTTGCCGACTTTTCTGAAGAACGAACGCGGTTTGAGCGTGCTCAATACCAGCGGTTATCTGGCGATGGTGATCATCGGGTCCTACGTGGGTTATGTCATCAGCGCCTATTTGACCGACATCCTCGGACGTAAAAAGAACTTCATCCTGTTCGCCGTCGGCTCGTTCACCATTGTGTTGCTGTACACGCAACTGCCGGTCAGCAACGGCGTGATGCTGTGGCTGGGCTTTCCGCTGGGCTTCTTTGCCTCCGGGATCTTCAGTGGCATGGGTGCATTCCTGACCGAGTTGTTCCCCACGCGCATTCGCGGTTCGGGCCAGGGTTTTTGCTACAACATCGGACGGGCGCTGGCGGCGTTGTTTCCACTGTTGATTGGCCTGCTCAGCCAGACCGTGCCGCTGAGTGTAGGCATCGGTGCCTTTGCGGCGGTTTCCTACGGCGTGGTGATCCTCGCGGCCTTGAGTTTGCCGGAAACCCGTGGCAAGCAACTCGACGCCCAGTAACTGATAATCTGCGGGGCTGTCTTACAGATATGTCCCGCAGCTGAAAAGAATAAAGCCTACAGGAGTGTTCAGTGTGAGCCGCCTGCTATTGAACTGCGACATCGGCGAGAGTTTCGGCAGCTGGACCATGGGTCTGGACGCGGAAATCATGCCCTTCATCGATTGCGCCAACATCGCCTGCGGTTTTCACGCCGGCGACCCGAGCATCATGCGCAAGACCGTCAGCCTGGCCCTCAGCCACGGTGTGCAAGTTGGCGCGCATCCGGCCTATCAGGATCTGGTGGGGTTCGGCCGTCGTTCCATGGCCTATGCCCCCCAGGAACTTCAAGACATTCTGCATTACCAGATCGGCGCCCTCGACGGCATCTGCCGGGCCCAGGGCGGTCGTGTCAGTTACGTCAAACCCCATGGCGCGATGTACAACGACATGATGGCCAACCCGGCACAACTGCGCGCGGTGCTGCAAGCGGTAGCGTCCTATGATCGCAACCTGCCGTTGATGTTGATGGCCACCCGCGACAACAGCGCCGCCCAACAACTGGGCGATGAGTACGGCGTGACCCTGTGGTTCGAGGCTTTTGCCGACCGCGCTTATGACAGCGCCGGCAGGCTGGTGTCGCGACAACTGCCGGGAGCGGTGCATCACGATCCGGAAAAAATCATCGAGCAGGCGCTGACCATCGCCCGTGGCGATCCGCTCACCGCCAGCGACGGCAGCGCCCTGCATTTGCAGGCCAATACCCTGTGCGTGCACGGCGACAACGCCAGTTCGGTCGCTGCCGTGCAACGCATCCGTGAAGCCTTGAACCGGCAGAGCGCGTCATGAAGCTGCGGGTGGAAGTGGTGGCGCTGGACTGCCTGATGGTGCGCCTGTTCGATGAAATTGCCGAAACCAACATGCCGTGGATGCTGGCAGCCAGTGAAAGTCTGCGCACGGCATTCGCCGGGCATCTGATTGATCTGGTGCCGTCCTACACCACCTTGATGGTGCATTACGACTTGACCGCGCTGAGTCCCGCCCAGGCCCGGGAGTTGATTGCCCAGGCACTGATCGATCTGTCGCCCAATGCGCGTACGCGCGGTACCTGCCATGTGTTGCCGGTGTGGTACGACTTGAGCGTCGGTCCGGAATTGAGCCTGTTGTCGCAACGCAGCGGGTTGGCGGTGGAGGAGGTGATCCGTCGTCACTGCGAGCGTGAATATCAGGTGTTTGCCCTGGGCTTTGCGCCGGGCTTCGCTTTCATGGGGCTGGTGGAAGAGGTGCTCGCCGCGCCGCGTCTGAACACGCCCCGCAAGAAAGTCGCCGCCGGCAGTGTCGGCATCGCCGAACGGCAAACGGCGGCCTACCCGGTGGTGTCGCCGGGGGGCTGGAATCTGATCGGCCGCACGCCGGCCAAATTGTTCGATCGCAACCGTGACGGCTACAGCCTGATGCAGCCCGGTGACACCGTACGGTTTGAAGCAGTCGGCCATGCCGAATTCATTAACCTGGGCGGTGACGATACGCCACTGGAGGCCCAGGCATGAGCCGTCTGACCATTGAAGCGAGTACGGCGCTGTGCCTGTTGCAGGATGCCGGTCGATTTGGCGTGCGGCATCTGGGCGTGACCCAGGGCGGAGCCGCCGATTGGCGTTCGATGTCCTGGGCCAACTGGCTATTGGGCAACGGGCTGGATGCGCCGGTAATCGAAATCACCCTTGGCGGATTCACCCTCGTGGCCGAGGAAGATTGCGTGCTGGCCTTGGCCGGCGCGGATCTTGGCGCGCAGGTGGACGGCGAAGCGCTGGCGCCATGGCGCAGTTTCAGGTTGCACAAAGGTCAGCGTTTGCAATTCGCCCGACCGCTACTCAGCGCCCGGGCCTATCTGGCGGCGCCGGGTGGGTTTGATGCACCGAAAGTGCTGGGCAGCAGCGCGACGGTGGTCCGTGAAGAGCTGGGTGGCCTGGACGGAATGGGCCATGCGCTGGGTAAAGGCGCGTCCTTGAGCTACTCGGGGAACTCGCTGGTATTGCTGCGGGAGTTGCCAAGCCAATGCGTGCCGGACTTCACCGGCGAGCCATTGCTGGATCTGGTGCTGGGTGCGCAGATTGGCGAGTTCAGCGGGCAGAGTCTGTTCGATGCGTTCAACAGCGTGTGGAGTCTTGACAGCCGAGCCGATCGGATGGGCATTCGCCTGTTGGGCACGGCGCTGCAGTACCAGGGCAAACCGATGATTTCCGAAGGTATTCCGTTGGGGGCGGTGCAAGTGCCGCCTGACGGGCAGCCGATTGTGTTGCTCAATGATCGACAGACCATCGGTGGTTATCCGCGATTGGGGGCGTTGACACCGTTGGCACTGGCGCGGCTTGCGCAGTGCCTGCCGGGGGCGCGGGTGCGGTTGCGGCCGGTGGTGCAGGATGTGGCGCATCGAGAACAGGTCGAGTATTTGCGGCGCTTTTTGAAAGGCTAAAAGCTTCGCGAGCAAGCCCGCTCCCACATTGGATCTTTGTCGTACATAAGACCCTGTGGGAGCGAGCTTGCTCGCGATGGCGTCAGTCCAGACAGCAGAACTACTTGGACAGAAACCGCATCCCTTCCTCCAGCCCGCGAAGGGTCAGCGGATACATCTGGTCCTCAATCAAATCCCGCACGATGTTGGTCGAAGAGGTATAGCCCCACGTGTCCTTCGGATACGGGTTGATCCAGATGAGTTTCTTGTACTTCTCCTTGAACCGCTGCATCCACACGTAACCGGCTTCTTCGTTCCAGTGCTCGACGCTGCCGCCCGCCTGGGTGATTTCATAGGGCGCCATGGCGGCATCACCGATGAAGATCACTTTGTAGTCGGCACCGTACTTGTGCAGCAGGTCCATGGTCGAGGTGCGTTCGGAGGTGCGGCGCATGTTGTTCTTCCACACCGATTCATAAATGAAGTTGTGGAAGTAGAAGTACTCCAGATGCTTGAACTCGGTCTTGCAGGCCGAGAACAGCTCCTCGCAAATCTTCACATGGGCGTCCATCGAGCCGCCGATGTCGAACAGGAGCAACAGCTTGACGGTGTTACGCCGCTCCGGCCGCATCTGGATGTTCAACAAGCCGGCATCCTTGGCGGTATGGTCGATGGTGCCATCGATGTCCAGTTCTTCGGCCGCGCCCTGTCGGGCAAACTTGCGCAAGCGCCGCAGGGCGACCTTGATGTTGCGGGTGCCCAGCTCGACCGAATCGTCAAGGTTCTTGTATTCGCGCTGGTCCCAGACCTTGACCGCCTTGCCCTGGCGCTTGCCGGCATCGCCGACCCGAATGCCTTCCGGGTTGAAACCGCCGGAACCGAACGGGCTGGTGCCACCGGTGCCGATCCACTTGTTGCCACCGGCGTGGCGTTCCTTTTGTTCTTCCAGACGTTTCTTGAACTCTTCGATCAGCTTGTCCAGGCCGCCCAGGGACTGGATCGCCGCCCGCTCTTCGTCGGTCAGCGAACGCTCGAATTCCTTGCGCAGCCAGTCTTCGGGAATCAAGGCCTGCAAGTGGTCGTCGAGTTTTTCAAGACCATTGAAGTAGGCACCGAACGCCCGGTCGAACTTGTCGAAATGCTTTTCGTCCTTCACCAGGATCGCCCGGGACAGGTAATAGAACTCGTCCATGTCGGCGAAGGTCACGCGCTGTTTCAGCGCGTTGATCAGGTCCAGCAGCTCACGCACCGAGACAGGCACCTTGGCTGCGCGCATTTCATTGAACAGGTTGAGCAACATGGCGTTGACCCTTATCGGCTGCCGCGACGGCTCATGAACGCCAGACGCTCCAGCAGTTGCACGTCCTGTTCGTTCTTGACCAGCGCACCGGCCAGCGGCGGGATGGCCTTGGTCGGATCACGCTCGCGCAGTACCGCTTCGCCGATGTTGTCGGCCATCAACAGCTTCAGCCAGTCCACCAGCTCGGAGGTCGAAGGCTTCTTCTTCAGGCCCGGCACCTTGCGTACGTCGAAGAACACGTCCAGCGCTTCGCTGACCAGGTCTTTCTTGATGTCCGGGTAGTGCACGTCGACGATCCGCTGCATCGTCACGCGATCCGGGAAAGCGATGTAGTGGAAGAAGCAGCGGCGCAGGAAGGCGTCCGGCAGCTCTTTTTCGTTGTTGGAGGTAATGATGATGATCGGACGTTTTTTGGCCTTGATGGTCTCGTCGATCTCGTAAACGTAGAACTCCATCTTGTCGAGTTCTTGCAGCAAGTCGTTCGGGAATTCGATGTCGGCCTTGTCGATTTCGTCGATCAGCAGGATGACTCGTTCTTCGGATTCGAAGGCTTCCCAGAGCTTGCCCTTTTTCAGGTAGTTGCGAACGTCGTGGACCTTTTCCGTGCCGAGCTGCGAATCGCGCAGGCGGCTGACCGCGTCGTACTCGTACAGGCCCTGGTGGGCCTTGGTGGTGGATTTGATGTGCCAGGTGATCAGCTTGGCGCCAAAGGATTCGGCCAGTTGCTCGGCGAGCATGGTCTTGCCGGTGCCCGGTTCGCCCTTGACCAGCAACGGCCGCTCCAGGGTGATGGCGGCGTTGACCGCCAGCTTCAGGTCATCGGTGGCGACGTAGGCCTGGGTGCCTTCGAACTTCATCTGCTAATCCTCGAACGGTAACGCCGACCTGTACGAGGCAGGGCGGGGGGCAATAAAAGAGTCAGCCCCGACTATAACGCGGTGTCCGGTCGACTGTGAACGCAGACGGCTTATTCAGTCTCTGAATGGGGCGTCACATCTTGACTCAGTCCGTATCCGGCTTGGGCCGTTCGTACTGGGCAGTGAACGCCTGGATGAAACCATTACGCAAAATCTGCAAAAAAGCCTCGAATGCGCTGATATCTCGTTGATGCACGCTGCCTCTGAGCTGGACGCGAGTGGCGAACTGGTTTTTCGGTTGGTTCTTCAACACATTCTCGGTACCCCCGACGAGTGCCTCCCAGATGGAGCGAAAAATCCCTTTGTCTTTGTTTTCAACGTCCTGTTGCCAATTGAAAACATCAACGTCCCTCAATAACGGCTTGATGTAGCCAGTGAGTTGACCCTTGTTGGCTTCGGCTTCGATAACCACGTCACCATGGCCGGAATTGAAATCGAACTTGCCGTAAGCCGAGGCGAAGTCGTTCATGCGTTTGAGTTCAAGATTCTTGGCGCGCAGGCGGAACTCGAAGTCTTCGAAGTTGCTCAGCGGGTCGAAGGTTGCCAGGGCTTCCAGCGGTGCATGCCCCAGCAACAGAGCTTTGCCGTCGAAACGGGCGTCACGTTTGCCTTTGGTGTCCACTACGTTGGTCAGGTTGTAAATGCTGGCATTAACCTGGGTGGCATTCATGTTCACGGGCGGTTTTGAATTGAAGTTTCGAAAGGTGACCCGCCCGTCGTTGATCCGCACTTCGTTGAGGGTTATCGGCAGCAATTTTTCCAACTGTGCCCGCCAGTCTGTGCCCTGACCGGTCTGGGAGTTTTTCTTGTTGGCACCGCCATCGACGAAGTTGACCTCGGGTTTGTCGAACTGCGCCTCGGCCACCACTGCGTGGTCATGCCAGAGCGAGTGCCAGCTGACGGAGAGGTCAATCAATGGCGCATTGACGAAAGGCACGGGGACCTTGCCATTGACCTTGACGATTTTCAGTCCATTGATTTTGTAGGCGCCGCGCCACAGGGCCAGGTCCACGTCGGTAATCTGGCCGCGGTAGTCACCCATGTTCGCCAATCTCTCGTTGAGGTAATCGCGCACCATGTAGGGCAGGGCAATGTGCAAGGCAACCAGCAGCAGAGCGAGGCCGGCGAGGGTCCACAGGGGCCAGCTGTATCGACGTTTCATGGCGGCAAATCTCTGGCTGTCTAAAGCCATTGACTGCACTGATAAGCGGACGTTCGACCCGACTGGACGCCTGCGGGCAAGAGGCTTACCTTGATGCCCTATTTCAATGCTGTCGTTAAGGACCCAGCCATGAGCCGCATTTTCGCTGACAACGCCCACTCCATCGGTAATACGCCGCTGGTGCAGATCAATCGCATTGCGCCGCGTGGTGTGACCATCCTGGTCAAGATCGAAGGGCGCAACCCCGGTTACTCGGTCAAGTGCCGGATCGGTGCGAACATGATCTGGGATGCCGAGGGCAGCGGCAAACTCAAGCCGGGGATGACCATCGTAGAACCCACCTCCGGCAATACCGGCATCGGCCTGGCCTTCGTGGCCGCCGCCCGTGGCTACAAGCTGATGCTGACCATGCCGGCGTCCATGAGTATCGAACGCCGCAAGGTACTCAAGGCACTGGGCGCCGAACTGGTGTTGACCGAGCCGGCCAAAGGCATGAAAGGCGCCATCGAGAAAGCCGGTGAAATCGTTGCCGGCGACCCGTCGAAGTACTTCATGCCGGCGCAATTCGATAACCCGGCCAACCCGGCCATCCACGAAAAAACCACCGGCCCGGAGATCTGGAACGATACGGACGGCGCGGTCGACGTGCTGGTGGCAGGCGTCGGAACCGGTGGAACCATCACCGGGGTTTCACGGTATATCAAGAATACCCAGGGCAAACCGATACTCTCGGTGGCAGTGGAACCAGTGGTGTCGCCGGTGATCACCCAGGCCCTGGCCGGTGAAGAAATCAAGCCGAGCCCGCACAAGATCCAGGGCATCGGTGCCGGTTTTGTGCCGAAGAACCTCGATTTGTCGATCGTCGATCGGGTGGAACTGGTCAGTGACGAAGAGTCCAAGGCCATGGCCTTGCGCTTGATGCAGGAAGAGGGAATCTTGTGCGGGATTTCCAGCGGCGCCGCCATGGCGGTGGCCGTAAGACTGGCGGAGACCCCGGAAATGCAGGGCAAGACCTTTGTCGTGATCTTGCCGGATTCCGGTGAGCGTTACCTGTCGAGCATGCTGTTCAGTGATCTGTTTACCGAACAGGAGAATCGCCAGTAAGTGCCAGATATTGGCGGATCGTGGCTGGCGCTGACGGTTGAGGCGTTATCGCTGGTTGCGATCCATTGATCTGTTCCGGTTGATGATGGATTGCATCAGCCAGCGTTCAGGCACCTTATGTTAATAAGTGCTTTGTTGCACATTCATTAACATTGAATGTTGAAAAGTGCAGGTTTTCACCGGGGCGGTAGTGTTTATCATGCTGGTAGCCACGTCGGGCAATGGACGTGGTGCGGTGCCGTTTATCTTCAAAGGAGTTGTCGATGATCCCGTCGTTTGCCGCGAAAGCCTCGTTGTTGTTGCTGTTTCTCGGTAGCACCCTCTATGTGCATTTGCGCGGCAAGGCGCGCCTGCCGGTTTTGCGCCAGTTCGTTAACCATTCGGCACTGTTCGCCCCCTATAACGCCCTGATGTACCTGTTTTCCGGAATACCTTCGAAACCGTATCTGGATCGCAGCAAGTTCCCGGAACTTGATGTGCTCAAGGACAATTGGGAGGTGATTCGCGACGAAGCGATGCACTTGTTCGACGAGGGGTATATCCGCGCGGCGGCAAAGAACAACGACGCCGGCTTTGGCTCGTTCTTCAAGAAGGGCTGGAAGCGCTTCTATCTCAAGTGGTACGACAAACCGCTGACTTCCGCCGAAGCCTTGTGCCCGAAAACCGTGCAACTGGTCAACAGCATTCCCAGCGTCAAAGGCGCCATGTTCGCGCTACTGCCGGGCGGTAGCCACCTCAATCCGCATCGCGATCCGTTTGCCGGTTCCCTGCGTTATCACTTGGGCCTGTCCACCCCCAATTCCGATGATTGCCGCATCTTTGTCGACGGACAGTTTTACGCCTGGCGCGATGGTGAAGACGTGATGTTCGACGAGACCTACGTGCACTGGGTCAAGAATGAAACGCAAAAGACCCGTGTCATACTGTTCTGCGATATCGAACGTCCGCTGAGCAATCGCTTCATGACCCGCATCAATCGCAGTATCAGCGCCTGGCTAGGTCGTGCGACTGCACCGCAGAACCTTGATGACGAGCGAGTAGGGGGCATCAACCGGGTCTATGCCTGGAGCAAGAACTCCAGCGATAAATTCAGTGGTGTGGTCAAGCAATGGAAGCGGCGCAATCCCGAGGCCTACCGTGTACTGCGTCCGGTACTGGCGGTGCTGGTGCTGATGTTGTTGGGGTATTGGTTGTTTGGCTAACGCCGGATACAGAATAAAAGAACCGTTCGTTGTGAGCGGTTTTTTACAGGTTTTCGCGCAATCCCTGAATGCCCCTCCAACCGCACAATGCAGACTCCGTACCGACTGTCGTAGCTGGCCTTTTGGTCGAGTCGTTGCAATCCATGTCGAACGCTGGTTATAGTCGGCGCACGGTGAGTTTCGGACTCACTTTTTTATCCCTCGAATAAAGATCAGCCCAATGCCTGCACCCCACTTCAACGCGGTAGTCGATTCAGCGGTCAACGCTGGCGTCGTGCCGTGCGGGAATCAGCAGCCGGGGCAGATCAGTCATTACCCCCCTCCTGTCAGTCGCACGCCAGTGTGCGCGGTGGTCTCACCGCCAGGCGTTGGCATTTCGGGCTGAGCAGCTGCTTTCTGCTGTTCCCCTGCCTACCTGAAAAAAACGACTGAATTTCAGCTTCGGCTGAGTTGGCTTTTTGCCTGACTACAGGTGGTATTCATGTTTGTCCTTTCGAAAAACTCCGCGCTCGCGGCGGCGTCCACGAGCCTGTTCGTTCTGCTGTGGAGCAGCGGGGCGATCTTCTCCAAATGGGGGCTGGCCCACGCGTCGCCCTTTGCCTTCCTGATGTTCCGTTTCGTCATCGCCCTGGGCGGCCTGGTGTTGCTGGTGCCGTTGCTCAAGCTGAAGTTGCCCAAGGGCGGCAAACCGATGCTGTATGCGATGGTCACCGGCGTGGTGTTGTTGGGGGCGTATCAGATTTTCTATCTGCTGGCCCTGGACCTTAAAGTCACGCCCGGGGTGATGGCGACCATCATGGGCGTGCAGCCGATTCTCACCGTAGTGATCATGGAGCGGCACCGATCAATAAGCCGGATGTTCGGTCTGGCGCTAGGCTTGGCCGGGTTGATCATGGTGGTTTACCAGGGCATCGGTTTGGCCGGCATGTCTTTGGCGGGCATGCTCTTCGGTCTGCTGGCGCTGGCGAGCATGACGTTCGGTTCGATCATGCAGAAACGCATCACCGACAATCCCCTCGGCACACTGCCGGTGCAGTATCTGGCCGGACTGCTGTTGTGCGGGATTTTCGTACCCTTCCAGCCGTTTCACTTCGAACACAGCAGTGGATTCATCCTGCCGGTGCTATGGATGGGGCTGGTGGTGTCGGTGCTGGCAACGCTATTGCTGTACCGCTTGATCGCTCGAGGCAATCTGGTGAACGTCACCAGCCTGTTTTATCTGGTGCCGGCGGTAACGGCGGTGATGGACTATCTGATCTTCGGCAATCGCCTGGCGATGTTGAGCCTGTTCGGCATGCTGCTGATCATCGTCGGTCTGGTGTTTGTGTTCCGTAAAGCCGCGTAATTGCGTGCAAACCCGCAAGGGCCTGGAGCCATGCTCCGGGCCTTTGTGATTTTTGGCGTCATCCGCAACGCCACAACACTACCGGCCAGCCACCAAACCCGGTTTCACCGCCGCCGGCTTCAACACCAACCACAACGCCAGCGCAATCAACATCCCGCCATAGACATGCGCCATCGACAGTGGCTCATCGAGAAACAACGCCCCCCACAGCACGCCGAACAGCGGGATCAAAAAGGTCGTAGTCATCGATTTCACCGGACCAATCGAGCTCAGGAGGCGGAAGTAAATAATGTACGCAAACGCCGTGCATCCAAGACCCAACCCCAGCAACGAGAGCCATACACTCCAGCCGCCCCAGGTCGCGGGTGGTTGGCTGATCACGCTGTAGCCGAACAGCGGCAGCAGGAACAATGTCGCGCCAAGCATGCTGCCCACTGCCGACAAACGGCTGTCGAGACCACCGGCCTGATCGAGCCAGCGGCGGGCCAGAAACCCCGCAAATCCATAGCAGGTGGTCGCGAGCAGGCAGGCGACGGCACCCATCAGCAGTTCCAAATCGAACGCCACCGGACCGGCGCGGGTCAGCACGCCCACACCGAACAGCCCCAGGAACACGCCGCCGAGTTTGGCGCCAGTGAGCCTTTCATGGAAAAACAGGCCGCCGATCAGCACGCCCATCAAGGGTGTCGTGGCATTGAAAATCGACGAGTAACCGGCTGGTAGCACCTGCGCAGCCACCGAATAGAGCGTCGCCGGAATCCCGGAGTTGATCACCCCGAGCAGCATCACGGTCTTGAGTTTGCCCTTGAAGTCCCAACTGATGCGCATCAGGCCGAGAATCACCAGCAGTCCGGCAGCGGCTATCGATACACGGAAAAAAGCGGTAGGAATGCTGCCGATCACCGGGGCGATAATGCGCATGAACAGAAAACTGGCCCCCCAAATGGCCGCCAGAGACAGTAAACGGAAAATATCGACGGGGTTCACAGAGCGGTCCTTCCTTGGGGGAGGGGCGAAAGTGTTGCTGAGTGTGTGATCGATGGCAACCGAAAACCGGGCATTTAATTCACCCGGAAAATTACGCTTCTCCTGCACCCGGTTCACTGGCTAAGCTCAAGCCTCCCGAATTCCCGCAGAGGTCTCACCATGCCGCAGCAATGGCCAGCCGCCGACATCGCCCGCTTGATCCTCGATGGCTTTGACGATTACCGCGAGCATTTTCGCCAGATCACCGACGGTGCCCGGGCCCGCTTCGAACAGGCCAAGTGGCAGGAAACGCAGACGGCGTCGGCGGCACGGATCAATCTGTATGAAGACAAGGTCGGTGAAACGGTGGAGCGACTGCGCACCGCGTTTGACGCCGACACCCTGGACGTCAGCTGCTGGCCGCTGGTCAAAAACGCCTACATCAGCCTGATCGACCTGCGTTTCGACGATGAGCTGTCCGAGACCTGGTACAACTCGATCTTCTGCGGGCTGTTCAGCCATGACCTGATCAGCGACGGCTGCATGTTCATCCACACCACCCGGCCGAGCCTGCGCCGCGCCCGGGCCGCACAAACCCGCACCTACAAGCCGCAAGGCCAATTGTCGGCGATGCTCGCCAGCATCTTCGCCGACTACCGTTTCAGTGAGGATTACGCCGACCTGGCCGGTGACCTGAAGCGCCTCGAAGCGCAACTGCGCGAGAACCTGCCGGATTGGGTGTGCAAGGATCCGGAGCTGAGCGTCGAGCTGTTTTCCTCGGTGCTGTACCGCAATAAAGGCGCGTACCTGGTGGGGCGCATCTACACCGCCGACGAGCAATGGCCGCTGGCAATTCCATTGCTGCACCTGGAGGGGCGCGGCATCCAGATCGATGCGCTGATCACCGATGAAGCAGACGTGTCGATCATCTTCTCGTTCACCCGCTCGTATTTCATGGTGGATGTGCCGGTGCCGGCGGAGTTCATCGGCTTTCTGCGGCGCATCCTGCCGGGCAAGCACATCGCCGAGCTGTACACCTCGATCGGCTTCTACAAGCACGGCAAGTCGGAGTTCTACCGGGCACTGATCAATCACCTGGCCAATACCGACGACCAGTTCATCATGGCCCCTGGCGTGCGCGGCATGGTCATGAGCGTGTTCACCCTGCCGGGTTTCAACACCGTGTTCAAAATCATCAAGGACCGTTTCTCGCCGTCGAAAAACGTCGACCGCGCCACGGTGATCGAAAAGTACCGCCTGGTGAAAAGCGTCGACCGGGTCGGGCGCATGGCCGATACCCAGGAGTTCGCCGACTTCCGTTTCCCCCTGAGCAAGTTCGATCCGGCGTGCCTGGAGGAACTGCTGGAAGTCGCACCATCCACAGTGTCGGTGGAAGACGATACGGTGCTGATCCGCCACTGCTGGACCGAGCGCCGCATGACCCCGCTGAACCTCTACCTGGAGAACGCCAACGAGGCGCAGGTGCGGGAGGCCTTGGAAGACTATGGGCTGGCGATCAAGCAACTGGCGGCGGCCAACATCTTTCCCGGCGACATGCTGCTGAAGAACTTCGGGGTGACCCGTCACGGTCGGGTGGTGTTCTACGACTACGACGAGATCTGCTTCCTCACCGAGGCCAATTTCCGCCACATCCCGTTGCCACGTACACCCGAAGATGAAATGGCGTCCGAACCGTGGTACTCGATCGGGCCACTGGACGTGTTCCCGGAAGAGTTTCCACCGTTCCTGTTTGCCGATTCGGGGCAACGCAAGTTGTTCGATCAGTTGCATGGCGAGTTGTACAACGCCGATTACTGGAAGAGCCTTCAGGAAGCGATTCGGGCGGGGAAGGTGATTGATGTGTTTCCGTATCGGCGTAAAGGCCTGGACAACGAGTAGTTCTCACCGACGCCATCGCGAGCAAGCTCGCTCCCACATTTGACTGTAGTGTGCCCTTATTTTGTGGTCGCTATAGATCCCGTGTGGGAGCGAGCTTGCTCGCGATCGGCCGCGCAGCGGTCGTAAAATCTGCGACAATCGCCACCCTGCGCCACTAGACGACTGAATTGCGTACCCGATGACCGACGAATCGCCCTCCATCGACAAACTGCTGAAAAACCTCGATCACGCCATGCTCGCCGACCGCCACCGGCTGCGGCGGCAGTTGCTTGAGCTGCGCAAGAAACCCGACGAGGCCAGGCTGGGCCAGTGGGTGACGCGGATGCAGGCGTCCTGTGAGCAGGTACTGGCGCGCAAGGCCAGCCTGCCGGTGATCCGTTACGACGACAGCCTGCCGATCGCCGCCAAGCGCGACGAAATCAAAAAGGCGCTGGAAAAGCATCAGGTGCTGATCATCGCCGGTGAGACCGGCTCGGGTAAAACCACCCAGTTGCCGAAGATCTGCCTGGAAATCGGTCGCGGCCAGCACGGCCTGATCGGCCACACCCAGCCCCGCCGGATCGCTGCGCGCAGCGTCGCCAGCCGGGTCGCCGAAGAACTCGGTACGCCGCTGGGCGCGTTGGTCGGCTATCAGGTGCGATTCGAGGATCAGAGCGATTCCAGCACCCTGATCAAACTGATGACCGACGGCATCCTGTTGGCGGAAACCCAGAATGATCGTTATCTGGAACGCTACGACACGATCATCGTCGACGAGGCCCACGAACGCAGCCTCAACATCGACTTCCTGCTCGGCTACCTGAAAACCCTGCTGCCGCGCCGTCCCGACCTGAAAGTCATCATCACTTCGGCAACCATCGACCTGGAGCGTTTCTCCAAGCACTTCGATGACGCGCCGATTGTCGAGGTATCCGGCCGCACCTACCCGGTGGAGACCTGGTATCGCCCGCTGACGCTTGAGCAGGACGAAGAGGGCAATCGCGTCGAGGACGATCTGACGGTGGATCAGGCGATCCTCGCCACCCTCGACGAAATCGCCGCTTATGAGCGCAGCGAACGCCGCAGCCCCGGTGACGTGCTGGTGTTCCTGCCCGGTGAACGCGAGATTCGCGACGCCGCCGACATGCTGCGCAAGGCTCAGCTCAGGCACACCGAAATCCTGCCGTTGTACGCGCGGTTGTCGCCGGCCGAGCAACAGCGGATTTTCCAGTCTCACCCAGGCCGTCGCGTGGTTCTGGCGACCAACGTTGCGGAAACCTCGCTGACCGTGCCGGGCATTCGCTACGTGATCGACAGCGGAACGGCGCGCATCAGCCGCTACAGCTACCGGGCCAAGGTCCAGCGCCTGCCCATCGAAGCCATTTCCCAGGCCAGCGCCAACCAGCGTAAAGGCCGGTGCGGACGGGTCGAGCCGGGCATCTGCGTGCGCCTGTACAGCGAAGAGGATTTCCTCGGTCGCCCGGAGTTTACCGATCCGGAAATCCTGCGCACCAACCTCGCGGCGGTCATTTTGCAGATGCTGCATCTGCGCCTCGGCGAAGTCACCGCGTTCCCGTTTATCGAGCCGCCCGATGGCAAAGCCATCAGCGACGGTTACAACCTGCTGCAAGAACTTTCGGCGGTGGACCGCAACAGCCAACTGACTCCGCTCGGTCGCCAACTGGCGCGGCTGCCGGTGGACCCGCGCATGGGCCGCATGCTGCTGGAAGCGGCGAAGCTCGGCAGCCTGCAGGAAGTGCTGATCGTCGCCAGCGCCATGTCGATCCAGGACCCGCGCGAGCGTCCGCCGGAGCGTCAGCAAGCGGCGGATCAGGCCCACGCCCAGTGGAAAGACGCCGACTCGGACTTCGCCGGGCTGGTCAATCTGTGGCGTGGTTTCGAAGAGCAGCGCCAGGCGCTGACGGCCAGTCCGCTGCGTAACTGGTGCCGCAAGAATTTCCTCAATTACCTGCGCCTGCGCGAGTGGCGCGACTCCCATCGCCAATTGAGCCTGATCTGCCGCGACATGCAGCTGAGCCTCAATAAAGAGCCGGCGGACTATCCGAAACTGCACAAAGCGGTGCTGGTGGGGTTGCTCAGCCAGATCGGCCAGAAAACCGAAGACGGCGATTACCTTGGCGCCCGTCAGCGGCGCTTCTGGATTCACCCGTCGTCGGGAATCGGCAAAAAACGCCCGCAATGGTTGATGACCGCCGAACTGGTGGAAACCACCAAGCTCTACGCGCGTATGGTCGCCAAGATCGATGCCGACTGGATCGAGCCGCTGGCCGGGCACTTGATCAAGAAGAACCACTTCGAGCCTCACTGGGAGAAGAAGCGCGGCCAGGTCGTGGCGTTCGAGCAGATCACCCTGTTCGGGTTGATCGTGGTCGGGCGCCGGCCGGTGCATTACGGCCCGGTGGATCCGGTGGTTTCACGCGAGTTGTTTATCCGCGAAGCACTGGTGCGCGGCGAGATCCAGTCGAAAGCCAAGTGCCTGACCGCCAACAAACAGCTGCTGGAACAACTCGATGAACTGGAAGCCAAGGCCCGCCGTCGAGATATCCTCGCCGACGAAGAAACCCTGTACGCCTTCTACGACGCCCGGCTGCCGGCGGAGATCCATCAGACCGCGACCTTCGACAGCTGGTACCGCATCAACAGCCAGAAAGACCCGCAGCTGCTGATCATGCGCGAAGAAGACGTGCTGGCCCGCGAAGCCAGTGAAGTCACCGCCCAGCATTACCCGGATACGCTGCACATCGGCGATCTGGAATTAGCCCTCAGCTACCACTTCGAACCGAATCACCCGCGCGACGGCGTGACCCTGCGCGTGCCGGCACCGCTGTTGCCGATGCTGCCACCGGAACGCCTGGAATGGCTGGTGCCGGGCGTCATCGAAGCCAAATGCATTGCCCTGGTGCGCAACCTGCCCAAGGCCTTGCGCAAGAATTTCGTACCGGTGCCGGACTTCGTCAAGGCGGCCTTGCAGCGCATGACCTTTGCCGAGGGCTCGCTGCCTCAGGCCTTGGGTCGCGAACTGCTGCGCATGACCGGTGCCCGCGTCAGCGATGAAGCCTGGAGCGAGGCCGCGCAGCAGGTCGAAAGTCATCTGCGGATGAACCTGGAAATCGTCGACGCCCAGGGCAAATTCCTCGGCGAAGGTCGCGATCTGGCCGAGCTCACCGCGCGTTTCGCCGAGGCCAGCCAGGCTGCATTGGCGGTGCCGCAGACCGCGAAGAGCCAGCAACCGGTGGAGCCGAAAGTGTTTGCCGCCGTGGCCGAGAAAACCCAACAGAAGATCGCCGGGCTGTCGATGACGGTCTACCCGGCGCTGGTGGAGGAAGCCGGGACGGTCAAGGAAGGGCGTTTCTCCACCCCGGCCGAAGCCGAGTTCCAGCATCGTCGTGCCCTGCAACGCTTGCTGATGCAGCAACTGGCTGAGCCTGCGAAGTTCCTGCGCGGCAAGTTGCCGGGCCTGACCGAGCTGGGCCTGCTGTACCGCGACATGGGACGGGTCGATGCGCTGGTGGAAGACATTCTGCTGGCCAGCCTCGACAGCTGCATTCTCGAAGGTGAAGACCCGCTGCCCCGTGACGGCGCCGGTCTGGCGTCCCTGGCCGAGCGCAAGCGTGGCGCCTGGACCGAGCACGCCGAACGTGTGGCGAAGCTGACCCTGGAAATCCTCAAGCTCTGGCATGGCCTGCAAAAGCGCTTCAAGGGCAAGATCGATCTCGCCCAAGCCGTGGCCCTGAACGACATCAAGCAGCAGCTCAGCTACCTGGTCTATCCGGGATTTGTCCGGGAAACGCCGATGCAGTGGCTCAAGGAGTTGCCGCGTTACCTCAAGGCGATCGAACAGCGCTTTGAAAAAATCGGTGCCCAGGTGCAGCGCGACCGGGTCTGGAGCGGCGAATTGAGCGGCCTGTGGACGCAATACCAGACCCGCGCCAGCAAACACGCCCAGGAAGGCAAGCGCGATCCGCAGCTTGAGTTGTATCGCTGGTGGCTGGAGGAATACCGGGTTTCGTTGTTTGCCCAGCAACTGGGAACCAAGGTGCCGATCTCCGACAAGCGCCTGAACAAGCAGTGGAGTCAGGTAGAGGCCTGACACACCCTTGTAGGAGCGAGCTCGCTCGCGATGGTCGTCAACGATAACGCTGGGAACCTGACACCCCGCGGCGTTCTCTGGTTCATCGCGAGCGAGCTCGCTCCTACAAGTATGTTGTCGCTCTTGCAAAAGGCGCCAAAACCCAAGGTTTATGGCAAACTTCGCGACCATAAACGCCAGTTTCGCGACCTAGAGCCTTCGACACGGTTGCGAGCAGGAATAAAGCGATGCCAGGTTTGCGTCCCCCGGATGGGAATAGACCCTTTGTGTATTGGTACGACGGTGCCAATGCTTTCTGCCTGAACAGATTAGAGACACGACCATGCATAACGTCGTCATCAGCGGCACCGGCCTGTACACCCCGGCCAATAGCATTTCCAACGAAGAGCTGGTGCAGTCTTTCAATACTTACGTCGCGCAATTCAACGCCGACAACGCCGATGCCATTGCGCGCGGTGAAGTGGAGGCATTGACCGAATCCAGCGCCGCATTCATCGAAAAAGCCTCGGGCATCAAAAGCCGCTTTGTCATGGACAAGGATGGCATCCTCGACCCGCAGCGCATGGCCCCACGCCTGCCGGAGCGCTCCAACGACGAGTGGTCGGTGCTGTGCCAGATGGCCATCGGCGCGGCCGAACAAGCCTTGCAGCGCGCCGGCAAGACCGCCGCGGACATCGACGGCGTGATCGTCGCCTGTTCCAACCTGCAGCGCGCCTATCCAGCCATTGCCATCGAAGTCCAGGAAGCGCTGGGCATCCAGGGTTTCGGTTTCGACATGAACGTGGCGTGCTCCTCGGCGACCTTCGGTATCCAGACCGCCGCCAACAGCGTGCAGCTGGGCCAGGCCCGGGCGGTCCTGATGGTCAACCCGGAGGTCTGCACCGGCCACCTGAACTTCCGTGACCGCGACAGCCACTTCATCTTCGGTGACGCTGCCACCGCGGTGATCATCGAGCGTGCTGACCTGGCGACGTCCAAGTACCAGTTCGACATCGTCAGCACCAAGCTGCTGACCAAGTTCTCCAACAACATCCGCAACAACTTCGGCTTCCTCAACCGCGCGGCGGAAGAGGGCATCGGTGCCAAGGACAAACTGTTCGTGCAGGAAGGCCGCAAGGTGTTCAAGGAAGTCTGCCCGTTGGTTGCCGAGCTGATCGGTGAGCATCTGCAGGAAAACCAGCTCAACGTCAGCGACGTGAAGCGCTTCTGGCTGCACCAGGCCAACCTCAGCATGAACCACCTGATCGTCAAGAAGCTGCTGGGCCGCGACGCCACCGAACAGGAAGCGCCGGTGATTCTCGACACCTACGCCAACACCAGTTCCGCCGGTTCCGTGATTGCGTTCCACAAGAACCAGGACGATCTGGCTGCAGGTTCGCTGGCCGTGCTCAGCTCGTTCGGTGCCGGTTATTCGATTGGTAGCGTGTTGCTGCGCAAGCGCTGAGTTTGTTTTAACTGTCGCAGCTGCGATTTTTTTTGGCAGGGCTTTTGTGGCGAGGGGGCTTGCCCCCGTTCGGCGACGAAGTCGACGTAGAACAGGCTGATACGGTATGTCTGTCAAATTGCAGTGGCCGGGTTTGGGATCGCTTCGCGATCCAACGGGGGCAAGCCCCCTCGCCACAATGAATATGTGCAGGCGGGGATATGAAAACAGCCTGGCGTTGTTATATCGGAGGATGATGGGGACCGAGATAACAACGACAGGCTGTAAAAGCGTCCCGGGCTTCCTTGCCCGAGTCGTATAGCGGGGTGAATCAGAACTTGGCTTCGGCATCCAGTTGCAGGGTGTTGATGTCCGAATCGGTTTTCTTGATGTTGGCGTTGGTCTGGTCCGAGGTCGCCATGTAGTAGGTCGCGCCCAGGGTGAAGTTCTTGTCCAGTTCGTAGCTCACTTTCAGCTTGCTGCCGCGCGAACCGGTGAAGCCGTTGGCGAAGTCGGAGTCGGTGAAGGCGCCCACCACAGCGTTACGCTGTACGTCGCGGTAGTTGTAGTCCACGCCGAAGCCGTAAAGCTTGGTCTTGACACCGGCCAACCAGCCAGTGTCCTGGTCGTTGCTGGCATCGGCGTTGTTGACGTACTGACCGTACAGCGACAGCGGTACTGGCAGGTTGGAGAAGTCCAGCTGGCCAAAGCCTTCGTACAGTTTGAACTGTTCGCCCGGGCTGTTGCCGTTGACGGCCAGTGCGCACGGCGTGGTGACGGTGCCGCTGGTAGGGCAGGCGCTGCTGTCATCGTTGTCGTAGGCGTAGAGACTGCCGCCCAAGGTCATTTTCATGCTGTCGGTGATGGCGAAGCGACCACCCAACTGGCCGGCATACAGGCGCAGGTCGTGCTTGAACTGCACGCCTTCACCGTCGACGTTGTCCTTGAGGGTGTAGTGACCGGCGCTGCCGAACAGCTCGGTGCTGCCGCTCAGCGGGTACTTGTAGGTAACGGCCAGACCTTCCGGGCTGATGTCGCTATCCCAGATGATGTCGCCCATGCTCACCCATTGTTGCGGCATCTTGCCGCCAACCAGGTGCAGGTTCTTGATCGCGTCCGGGTGGTAGTCGACGTAACCCTGGTCCAGCCAGATCTGCTTCTTGTCGAAGTAGTTGTCCAGGCTCTGGTTGGTGGATCGAGCGTCGTCGTTGTTGCCGGTGGCGATACGGATACCGGTGTCGACTTGCGGGTTGATTTCGGTGTAGGCACCCAGGCGGGCACGAATGCGCTGACGGTCCTGGTCTTTGTTGTTGGATACGCCATCGTTGTGGACGGTTTCCTGACGGAAGCGCACGTCGCCCTTGAACTGGGTCTTGGCAGCCCAGGCCAGTTTCTGGTCGAAAGCGCTCAGTGTGTCGGTTTTCTTCGCGGTGGCCGCGATTTGCTCGTTGGTCTCTTGCTGAGCCTGACGGGCGATCTGCTGTTCTTTCTGATCCCTGGCCAGCTCGGCTTGCAGTTCGCTGTACTGCGCGCTGGTGATCGAGCCGTTAGCCTTGAGCATGTCGAGCAGTTTGGCGTCGACTGCGGCACTGGCCGGAACACTCATGGCCAGCAACAGGCCACCGCACAAGGCCGCCGCAGTTTTCGTGGAAGCAAGACGCATATCAATCTCCGAAGATGAGAGGGGATGACAGAGCCATCCGGGACACAACCGACCATAAGGGGGCGGAAAACAGTGGCCGGGTATAACCCGGCGCTCTAAAAACAGGCGCCAGTATCGCGATGGTTTATTACAGAGCAGTGGCAATGTGATGTCATGTCGATGACGATACAAAGCTGCCGTGAACTATTGAGTTAGAGCGCTGTCGTCGTTTTGCCCGTGTGCATTGCAGAGCGATAGGCGATACTCGCGGGGCTTTCACGCCATGAAGAGTGAGGATGGTGATGCCGTTGCAACGCCTGCAAAAACTGTCAGAAATCGCCCCGCAGACGTGGGACGCACTGGTGCCCGAGACTCAGCCTTTTCTGCGTCACGCCTTTTTGAGCGCACTGGAAGACAGCGGCAGCGTCGGACCCCATACTGGCTGGCAGCCCGAGCATTTATTGCACGTCGAAGGGGATCGACTGATCGCCGCGCTCCCCGGTTATCGCAAGTGGCATTCCTATGGCGAGTACGTGTTCGATCACGCCTGGGCCGATGCCTGTGAACGTGCCGGCATCGACTACTACCCCAAGCTGTTGAGCGCGGTGCCGTTCAGTCCGGTCACCGGGCCGCGGCTGTTGGCGACCACGGTCGAAGACGGCTTCGAGTTGTTGAAAAGCCTGCCGGGCTACCTGGAGCTTGAAGGGCTCTCCAGTGCTCACATCAATTTCACCGATCCGTTCACCGACGCGGCACTGAGCGAGCAACCGGGCTGGCTGCAGCGCGTTGGCTGTCAATACCACTGGCAGAATCGCGGCTACCGGGATTTCCAGGACTTCCTCGACGTGCTCAGTTCGCGCAAGCGCAAACAGATGCGCAAGGAGCGCGAGCAGGTGGCCGGCCAGGGTTTCGAGTTCGAATGGCTGGAGGGGCGGGACCTGAGCCAGGCGCAATGGGATTTCGTCTATGCCTGCTACGCCAATACGTACGCGGTGCGCCGGCAAGCGCCGTACCTGACGCGGGAGTTTTTCAGCCTGCTGGCCGAGCGCATGCCGGAGTCGATTCGCGTGGTACTGGCCAAACAGGGTTCACGGCCGGTGGCGATGGCGTTCAGTCTGGTGGGGGGCGACAGTTTTTATGGCCGTTATTGGGGATGCCTGGCGGAGTTCGATCGCCTGCATTTCGAGACCTGTTTCTACCAGGGTATGGACTATGCCATTGCCAATGGTTTCCAGCGTTTCGATGCCGGAGCCCAGGGCGAGCACAAACTGATTCGCGGATTCGAGCCAGTCATTACGCATTCCTGGCACTACTTGCGGCATTCGGGATTGAAAGCTGCGGTGAAAGATTTCCTGGAGCAGGAGCGGCTGGGGGTGCTGGCTTATGCAGAAGATGCGAAGTCAGCCTTGCCTTATCGACAAGGCTGAACTTCAGCGTGTCAGCTTTCTTCCTTGCCCAGCCAGCGATACAGCACGCCACCGACCACTGCACCCAGTAGCGGCGCGACCCAGAACATCCACAGTTGTTGAATCGCCCAGCCGCCGACGATCAGCGCCGGGCCGGTGCTGCGCGCCGGGTTGACTGAAGTGTTGGTGACCGGGATCGAGATCAGGTGGATCAACGTCAGCCCCAGGCCGATGGCAATGGGTGCCAGTCCTGCCGGTGCACGTTTGTCGGTGGCGCCGAGGATGATCAGGATGAACATCGCGGTCATCACCAGTTCACAGACAAACCCTGCCGCCATCGAATAGCCGCCAGGCGAGTGTTCGCCGTAGCCGTTGGACGCCAGGCCTCCCGCCAGTTCGAAACCGGGTTTGCCGCTGGCAATGAAGTACAGCAGCGCGGCGGCAATCACACCGCCAATGACCTGGGCAATGATGTAGGCTGGCAATTCCTTGGCCGGAAACCGCCCACCCACCACCAGGCCGAGGGATACCGCGGGGTTGAGATGACAACCGGAAATATGGCCAATGGCAAAAGCCATGGTCAGCACTGTCAGGCCAAACGCGAAGGACACCCCGAGCAGACCGATCCCCACCTCCGGAAAAGCCGCCGCCAACACTGCGCTGCCGCAACCACCCAACACCAGCCAGAACGTACCTACCAACTCAGTCGCCGAACGTTTTAACAGAGACATAGGAGAGTGCCCTTTCGAGATTATGCTGCCTTTAGCATCCAGCCGATGGACTGCAGAACCATCTCCAGAACGTTGAAGTCAGTACAGCACGGTTTTTTCAGAATTCCAGCAGGCACAAAAAACCGCCAGGGCCCGTTGTTGGCGGGCCCTGGCGGTTATTTCGATCTTCGGTATGGCGCTTATCCCTGTGGGAGCGAGCTTGCTCGCGATGACGGAGTATCAGTCGACAATGATGTTGTCTGACGCACCGCTATCGCGAGCAAGCTCGCTCCCACAGGGATTGGTGTGTTGATCCAATGGATCAATCGATCCCGACAAACCCACCGGTCTGGTGTTGCCACAACCGCGCATACAAACCGCCATGGGCGAGCAGCTCGGCGTGGGTTCCGGTTTCGGCGATCTTGCCGTTTTCCAGCACCACCAGCCGGTCCATCCGGGCGATGGTCGAGAGCCGGTGAGCGATGGCGATCACGGTTTTGCCCTGCATCAGGGTCTCGAGACTTTCCTGGATCGCTGCTTCGACTTCCGAGTCCAGTGCCGACGTGGCCTCATCCATGATCAGGATCGGCGCGTCCTTGAGCAGTACCCGGGCGATGGCGATGCGCTGGCGCTGGCCGCCGGAGAGTTTCACCCCGCGCTCACCGACGTGGGCATCGAAACCGGTACGGCCTTCAGCGTCCGACAACGAAGGAATGAAACCGTCAGCCCGGGCCTTGTGCACCGCTTCCCAGAGTTGGGCGTCGGTGGCGTCGGGTTTGCCATACAGCAGGTTGTCACGGATCGAGCGGTGCAGCAGCGAGGTGTCCTGGGTGATCATGCCGATGCGTTCGCGCAGGCTTTCCTGGCTGACGTCGGCGATGTTCTGGCCGTCGATCAGGATGCGTCCGCCTTCGACGTCGTACAGGCGAAGCAGCAGGTTCACCAGGGTTGACTTGCCGGCGCCGGAAGGGCCGATCAGGCCGATTTTCTCGCCAGCCTTGATGCTCAGGTTGAGGTCGCCGATGATCCCGCTCTGCTTGCCGTAGTGGAAATCCACCTGTTCGAAGCGTACTTCGCCACGGGCCACCGCCAGGGGTTTGGCCTGGTCGCGGTCGGTGACGCTGACCGGTTGCGAGATGGTCTGCAGACCGTCCTGCACCATGCCGATGTTTTCGAAGATGCCGGTGACCACCCACATGATCCAGCCGGACATGTTGACGATGCGGATCACCAGGCCGGTGGCCAGGGCAATCGCCCCGACGCTGATCAACGACTGCGTCCACAACCACAGGGCCAGGCCGGTGGTACAGACGATCAGCAAGCCGTTCGTGCTGGTGATGACCACGTCCATGCTGGTGACCACACGGCCAGCCAGTTGCGCCTTTTCGGTCTGTTCCTTGATCGCTTCGCGGGCGTATTGCTGCTCGAAGTTGGTGTGGGCGAACAATTTCAGGGTGGTGATGTTGGTGTAGCCGTCGACAATCCGCCCCATGAGTTTGGAGCGCGCATCGGACGCCACCACCGAGCGATCCTTGACCCGTGGCACGAAGTAACAGAGGGCGCCGATGAAGGCGAAGATCCAGGTCAACAGCGGGATCATCAGGCGCCAGTCGGCTTCGGCGAACAGCACCAGGGAACTGATGGCGTAGATCAGCACATGCCACAACGCATCCACGGCCTGCACGGCGGAATCGCGCAGTGAGTTGCCGGTTTGCATGATGCGTTGGGCGATGCGCCCGGCGAAGTCGTTCTGGAAGAAATTCAGGCTCTGCTTGAGCACGTAGCTGTGGTTCTGCCAGCGGATCATGCTGGTCATGCTGGGGCTCAGGGTCTGGTGCACCAGCAGGTCATGCAGGCCCACGAAGATGGGGCGCAGCACCAGCGCAACCATCACCATCCAGGTCAGTTCGAGGGCGTGATCCTGGAACAGATTGATGTTCGGCGTGCCTTGGGCCAGGTCGATGATACGGCTCAGGTAGCTGAACAATGCCACCTCGATCAGCGCGCCAATCAGGCCGACGATCAGCAGGGCGGCGAAGCTCGGCCAGACCTGCTTGAGGTAATAAGTGTAGAAAGGGAAAACCCGGTCCGGCGGAGACGCCGTCGGTGCTTCGCGGAACACATCGATCAGTTTTTCAAAGCGGCGATAAAGCATTGGTTGTTCGCCCGCGAGCGGGCTCTCCTTTTAACGTTTTGAGCGTTGCCGGCAAACACCGGCAACGGCTCGGACATCCTTGTCCAGCTTAGTCTCAGTCGATGCGCTTGGCCGACTTGATGAGCACCGGGTCGATAGGCACATTCTGCATGCCTTGCTTGGTGGTGGTTTGGGAGTTGACGATGATGTCCACTACATCCATGCCCTTGACCACTTTGGCGAACACGGCATAACCGGCGTCACGGCCCGGATCGAGGAAGTCGTTGTCCTTGACGTTGATGAAGAACTGACTGGTGGCCGAGTCTGGATCGGAAGTGCGCGCCATCGACAGCGTGCCACGCACGTTATGCAGGCCGTTGCTGGCTTCGTTCTTGATCGGGTCCTTGGTCGGTTTCTGCTGCATCGAGGAGGTGAAACCACCGCCCTGCGCCATGAACCCCGGGATCACCCGATGGAAAATCGTGTTGTTGTAGAAGCCGCTGTCGACGTACGCAAGGAAGTTCTTGGTACTGATCGGGGCCTTGACCGGGTCCAGTTCGATTTCGATCTGGCCGTTGGTGGTGTCCAGCAGCACATGCGGTGCCTTTTCCGGCGTCGCGGCCATCAGGTTGGCGGCAAACAGGACGGTGCCTGCGGCGAGGGCGATTTTTTTCAGCATGGGTCAGTGATCCTGAGTGGTGGTGTCGACTGCGGTCAGAAACTCCAGCAGCGCCTGGTTGAAGTGTTCCGGCTGGTCCAGCGGCGTGGCGTGGCGTGAATCGGCGATCACCACCAGCCGCGCGTCGGGCAGCAGTTTTACGTAGTTTTCCTTCAGCGCCACCGGTGTGTAGTCACGGTCGGCGCTGACGATGAGGGTTGGACAGGTGACCTTCGAAAGTCGTTCCTGGACTCCCCAGCCGACAATGGCATTGAAGCTGGCGAGATAAGCATGTTTGTCGTTTTTTGCCCAGCGTTCGGCCATTTTTTGTCGCAAATCGGCCTGCTCGGGTTTGGGGAACAGCTTGCCGCCCAGTGCCTTGCCAATGGTGCGCAGGCTGAGTGCGTGCATCAGGCTCCAGCGCTTGAACCACTGCCAGTAGTCATCGCGGCTGCGCAGCTTGACCTCGGGCGCGCTGTTGACGATGCACAGGCTCTTGAGCAGTTGCGGCTGATCCACGCCCAGCTGGAAGCCGATCATGCCGCCCATGGACAGGCCGACATAGTGTGCCGGACCGAGATTGAGGTGTTCGATCAGTGCAATCAGGTCAGCGCTGAATCCGGCGATGCTGTAGCGCTCTTGGGGCTTGTCCGAACGGCCGTGACCACGCACATCCGGGACGATCACCCGGTAGCGGGTAGCAAGTGCCGGGATCTGTTTTTCCCAGTCCAGGGTGCTGGAGCCGAGGCCGTGGACCAGCAGCAGCGGAGTGCCGTGACCATATTCCTCATAGTGCAGGTTACAACCTTCGTGTTCGAAATAGGCCATGCATACACTCCGTGTCAGGCTTGTTCGGGGGCGGCGAACGGTGCGTCCAGTGGTGCGGTGTCAAACGTACGCAGCAGTTCGATGAGAATCTGCGTGGCCGGTCCCAGCGGTTTGTCCTTGTTCGAATACAGGTAAAAGCTCGGGTTACGGCTGCCGCCCTGATCCAACGGTAGCAGCTTGAGCGTACCTTCCTTGAGTTCCCGTTCGATCATGTGTCTGGGCAGCCAGGCAAACCCCAGGCCGCTGCCGACGAAGGTCGCGGCGGTGGCCAGGCTGCCGACGGTCCAGCGCTGTTCGGCACCGAGCCAGCCGACGTCCCGTGGTTGCTGGCGGCCCGAGTCGCGGATCACCACTTGCATCTGGCTTTCCAGGTCCTGGAAGCTCAGTTCGCGGTTGAGGCGGTGCAGGGGATGCTCCGGATGGGCAACCGCAACGAACTCGACATCGCTCAACTCCGCGCCCAGGTAACCGGGAATACTGAAACCCGTGATGGCCAGGTCGGCCACGCCTTCGAGCAGGACTTCCTCCACGCCAGACAGCACTTCCTCGCGCAGGCGCACCCGGCAGCCACGGCTTTGCGGCATGAACGCGGTCAAGGCGCGGACGAGGCGGGCGCTTGGGTAAGCGGCATCGACCACCAGGCGCACTTCGGCTTCCCAGCCCTGCTCCATGTGATGGGCCAGGTCTTCGAGTTGACTGGCCTGTTTCACCAGTTGCCGGGAACGGCGCAACAGCACCCCGCCGGCTTCGGTCAGCACGGCTTTGCGTCCGTCGATACGCAGCAACGGCACGCCGAGTTGATCCTGCATGCGGGCCACGGTGTAGCTGACTGACGATTGCGAGCGATGCAGCGCCTCGGCGGCCTGGGCGAAACCACCGTGATCGACCACGGCCTGCAGCGTTCGCCATTGATCGAGGGTCACGCGGGGCGCTTTCATGTTGAACTCCTCTTGTCCTAAGCTGGCAGCCCTAATTGGAGGCTGCTGAATGAAAAAATTCTGTTGTGTGCTGCTGGCGCTGCTGCCGCTGACGGCGATGGCTTACCCGATCGATGTGAAAAAAGACCTCAACGGCATGAAGATCGATTACCAGACCTACGACACGGATAACGACATCGGCTCCATTCAGGTAGCCAACTACGGCGACGTCGATGCGAGTTGCAAGGTCGTTTTCATCAATGGCCCGGAAGCACCGCGTACCCGCAAGATCGACGTACCGGCCGGCAAGCACAAAAATGCCACCGCCAAGTTCACCCGCAGCATCATCAAACTGCGCATCGAGCTGACCTGCACCCCGAAATGAAATCAATCCCCTGTGGGAGCGAGCTTGCTCGCGATAGCGGTGTGTCAGGCAACAGAAAAATTGAATGACACGACGCCTCGCGAGCAAGCTCGCTCCTACAGGGGTAGTGCATGCTGAGCTTATAAACGAATTTATTGATGGGTTATAGCAGTTATTTGCGCTTTTTCATCGATATGACTCTGTTTAACCTTCACTCCATCGACCTACAGCATTCTCAGATGGAGGCTACATCCCATGTCCCGCGTTCTGATCATCGAAAGCAGTGCCCGTCAGCAAGACTCGGTTTCCCGCCAACTGACCCAGACGTTCATCAGCCAGTGGAAAGCCGCTCACCCGAATGACCAGATCACCGTCCGGGACCTGGCCGTCAAGCCGGTGCCGCATCTGGACATCAACCTGCTGGGTGGCTGGATGAAACCCGCCGAGCAGCGCAGCGACATCGAACAGGCGTCCCTGGAACGCTCCAACCAGTTGACCGATGAATTGCTCGCCGCCGATGTGCTGGTCATGGCCGCGCCCATGTACAACTTTGCGATCCCCAGCACCCTGAAAGCCTGGCTCGACCATGTACTGCGTGCCGGTGTGACCTTCAAGTACACCGAAACCGGTCCGCAAGGCCTGCTCAGTGGCAAGCGTGCGTATGTGTTGACGGCTCGCGGCGGCATCTATGCCGGTAGCACTGCCGATCACCAGGAACCGTACCTGCGCCAGGTCATGGGTTTCATCGGCATCCACGACGTGACGTTCATCCACGCCGAAGGCATGAACCTGGGCGGAGACTTCCAGGAGAAAGGCCTGAACCAGGCGAACGCCAAGCTTTCGCAAGTGGCCTGACCAGTTAATCGCCAGATAATCGCTGGATGGTCTAGTGACCTGGCGCAACCCTTCAAGCCTGTACGCGCATCGAACCTCCCTTCGCACTTGTTGCTCCTGAGTGCCCTGGCCCGATTGAACGCTTTAGCGAGATCGGGCTTTTTTTTGCCTGCGATTTAACCAACACCGACAAAACCCTGTGGGAGCGAGCTTGCTCGCGATGACGGAGTGTCAGTCGACAATGATGTTGAATGATCCACCGCTATCGCGAGCAAGCTCGCTCCCACAAGGAATTTGTATTATTTGGGTGTTCGCGATCAGCAGCAAAACCCGCTATCGTCGCCGCCATTCGAAATGAGGCGAGCATGGGCTATCTACTTATTGTCACGCTGATCCAGGCGTTTTCCTTCAGTTTGATCGGCGAATACCTGGCCGGTCATGTCGACAGTTACTTCGCAGTGCTGGTACGTGTGCTGCTGGCCGGGCTGGTATTCCTTCCACTGACCCGCTGGCGCTCGGTAGAGCCGGCATTCATGCGAGGCATGCTGTTGATCGGCGCGTTGCAGTTCGGCGTGACCTACGTCTGCCTGTACCTGAGCTTTCGCGTACTGACGGTGCCGGAAGTGTTGCTGTTCACCATCCTCACGCCGCTGCACGTGACCCTGATTGAGGATGCACTGAATCGTCGCTTCAATGCCTGGGCCCTGGTCGCGGCGCTGGTGGCGGTGGCGGGGGCGGCGGTGATCCGCTTTGACCGGATCAACCCGGACTTCTTCATGGGTTTCCTTTTGCTGCAACTGGCCAACTTCACCTACGCCGCCGGGCAGGTGCTCTACAAGCACCTGGTCGCCCGCCATCCGAGTGATCTGCCGCATTACCGACGTTTCGGCTTCTTCTACCTCGGCGCACTGGCGGTGGCGTTGCCGGCGTTTCTCTTGTTCGGCAAACAGAACTTCCTGCCCGAAGCACCGCTGCAATGGGGGGTGCTGCTGTTCCTCGGCCTGGTCTCGACCGCTTTGGGGCTCTACTGGTGGAACAAGGGTGCGTGCCTGGTCAACGGCGGGACCCTGGCTGTGATGAACAACCTGCATGTGCCGGTGGGGTTGCTGATCAACCTGCTGATCTGGAACCAGCATGAAGAACTGGGGCGGTTGTTGCTCGGCGGTTCGGTGATATTGCTGGCGGTGTGGATCAGTCGGTTGGGTATACGGCGCGCAACCAGCTTCGTGTAGGCGTTGCCGCAGGCTGCGATTTTTGACGAAGAGCTGCTCGCATTCGGTGAGCAGCGAGCGTTGGCATACTGGTGCGCAATGCTCGGATGACCTCTATCTGAGCATAATTTGTCTGGTTATTTAAATGACGTGTAATGTATTTCTCTTGAATCGTTTATGTTTAATGCTTCTTTTGCTTATTGATTTACCATCTTTTGTGTTGGCTGATGAGGTGCATGCAAAAGACTGGAGAGCGATTACTGTTAATGATCTTTCTGTCATTCGACAACTGGTAGTTACTTCTCATCCGGGCGCTATAGACCGTGAAAATGAGTCTTTTTCAGGCTGGGTTGAACGGGGTTATGTGGATGCCAGTCAGCTGTCCAGACGCGTCAACTCAAGGAAAGACTCCCTGGCTGTGCTTAATTTCTACATCGCAGGCTTTAAGGACGGGCACGTAGGGCTGAGTCAACCGGATAAAGGAAGTTCGTCCTGGGCAGGTTTTATTCTGGATAGGCGAGGTCAGAGTTTTTTTGTAAGGCGCGTCGCTGAAAATTGGCCTGTGCCGCTGCCGCCGATAGGCTCCGAGGTTATATCGTGTGATAACAAATCGGTCCGAGAAAAAATAGAGAGTGAAATATCTCCATATATTGATCGCAGGCTTGATCTACAGTCCACATGGTTGCATTTGGCTCAGCAGTTAACTGTCGATGATGCCAGTTATCCCGTACTGGCGAGAGACTTGTCAAAAAACTGTCTGGTTGCTCTTCCAAATGGGGAAAGACAAAGCTTTGCGTTGCTGTGGCAAGAGGATTCCGGGCAGCTGAAGACTTTCCTGCGCCAACCCCAACCACCTCAATCGCTCCAGAGTTTGGGAGAAGGGCGATATTGGATACATGTATCGAATTTCATGCCGTCAGCAGCCGAGAATGCTTCCCTGGATAAAATGCTCGAGGCCATCAAGCGTATTAACGATGCCAAGCTGGTTGTGCTTGATACAAGAGGTAATCGCGGCGGTAATAGCTTGGTTGGTGCTGAAATACTTTCTGCGCTGTTAGGCTCGCAAAGGGTAAAAAACCTGAGTGAGCCATCTCGTGCGTATGCGATGTGGCGTGTTTCTCCCTTTGCACTCTCAACGCTCAATAATGCTCTAACTACCATGGGGAGTGATTATGGAAAAGACAGCGAAGCTTACAAGTTTGTTCTTGGTCTGACCGGGTCGATGGAGTTCGCGCTTCACGAGAAGAAAGACTGGTTACGACAGCCGAACGAATCCTCGGTCCTTCAAGAAGGCGCGAGAGGATCCAATACCCAAGGTTTTAAAGGCAAGCTTGCACTGGTTACTGACTCTTTTTGCGCGAGTGCCTGTCTAGACTTTGCGGACGTTGTTCTTGCAGTTCCGGGGGTTGTCCATTTAGGTTTACCAACGAGCGGCGATACACTTTATATCGACATAGGCTCTCAAACACTGCCGAGTGGTGCTCAGTTCTGGCTGCCGTTAAAGGTATGGAGAGGCCGAGCTCGAGGAAACAATCAAAGTTATGATCCGCCATTTGTTTTTAATGGCGATATAAACGATACACCTGCAGTTCAAGAATGGGTGCTTGATCATTTTTGATCGGAACGGCGCCATTTCTGAGTCACGTCGCAACACGCCAACCTTGTGGGATGCCCAAAAGTCATTTGGGCGCCAATTGATCCACCAGAAACTCGATAAACGCCCGGGTCTTCTGCGGCACCCGCCGTGCCGACGAATACACCGCGTTGATGGTGATCGCCGGGGCCTGCCATTCGCACAGCACCGGCACCAGGCGCCCGGCTGCCAGCGCATCCTCGACGATGAAGTCGGGCAGCAGGGCGATGCCCATGCCGGCTTCGGCGGCCTGGGCGAGCAAGTCGCCGTTGTTGGCGTGCAGTGGGCCGGTGACGTTTACCCGCTGGGTTTCCTTGCCATTGCACAGTTGCAGGCTGACTCCACTCTGTAGATAGCCGTAGTTCAGGCATTGATGGGCGCGCAGATCCTGTGGAGTCTGCGGAACGCCCGCGCGCTCGAGATAAGCAGGGGATGCCACCATGATGCGCGGTGCGGGCGCCAGTTGCCGGGCGATCATCGTCGAGTCCGGCATGCTGGCGATGCGGATCGTCACGTCAAACCCACCCCTCACTGGATCGACTTGCTGGTCGCTGAGCACCAGTTGCAGCTCGATGTTCGGGTGCAATTCATGAAACAGTGGAATCAACGGCCCCAACCGCCGAAGACCGAACGACATCGGTGCATTGACCCGCAACACACCGCGTAACTCGCCGATGCCGTCACGGGCGCGTTGCTCGGCCTCGTCCAGCGCCGCCAACACTTCCCGTGCTGCTTCGAAATACTCGGCCCCAGCCTCGGTCAGGTGCAGGCTGCGGGTGGTGCGTTGCAGCAATTGCACGCCGATGGCTTCTTCCAGTGCCTGAATCTGTTTACTGACTTTCGAGCGTGGCACGTCCATGGCCCTGGCGGCCGCGGCGAAGCCGTTCTCGCCGACCGTGACGACGAAGGCACGCATGCATTCAACGCGATCCATATTGTCCCTATTTTGGAATCAATTATTCTCGATTTTAGGTAATTGTCCCTTTTATAGCTAGCCCCTAAAGTGACATCCAAGCCGACAGCAAAGCCTCTTGCGGCAACGTCGACTAACCCTGAATTCATTCGAAAATATCGACATCAAAAGGAACGCGCCATGTCTATTCGTGAACTGCTCAACCCAACCAACTCCGCCCTGATCCTGATCGACCACCAGCCGCAAATGGCATTCGGCGTTCAGTCCATCGACCGTCAGACCCTGAAGAACAACACCGTCGGCCTCGCCAAGGCGGCGAAGATTTTCAACGTACCGACCATCTACACCTCGGTCGAAACCGAAAGTTTCAGCGGTTACATCTGGCCGGAATTGTTGGCTGTGCACCCGGATCAAAAGCCGATCGAACGCACTTCGATGAACTCCTGGGAAGACAAGGCACTGGTTGACGCGGTGAAAGCCACGGGGCGCAAAAAACTGATCATCGCGGCGCTGTGGACTGAGGTCTGCCTGACCTTCCCGGCACTGGAAGCCCTGGCTGAAGGCTACGAGGTGTACATCGTCACCGACGCTTCCGGTGGCACCAGCAAAGAGGCCCACGACATGTCGGTGCAACGGATGATTCAGGCCGGCGCGGTACCGGTGACCTGGCAGCAAGTGCTGCTCGAATACCAGCGTGACTGGGCGCACAAGGATACTTACGAGGCGGTGATGGAGCTGGTGCTGGAACACAGCGGCGCGTACGGCATGGGCGTGGATTACGCCTACACCATGGTGCACAAGGCACCGCAGCGGCAGGTCAAGTAGCCCGCAAATTCTGAAAACGATGTAACCCTTGTGGGAGCGGGCTTGCTCGCGAAAACGGAGTGTCAGTCGACATCAATGTTGAATGACCCACCGCATTCGCGAGCAAGCCCGCTCCCACATTTTTTTGTGGTGCTACATTCTGCGTTTTTCGGCTTCGGGAAGATGGCTCGAGCCCAGCACCGCCGGCAATATCCCCGCACGTAAATCCGTACCGCTCGGCTGCTGGTACAGGCTCAAGCCAAACTCCGGCAGCACCGCCAGCAGGTAGTCGAAAATATCCCCCTGGATCCGCTCGTAATCGGCCCACGCCGTGGTGCGGGTAAAGCAGTAGATTTCCAGCGGAATACCCTGGGCCGTGGTCTGCATCTGGCGCACCATGCAGGTCATGTTCGGCTGGATCTCCGGGTGACTCTTCAGGTAGGCCAGCGCATAGGCGCGGAACGTGCCGATGTTGGTCATCCGCCGGCGGTTGGCCGACATGGCCGCGACGTTGCCCTGGGCTTCGTTCCAGGCCTTGAGTTCGGCCTGTTTGCGGGTCATGTAGTCGGTGAGCAAGTGCACCTGGGACAGCTTCAGCTCTTCGTCGTCACGCAGAAAGCGTACGCCGCTGGCATCGATGAACAGGCTGCGCTTGATCCGGCGGCCGCCGGAAGCCTGCATGCCGCGCCAGTTCTTGAACGACTCGGACATCAGGCGCCAGGTCGGGATCGAGACGATGGTCTTGTCGAAGTTCTGCACCTTGACCGTGTGCAAGGTGATGTCCACCACATCGCCATCGGCGCCCACCTGGGGCATCTCGATCCAGTCGCCGACCCGCAGCATGTCGTTGCTGGTCAATTGCACGCTGGCAACGAACGATAGCAGCGTGTCCTTGTAGACCAACAGAATCACCGCCGACATGGCACCCAGGCCCGACAGCAGCAACAGCGGCGAGCGGTCGATCAGCGTAGCGACGATGATGATCGCGCCAAACACGTACAACACCAAATTCGCCAGTTGCACATAGCCCTTGATCGAGCGGGTGCGGGCGTGTTCGGTGCGGGCGTAGATATCCAGCAGGGCATTGAGCAGGGCGCTGACCGCCAGCAGCAGAAACAGGAAGGTGAAGGACAGCGCGACATTGCCGAGGAAATTCAGGCCGGTTTTGCTCAGGTCCGGCACCAGATTGAGGCCGAACTGGATCACCAGCGAAGGCGTGATCTGGGCCAGGCGATGGAACACCTTGTTCTGTAGAAAATCATTGACCCAGTGCAGGGCCGGCTGGCGACTGAGCATTTTTGCCGCGTGCAGAATGAGGTAGCGCGCCACCCGTCCGAGGAACAGCGCAATTGCCAGCAGCAGCAACAGCGACAGGCTGGAGTGCACGAGCGGGTGCTGGTCGAGGGCACCCCAAAGGTCCAGGACGTTGGTCCAGAGCTGTTTGATATCCATGGTCGAAAACGATTCTTCTGTAAGGCGCGAGAGGGGATTAGAGCATTTAAGACGCTTTGTATTACGTTTCGGGAAAAATCAGGCAACAAAAAACCAACTGTTTACCGCCATTTGTATAAAGAAACTCGGCCTGAGCGCTCGAAACCGTTACCCTATGCAGCTGTTTTTTTGCATTTCTTCGAGGTAGCACCCGTGTTTTCCCAATTCGCCCTGCACGAACGCCTGCTCAAAGCCGTGGCCGAGCTGAAATTTGTCGAGCCAACGCCTGTGCAAGCCGCGGCCATCCCGCTGGCGCTCCAGGGGCGTGACCTGCGGGTGACGGCGCAAACCGGTAGCGGCAAAACCGCTGCATTCGTTTTGCCCATCCTCAACCGTCTGATCGGCCCGGCGAAAATCCGCGTCAGCATCAAGACCCTGATCCTGCTGCCGACCCGCGAACTGGCCCAGCAGACCTTGAAAGAAGTTGAACGCTTCTCGCAGTTCACCTTCATCAAGTCCGGCCTGATCACTGGCGGCGAAGACTTCAAGGTCCAGGCCGCGATGCTGCGCAAGGTGCCGGACATCCTGATCGGTACGCCGGGCCGGATGATCGAGCAGTTGAACGCCGGCAACCTCGACTTGAAAGAAGTTGAAGTCCTGGTGCTCGACGAAGCCGACCGCATGCTCGACATGGGCTTCGCCGAAGACGTTCAGCGTCTGGTGGACGAGTGCACCAACCGTCAGCAGACCATGCTGTTCTCTGCCACCACCGGTGGTTCGGGCCTGCGCGAGATGATCGCCAAGGTCCTGAACAACCCTGAGCACCTGCAGCTCAATGCGGTCAGCCAGCTGAACGACACCACCCGCCAGCAAATCATCACTGCTGACCACAACCAGCACAAAGAACAGATCGTCAACTGGCTGCTGGCCAACGAGACCTACCAGAAGGCCATCGTCTTCACCAACACCCGGGCCATGGCCGACCGTATCTACGGCCGCCTGGTGGCGCAGGAATACAAAGCGTTCGTGCTGCACGGCGAGAAAGACCAGAAGGATCGCAAACTGGCGATCGACCGCCTTAAGCAAGGCGGCGTGAAAATCCTCGTGGCTACCGACGTCGCCGCTCGCGGTCTGGACGTAGATGGCCTGGACCTGGTGATCAACTTCGACATGCCGCGCAGCGGCGACGAATACGTGCACCGTATCGGTCGTACTGGTCGCGCCGGTAACGATGGCCTGGCCATCTCGCTGATCTGCCATGGCGACTGGAACCTGATGTCGAGCATCGAACGCTACCTCAAGCAGAGCTTCGAGCGCCGCACCATCAAGGAAGTCAAAGGCACCTACGGCGGACCGAAAAAGGTCAAGGCCTCGGGCAAGGCCGTCGGCGTGAAGAAGAAAAAGACCGACGCCAAGGGTGACAAGAAGAAAACTGCCGCCAAGACCCCGACCAAGCGCAAGAGCGCCAACCGGCCGAAGAGCGATTCCCTGGTCAGCAAGGACGGCATGGCCCCGCTCAAGCGGCGCAAGCCGGAAGCGCCGGCGGCTGAGTAAGTCGTTGCAAGCGACCCATAAAAAACCCGGACACTGTCCGGGTTTTTTATGTCTGATGATTATCAACTCTCGGTTTTCTTTTCTACCGAGTCCAACTCCTTCAAGCGCTGATCGATTAACTGACACTTGTCCGGCAGGTCCTTGGCGGCAGTGCCCAGGTCCATTTTCTGCAACTCGTCGTTGATCTCCTTGGCCTTGGTCGGGTTCTGCTCGGTGAACCTGGCCACTTCCCGGGCCAGTTGTTCGCGTTTGGCGGTGGCTTCCTCGAGGGTACAGGCCCAGGCGGGCAGGGCACAGGTGAGGGTAGCGGCGAGAGTGAGCTTCTTCAGCAGTGGTTTCATGGGGGCGGGCCTCAGCTCCGGTCAAGGCGGGTTATTCGGTTGAGCGTTGGCCCCTGGGGAAAGTTCAGCCTGTGATATTTGCGTTGGTTGTCAGCGCCTTTTCGCGGGCAAGCCCACAGGTTTTGTGAACACCGCAGAAACTGTGGGAGCGTGGCTTGCCCGCGAAGGCCGTGCCTCGGTGTCTGGGGTTAACCACCATGACAGCAGCTCGACTTCTCCTGTTCCTCATATTTGTCGTGATGCCGCACCCACTCCATGATTTCGTCTTCGTTGCGACCCTTGGGCGTCAGGTCCAGGTAGTTGTAGGCGCCGACCAGCATGTCCAGGCCCCGGGCATAGGTGGAGTAGGTATGGAAAATTTCGCCGGCGTCATTGCGATAAAACACACTGAGACCGGGGAGTTCCTCCTCGGCACCGTCGGTTTTTTCGTAGTTGTATGTAGCCTTTCCGGCGGCGACGTCTTCGGCTCGGGCGGTGACGCCAAAGTCGTAGTTGAAATCGCAGCCTTCGGACGATACCCAGTCGAACTTCCAGCCCATGCGCCGTTTGAACGCCTGGAATTCGGCGAACGGTGCGTGGGAAACCGCTACCACGGCCACGTCGTGGTGGGCCAGGTGCTGGTTGGCGCCGTCGATGTGATCGCTCAGGTACGAGCAACCGGGGCAGCCCTCATCCCAGCCCTCGGCGAACATGAAGTGGTAGATGACCAACTGGCTGCGCCCCCCGAACAGGTCCGCCAGTTTCAGTTCGCCGTCGGGTCCCTGGAAGTGGTAGTCCTTGTCGATTTTCACCCAGGGCAGGGCGCGGCGTTCGGCGCTGAGTCTGTCCCTTTCCCTGGTGAAGGCTTTTTCGTGGGCCAGGTGCTCTTTGCGGGCGGCGACCCATTCTTCCCGCGATACGACGGGATGGTTCTGAATGTTCATGTTGTTTTCTCCTGCGTGGGGCGGGGAGGTGACTTACACAGCCTAGTCGTTTGGCTTGCATGGATTTCGACATGCCGCCGGTCGGTCGTCTGCAAACGCCCGGCTGAACGGTGGCCGGGCGTACCGGTCACAACCTGTAAGGCCCGTTCAATTGCACGGGCATCAATCGAACGGACACCGGAGGTTGAATCAGGATGACGACTTACAACTGGGACTTGATTGAGCGCTTGCTGCATGAAGTGCAAAACAGCGCGGGCCACAGCTTCACGCCGCGGCCTTACGCCGAACAGCATGCCGCGCAGAAGGCCGCGGAAGGCGAGCCGATTGAAAATCTTGATCACTTGAAAACGGTGGCTGGAGAGTACGAAAAGTTACTGTTGGCGCGTGGCTATATCGCGCCGCGACCTGAAGACGAAGGTGGCACGGGCACCAATTACATTCTGACGGCGCGGGGTTCGCGTTTGTTGAGCCTGATCGACAGCAGTATTCCCGGCAATGATCACCCGCGGCAGGTGCTGGACGAGCAGGAGGATGCGCTGGATGAGATGACGTTTGATGAGGTAGCGTCGAAAGCGCAGATTGCCTGATGTTGTGTGATCCCCTGGGGGAGCGAGCAGGCTCGCTCCCACATGCGTCTTGTGTTGCAGTCAGTCTTGTTTCGCCGCTTTCAGGCACTTCAAGTCGTTGAAGTCCTTCCTCACACCTTCAATTTTCTTCAGCAAACGTGCCCGCTGGCTCGGCGTACTTTCAGCCATCAGATCCACGAACAGTGAACGCGCCTGGGCTTCGGTGTTGGCAAAGGCCTGACGATAGGCGGGTGTCCACAACCTCTCACGATTGACCAGAAGTGTCTCGATCCGTTGTGGGAATTGTGGACTCTGGCGTTGGGCAACGGCCGCGCTGAACTGCTTCTGCCAATGGACCCGGTTGGCAAGCCACTGGGTGTTCTGCTCGCCCAGGGCGCTGGACCATGTGGCTACCCGCTGTTGCTGGGTGGTGCTCAGTGGCCCGAGCCAGTCATTCAGGCGCTTCTCCATGCGCGCGCCGCGCTCCTTGATCTGCTGGTCGAGGGAGGGTTTGAGGTATTCCTCCTGGCGTTTGCGCCGGTCCTTGGCGAAGGCGTCGTTCATTTCGGCGACTTGCTTGTCATCCAGCCTTTGCAGCAACTCGATGGCCGACGGGGTGATTTCTCGCGCGGTCTCGGCGATCGCCTGTTCGGCTTCGTGGGCGCGGGCCTGCAAGGCGGCATCGGTGACCTGGTTGGTAGCGACCATGGTTTGCAGGCGGTCCAGCCAGTCGAGATAGCCGGGCAGTTGGGTGGTGCAGTGCCAGCTCAGGTGTTCCTTCAGGCGCTCGTCCAGCCAGATTTTCTGCTCGCCGTTCATGTCCAGGTAGTCGCTGAGCGTCCAAGGGATGATCACATCGAGATTGCGGTAGGCCAGGCCCACGCGGCTGCACGCGCCGAGGGCGAGGGTAACGGTCAGCACAACGGCGAAATGCTTGAACCAGCGGGACATGGGCGATTCCTTGCGAAAGCCAGTCTTCGGGGTCTGATTCTCATGTGAACCCGGGAGGAGCCCGGCAGTTCAGCCGATCAATAGAACGCGTGTTCGGCCTTGAGCGTCACCAGCCCATCGCACTGGCTGTTGTGCCCGGCATAGGCCGAGCAACCGCTGCCGCTCAGGCTGGAGTCACTGTAGATCAGGTCAAGGTCGATGCCCATGAACGGGCGGGACAATTTCAGCGACCAATCGGTAAAACTGCCTACATACCCGCCATCCACCGCCACTGGCGTATTGAATTGGTGGGTGGTGTATTTCAGGCTGATGCCGACACCGAACGGTTGATTGCCGCTCAAGTCAGCGAACAGGGTGTTGTTCTGTTTGTCTGGGTCATTGCTGAAGGCGATGCCGAAACGGCTGCCGAGCAAGGTCAGGCCGCCGAACAGTTCCTGGCTGTCAGGGGTCGTGACTTCGGGGTAGCTGTAGCGGATCAGGCCCACTTCGTAGCCGAGGGTTTGGTCGAAGGGTTGTTTAAAACCCATGTAGGAGTCGATCTCGAGGTCTTTCCCCGGGCTGATGCCCATGCTGGGCGACCATTGGCCCACGTAGAAACCGCTGTCGTGGCTCAGGTCCAGGCCACCGTGAAACGAGCCGACGGCCGAGGGTTTGACCAGGCCCTGGGCCATGCTGCGGGTGGGGGTGGTGCCAAGCTTGAGGTCGAAGCCCCCCAGCTCACGCTGAAAGATTTGTGCCTGTGCTACGGAGCATGCCAGCAGGCTGCCGAGCAATGCCGAAAGGTAGAAAGATTTGAGCATGCGTCACTCCATGAACTGCGAGGGCAGGCTGGTGAACCCGCTGAAACGCTTGATCCAGACGTGTGCAAGGATACCGGCGAATAATCGGCAATGAAGGCCGTTCGTCGATTTCTACGGGATTTGAGGGAGTGCCGGAGGAGTAACGAGGGTTCCAGTCCAAGCGCTTCGAAGCTCAAAGCGCTTTGGGACCAGGTGACGCGAGGGGATTACTTTTTGCCCAGGGTGATCTGCTTGGACGGGCCGAACGTCTGGCCGCTGACGCCTTTGGCAATTTGCTGGATTTCACCGCCGGACTTGAGGAACGCAGCGATCTGGCTGTTGATCGATTCGCTGGTTTCGACGGCTGGAGCTGGCTTTGCTTTGCTGGTGGATGCTTTTACGCGCATGGCGGCCATTAACCTGTAGAAAATTAACTTGGCCAGGCATCGTACAGGAATTGCCTGATAATTGCTTGGCAAATATCCCCTTGGCATATTCGTGAGCACGGGGTAATTGGTCCCCGGCCAATATTCGAAATATGCACCTAAGCCGCTGTTTTAACTAATAACATTGCCTGGAAAAATACCGCGTCACGCTTGCCTGGGCATGGCGTAAATGCCCGGAACGGCCTGACGAGCGGACGGGGTGCGATGAAAACCCGGGAAAATTAAGGGCTTCAGGGAGATTTTCTCGCGCCACCGGGCCGGCTGCCGAACGCGGCGCTTAAAACCGGGTAGAATGCCGCCCACGCAATGAGGGTATTGGACATGGCTTTAGTCGGGCGTTACAACAGTTTGCAAGTGGTTAAACACACTAACTTCGGTTTATATCTGGACGGTGGCGCGGATGGCGAAATCCTTCTGCCTAATCGTTATATTCCAAAAGATATTCCTACCGAAGATGAAGACTGGCTCAACGTTTTTGTTTATCTGGACAGCGATGACAAACTCATCGCAACTACTGAAAAGCCGAAAGTTCAAGTCGGTGAATTCGCCAGTTTGAAAGTTGTTGAAGTCAACAGCATCGGCGTATTCCTGGACTGGGGGTTGCCGAAAGACCTGTTGCTGCCGTTCTCCGAAGAGAAGCGCCAGATGACGGCGGGCGAGTATGTGGTGGTGCACGTCTATCTCGACAAGCACACCCGTCGCATCACCGCGACCGCGCGCCTGGACCGCTATCTGGACAAGACCCCGGCCAACTACACCGCGGGCCAGGAAGTGGATCTGCTGGTGGCCGAAGCCACGGACATGGGCTTCAAGGCCATCATCAACAACAAGCATTGGGGCCTGATCCACAAGAACGAAATCTTCAAGTTCATGCGCGCCGGTAAAGAAGAAAAGGGCTTCATCAAGGAAGTTCGCGCCGACGGCAAGATCAGCCTGAGCCTGCAACCGGTTGGCCAGGAAGCGGCCACCAGCCTGAACTCGAAGATCCTCGCCAAGTTGCGCGAAAACAACGGCAGCCTGGCGGTGAGCGACAAGAGCGATCCGGCGTTGATCAGCAGTCTGTTCGGTGTCAGCAAGGGCAACTTCAAGAAGGCCATCGGTGCGTTGTACAAGAATGGCCAGATTGTCATTCATGCCGATCGCATCGAACTCAGTTGATGCGCTGACAAGACAGAGGGCCAGGATGGCGCAAGCAGAGAAGTAGAGGTCTCTGGCAGGCGGCATTTTCTGGCCTTCTGGTTAATAATCGACAACATGATTCTTCGCCCCGGTGTTTTCTTTTCAACGAGAAGGCCGGGGCTTTGTTTTTTTTTCTGCCGAGTCTTTGCCATGGATTGTGTCTTCGAGGTGTTCCGGTGAGCGCCACCCGGCGCAGCGCCGACGGGTTTGCCCTGCAAGTGATGGTCGGGTTGTGCCTGATCTGGGGTGTGCAGCAGGTGATGATCAAGTGGGCGGCGGCCGATATCGCGCCGGTGATGCAGGCGGCCGGACGTTCCGGTATGTCGGCGTTGCTGGTCGGGCTGCTGATCTGCTGGAAGGGCGGCTGGAACCAGGTAGGTACGACCTGGCGCGGCGGTCTGTTGGCCGGTGCCTTGTTCGGCCTGGAGTTCTTCTTCATTTCCGAAGGCCTGCAACTGACCACGGCGGCGCACATGTCGGTGTTCCTCTACACCGCGCCGATCTTCACCGCATTGGGAGTGCACTGGTTGCTGCCCAATGAGCGATTGAGGCCCTTGCAATGGCTGGGGATTGTCCTGGCGTTTATCGGGATTGCCATCGCGTTTGCCGGCGGGGTGTCCTGGGACAACCTTGATTACCGCATGTTGATGGGCGATGCCTTGGGTGTGCTGGCGGGTGCCGCCTGGGGCGCGACCACGGTGGTGGTGCGCGCCTCGCGCCTGTCGGAAGCGCCGGTGACCCTGACGCTGTTCTATCAGTTGATTGTCGGCTTCTTCGGTTTGTTGTTGATTGCGCTGCTCAGCGGCCAGATCACCCATGTCAGCCTGACCCATGTGGCGGTGGCCAGTGTGCTGTTTCAGGGTGTGGTCGTGTCGTTTTTCAGTTACCTGGTCTGGTTCTGGCTGCTGCGTCGTTACCTGGCGGCCAACCTTGCGGTGTTTTCGTTCATGACGCCGTTGTTCGGCGTCACCTTCGGTGTGGTACTGCTCGGCGAGGAGCTGAGCCTGAACTTCGTCATCGGTGCCGTTCTGGTATTGGCGGGCATCACGTTTGTCAGCGCCGAGCAGTGGTTGCGCCGTCGTTTGCGCAAAGCCCTCGGGCAGCAGTGACCGGCGCGAGCAATAGACCGCCGGCGATCAACAAGCCGCAGCCGGCGACCACCAGTGCCGGCTGTAAACCGCCACTGAAATGACTACTCAGCGCCGCCAGCAATGGCCCGCTGAGCTGGCCCACGGCAAAGCAGGCTGTCAGCAGGCCAGCATTGCGCTGGGTGGCATGGGGCGCCAGTTCCCGGGAGCGTTGCATCACCAGTTGCATACAGGCCAGGAACGGCGTGCCGCACAGGATCACAACCAACGCCAGGCCTGGACCGTTGCCCAGCAGGCAGGCGAACACGCCAGCGGCTTGCAGCCATAACGTCGCCATCAGCCAGTGACCCGTGGCGCCAGGTTTTTGCCGACGCAGACTCACCAGCACCACACCGGTTGCCGCCGCCAGGCCAAAGCATGGCCAGAACAGGTCAGCCTGCCATTGACCATGGAATTGCGCGTTGGCCATTTGCGACAAAAAGGTCGCGGGAATGATGTAGCCCAATCCGTACAAGGCATAGATCCAGCCCAGGCGAGCGATGCCTTGATTGCCCGAGGCGCTGGCGCTGGGTGCAGCAGTCGCGGTGACACTCGGTTGTGGCAGGAACGGCAGGATCCCCAGCAGCATCGCCAGCCCCGTGGCGGCGTACACCAGCCACAAGGTGGCAGAAGTCTGGCCCAGCAGATTCGAGCCCAGGGCCAACAGACCTGTCAGAAAAATCCCCAAACCGGGTCCGGCGAAGACCAGGGCTCCGAGCCGAGGACGACCGGCCGCTGCCGCGAGGGGTTGGCTCAGGGCGGTAATCATCACCAACACCCAGGCGCTGGCCACGCCGGTGCCGAAGCGCAGCAACAGGTGCGACCAGAAACCATTGGCCCAGAACGACGCCAGGGTCAGCAGCACGCACAGCCACAATCCGCCGAACAAGCGTCGGCGCACTTGTGCCGGACGCCGGGAAAACATGGCATCCACTGCACCGATGAAATAACCGAGGTAGTTGGCGGCGGCGATCAGCCCGGCGGCAGTCAGGTCGATCTGGCCTTCGCTGAGCAGGTGCGGCAATTGTGGTGTCAGGGCAAAGCGGCCGATGCCCATGGCCATCATCAGGGCAACGAAGCTGGCGGATAAGCGGATCAGGGGAGACATGGTCTGGAGTCCGTCTGGAGGATCAATGACCGTCAGGCTAGGACTGATTGACTTTCTTTAAAAATGAATAATAGTGAGTAACTTGTTCTTTTTTGGAGAATGTCGTGGAGTTCAGCCAATTGCGCATCTTCCAGGCGGTGGCAGAGGAAGGATCCATAACCCGTGCCGCCGAACGGCTACATCGAGTTCCGTCGAACCTGTCGACCCGGCTCAAACAGCTGGAAGAGCAATTGGGTGTCGAACTGTTCCTGCGCGAACGTCAGCGCTTGCAGTTGTCGCCTGCGGGAAAAGTCCTGCTGGACTACACCGCCAGGCTGTTTGCCTTGCGCGATGAAGCCAGCGCGGCGGTGCAGGGCGGGCAACCGGCGGGAGACTTCGTGCTCGGCACCATGTACAGCACGGCGGCGATTCACCTTCCGGGGCTATTGGCGCATTACCACCGTTTGTATCCGGCGGTGAACCTGCAAGTACAATCCGGCCCCAGCGGTGAACTGCTCGAAGGCCTGCTCACCGGTCGACTCGATGCGGCGCTGGTGGATGGCCCGCTGGAACTGGCCGGACTCGACGGGGTGCCCTTGTGCGACGAGCGCCTGGTGCTGATCAGCGAGGCCGACCATCCGCCCGTGCGCAGCGCGCTGGATGTGCAAGGTCGCTCGGTGTTCACCTTTCGCCAGGGCTGCTCCTACCGCATGCGCCTGGAAGCCTGGTTCGCCCATGATCATGCGGCCATGGGCCGGGCGATGGAGATCGAGTCCTATCCGGGAATGTTGGCGTGTGTAATTGCCGGTTCCGGTGTGGCGCTGATGTCGGAGTCGATGCTCGCCAGTCTGCCGGGTCGTGAGAGTGTGGCCGTACATCCTTTGGCCGAACCGTTCGCCAGTGCTACTACCTGGCTGATGTGGCGCAAGGGTATGGTCGGGGCCAACCTGAATGCCTGGATCGAGCAGCAACAGGTGGTTTTTCCACCGGCACATGTACGGGCGCAGGACATTGCCTGAACGCAGGCTGATTTTGATGGATTCAGTAACAGATCATTGTGACTTTGCGCGAGCATTGCGTAGGACTTCGGACTATTATCTGTACGAAGGGGCTACAGTACTTTGGCCGCTCGGCACCACCCTGAAGGGGGCATCATGAAAGAGAAAATCCAAAACTGGCTGCATGACTTGGGCGTTGCTCTCGGTTTGATCGAGCCGCCTCTGCAACCCGTTCCTGTTCGTACTGACGACGAACAACGTCGGCGCCAGCAGCGGCGCCGGTAATGGCAGATAGCATCTGACAGGTGAAAGGTTTTCCCGTGGCGAGGGAGCAAGCTCCCTTGCCGCTTCGTGTACGTTTGATTACCAGACTTAGTACCGCCCGATCTCCAGCAAGAACCGGCTTAAATCATTCACCGTCCTGGCGGTCTTGAGCATCCGGTCTTCTTCCGCGGTAAACGCCGTGACACCCAGTTCATCTTCCAGATGGAAGATCAGTTCTTCGATATCTTTTTTATCCAATCCCAACTGCGCCAGGCTGGCGTTGTCGTCGAAGTCATCCCGGCCTTCCAGCAGGCGGCTGATGTAGCGATGTACGACAGCACGAAGGGCAGCTTCTTTCATGATCGTTCTTCGACGAGGTGGGTGCAGTTCTCCCTGCCGATGCAGTTCCTGCCGTTGAGTACAGCAGGCTTTAGCCGTGTGAGCGCTGCCATTGGTCGATCATGCTACGCAAATGCTCCCCGGAAAAACTGCCGAAGTGCCCGCCATGCACCGTGCGGATCGATAGCGTGCGCAAACGTTGCAGGCTGCGGGCGTAGTCATCGAGATTGGAGTGGTAGGCGTCTTCGATTAGCGGGCCGTCGTAGATGATGTCGCCGCTGAACAAGGTCTCTGTGGCGGCTTCGTACAGGCAGATGCCACCGGGCGAGTGTCCCGGTGTGTGCACGACCTGCAACACCCGATTGCCCAGGTCCAGCACATCGCCATCTTCGACAAACCCCGTGGCCGGTGCGGCCTTGACCCGGTATTCGGCGTAGCACAGCGGGCAATCGGGGTGCGCCTCGAACATGTCGTCGCCGACAAAGGCTTTGCTCAGGTCGTTGTTGCCATCGGGTGCCGCGAGAATGTCCGCCTCGGCCGGATGCACCAGCCGTTCAGCGAATTCGTGATGACCGGCGATGTGATCGAAATGGCAGTGGCTGGCCACGGCCACCAGCGGCCGCTCGGTGATCCACGGCAGTTGCTCGCGCAGGCTGACCAGGCCCGAGCCGCTGTCCAGCAGCAGGTCTTTGTCACGTCCCTGGATATGCCAGAGGTTGCAGCGGTAGAAGGGGCGGATGTACGGCTCGTGGATCAGGCGGATGCCGTCACTGAGCGGTTTCACCTCGAACCACTGGTCACGAGAAACAATCTTCATGAACGTTTTCTCCAGGCGAAAAAAAACGAGTGTGGCAACCGACGCCACACTCGTCGAAGAAAGCATCAAGTCGTTATGTTCAGCTTAGGCAGCGCTGGCCACTGCTGCCGTGCGGCGGGACATCAAGCTCACCACCACGAAACTCACCAGGCCTACACCGAGGCTGTAGTAGATCGGGGTGTTGGCGTCCAGACCGTCCTTGAACATGAACAGCAGCGCGGTGGCGAAGCCCATGCCCATGCTGGCGATAGCGCCGGCGGTGGTAGCGCGTTTCCAGAAAATCGCACCCATCAGCGGGATCAGCATGCCGCCTACCAACAGGTTGTAGGCCAGGGTCAGGGCGCTGATCACGTCGTTCACGATCAGAGCGATGCCCAGTACCACGATGCCGGTCAACAGGGTGAACAGGCGGTTGATCGCCAGGCTCGACTGTTTACCGCCACGCAGTTTCGGCAGCAGGTCTTCGGTCAGGGTGGTGGCGGCGGCCAGCAGGCCGGCGCTGGCGGTGGACATCATGGCGGCCAGTGCGGCAGCGATCACCAGACCACGGATACCGTCCGGCAGGGACAGTTTCACGATCGCAGCGAAGGCGTTGTTGACGTTGTCGAGATCCGGGATCAGTACGTGCGCAGCCATGCCGATCAAGGCGCAGGCCAGGCCGTAGAGGATGCAGTAGATACCGGCAGCGGTACCGGCAACCTGAGCCACTTTGGCGGTCTTGACGGTGAACACCCGTTGCCAGATGTCCTGACCGATCAGGATGCCGAAGAAGTAGATCATGAAGTAGGTGATGATGGTGTCCCAGCCGATGGTGGTGAAGCTGAAGCTCGCCGCTGGCAGTTTCATTACCAACTCATCCCAACCGCCAACGCGGTACAGGCAGATCGGCAACAGGATGAACATCAGGCCGACAGTCTTGATCACGAACTGAACGATGTCGGTCAGGGTCAGGGACCACATGCCGCCAATGGCCGAGTAGATCACCACGACGCCGCCGCCGAGCAGGACCGAGATCCAGAACGGCAGGCCGAACAGCACTTGCAGCACGGTGCCGATTGCCAGGATCGAGGTCACGCCGATCATCAGCGCGTAGGCCAGCATGATTACCGCGCTCGCGGAGCGGGCCATCGGGTTGTAGCGTTTTTCCAGGACCTGGGTAACGGTGTAGATCTTCAGTTTCAGCAGCGGTTTGGCGAGGAACAGGTTCAGCGCCACGATCCCGCAACCCAGTGCGGCACACAGCCAGAAGCCGGAGATGCCATGCACGTAGCCCAGACGCACGGTGCCCACGGTAGACGCACCGCCCAGGACGGTGGCAGCCATGGTGCCCATGTACAGGCTTGGGCCGAGGTTACGACCGGCGACCAAAAAGTCTTCGTTGGTCTTGGCCTTGCGCATGCCGTAGTAGCCGAGTATCAGCATCGCGGCGGCGTAGATGAGTACGACGAATAAATCCAAAGCCATTGTGGCGTGTCTCCGATTGTCTTTTTTATGTGAGGCTGAAAATCAATCCCTGTGGGAGCGTTGCTTGCCTGCGAAGGGAGCGCCGCGGTCCGCCAGGCAGACCGCGTTATCGTTCATCGCGGGCAAGCCACGCTCCCACAGGTAATGTGTTGACCGCAGGTAGTGCGTTGAATCAGGCGGCTTGACGCATCGCCGGTTTAGCGAGCGAATCCGTGCTCTTGCTGCGAGGGTCGTTCGGACCGAACACTGCGCTCGATTCCGGGAACAGGCTCAGCAGAACCAGGTACACCACCGATGCCAGGCCCAGGGTCACCGGCAGGCTGATGTCGATACCACCGGCCATTTCACCCAGCGGCCCGACAAACTGACCCGGCAGGTTCACGAAGCACAGGCCAACGGCCGCGCTCGGGATCCAGGCACCTAGGCCTCGCCAGTTCCAGCCGTGGGTGAACCAGTAGCGGCCACCTTTCTCGCCGCGGGTGAACACTTGCAGGTCATCCGGGCAGTAGAAGCCGCGACGCACCAGCAGGCCGATGATCATGATCACCATCCACGGGGTGGTGCAGGTGATGATCAGCACGGCGAAGGTCGACACGCTCTGTACCAGGTTGGCCGCGAAGCGCCCGATGAAGATGAAGGCAATCGACATCACACCGATCAGCAGCGTGGCCTTGACCCGCGATAGCACCCGAGGGAACACGCTGGACATGTCCAGGCCGGTGCCGTACAGCGAAGTGGTGCCGGTGGACATGCCGCCGATGACCGCGATCAGGCACACCGGCAGGAAGAACCAGCTCGGCGATACCGCCAGCAGGCCGCCGACATAGTTGTTGGCCGCGATGTAGTCCGGTGCCTTGACCGCTACGATAGTGGCGGTGACGAGGCCGAACAGAAACGGAATCAGCGTGGCCAGTTGCGCAGCGATCACCGACACCATGATCCGGCCTTTGGGCGTATCACGGGGGATGTAGCGCGACCAGTCACCGAGGAACGCACCGAAGGAGATCGGGTTGCTCATGGCCACCAATGCTGCCCCGATGAACGCAGCCCAGAATCCGGCCTGGCCCATGGCTACGGTGCCGGCGTACTGACTGTCGAATGCAGGGGCGAAAGCGAAAACGCCCAGCAGGAACAGCAGGCTGGCCGCCCACACCGCAATGCGGTTGACCCACAGCATGAAGCGGAAACCATAGATGCACACGGTCAATACCAGCAGCGCGAACAGACCGTAGGCCAGGCCCAGGGTCAGATCGGTTTCCGGTAGATCGATCAGGCGTTTGGCACCGCCCACCAGCGCATCGCCCGAACTCCAGACCGAGAGCGAGAAAAACGCGATAGCGGTCAGCAGCGACAGGAACGAACCGACGATTCGCCCGTGCACGCCGAAGTGCGCACCGGAAGAGACGGCGTTGTTGGTGCCGTTGATGGGGCCGAACAGGCCCATCGGCGCCAGGATCAGCGCACCGAGTACCACGCCCAGCACAATCGCCCAGACGCCAGCCTGAAAGGACAGGCCGAACAGCACCGGGAAACTGCCGAGCACGGCGGTGGCAAAGGTGTTGGCGCCGCCGAAGATCAGGCGAAACAGATCGCTGGGCTTGGCGTCACGCTCATTGTCCGCGATCTGTTCGACCCCGTTTGTTTCGATGCTGCTAAGGCTTTTTTCGTTGTTTTTGTTATTCATGATCAGCTCCGATCATAAAGGCGCGCTCATCGTGCGTGAGCGTCACCTGTGTTGGCTAAGGGGGTGGCAGCCCTTCCGGCATCGCGGATAAATGTTCGTGGCAGGCCAGCCATAGGCCTTGTTGTTCTTGGCCAGACGCTTGTTTCTTGAAAACAATCGTCTCGCGCTCCTGGCTGAAGTGTTGCTCCCCTTGCATGCGCAACTCGGTGGCCACGTCATGGATGAAAATCGCCACGTCACCCTGCAGGCTGACGAAAGCGTTGCTTGAAGTGCACGAGAGCACCTCGAAGCCATCCTCAGAGCGCCAGCCGTCCCACAACGCCTGATAGGCGTCGCGCGACAGCAGGGGCTGTTCGAGGGTGTAGAAGACGAAGCTGGCATCGGCGCTGAACGCGCCGAAGTAGGCTTCGCGATCGTTACGGGCAAAAGCGGACACCAGATCGGCGGCGGCTTTGAGAACCTGATCACGTTCGCTCATGACCGGTCCTCAGCGGTGGACTACGCCAGGCAGTACGCAGAGCATTTCGTACAGCAGGTTGGCGGCCAGCAGCGAGGTGTTGCCGGTGGTGTCGTAAGCGGGCGAGACTTCTACCAGATCGCAACCGACCAGGTCGAGGCCTTGGCAGCCACGAACGATCTCGATTGCCTGAATGGTCGTCAGACCGCCGATTTCCGGGGTGCCGGTACCAGGTGCCCAGGCCGGGTCGATGCCGTCGATGTCGAAGCTCAGGTAAACAGGACCGCCGCCGACTTTTTCGCGGACTTCAGCCATCAAGGGCTCCAGCGATTTGTGCCAGCACTCTTCAGCCTGAACCACACGGAAACCCTGGTTGCGGCTCCAGTTGAAGTCGTCAGCGGTGTAGCCCTGGGCGCGCAGGCCGATCTGCACGACACGGTCCGGGTCCAGCAGGCCTTCTTCAACGGCGCGACGGAAGGTGGTGCCGTGGGCGATTTTCTCGCCGAACATGTGATCGTTCACATCGGCGTGGGCATCGATGTGCACCAGGCCGACCTTGCCGTGCTTTTTATGGATGGCACGCAGGATCGGCAGGGTGATGGTGTGGTCGCCGCCCAGGGTCAGCGGGATCACGTCGTGTTCGAGGATGTTGTCGTAGGACTCTTCAATGATCCGTACGGCATCCAGCAGGTTGAAGGTGTTGATCGCGATGTCGCCAATGTCGGCAACCGACAGCGAGTCGAACGGCGCAGCACCGGTTGCCATGTTGTACGGGCGAATCATTACCGATTCAGCGCGGATTTCGCGAGGCCCGAAGCGGGTGCCGGGGCGCAGGGAAGTACCGATGTCCAGGGGCACGCCTACGAAGGCAGCGTCCAGGCCGGCAGCGGTATTCAAATGGGGGAGTCGCATCATGGTGGCGATGCCGCCGAAGCGCGGCATTTCGTTGCCGCCCAGTGGTTGGTGAAGAATCTTGTCCACGGGTAGGGCCTCATCGTCGTTGTTTTATTTATGTCGGTTGCGCCGTTCACGGAAGGGACGGGCGCACCTTGTGGCGCCGATTCTGCGAAATGTAGTGGCCGGGAAGAATCGCTACGGGCAAATACTTAGTTCAGATTTTTCTAAACTAATGGAAGTGGCGGCGTTAGACTTCACCCCATACGCAAAACCCAATGCCGGGAACAAACCTGGTGGGAGCGAGCTTGCTCGCGATAGCGGTGGGTCAGTCAACATTGATGTTGGCTGTTACGCCCTCATCGCGAGCAAGCTCGCTCCCACCAGGATTTGCATTGAATCGAGCATTGCGCGTCACCCCGAGATCGGAGCATTTCCATGGCCAACGCTTTACCCGACCTGAAACTATTGCGCATCTTCGTCAGCGTGGTGCGCCATCAGGGGTTCGCCAACGCCCAGCAGGAGCTCAATCTCTCGACGTCGGCCATCAGCACCTACATGAGCCAGCTCGAAGCAGCCCTTGGCCTGGTGCTGTGCCATCGCGGCCGTGGCGGTTTCAGCCTGACCAGCAAGGGCGAACTGTTCCATCAGGAAACCCTGCGTCTGTTGGGCGAACTCGAAGGCTTCGAGCAGTACGCCGCCGCCCTCAAGGGCGAGTTGCGCGGTACCTTGAACCTGGGGGTGATCGACTCCACCGTCAGCGACAAGGCCCTGCCGTTCGCCGAAGCCATCGGCGCCTACAGCCAGGAACACCCGGCCGTGCACTTGCACCTGTCGGTGATGAGCCCTTACGAATTGCAACTCGGCGTGCAGGACAACCGTCTCGACCTGGCCATCGGTGCGTTTTCCACGCGCATGAGCGGCCTGGTGTACATGCCGCTGTACCGTGAGCAACACTGGTTGTATTGCAGCACGCGGCATCCGCTGTTCAACGAGCGGCGCATTCCCGAGCAAGTCATCACCCAGCAGCGAATGGTCGGTCGTGGCTACTGGAGCCAGGCCGAACTGGCGCGCCATGGTTTCAAGCACAGTGCCGCGACGGTAGAAAGTATGGAGGCCCAGTTGATCCTGGTGCTGTCCGGCGCCTACATCGGTTACCTGCCGGAGCATTACGCCCAGGCCTGGGCCGACAAGGGTGACTTGCGGGTGCTGCTGCCGGCGACCTTCGGTTATCAAGCGCCGTTCTCGATGATCGTGCGTCGGGGCCGTAGCCGCGAGCCGCTGATCCAGACATTCCGCGACTTGCTTAAAGCTCAACTGAATCAGGCGTAGAGACGATGTCCAGAATTCAATGTCAGCGTTGTCTGCGCCCGCAAACTCATTGCCTGTGCCCGCTGATTCCCAGCCTCGACAGCCGCACCCGGGTACTGTTGTTGCAGCATCCGAGCGAAGTGAATCATGCGTTGAACACCGCGCGTCTGGCGGCGCTTGGGTTGACGAATGCCGAGTTGATCGTCGGCGAGGTGTTTGAGGATTTGCCAGCGCTGTTGAATCAGCCGGGGTATCGGGCGCGGTTGCTGTTTCCCGGCGAAGATGCCCAACCGATGCAGGGTTGTGCCGCGACAGACGAACCCTTGCTGCTGGTGGTCCCGGACGGTACCTGGCGCAAGGCACGCAAGATGTTGCACCTCAATCCGCTGCTGGCGGCGTTGCCAAGGGTGACGCTGGCCGAGGGCGGTGTGTCCCGCTATCGGTTGCGCAAGGCACCGGGACCGGGGGCGTTGTCGACGGTGGAGGCGATTGTGCAGGCGCTGGAAACCCTCGAAGCGCCGACTTCGTTTGCGCCATTGCTCAAACCGTTCGAAGCGTTGATCGAGGGGCAGATTGCGGCGATGGGGGAGGAGGTTTACCAGCGTAATCATTCTGAAAAATGATTGGTGGTCTTGCCGGCCTCATCGCGAGCAAGCTCGCTCCCACAGGTTCAGTGGCATTCGCAGATTTTTTGTACGACACGGACACTGTGGGAGCGAGCTTGCTCGCGATGACGGCAGATCAGTCACTGCAGATTCTGGATACTGCCTACCGCTCCCGCATCGCCTCGGTCCGCGCCTTCAACACCGGCTTGAGCAGATAATCCAGCACCGTTTTCTCCCCGGTAATAATGTCCACCGTCGCCACCATCCCCGGGATGATCAGCAGTGGTTTCACATCCCCGCCCAAATGGTTTTTGTCGGTACGCACCTGAATCAGATAGAAGCTGTTGCCCTTATCGTCGGTGATGGTGTCAGCGCCGATCAACTCCAGCTTGGCGCTCAGGCCGCCGTAAATGGTGTAGTCGTAGGCACTGAACTTGACCATGGCTTTCTGGCCCGGATGCAGGAATGCAACGTCCTGTGGGCGTACCTTGGCTTCGATCAGCAGGTTGTCTTCCAGCGGCACGATTTCCACCATGTCACTGCCGGGCTGGACCACGCCGCCGATGGTGTTGACCTTCAACACCTTGATGATGCCGTGCACTGGCGAGACCACGGTGGTGCGGGTCACGCGGTCGTCGATGGCGATGCTCGAGGCCGTGATTTTCGACAGGTCAGTGCGTTTCTCGTTCAGCTCTTTGGCGGCTTCCGAGCGGAAGGTTTGCTCCGACTCGTCGATCTTGCTTTTGATTTCGTTGATCGCCGATTCCGCCCGGGGAATCGCCAGTGTGGTGGCGTTCAATGAGCCGCGAATCTCCACCGCGCTGCGTTTGAGCCGCAGGATTTCCACCGGTGACACCGCCCCCGTGCCCACCAGCGGCGCGGACATGTTCATCTCTTGTTGCAACAACGCCAGGCTTGAACTGAATTGACCCTGTTTCGAGCGGAACTCCGCTAACTCCTGGGTTTTTTGCCGAAGTTGTTCGCTCAGGGTGCGCTGCTCGCTGGCCAGTCGCCGTTGCCGCTGTTCGTACAACGAACGCTCGTCTTCAGCCACTTGCGGGGCTTTGGCGATCACTTCTTCCGACAGCTTGAACGGCCGGCCTTCGGCTTCGGCCGAAAGCCGTTCGACCTGCGCGGTCAAGGCAAAGCGATCGGCTTCGCTTTCGCCCTTGTTCGACAGGTAGCGGGTGTCATCCAGGCGCAGCAAGGTGTCGCCCTTGTTCACCATCTGTCCTTCACGGACGAAAATTTCAGTGACGATGCCGCCCTCCAGGTTCTGGATCACCTGGACCTTGCTTGACGGAATCGCCTTGCCTTCGCCCATGGTCACTTCCTGCAACACGGCGAATTTGGCCCAGACCAGTGCACTGACCAACAGCGCGGCCGCCAGCCACACGGTGATCCGCGACCAGCGCGGTGAGTCCTGCAAGGAGGCGCCGGCGGTTTCCGGCATGTACTCGGTTTCGGCACTTTTGTTGAAACTGTCGAAGTAGCCACGGGAACCTTGATCGGCAGACATGGGCGACTCCTAGACGGCCGCAGAGCCGACACGGCCCTTGCGCAGTGCATCGATGACCGCGTCTTTCGGACCGTCGGCGACGATCCGTCCGTTGTCCAGTACCACCAGCCGGTCCACCAGGCTCAGCATCGAGGTGCGGTGGGTCACCAGCAGGATGGTTTTGCCCTGGACCCATCCGTGAAGTTTTTGCCGCAGGACGTCTTCGCTGCTGTTGTCCATGGCGCTGGTGGGTTCGTCGAGCAGCATGATGGGCGGGTCGAGCAACATCGCCCGGGCCATCAATACGGCCTGGCGCTGGCCGCCGGACAACAGTTGCCCGCGTTCACCCACGGGCCGGTCGAAGCCTTGCGGGTGTTGCCGGGCCAGTTCGGTAACGCCGGTCATCTCTGCCACTTCGAGCATGCGTGAGTCGCTGATATAGCGCGCGCCGAGGGTCAGGTTGTCGCGCAGGCTGCCGGCCAAAAGCGGCAGGTCGTGGGCGACGTAACCGATTTGATGGCGCAGGTCGGCGACGTCCAGTTGCCGCAGGTCCAGACCATCGAGCAGCAACTGGCCTTCATCCGGTTCGTAGAAGCCCATCACCAGTCGCGCCAGGGTACTTTTGCCTGAGCCGCTGCGGCCGATGATGCCGATGCGCTCGCCGGGTTTCACACTGAAGCTGGCATTGGCCAGGGCAGGCGCACTTTGGCCGTTGTAGTGGAAGGTTACGCCGACAACATCCAGTGCGCCTTGCAGTTGGGTGCGCTCCAGTGGCCGTTGTCTGGCGTCGCGCTCCTGGGGCAGCCCCATCAGCGCATCGGTGCTTTTCATGGTCAGTTGCGCTTGCTGGTAGCGGGTGATCAGGCCGGCGATCTGACCCAGTGGTGCAAGTACCCGGCTACCGAGCATGTAACTGGCCACCAGGGCTCCGACGCTGAGGTTGCCGGCGATGATGCTGTAGACCCCGGCGACGATGATTGCCATGCCGGACAGTTGCTGGATGAACAACGTGCCGTTAGTGGCCAGGGCCGAGAGGTTGCGCGCGTGGCTGTCGAGGCGGGTGAGGGCGCCGTGGGTGCTTTCCCATTTGTGCTGGCGTTCGCTTTCGGCGCTGCAGGCCTTGAGGGTTTCCAGGCCGCTGAGGGTTTCGATCAGCAGTGCCTGGCGTTCGGCGCCCAGGCTGAGGCTTTTTTGCACGGTATCGCGCAGGCGCACCTGGATCACCATGGCGAAGATGATGGTGATGGGAAACGCCAGCATCGGGATCACCACCAGCCAGCCACCGAGCAGGCCGATCACCAGCAGCATCAGCAGGCAGAAGGGCAGGTCGATCAGGCTGGTGAGGGTCACGGCGGTGAGAAATTCCCGCAGGCCCTGAAAGTCGTGAATGCTTTGGGCGAAGCCACCGATGGTCGCCGGCCGTGCTTTCATCGCCATGCCGGTGATGCGCTCGAACAGGGTGGCCGACAGGATCACATCGGTTTTCTTGCCGGCGGTATCCAGCAAGTGCGCGCGCACAACTCGCAGCACCAGTTCGAAAGCCGTGCCGATCAGCAAACCGATCGCCAGCACCCACAAGGTCGAAGTGGCCTGGTTCGGCACCACGCGATCGTAGGTCTGCATCACGAACAGCGGCACCATCAGTCCCAGCAGGTTGATCAGGAAGCTCGCCAGGATCGCATCGCTGTACAGCCATTTCGACAGCTTCAGCGTATCGCGAAACCAGGCCTGGACCCGAGGCACCAGCGGCGATCGCAAGTCTTCGAGTTCGTGACGTGGCCGGGCAAACAATGCCTGGCCACTGTAGTGTTCGCCCAGCTCCTCTGGGCTGAGCCATTGTTCACCGCCGTCGGCTTCGCTGGGCAGGATCAGCACCTTGCCGTCCTCGCCATAACGACGCAGCACAGCCGTGCGGCCGTTGTTGAGCAGCAGGAGCACGGGCAGATTGAGCGAGGAGATGTCTTTGAGGTCTCGGCGCAGCAAGCGCGCCTGTAAACCGGCCCGGGCCGCTGCACGGGGCAGCAGGTCCAGGCTCAGGCGTTGGTGTGCCATGGGGAGCCCGGCACTGAGGCTGGCGCGACTGACCGTCGCGCCGTGGAGTTTGCAGAGGATCAACAGACCGTCCAGAAGCGGGTCATCGAAGCTCAGGCGCGGATCGACACCGGTGTTGCCGGGTTCCATGCTAGTCATTGAACCCTCCCGTGCACTACTTCATGTCAGGTAGACGAGCTTCGTTTTTCACTTCGGTCTGGGCGATCGCGTCGGCGGGCAGTACGACCCGTTGCTTGCTCAGCAACTGGCCCATGTTCGCCAGGACACGGTACATCGAGAACTCTTCGGTGTAGCGCACTTCGGTGTAGCGACGGTTGGCGTTGTAGAGCTCGTTTTCGCTGTCGAGCAGGTCCAGCAGGGTCCGTTGGCCGAGGCCGAACTGATCCTGGTAGGCGACGCGCACGCGCTTACTGGTGTCGGCGTATTCACGGGCGGTCGGGGTTTGTTTCTTGGCGTTGACCATGGCGTTCCAGGCCAGGTGAATGTTCTCGTTGAGCTGGCGCAGGGCATTGTTGCGGATGTCCATGGCCTGGTTGATCTTGTGCGAGTCGGAGGCCAGGCGCGCCTTGTCGCTGCCGCCGCGGAACAGGTTGTAGTTCATCACCACGCCGACCCGCCATTCGTTGTCGTGACCTTCCTCACCCTGCAGGTTGTTGTTCGCGCCCACCGCCGCTTCGGCGTCGAAGCGAGGGTAGAACGGCGACTTGGCGACTTCGTACTGGCTTTCGGCCGATTGCACGTCGGCCTGGGCGGATTTCAGGTAAGGGTTGTTTTCCACCATGCTCTGCTGGGCTTCGGGCAGGGTAGTGGGGACTTCACCGCGAATCGACGGCGGGGTTTCGAGTTCATCGGGCATGCGCCCCACAACGGCATAGAAGTTCGACTCGGCATCGGCCAAATCGACTTCGGCGGTGTCGAGGTTGTTTTCCGCCAGTGCCCGGCGAGCGCTGGACTGGTCGGCATCGGCGTTGCTGCCCACGCCGCGCTGGGTGCGCAGGCCGATCTGGTCGTTGACCCGCAAGTGCGCTTGCAGGTTGTTCTTGGCCAGGGTCACCAGTTCGCGGCGCTTGAGGACTTCGAGGTAAACCTCGGTGGTGCGCAGGGCCAGATCCTGAGCCGTACCCTGAGCGTAATAGGCTCGCGAGTTGACCACGCCTTTGGTGCGTTCGACTTCATTGGAAGTGTTGAACCCGTCGAAGAGCATTTGCCGCAGGCGCAATTCCGACTGGGTGTAATTGAGAATTTCGGTGTGGTGATTGCCGAACGCCCGGGTATTGGTGTTATCGCTGTACCCGCGCCCGTAGGCGGCGTTCAAATCAACCGATGGATAAAAGCCCCCTTTGGCGACCTTCACGTCCTCATCCGCCGACAGTCGGCTGTCCACCCGGGATGCCAGTTCCGGGTGGGTCGCAATGGTGCTCTGGATCGCTTCGGTCAGCGTTATGGCCTGCGCTTGGGACGAGCAGGCCATGGCCAAAAGAACCGCGCTGCAGACGGGGGTTAATAGGCGCATGTACATCTCCCTGATTCCTGATGGTGCTTGTCTGTCGCCAATTATTTGACGAAATTTACCGGTAAAGTTGTTTCACATCTTTAACAAAAGAGCTAAGAACATTCTGGAGCGTAGCCAAGAAATTTTTTTCATAACGGATATGCCAAAAAAAACTTATGCGCTCTGCAAAATCCAGCACATTGTTCAATTAGAAAGCCCTTGTTTTATGGGCTCTAGGGCGCTCATCAGGGTTTTAGGAAAGTTCCAATCCACTTATCGAAATAGAGCGGAGAAGTGCTGGAGGGGAGGGATGCGAGCGATCTTGTGGCGACGGTTTTTTGTCACTTGAGTGCTTCGAGATCGTTACGCATCGCTCACAGGCAACGTTGTTGCGAACAGGGATCCGATGCCATTGATTGCAGAGGGATTTTCCCGAAATCGTAAACAGCGCCGTGAGCGACTGGCTGGGCGAGATCGTTGCCGGGGCCACGGCTTACTCAAGTAAACCGGCACCCGGAACACGATCCGCCAGACAACCCGCTCGAGCCATGAGCACGTTCTTCGCGCAATCAAGGTGCCGACAGCGGTTGGCGGCGGAGGAAGTGCACATGGCAACGCTCATCGGAATCGTCAGTAAGGTCATCGGTCAGGTGTTCGCGGTTGCGAGCGACGGCACCCGGCGTGCTTTGGTCGAGGGGGACCGGCTGTTCGCTGGTGACCGACTGAGCACCGGCGCTGAAGGTGCGGTGGCGGTACATCTGCAAAATGGCCAGGAACTGACCCTCGGGCGCGACAGCAGCATGCAGATGACGCCGCAGTTGCTCGCCAATCAGATTCCCCATATCGACTCACCCGAAGCGATGACACCGAGCGAAGCGCAACTGACCGATGTCGAACAGCTGCAAAAAGCCATTGCGGCGGGCGACGACCCGACCCAAACCGCTGAAGCCACCGCTGCCGGGCCTGCCATGACTACCGGAGTACCGGGCGGCATCCCGGGCAGTGGCCATAGTTTTGTCATGCTCGAAGAAGTGGGCGGGCGAGTCGATCCTGTCATCGGCTTCCCCACTGCCGGGTTCAATGGCATTCCCGAATTTCCCGAAGAACGACTTAACGTTAATCCGGACATCGCTGTAGCGGACGAAGCCCCTGTGGTGCCGCCGCAGGTGCCGAACAATCCGGTCACCTTCGTCGGCCTGTCGGAGCAGAACGGCGAGCGGACTGTCAATGAAGCCAACCTGGCCGACGGTTCGGCGAGGAACGAAGTTTCGCTGACGCGAAGCGGCACCTTCACCATCAATGCGCCAGACGGGCTGACCAGCCTCAGCATCGGCGCAATCAACTTGATCAGCGGCGGTGTGGCGGCAGGTTTTCCGCAATCGATCACCTCACCTCTGGGCAGTACCTTGACCATCACCGGTTACGACCCGGGCACGGGCGTGGTCAGTTACAGCTACACCCTCAACCGTGCCGAAACCCACGCAAGCGGCGAGGGTGCCAATAGTCTTGCCGAACACGTCACCGTGGTGGCCAGCGACAGCAATGGCGACAGCGTTACCGGTACGCTGGATATCAGCATCATCGACGACGTGCCGCAAGCAGTCGATGACAACAATGGCACCGCCTCGGAAACCCTGCTGACGCTCAACGGCAATGTGCTGAGCAACGACGTGCAAGGCGCCGATCGGGTAACGGTTGGGGAGAGTAGCGGCCCGATCACCCCCGGCACCTTCACCGGCACCTACGGCACCCTGGTACTGAATGCCAACGGCACTTACACCTACACCCTGAACACCAGCGATGCCGACTTCCAGGCATTGCACGGCGACGGCAATGGCACGGAAACCTTCACCTATACGCTGACAGACGCCGATGGCGACACCAGCACCGCCAACCTGGTACTGCAAATCCACAACAACGATGACCCGATCACGATTGGCGGTTTGAATGCCGGGGGCGGTGAGTTGACCGTCTTCGAGAAAAACCTCAGCGACGGCAGCGCACCGGATGCCACTGCCCTGACCCAGAACGGCACCTTCACCGTCGCCGCCCTCGACGGCGTGACGACCCTGACCGTCGGCGGCATCGCCGTGGTCACCGCTGGCGTGGCCGCCGGTTTCCCGCAATCGATCACCACCCCGCTGGGTAGCACCCTGACCATCACCGGGTTCAACGCGGCGACCGGCGTGGTCAGCTACAGCTACACGCAGGTCGATAACGAAGCCCACCCAATTGCCAACGGCGCCAACACATTGCCCGAGCAGTTCGCCGTGACCGTGGTCGACGACAACGGCACCACTGCCACCGGTTCACTGGACGTGAACATCGTCGACGACCTGCCCAACGCCGTGGGCGACAGCAATGGCACCGCCTCGGAAACCCTGCTCACGCTCAACGGCAACGTGCTGAGCAACGACGTGCAAGGCGCTGACCGCGTGACGCTCGGCGAAAACGCCGGCCCGATCACCCCCGGTACCTTCACCGGCACCTACGGCACTTTGGTGCTGAATGCCAACGGCACTTACACCTACACCCTCAACACCAGCGATACCGACTTCAAGGCGTTGCACGGCGGCGGCAATGGCACGGAAACCTTCGCCTATACGCTGACAGACGCCGATGGTGACAGCAGCACCGCCAACCTGGTGCTGCAGATCCACAACAACGATGACCCGATCACGATTGGCGGTTTGAATGCCGGGGGCGGTGAGTTGACCGTCTTCGAGAAAAACCTCAGCGACGGCAGTGCACCGGATGCCACTGCCCTGACCCAGAATGGCACCTTCACCGTCGCCGCCCTCGACGGCGTGACGACCCTGATCGTCGGCGGCATCGCCGTGGTCACCGCTGGCGTGGCCGCCGGTTTCCCGCAATCGATCACCACACCTCTGGGCAGCACCCTGACCATCACCGGGTTCAATGCGGTAACCGGCGTGGTCAGTTACAGCTACACGCTGGTCGATAACGAAGCCCACCCAACTGCCAACGGCGCCAACACATTGCCCGAGCAGTTCGCCGTGACCGTGGTCGACGACAACGGCACCACTGCCACCGGTTCACTGGACGTGAACATCGTTGACGACCTGCCCAGCGCCGTGGGCGACAACAATGGCACCGCCTCGGAAACCCTGCTGACGCTCAACGGCAACGTGCTGAGCAACGACGTACAAGGCGCAGACCGCGTGCCGCTCGGCGAAAACGCCGGCCCGATCACCCCCGGTACCTTCACCGGCACCTACGGCACCCTGGTGCTGAATGCCAACGGCACTTACACCTACACCCTCAACACCAGCGATGCGGATTTCAAAGCCCTGCACGGCGGTGGTGACGGCACCGAAACCTTCACCTACACAATCACCGATTCGGACGGCGACAGCAGCACCGCCAACCTGGTACTGCAGATCCACAACAACGATGACCCGATCACGATTGGCGGTTTGAATACTGAGGGCGGCGAGTTAACCGTTTTCGAGAAAAACCTCGGCGACGGCAGTGCACCGGATGCCACTGCCCTGACCCAGAACGGCACCTTCACCGTCGCCGCCCTCGACGGCGTGACGACCCTGACCGTCGGCGGCATTGCCGTGGTCACCGCTGGCGTGGCCGCCGGCTTCCCGCAATCGATCACCACCCCACTGGGTAGCACCCTGACCATCACCGGGTTCAACGCGGCGACCGGCGTGGTCAGCTACAGCTACACGCTGGTCGATAACGAAGCCCACCCAACCGCCGCCGGCGCCAATACATTGCCCGAGCAGTTCTCCGTGACCGTGGTCGACGACAACGGCACCACTGCCACCGGTTCTCTCGACGTGAACATCGTCGACGACCTGCCCAACGCCGTGGGCGACAGCAATGGCACCGCCTCGGAAACCCTGCTCACGCTCAACGGCAACGTGCTGAGCAACGACGTGCAAGGCGCTGACCGCGTGACGCTCGGCGAAAACGCCGGCCCGATCACTCCCGGTACCTTCACCGGCACCTACGGCACCCTGGTGCTGAATGCCAACGGCACTTACACCTACACCCTCAACACCAGCGATGCCGACTTCAAGGCGTTGCACGGCGGCGGCAATGGCACCGAAACCTTCGCCTATACGCTGACAGACGCCGATGGCGACACCAGTACCGCCAACCTGGTACTGCAGATCCACAACAACGATGACCCGATCACGATTGGCGGTTTGAATACTGAGGGCGGTGAGTTGACCGTCTTCGAGAAAAACCTCAGCGACGGCAGCAACCCGGATACACCGGCCCTGACCCAGAGCGGTACTTTCACCGTCACTGCACTCGACGGCGTGACGACCCTGACTGTCGGCGGCATCGCCGTGGTCACCGCTGGCGTGGCCGCCGGCTTCCCGCAATCGATCACCACCCCACTGGGCAGCACCCTGACCATTACCGGGTTCAACGCGGCGACCGGCGTGGTGAGCTACAGCTACACCCTGAACGATAACGAAGCGCACCCAACCGCCAACGGTGCCAACACCCTGCCTGAGCAGTTCGCGGTGACTGTGGTCGACGACAACGGCACCACTGCCACCGGTTCTCTCGACGTGAACATCGTCGACGACCTGCCGAAAGGCGTGTACGACAGCAATGCATCAACGGCTTCGGAAACCCTGCTGACCCTCAACGGCAACGTGCTGAGCAACGACGTGCAAGGTGCTGACCGGGTGATGCTCGGCGAAAACGCCGGGCCGATCACCCCCGGCACCTTCACCGGCACCTACGGCACTCTGGTACTGAATGCCAACGGCACTTACACCTACACCCTCAACACCAGCGATGCCGACTTTAAGGCGTTGCACGGCGGCGGCAACGGCACCGAAACCTTCACCTACACAATCACCGATTCGGACGGCGACAGCAGCACCGCCAACCTGGTACTCAACGTCTACAACAACGACGATCCGGTGACCCTCAACGGCCTCAACGTGTATGGCGGTGAGCTGACGGTCTACGAAAAAAATCTCGGCGACGGCAGCAACCCCAACGCATCGGCCCTGACCCAGAGCGGCACCTTCACCGTCACTGCACTCGACGGTGTAACGACCTTGACCGTCGGCGGCATCGCCGTGGTCACCGCTGGCGTGGCCGCCGGTTTCCCGCAAACCGCCGTCACGCCGTTGGGCAGCACCCTGACCATTACCGGGTTCAACGCCGCCACTGGCGTGGTGAGTTACAGCTACACCCTCAACGACAATGAAGCGCACCCGACCGCCAACGGCGCCAACAGCCTGACCGAGAACTTCAACGTCGTCGCTACCGACAGCGATGGCGACAGTGCAACCGGGCAGATCAACGTCAACATCGTCGATGACTTGCCGAAGGGCGTGGACGACAGCAATGCATCAACGGCTTCGGAAACCCAACTGACCCTCAACGGCAACGTGCTGACCAACGACGTGCAAGGCGCCGACCGCGTGACGATCGGCGAAAACGCCGGACCCATCACCCCCGGCACCTTCACCGGCACCTACGGCACTCTGGTGCTGAATGCCAACGGCACTTACACCTACACCCTCAAAACCAGCGATGCTGACTTCAAAGCCCTGCACGGTGGTGGCGACGGCACCGAAACCTTCACCTACACAATCACCGATTCGGACGGCGACAGCCGTACCGCCTACCTGGTGCTCAACGTCTCCAACAACGACAATCCGGTGACCCTCGACGGCCTCAACGTGTATGGCGGTGAGCTGACGGTCTACGAAAAAAATCTCGGCGACGGCAGCAACCCCAACGCGTCGGCCCTGATCCAGAGCGGCACCTTCACCGTCACTGCACTCGACGGTGTAACGACCTTGACTGTCGGCGGCATCGCCGTAGTCACCGCTGGCGTGGCCGCCGGCTTCCCGCAATCGATCACCACCCCACTGGGCAGCACCTTGACCATTACCGGGTTCAACGCCGCCACCGGCGTGGTCAGCTACAGCTACACCCTGAACGATAACGAAGCGCACCCAACCGCCAACGGTGCCAACACCCTGCCTGAGCAGTTCGCCGTGACCGTGGTCGATGATAACGGCACCACTGCCACCGGTTCCCTCGACGTGAATATCGTCGACGACCTGCCGAAGGGCGTGTACGACAGCAATGCATCAACGGCTTCGGAAACCCAGCTGACCCTCAACGGAAACGTGCTGAGCAACGACGTGCAGGGCGCCGATCGGGTGACGCTCGGCGAAAACGCCGGACCCATCACCCCCGGCACCTTCACCGGCACCTACGGCACCCTGGTGCTGAATGCCAATGGCACTTACACCTACACCCTCAACACCAGCGATGCCGACTTCAAAGCCCTGCACGGCGGTGGCGACGGCACCGAAACCTTCACCTACACAATCACCGATTCGGACGGCGACAGCAGCACCGCCAACCTGGTGCTCAACGTATACAACAACGACGATCCGGTGACCCTCGACGGCCTCAACGTGTATGGCGGTGAGCTGACGGTCTACGAAAAAAATCTCGGCGACGGCAGCAACCCCAACGCGTCGGCCCTGACCCAGAGCGGTACTTTCACCGTCACTGCACTCGACGGCGTGACGACCCTGACTGTCGGCGGCATCGCCGTGGTCACCGCTGGCGTGGCCGCCGGCTTCCCGCAATCGATCACCACCCCACTGGGCAGCACCCTGACCATTACCGGGTTCAATGCGGTAACCGGCGTGGTCAGCTACAGCTACACCCTGGTGGACAACGAAGCCCACCCAACCGCCAACGGTGCCAACACCCTGCCTGAGCAGTTCGCGGTGACTGTGGTCGACGACAACGGCACCACTGCCACCGGTTCTCTCGACGTGAACATCGTCGACGACCTGCCGAAAGGCGTGTACGACAGCAATGCATCAACGGCTTCGGAAACCCTGCTGACCCTCAACGGCAACGTGCTGACCAACGACGTGCAAGGCGCCGACCGCGTGACGATCGGCGAAAACGCCGGACCCATCACCCCCGGCACCTTCACCGGCACCTACGGCACCCTGGTGCTGAATGCCAACGGCACTTACACCTACACCCTGAACACCAGCGATGCCGACTTCAAGGCGTTGCACGGCGGTGGTGACGGCACCGAAACCTTCACCTACACAATCACCGATTCGGACGGCGACAGCAGCACCGCCAACCTGGTACTCAACGTCTACAACAACGACGATCCGGTGACCCTCGACGGCCTCAACGTGTATGGCGGTGAGCTGACGGTCTACGAAAAAAATCTCGGCGACGGCAGCAACCCCAACGCATCGGCCCTGACCCAGAGCGGCACCTTCACCGTCACCGCACTGGACGGCGTAACGACCCTGACCGTGGGCGGCATCACTGTCGTCAGCGGAGGCGTGGCCGCCGGTTTCCCGCAAACGGCCGTTACGCTACTGGGCAGCACCCTGACCATCACCGATTACAACCCGGCGACCGGGGTAATCAGCTACAGCTACACCCTCAACGATAACGAAGCCCATCCAACCGCCAACGGCGCCAACAGCCTGACCGAGAACTTCAACGTCGTCGCTACCGATAGCAATGGCGACACGGCGACCGGGCAGATCAACGTCAACATCATCGATGACTTGCCGAACGCCAAACCTGACTCGTCGTCGGTAGTGGAGGGCGGCACCGTCAACATCAGTGTGCTGGGCAATGACGCCAGCGGCGCCGATGGTCCGGCGACGGTGGTCGGCGTGCGTGCCGGCGGCAACACCTCGACCTCGGCCATCGGCGGACTGGGTAACCAGATCAACGGCACCTATGGCTACCTGACCCTCGATGCCAACGGCAACGCGGTGTATCACAGCAACCAGGATTCCGTCGGCGATCCGGGCGCCACTGACACGTTCACCTACACCGTGCGTGATGCCGATGGCGATGAAAGCACCACCACCATCACCATCGACGTCGCCAGCAGCACGATCAAGGCCAACCCCGATAGCGACGTGACGGTCTACGAAAAAGCCCTCGACCTGAGCAAGGACGGGCTGGACCTGGTCGCCGGTACGGTCACCGGCAGCGACCCGGGCAACACTGGCGAAACCGCGTCCGGGACCCTGGTCGGTTCGGTCTCGGGTGCCAGCGGCGCGCTCACCTACACCCTGGTCGGCAGCGCGACAGGCACCTACGGAAAGATCCTGATCAACCCCGACGGCAGCTATACCTACACGCTGACCTCGGCTCCGAAAACCTTGCCGAATGCCAACGACGGGCCGAACAGCCTGAGTGAAAGCTTCACCTACAAAGCGACCGATGCGCTGGGCAACAGCAGCACCAGCACCATCGTGGTCAACATTGTCGATGACGTGCCCAAGGCGGTGGCAACGGATCGCTCGGTGGCGGCGGTGGAGATCGATTCCAATCTGCTGATCGTGCTCGACGTCTCCGGCAGCATGGCCGACCCATCCGGCGTGTCGGGCCTGTCGCGCCTGGCCCTGGCCAAGCAGGCCATCAGTGCCTTGCTGGATAAATACGATGACCTCGGCGATGTGAAAGTGCAGCTCGTCACCTTCAGCAGCAGTGCTACCGACATGACCTCTGTGTGGGTCGATGTCGCGACCGCCAAGACACTGCTGGCCGGCCTCACCGCGAACGGCGGGACCAACTACGACGCGGCCGTGGTGACCATGCAGGCCGCGTTCAACACTTCGGGCAAACTGACCGGTGCGCAAAACGTCGGCTACTTCTTCTCTGACGGCAAGCCCACCACCGGCCAGGAAATCGGCACCGCCGACGAAACCGCGCTGAAAGCCTTCCTCGATGCCAACAACATCAAGAACTACGCGATCGGCCTGGGCAGTGGCGTGAGCAACGCCAACCTCGATCCGCTGGCCTACGACGGCATCAGCCACACCAACACAAATGCGGTGGTGGTCACTGACCTCAACCAACTCAACTCGGTGCTGTCCGGCACCGTGGTCGGCTCACCGGTCACCGGTTCGTTGCTGGGTGAGGGCGGCACGTTCGGCGCTGATGGCGGTTTCATCAAATCCATCGTGGTCGACGGCACTACCTACACTTACGATCCAAACGCCCTCAGCGGCCAGGGTTCGTTGACGTCAAGCGGTGGCACCAACCACGGCACCTTCAACACCGTGAACAACACGGTGAGCATCGCCACCAACAACGGCGGCACGTTGGTGATCAACCTCGACACTGGCGATTACAACTACACCTCGCAGAAAACCACTGCGGTGGTGATCACCGAGAACATCGGCTTCACCGCCAGCGACAACGATGGCGACCTCGCCAGCTCGACGCTGACCGTGAAAGTGATCCCCAACGCGCCTCCGGTGGCGGTGGACGACCACGTCATCACCAACGTGCTCTCGGGCACCATCGTGGTGCCGGGCGAACTGTTGCTGGCCAACGACACCGACCCCAATGGCGACCAACTTTCGGCGACACCGACCTCGTTCAACACCGGCTGGGTCGTGAAAGGTGCGGACTTCACCGGCACCGGCGCGATCAGCTTCGCCGGCGAAAACAACAACCCCGGCAACCAGAATCTGGCCAACGTGCGCAACGCCTTTGCGGCCAACGCGGCGACCATGACGGCGCTGCTGGTGGTCAGTGGTTATCTTGGCGCAGCGAACAACTCCAATGGCAACAATGAAGACTTCATCACGGTCAAGCTGAATCAAGGAGAGACACTCAACCTCAATCACAACCTGGATGCCGGGCACATCACGATGGAGTATTCGCTCAACGGTGGGGCGTTCGTAAGCATCGCCGATGGTGACACCATCACCGCAGGCGCCGATGGCACTTACCAGATCCACGTGACCAACATCGCCAACTCCAGTGGCGGCAATAAGAATGGGGCAGAAAACTACGAACTGACCATGACCGTCAACTACGCCGGAGCACACGAAGTCACTACGGACTACCACGGCACCTACACCGCCAACGACAACCACGGCGGCAGCGACTCGGCCAACCTGACCATCAGCTATCAGGACGGCCATACCCTCACCGGTACCAGCGGGGATGACGTATTGGTGGCGGGCACGGGCAACAACATCATCAATGCCGGCGACGGCAACGATGTGCTCACTGCCGGTTCCGGCAACAACGAGCTGCATGGTGGCGCCGGCAATGATCTGCTCTTCAGCGGCCAGGGCAATGACATCCTTGATGGCGGCACGGGTATCGACACAGCCAGTTACGCCCACGCCACGGCTGGGGTGACGGTCGGCCTCAGCCTGTCGGGTGGGCAAAACACTCTCGGTGCCGGCACTGACACCCTGACCGGTATCGAAAACCTCATCGGCTCGAATTTCAACGACACCCTGACCGGCGACAACACTAACAACACGATCAATGGCGGCCTTGGCAACGACATCCTCAGCGGCGGGAGCGGCGATGACTTGCTGATTGGTGGCCTGGGCAATAACACCCTGACCGGGGGGGCGGGGGGCGATACCTTCCAGTGGTTCAAGGGCAACAGTGGCCATGACGTAATCACTGACTTCACGCCCGGCACCGACAAACTCGACCTGTCGCAACTGCTGCAAGGGGAAAGCGGCACCACGGCTTCGCTGGATGATTACCTGCACTTCACCGTCACCGGCAGCGGGCCGTCGACAGTGACCAGCATCGACGTCAGCGCCATGGCCGGTGCCGCGCCGAACCAGACCATCGACCTGGCCGGCGTCGACCTCGCCAGTCAATACGGTGTAACGCCAGGCGCGGGTGGGGTGATCGCGGGTGGGCATGACACGGGGACCATTATCAACGGCATGCTCAACGATCATTCGTTGAAGGTGGATACCGTGTGACCTGAAAACCCGCTAAAGAACCCGCCATCCCTGTGAAGGGGAGGCGGGTTTTTTGTTGCCCGGGACAATGGTCGATGCCCGGTCAGTGGTTAGAAAACCTGGGCGCCCCGATCAATCGACCCATGGCCCCGAATATTCCCAACTCACTGATGACCTCCAGTTCCCCACGCGTCTCGACCATTTCCGCAATCAGCGGCAAATCTATGCTGTGGGTCGCGCGAAAGATCGCGTCGATGAACAGCCGTTTGTCAGGCTGCTCGTCGATGTTGCGAATGTAGGCTCCATCGATTTTCAGGTACGCCAAGCCCAATTGGGTCAGGTTGCCGATCTGGCTGAAGCGCCCGCCAAAGTGTTGCAGGCCGACTCGATAACCGGTCTTGAGCAATGTGCTGCAAAGGTTCTGCAGCACTTCGGGGGAGGGCAACTGGCGTTCGTCGATTTCCAGGGTCAACAGCGGCGCCAGTTCGGGAAGGGATTCGAGCAGGTCGAGAATTGTTTTCCATTGCACCGGATCGCGCAGGGTGCTCCCGGACAGGCTCAATGCCAAGGGGCTGCGGTTGACCACCAGCTCGTCCAGCGTGGCTTCGAGCATCGCCAGGTCGAACCGTCCCGACCAGCCGAGACGCTCGATCCACGGCAGGAAATGCCCCGCGGCAATCGCTTCGCCCTGCGGGTCGAGCAGGCGTGCGAGTACTTTGTGATGCAGCATCTGGCGGGTGTCGGCGCATTGCACGACGGGCTGAAAGTACAGCTGCACTTTGCCATGGGTCAGGGCGTCGTCGATCCAGGTGCGCCAGTCGTGCTGGGAGTGATTGGGTGCCGTGTCACGATGGCTCAAATGAACCCAGGGGCGTTCGGGATGCTGCCGGGACTCCGTCAGCGCCTGATCAAGGCGCAGGAGAACGGTGCTGATCGGCTCACCGGGGCGGTAGGCGACAACGCCCAGATGGGCGACCGGCATGCAATCGCTGGCGCCGGTCAGGCGCAGGTTCTCCAGGCTGACGCTGACATCGGCGGCCAGGCGCGCGGCACTTTCAGCATCCAGACCCGGTGTCAGCAGGCTGAATTCGCCGCCACGGTTGCGCGCCGCCAGCCAGGTTCGACGCTCCGGCAATTGAGTCAGGCGCTTGAGCAACTCGCCGACGGCAGTGATCAGCGCATCAGTCCGTTGGCCACCCAGGCGCTGGTTGAGGCCGTTCAGGTCGTTGATTCGCAACATCAGCAAATGGCCGTCACGGCTCTGTTCGCACACGCGTAAATGGTCGGCCAGTTGCTCGTCGAGCAGGCGTCGGTTGGCCAGGCCGGTGAGGCTGTCCAGATAGGATTCGGCCCGCAGTTTTTCGCTGCGTGCAGCCTCCTCGACGAACAGCGCCTTGAGCTTCTCGACCATCTGGTTCATCGCCAGCACGACCCGTTTCAATTCCGGTGTGCGCGGCAGTTTCGGCAGACTGAGAAATTCGCGTTTGCTGATGGCCTCGGCTTGTCGGACCATGCTGTCGAGTGGGCGAAATTGCCGGCGCAGCATCCATCCTCCAATCACGGCGCTGAACAGCCCGCACAGTAGCAGCCAGATCAGGCTGCCAAGGGTGCTTTCCCAGAGCTTGGCCAGGGCGAATTGCGGATTGCTCAGCACTTCGACCCGTGCCAGTTGTTCCCAGCCGCGCATGATCAGGGCATCGCCGCCTTCCGGGCGCAGGTCGACCAGGTTGACGAACCAGTCAGGCACACCGTCGATTTTTGTCGGTGCGGAGCGTTGCACCAGGGTTTGCTGATCCTTGAGCCTGATGACGCGGATGCTGCTGAAATAGCCGCTGTCGAAAATCGAGCTGACCATCAGTTCCATCATTGCCGGGTCATCGACCTGTGCCGTCAGCGACAGCCCCAGCGCGGTGGCCGCGTCCTGGGCGTGGGCGCGCAGTTGGCTGAGCGTTTGTTCGCGGGAGCTTTCCAGGCTGGCAAAAAAACTGCCACTGAACGCCACCAGCAGGAACAGGCAGATTGCCAGGAACAATTGTTTTCGCAGTGTCATGCTTCGCTCCTTGCCAAGGCGGTTAGCCGTCGCCGATGTCGAACCCTTCGGCCTGCATCTTTTTCAACACGTCCTGCCAGCGCGACAGCTTTTTCGAGTCGCTGCTGCGCTGGCCGCCGTTTTTGCCCGGCAGGTACAGGCCTTCGGCATTGAAGGCGTACACCGGCAGCAAGTCTTTGCGTTGGGAGGCGGGGCGGATATCGCCGATCAGGTTGTCCAGCACCAGTGGTTCGCTCGTGGGGGTGCTGTAGAACGTCAACACCATGTGCGCCTGGTTCTGGCTCAAGGCCTTGACGTAGGTGATGCGCAGTTTTTCGCTGGGAATACCAAGCCGGCGCAGGCTGAAATACTTCGCCAGAGCATAGTCTTCGCAATCGGCGGCGCCCTTGATCAGGGCTTCGACGGGCGTGGCCCAGTAATCGGTCTGTTGCCAGATGCGTGTGTCGTCCTGGAAGTTCAGCTGTTGATCGAAGAAGCGGTTCACCGCGTTGAGCTGCTCGCGTTCGGGGGCGCCGCGTGCACTTTGCAGCATTTGACTCCAGGCCTCGATCCGAGCTCGCGCCGGTCCAAGGGGGCCGTAGCGTTTTTCAACGGTTTGCAGGATCTGCGCAAAATCCCAGTCGGCCCGGACCCCGTTGCATACAGTCAGTACCAAACCAGCCAGCAGCAACCAGCCGCCGAGCCGAAGTCGGAGCGTTGGCCATCCTGGACTACGCAGACTGCGGGCCATGTCTGGCTGCTCGAGTGTAGGTTTGTGAAGTTTAGGTGGTGTTTTTGCCGGGGCAGGGCAGGTCGTCGGCCGAAGGACGCTCACTGAGTTTTTTGTGGCGAGGGGGCTTGTCGGAACGCCGCACCGCCCCGTTCGGTGGCGAAGCCGCCGTGAACCTGTGAGCGCGATCTATCTGGTGATCTGCGGTGAATGGCTTTAGGGCTGCTGCGCAACCCAACGGGGGCAAGCCCCCTCGCCACAATGGTCGCGGGAAATTTCAGGATTTTCGCAGGGTTTTCTGCTTGAGGATGTAAATCGTCACCAGCACCGCACTAGTCAGCATGAAGCACCGTGCCCAGTACAGCGGTACCAGGTAGCAGGAGAACAGGATACTCGGCCACATCAGGCCAATGGCGTAGACCTTGCCCTTGAGTGGAATGCCGTTGCCGTTGAGGTAATCGCGAATCCACGGGCCAAGCCGTGGATGCTCGACCAGCCATTGATAAAAGCGCGGCGAACTGCGGGCGAAGCAGGCGGCCGCCAGCAGCAGGAAAGGGGTGGTGGGCAATACCGGCAGGAAAATCCCGATCACCCCCAGCGCCACGCTTAGCCAGCCGATGGCCAGCAGCACGTAGCGCAACATCAGGGGGCGGTTGCCTATGGGGTTGTCCATAGGCAGAACCTTAGTGGTGGCGGGGCTTGAGAATCGCCGGTTTTTCGTCTGGCGCGTTGCACAGCAGGTACAGCGCGGTCAGGGCTTCCGGGATCTGTACGATCATGTCGTCCATCAGGTTGGCATCTTTGGCGATGTCTTCGAACTCCGGCTGCTCGTCGAACAGGCCCGAACCGACCATGATCGGCAGCAGCATTTCGCTGACTTCGTCTTCGGCGCTTTCGAACCAGGCCGCTTCGCGCAGGAATACGCCTTCCATGAAGCCGATGCACCAGCCGCGCAGGTCGGAATCGTCCGGCTCGTCGCCCAGGTCCAGGTCGCATGGCAGTTCGAATTCTTCATCGGAGGCCAGCTGGCGAGCGATGTGGGCCTTGAGGCCGATCAGGGTGGCTTCGATCTCTTCGCGCTGGGCTTCGCTGCTGTAATGCGGCTCCTCGGCGAAAAGTGCATCGATCCACTCACGATCAGGAACGACTTCGGAACAGATCGACAGCGCGGTGAGGTAGCCGTGGGCGGCCACGTAGTCCAGCGCCTCGTCATGCAGTTCATCAGCGTCGAGGAAGACTTGCAGGCGGGTTAGTTGCTCAGCGAAGGACATTAAAGGACTACCTTGGGGAATGTTCGATGCGGGAATTCTAGGCCTTCTTGAGCACTTGGGCCAGCCGCACGGCATATTTGCCCGTTTGTGGGAGCTGCTCCCCTTGCAGTTCGGTCAAGCGCTACCTCTGTGGGAGCGAGCTTGCTCGCGATAGCGGTGGTTCAGGCGAAATCAATGTTGACTGTGATGGCCTCATCGCGAGCGAGCTCGCTCCCACAGTTTTTTATGCACATCGGGTTTGGCGGTGTCTTATCAGCGGTGCCCTTTGCCGGACGGGGCTCGGGTATACTCGCGCGTTTTGTGATGCCCTGCTGGCGTCACGGCTGAAATGTGAAGCGTCATGCAATGCGCACTTACGATTTATCGGTGCAGCGTCGCGGGTTCTGAACCAGCCTTGCAGGGATGTTTCGGTGATTTTTGGAGTTTTTATGCTCGAACAGGCTCAACGCGTCCTCAAGGACATCTTCGGCTACGACAGTTTCCGTGGCCGCCAGGGTGCAATCATTGAGCGCGTGGCCAGCGGCGGCGATGCCCTGGTCCTGATGCCTACCGGCGGCGGCAAGTCCCTGTGCTTCCAGGTTCCGGCGCTGTTGCGCGAAGGCCTGGCCGTGGTGGTCTCGCCGCTGATCGCACTGATGGACGATCAAGTCGCTACCCTCGAAGAACTGGGCGTGGCCGCCGCCGCGTTGAACTCCACCCTCAGTGCCGAGCAGCAACGCGACCTCGCCGCCCGTATCCGCCGCGGTGAAGTGAAAATGCTCTATCTGGCGCCGGAGCGCCTGGTCCAGCCGCGTATGTTGTCCTTCCTGCAGGGCCTGGACATCTCCCTGTTCGCCATCGACGAAGCGCACTGCGTGTCGCAATGGGGCCACGATTTCCGCCCGGAATACCTGCAACTGGGCCAGTTGGCGGAAATGTTCCCCGACGTGCCGCGCATCGCCCTGACCGCCACGGCCGACAAGCGCACCCGGGAAGAAATCGTCACCCGGCTGCACCTGCAAGACGCCGAGCGCTTCCTGTCGAGCTTCGACCGGCCGAACATCTTTTATCGCATCGTGCCCAAGGAACAGCCGCGCAAGCAGTTGCTGGCATTCCTCGCCGAGCGCCGTAGCGATGCGGGCATCGTGTATTGCCTGTCGCGCAAGAAAGTCGAGGAAGTCGCCGCGTTCCTCAGCGAGCAAGGCTTCCCGGCGCTGCCGTACCACGCCGGGCTACCCAATGATCTGCGGGCCTACCATCAGAAGCGCTTCCTCAATGAGGAAGGCCTGATCATGGTCGCGACGGTGGCGTTCGGCATGGGCATCGACAAGCCCAACGTGCGTTTTGTCGCGCACCTCGATTTGCCGAAATCCCTTGAGGCCTATTACCAGGAAACCGGTCGTGGTGGCCGTGACGGTCTGCCGGCGGATGCCTGGATGGCCTACGGCCTGCAAGACGTGGTGATGCTCAAGCAGATGCTGCAGAACTCCGAAGGCGACGAACGCCACAAGCGTCTGGAGCAGCACAAGCTCGACGCCATGCTCTCGCTCTGTGAAGAAACCCGCTGCCGTCGACAAACGCTGCTGGCCTACTTCGACGAAGACATGCCCGAGCCCTGCGGTCATTGCGACAACTGCGTCGACGGCGTGCAGACCTGGGATGCCACGGAGCCTGCGCGTCAGGCGCTGTCGGCGATCTACCGCACCGGTCAGCGCTACGGCGTCGGGCACCTGGTGGATGTATTGCTGGGCAAGGACAACGAGAAGGTCCGCAGCTTCGGCCATCAGCACCTGTCGGTGTATGGTGTTGGCAAGACGATGGCGGAGGGCGAATGGCGCTCGTTGTTCCGCCAACTGGTGGCCCGTGGTCTGGCGGACATCGACCTCGAAGGCTACGGTGGCCTGCGCCTGAGCGACAGCTGCCGGCCGCTGCTCAAGGGTGAAGTGACCCTGGAACTGCGCCGCGATCTCAAGGCGCAAACCGTGGCGAAAAGCAGCAAGAGCCAGGCGAGCCAGCTGGTCCGTGGCGAGGAGCGCGAACAATGGGAAGCCTTGCGCGCCCTGCGTCGCAAGCTCGCCGAAGAACATGGCGTGCCGCCGTATGTCATCTTCCCCGACTCGACCTTGCTGGAGATGCTGCGCAGCCAGCCGACCTCGCTGGCGGAAATGGCCACGGTCAGTGGTGTCGGCGCGCGCAAGCTGGAGCGTTACGGCGAGGCCTTCCTCGAAGTGCTCGGCGGCCAGGTCGAGGCGCCGAAACCGGTGGCCGACGTACGTCACGAACTGATCACGCTGGCGCGGGCCGGGATGACGCCGGTGCAGATCGCCGGTCAGTTGCAGTGCTCGGAAAAGAACGTCTACACCATGCTGGCCGAAGCGATCGGCAAGCAGCAGTTGTCGTTGGAACAGGCGCTGGATCTGCCTGAAGACCTGATGGGTGAAGTCCAGGACGCCTTCCTCGACGGCGAAGGCGAGTTGCCGCCGGTTTCCGAGATCGCCGCGCTATTCGCGGGCCGGGTGCCGGAAGGGGTGTTGTACTGCGTTCGCGCTGCCTTGCAGTCGGAGTTCGAGATTTGAGACATCCGTAGTGCTGATGTAACGATTCACTACAGATCAAGCCTTGCCTCAAGTCGAGGCTCATGCTTAGCTGACTAATAATTAGTTTTTATTTATTTCAGTCTAATCATGAGTGTTTTATGCCGTTAACCGATCAACACCGCTTTGGCATGCAATTGGCCCAGATGTCCCGTGGCTGGCGTGCCGAACTGGACCGCCGACTGGCGGGCATGGGCTTGTCCCAGGCACGCTGGCTGGTGCTGCTGCACCTGGCCCGTTTCGAAGAAGCACCGACCCAGCGTGAGCTGGCACAAAGCGTCGGCGTCGAAGGTCCGACCCTGGCCCGTTTACTCGACAGCCTGGAAAGCCAGGGCCTGGTGCAACGCCAGGCAGTGCTGGAAGACCGTCGGGCGAAGAAAATCGTGCTCTGCGCGCCAGCGCGTCCCTTGATCGAACAAATTGAAACCATTGCCACGCAACTGCGTCACGAACTGTTCGAAGGCGTCGATGAGGCGGATTTGAAGGTGTGCATGCGGGTTCACGGGCACATCCTGGGCAACCTTGAAAAGTCTTGAGGCATAACCGAACGCCAGGTTTTTGAGAGACCGCATTGGACAGACTATAAGAACTACTCGGCAATATCGTGTTCGTAACGGATGTACGAACCCGTGCGGATGGTTTCTGTAGATCTCAAGGATGCTCATGCTCAAGTGTTGGCGATTGGTTTTACGCGGTGGTTCTCTGTGGTTGCTGGCCGGGGCCGCGGTCACTTATTCGGCATGGGCACCTGCGCTGGGCCTGGGTGAAATCACCCTGCATTCGGCGCTGAATCAACCGCTGCGTGCCGATATCGCACTGGTGGATGCTGCTGGCGTGGAGGAAAACCAGCTGTCAGTGAGCCTGGCAACGGCAGACGAGTTCAGCCGTGCCGGGGTCGACCGGGCGTTTTTCCTCAGCAACCTGAAGTTCACCCCGGTGTTGCGCGGTAATCGCAGCGTGATACAGGTGACCTCCAACAAACCGGTGAGTGAGCCGTTCCTGAATTTCCTCGTGCAGCTCAATCAGCCTAATGGGCGATTGCTGCGTGAGTACACGTTACTGATCGATCCGCCGGGTGCGCCTGGGGTTGTTCCCGCCGCTGATGAAGCGGCATCCGGTTCCCCGGTGTCCGCATTCCCCCGTGTTAAACCGGTCGTGGCGCCGTCACCCGTGGCCAGGACGACACCGGAAACGGACGCCGCAGTGGTTGATCCCGCTGTCGAACAACTGGCCGCCAGCGCCCTGCAAAACCACCAGTTGCAAACCACTGTCGATGAGCTCAACGCGAAGCTTCAAGGCCAGGATGAGCTGATCGCCGGCCAGAAAAAACATTTGGCCGAGCTGCAAACCCAACTCGCGGAGCTCCAGAAGGTAAAGGCCCAACCGGTTGCTTCCGACGTGGCGACGCCAGCCCCTGTTGTTGCTGAAACCCCCGGGATTGGCTGGCTGCCGATTGCCGGTTTGTCGGCGCTGATAGCGTTGCTGGCGCTGGGCTGGTTTGTTCGCCGCCAGCAGCATCAAGCCACAGCGTCAGAGGCGCTGCCGTCGCAGCATGAACCGCTGGCTGAGCTCTTTACCGAGCCAGTGATGTGGCCCTCCGTCATGCAACCATCCACTGGGCATCGCGACGGGGTGCCGGCCAACGACGAGCTTGAACGGGTCGATAGCCATCGTTCCGTCCCGGTTGCTGTTGCCATGGCGGTGGTTCCGGGTTTGGCGATATCCGGCGAATCCGCTACGGACGATGAGTACCGGCTCAACCTGGAGGAGCTGTCCATGGCGTCCAGTTGGGACGTGATCAGTCTGACCGAGAACCCGCAGCCGGCGGCTCTGGCCATGATCGAGTCTGAGTTCGAGTTGGAGATGCAACCCGTTGCGCCGTCTCGACAGCCTCCGGTCGAGCTATCATAGCGGCGTCGTCAAACTCTGGAGTCAGGTCCCATCATGACCGTCAACAAACCGGAAATCATCATCACCTACTGCACGCAATGCCAATGGCTGTTGCGTGCGGCCTGGCTGGCCCAGGAACTGCTCAGCACCTTTGGTGATGACCTGGGCAAAGTCTCCCTGGTGCCAGGCACCGGCGGGGTCTTTCATATCTACTGTGACGCCGTGCAGATCTGGGAGCGCAAGGCGGACGGTGGCTTCCCCGAGGCCAAAGTGCTCAAGCAGCGGGTCCGCGACCAGATCGACCCGGACCGCGACCTGGGGCACAACGACCGCACTCAGTGAGATGTGGCCTCGGCTGCAATGGCTTTCTTGCTTGTGCCACTTGAGAACCGGCTGGAGACCACAATCGCCACAATGATCAGCGCACCCCCCAGCAACATGCGCAGGGTCGGGTTTTCGTTGAACAGCAGCCAGGCGACGGTGATGCCGTAGACCGGCTCCAGGGCGAACACCACGGCGGCAGTGCGTGCCTTGATCACCGCGAGGCTGGCGACGAACAGGCTGTGGGCGACACCGGTACAGAACACACCGAGCAGGCCGATCCACAGCCAGTCGATGGCGCGCACTTCGCTCAATTGAGGCGCCGCCACCGGCAGCAGGCACAGGGCAACCACCACGTTCTGGCACAGCGCCGCCTGTACCGGCGGAACTCGCCCGGAGCTGGCACGGTTGGTCAGTGACAGCAGGGCGAACAACAATCCGGAACCCACGGCCCACAGCAGGCCGGTGGTGGCGCCGCTGGCGAGGTCAAAATCGGGCGTGACCAGCACCAGGCCGACACTCACCAGCAGCACCAGCACGATCTCATTGGCGCGAATGCGCTCGCGGAAGATCAACCCTTCGAGGATCACGGTAAAGGCCGGGAAACTGGCGAAACCGAGCGTCGCAATCGCCACGCCTGCGACTTTCACCGCAATGAAGAAGCTCACCCAGTGTCCGGCCAGCAACAAGCCGCTGAGCAACAGCCGACGCCAGTCCATGGCCTCGAGTTTCTGCCAGCGCGTCTGGCTGGCGAACCGTGCAAAAAACGCCAGCGCGAGCACGGCGAAAGCGGCACGGCCGAAAACGATGATCGCCGGGGACGCAGCGGCCAGTTTGCCGAACACACCGGTCAGGCCGAACATCAATGCGCCTATATGCAAGGCGCCAAGGGCGGTACGGGGAGTCATTGCAATCCTTAACGACAAACGAACGGAGGCCTCATTGAAGCGCGTAATGGCCCATCAAGTCTGTCGGCAAACTCGCGTTATTTGTCGCCAGCCTCGCGCCGCAGTTTTCCGGGGGATGCCCCGAACTCGCGCAGCACCGCCGCCGCGAAGGCACTCTGGGAGCTGTAGCCGACGCGGCTGGCAATCTCGCCGATGGGCAACGCCGAATTGCGCAGCAAGCCCACCGCGATGTGCAGGCGTCGGCTGCGGATGTAGTCCATCGGCGTCTGCCCGCATTCGGCCACGAACCGCGCATGCAAACGGGCACTGGAAAGGCCGGCGACCCGGGCCAGGTCGGCCACTTGTAACGGGTACGCCGCGTACTGATCGATGTGTGCGTTCAGCGCCGCGTAGGGCAGGCGCCGACCGCCGACGGCCTCGGGCCTGGCGTTGTTGAGGCTGGCCAGCAAAAGCACCGCGCCTTGTTGAGCGATCAGCGGATCATCGACCGGACTGTTCGCCAGCCAACTGACCAAATGGCTTTGCCCGGCGTCCAGGGGCAGGCGCCCGGCGTTGTCGAGCAGGCGTCGGCTGGACTCGGCGTGATCGCCCAACGACTGGGCAACCCATTGTTCGCTGGGGACATCCAGCACCAGGCAGCGGCTGCCATTGGTGCTGCCACACGCGTGATGCGCTCCGGAGGGCACCACCACGAAACTCTGCTGGACCACCTGGCTGCCACGGCCGTCGACCTCGAAATCCAGGGCGCCCGAGAGCCCGAACACCAGTTGCGCGTGTTCGTGGCTATGGACGATCAGGTCGTGGCTGTATTGGCGAAGCGTGAGGATCGGTCTCATCGCGGGTCTCCCGGTTCAGGGCGTCAGTCTACACCGAGCGGGCCAACAAGCGCTGTCACAGGACTGACTTGACGCTGTCATGGACCATTAACCGGGCCGGGGCAGACTTGGCAAAACTTGTCAGAGGGTTGCCCATGACCAGCGCCGAGCTCGCCAAACCCACCCGTAAGCAACGCGTACGGACTTTATGGATTTCCGACGTGCATTTGGGCACCCGGGATTGCCAGGCTGAACACCTGTCGCAGTTTCTCAAGAGCTACCACGCAGACAAGATCTACCTGGTCGGCGACATCATCGACGGTTGGAAACTGCGCGGCGGCATGTACTGGCCGCAAGCACACACCAACGTCATCCGTCGCCTGCTGACCATGAGCAAGCGTGGTACCGAGGTGATCTACGTCACCGGCAACCACGACGAATTCCTGCGCCGCTATTCGAAGCTGATCCTGGGCAACATCCAGTTGGTCGACGAAGCCGTGCACATCACCGCCGACGGCCGACACCTGCTGGTGATACACGGCGACCAGTTCGATGTGATCACCCGTTACCATCGCTGGCTGGCGTTTCTCGGTGACTCGGCCTACGAATTCACCCTGACCCTCAACCGCTGGCTCAATCATTGGCGCGCGCGATATGGCTACGGCTACTGGTCGCTGTCGGCCTACCTCAAGCACAAGGTGAAAACCGCGGTCAGCTTCATCAGCGACTTCGAAGAAGCCATCGCCCATGAATGCGTCAAGCGCGAGCTGCACGGAGTGGTGTGCGGGCACATTCACCATGCCGAGATTCGCAAGGTCGGCGAGGTGGACTACCTCAATTGCGGCGATTGGGTGGAATCGTGCACCGCGCTGATCGAGCACTGGGATGGCTCGATCGAGTTGTATCGACTGGCGGATGCCCAGGCGCGCGAGGCACAGATGAAGGCGGGCAGGGTTGCGGAGTTGGCCTGATAATCATTCGGTGTTTGTACTGGCCTCTTCGCGGGCAAGCCCGCTCCCACAGGGTTAACTGGCGGTCACAAGTGCTGCGTTCACCTTCGCCCATTGTGGGAGCGGGCTTGCCCGCGAATGGAGCGCGAAGCGGTCCCGCTGGATCTGTCAGGCTGGCGAATGTTCTTCCATCGCCGCCTTGTAGATCGAATTCCTGGGGTGCGCAAACAGGCGCTCCATCATCGGCTCGAAAAAGCTCAACGGCAGCGTGTCGTACGCCGGATCAAACGCCGCCGCATCGTATTTGGCGCAGAACTCGACGGTCGCCTGGTACTGCGGATGGTCCTTGAATTGCTCGCGCAAGTGCCGATCCATACCCAAGTGATGGAAGAAGTAGTAGCCCTGGAAAATCCCGTGCTTTTCCACCATCCACAAGTTCTCGGCGCTGACGAACGGCTTGAGGATCGCCGCCGCGATGTCCGGGTGATTGTAGGTGCCCAGGGTGTCGCCGATATCGTGGAGCAGGGCGCAGACCACGTACTCCTCGTCGCGACCATCGCGCCAGGCGCGGCTGGCGGTTTGCAGGGAGTGGGTCAGGCGATCCACCGGGAAGCCGCCAAAATCCCCCTCCAGCAACTTCAGGTGCGCCACGATCCTTGTCGGCAATTGTCGCGCATAGGCACTGAAGTCCGCGGCGATGATCGCCCAATCTTCCTGTGTGCCGTCCTTCATGTGGGTGAAGCGGGCATTGGCATTCATCGGTAACTCTCTTGTGACGCAAGTCAGCTAGAACGGAACGCGCCCCAGGACCATGTCCCGGTACATGACAAAATCGCCGAGCAGGCTATAGAAGGGGTGTTGGAACGTTGCCGGGCGGTTCTTCTCGAAGAAGAAATGCCCGACCCAGGCAAAGCTGTAGCCTGCCAGTGGCAGGGTCCACAACAGAATCCATGCTCCGCGACCAATGGTCAGCGTCAGAATCAAGATAACCAGGGTCGTGCCGATAAAGTGTAAACGGCGGCAGGTACTGTTGCTGTGCTCACTGAGGTAGTAAGGATAGAACTCAGCGAAGCTGTTGAATCGTTTGACGTTTTCCACGACAGCGATCTCTGTGGTTATTGTTCTTGCTGCAAGTTGTTCTGCGGGTAGCTTATTTGAGTCTAGAGTGATCAATGGCATCAGCCACTGACAATAGGCGCCACTTTAGTATCCTTCGGTCAATAGCCGTAGCATGCGGCCACCATGTAAGAAAACGCCATGAGCGAACGAACGACTTCTGCAAGCTGGGCGATGGGGATTGTCAAAGCGCTGGAGATGGACGGCCTGGATTGCCGGGCTCTGTTCAAGCAGTTGGGGCTCGACTACGCGGCACTGGATGATCCGGACGCACGCTTCCCCCAAGATTCCATGACCCGGTTGTGGCAACGCGCGGTCGAGCTGTCCGGGAACCCGGCCATCGGCCTGAACATGGGCAAGGTGCTGCGACCGGCGCAGTTTCATGTGGCCGGTTACGCCTTGATGTCCAGCCGGACCCTGGCCGAAGGCTTTCAGCGTCTGGTGCGCTATCAGCGGATCATCGCCGAAAGTGCCGACCTGAGTTTCCAGCTACTGGAAGAAGGCTACGGGCTGATTCTGACGGTGCATGGCGATCATCTGCCGCCGACCCGGCAAAGCGCCGAAGCTTCAATGGCCTGTGCCTTGGCGCTGTGTGGCTGGTTGACCGGGCGTACGTTGCAACCGCGCAAAGTGTTGTTGCAAGGTACCGAGCCGGTCAATCTGGAACCCTATAAACAAGCTTTCCATGCACCGCTGGTGTTCAACGCACCTTACGATGCGCTGATTTTCGAACCCGCCGATATGGAAGCGCCGCTGCCGACGGCCAACGAGGCCATGGCGTTGCTGCATGACCGCTTTGCCGGCGAGTACCTGGCGCGTTTTTCCGAAAGCCGCGTGACCCACAAGGCGCGGCAGGTGTTGTGCCGCCTGTTGCCCCAAGGCGAACCCAAGCGCGATACCGTGGCGCAGACGCTGCATCTGTCCCAGCGCACCTTGCAGCGGCGCTTGCAGGAAGAGGGTACGAGTTTTCAGGCGCTGCTGGACGATACCCGGCGCGAACTGGCCGAACAGTACCTGGCACGACCGAACATGACCTTGCTGGAAATTGCCTACTTGCTGGGGTTTGCCGATCCGAGCAACTTCTTCCGTGCTTTCCGGCGCTGGTTCGATGCCACACCCGGCGAGTACCGGATGCGGCTGATGCAAGCACCTGATGCGGTCAATGACGCCAAAATGCCGGAATACACAGCACAAACACCGTAATGATCTCCAGTCGGCCCAACAGCATGCCGAACGAGAGAATCCACTTGGCGGCATCCGGCAGGGTGGCGAAGTTGCCCGCCGGGCCGATGGTTTCGCCGAGCCCCGGGCCGACACCGGACACGGTACTGGCCGCGCCGGTGAGGGCGGTCATCCAGTCCACGCCGAGCAGCGACAGCAGCAGCGCGATCACACAGATGGTGATTGCAAAGAAGAACGAAAAGGTCAGGATCGACCGCACGATTTCTTCGTCGAGGCGGTGACCGTTGTACTTCTGCTTGATCACCGCCCGCGGGTGAATCAGCTGGTTAAGGTTGGCCTTGAGCAGGATATAGGCCACCTGGAAGCGGAAAATCTTGATCCCGCCCGCGGTCGAGCCGGAACAACCGCCGATAAACCCCAGGTAGAAAAACAGCATCAGCGAGAAATTGCCCCAGAGACTGTAGTCCCCCAGCGCGAAACCGGTCGTCGTCACCACCGATGTCACGTTCAGCGCCACATGCCGCAACGCCTCCAGCCAATGCAGCTGGGTAGTCCACCAATACCAGGTGCCGAGCACCAGCCAAGTCACCAGCAGCATGCCGAGCAGGCCTTGAACCTGTTCGTCCTTGATCAGCGCCCGACGGTTTCCACGCAACGTGGCCACATACAGGGTGAACGGCAGGGCACCGAGAATCATGATGACGATCGCTACCCAATGCACCGCCGGTTGCGGCCACTTGGCCAAAGACTGGTCGGAGGTCGAGAAGCCGCCGGTGGAAATGGCCGACATCGCATGGTTGATGGCGTCGAACGGGCTCATCCCGGCCCACCAGAACGCCAGGCTGCCGACAATGGTAATGCCGACGTAGGCCGCCACGATCAGCCGCGCCACCATGTGTGAGCGGGGCATGACCTTTTCCGAGCGGTCCGACGATTCGGTCTGGAACAGCCGCATGCCGCCGATGCGCAACAGCGGCAGGATCGCCACCGCCATGCCGATGAAGCCGATGCCGCCGATCCAGTGCAGCAACGAGCGCCACATCAGGATGCCGGGGGACATGTTGTCCAGGCCGTTGAGCACGGTTGCGCCAGTGGCGGTGATGCCGGACATGCTTTCGAAGAATGAATCGGTGTAGCTGATGTGCTGGGTCAGCAGGAATGGCAGCGCGGCGAAGATGCACACCACCAGCCAACTGCTGACGGTCAGCAGGTACATGTCCCGGGGGCGCAGGTGAACATGTTCGGGGCGCCCTGGAATCACCAGCGCCAAACCGGCGACAAAGGTGATCATGCTGGCCCAGAGGAACGACGGCAGATCGCTGGTGCGCTCGAAAATGACCAGCGTGGCCATGGGCACGACCATGGAGATCGCCAGCGTGATCAGGAAGATGCCGATGATGAAACCAATGATCCGTAAGGTCGGCAACGCCATGAGGTCCGCTCGGCTGATAGTGGAAAGGGCGCCATTCTACCTGCGGGGCAGGGCATGTAAACCGGCACTGCTGCGACAGTTACAGCTAGAATAGCCGCACAAATTTTTCAGGAGGTGGCCGATGCAGGCTCTCGACGCTTTGCTCAACCGTGTTTCCGTTCCACGACTGATTGACCCTGCACCCACTGCCGAGCAGCGCGAGGTGCTGTTTGGCGCCGCCATGCGCGCTCCGGATCACGGTCACTTGCAGCCTTGGCGTTTCCTGACGGTGGAAGGCGCGGCGCGTGAGCAGATGGGCGAGTTGCTGGCCGAGGCGGCGAAACTGCAAGACAGCGAAGTCGGCGAAGCGGCCATCGACAAGGCGCGCAATAATCCACTGCGTGCACCACTGGTGGTGGTGGTGATTGCGCGGTTGCAGGATCACGTCAAGTATCCGAAGTCCGAGCAATTGCTGGCGGCAGGCTGTGCGGCCCACGGGATTTTGCTCGCAGCGTATGCGCAGGGCATTGGCGCGGTGTGGCGTACCGGTGACCTGGCTTACTCGCCCCATGTGGCCAAGGGTTTGGGCCTGGCGGAAGGGGAGGAGGTGATTGCTTTCCTGTATCTGGGCACACCGCAGAAAGAACCGCGCGTGGCCGAGAAAGTTGACCTGGCCGAGTTCGTCAGCGCCTGGCCGGGCAAAGTCTGACACCGCAAAACCTGTGGGAGCGAGCTTGCTCGCGATAGCGGCCGGTCAGTCAATTTGATTGTTGAGAGTGCCGCCGTCATCGCGAGCAAGCTCACTCCCACAGTAGATCCAGGTAGCTCACATCAAAGGGTGTCCGTTTCAGGGCTGTACGACAGCCCCCGGCACCAACGGCAATTCCAGGCTGGCAATGAACCCGCCTTCCGGGTGATTGGCCAGCACCAGGCTGCCGCCATGTCGCTCCGCCGCGCGCCGGGCGATGGCAAGGCCCAGGCCGTGTCCGGCCGCAGTCTGCCCCGGCGCCCGATAGAACGGCTCACCGAGCTGGCTCATGTATTCGGCACTGACACCGGGCCCATGATCGCGCACAGTCACGACGATCCGCTCACCCTGACGCAGCGCTTGCATTTCGATCGGTAGGCCGCCCACCGGATTGAAGCGCTGTGCATTGCGCAGCAGATTGTCGACGGCCCGTTCGATCATGGTCGGCCAGCCCTTCAGATTCAGTTGCGATTCGGCTTCGAGGTGGACCAGTTGCTCGGGTGAACCGAGTTGCGCATCCTTTTGCAGGGTATAGAGCAAGGCGTTCAGGTCCACCTCTTCCGCACTGGCGTTATCGGAGTCGACCCGCGCCAGTACCAGGATTTCGCTGATCAGCGCTTCCAGTCGGTCGCACTCGCGGGTCAGGCGCGGCCACAGCTGTTCCCGTTCTTGCGGGGTGGCCCGTTCGGCCAGTGCCAGCGCGATACGCAGGCGGGCGAGGGGCGAGCGCAGTTCATGGGACACATCCCGCAGCAGTTGCCGCTGACTGCCAATCAGGCTTTGCAGGCGCGCGCCCATGCGGTTGAAGTCGTTGGCCAGGACGCCGAACTCATCGCGACGGTTGGCCAGCTTGACCAGGCTGTTCTGTTGATACGTGGTTTGTCCCAGGTCATGCACCGCGCCGCGCAGACGGCTGAGCGGGCGAGTGATGGAGAAGGTCACCAGCAGGCTGAACAGGGTCAGCACCACCAGGGCGATCCCCAGCGCACTGAGCGGCCAGAGCAGGCTCTCGCGGTGCCAGGCGTCCAGTTCCGGGTGCGCAATGCGGTAGATGAACAGGTAGGTGTCACCGGTTTTTTCGCTGGTGAACTCATCGGTCAGACGCCGCCACGGCAGGCGCCGGTCCTCATTGTTCTGGCGCGCCTCAAAGGCCGCCGCACGTTTGGGGAAAGTGCCGCGCACCAGCGGATCGCCGCTTTCGTTAAGCACCTGAACGTCGATGTGATACTGGCGTTTGCGTTGCTGGAGAATGTCCTGGGCGGCGTCTTCACCCTGGCTTTCGTAGGTTTGCGTCCACTCTTCGGCCAGCGTGTTGAGGCCCGGGTGGCGGCTGAGAATCCATGCGTCCTGGTTGAGCATGTGCCCGAGCAGGATGGAAAGCCCTGCAACCAGGGCGATGGCCAGCCAGAAGCTGGCCAGGATACGCCAGAACAATGAACGCACAGGAAATCCTCAAACAAACACAGAATCCCATGTAGGAGCGAGCTTGCTCGCGAAAAACGCATAGACAACACGGGCTGCCTGATGCCGCGCGTTATCGTTGACGTCCATCGCGAGCAGGCTCGCTCCTACAGTAGATCAAAAGCATCAGACCCAACGGTGTTCAGCCGTCGGGTCCGGGGTCAGCGCATTATTGCGCCTTTTGCGGTTGTTGCGCTTTCCAGGCCTTGAACTCGGCCCACTCGGCGCGACGTTCAGCCTGTTTTTTCTGGATCTCGTCGAATTTCTTCTGTTGATCCGGTTTCAGCAAGGCGCGCACATCCGCTTCCGCTTTCTTGTGGTTGGCGGCCATCTCGTCCTTCATGGCTTTCTGGTCGGCTGGCGAGAGTTTCTCCAGGTACTTATCGACCAGTTGCTTACGCTCGTGCATCTGCTCGCCCATGATCTTGCGGATCTGCTCGCGCTGTTCGCGGCTCAGGTCCAGTTCACTGTACGGGCCTTTGCCGTGCATGCCGTGCATCTGACCGCCGTGGCGCGAGCCGTCCATCGACCCACCCATGGGGCCCGTGCCTTCAGGCATGGCCATGGCAACGGTCGGCAGGGCAGCAGCGAACATCAGAGCGATAAGAGTCTTGCGCATGGTGTATCTCCTTGTCTCGTTCCCGGTACGTTCCGGATGAGTACAGATTACGCAGATCAAGGTCAGCGGCGGTCAGCGGTACGTAAAGCTTGGGTAAAGATGATTTTGCGCCGACCTGACAAAACGTCCAGGTGCCTGACTGTAGGACCGAGCTCGCTCGCGATGGAGTTGAACGATTACGCGTGCTGTCTGGAAAAGCGCGTTGACTGTGAGACCATCGCGAGCAATCGAGCGTCGACCGGTTGCTCCTACAGGCTGTAGTAGTAACCGCGGCTGCGCAGGGCGACGATACGCGGGCGGCCATCGGGGTGTGGGCCGATCTTCTTGCGCAGGTTGCTGACGTGCATGTCCAGGCTGCGGTCGTACAGGGTCAGCTTGCGGCCGAGGGCGATCTGCGCCAGTTCCTGTTTGTCCAGGGGCTCGCCCGGTTGCTTGAGCAAGGCTTCCAGCAGGCGGCTTTCGGAGACGGTGAGGGTGAATTCCTGTTCGTCGATGCTGACCACGCCGCGCACCGGGCTGAAACACAGGTCGCCCAGTTCCATCTGGCTGGACACCGCCGCCGGGTGGCTACGGCGCAGGACTGCGCGCAAGCGGGCGGTCAGTTCCCGTGGGTCGCAGGGCTTGGCCAGGTAATCGTCGGCGCCGAGTTCCAGGCCGAGGATACGGTCCAGCGGTTCGCCCCGGGCCGAGAGCATCAGTACGGGCAAGTCCGGGTGATCGCTGCGCAACTGCTTGAGCAGTTCCAGGCCGCTGCCATCGGGCAACATCACATCCAGCACCACGGCCGCCGGGGCGGTTTCAGCCAGCGCGCGGCGTGCGCTCTGGCCGTCGTGACAGGCCCGAACCTGAAACCCTTCCTGGCTCAGCCAACTGCTCAGGAGCTCACACAGCTCCTGGTCATCATCAATAAGTAACAGCTCGCTCATGACTCACTCAATTTAGCCATTGTCGACGTTTTCGACTTGCTCCACTGGCGAAGATACCGCAGAGCAGAGCCAATAGCGCTACCCCGGCGCCAATGACGAACCATTGTTGCTGGTCGGTCAGCAGGCGCGGCAGCGGACTGCTGGCCTGGGCTTCCTTGAGTTGCAGCTTCAAACGCTGGTTCTCCTGGCGCAACCGGGCCAGGAGCGGGCTTTCGCGTTCGCCATCGGCAGTTTGCAATTGTTTGTTCAGTTCTTCCCGTTGCCGTTCGCTTTCTTTCAAGCGTTGCTGCAGCTCGGTGATCTGGCTTCCGGCGCTCAAGGAAAGCGGCGTCGAGTTGCCCCCCTCGGCGTTTTCTTCACCGTGGGCGGGCGCCACGATCGACAACGTGACCAACATCAGGCACAACGGACCCTTGCGCATGGCGACTCCTGGTTCCAATACGAGTATTGGGAAAGTTGTCGGCCGGCAAACGAGAATAATGAGCGATTGAGAGCGCGATGAACCGATATGGTTCACCGCGTGGGGGCATTGCGAGAAGAAAGTTACGGCAGGACTTGCTTGAACGGCTTGACCAGAACGTTGGCGTAGACGCCAGCGGCGATGTACGGATCAGCGTCGGCCCAGGCCTGGGCGGCGTTCAGGGAATCGAATTCGGCGACGATCAGGCTGCCGGTGAAACCCGCCGCGCCCGGATCATTGCTGTCGATCGCCGGATGTGGGCCGGCCAGTACGATGCGACCTTCGCCCTTGAGCGCTTGCAGGCGCTCGAGGTGTGCAGGCCGAGCGGCCAGGCGGGCTTCCAGGGAGTTGGCGACGTCTGTGGCAATGATTGCGTAAAGCATGTCAGTCCTCGGTTTTTGGCGTTGTGGTGTCGGCATCGTGCAGATGACGGGACAGGTAGATGCCCTGGCCGATCAGGAACAGCAAAGTCATGCCCAGGCTGCCGAAGACCTTGAAGTCGACCCAGTAGCTCTGGAAGGTGAACGCGACAAACAGGTTGGCGGCACCGCAAAACAGGAAGAAGGCGATCCAGGCGATGTTCAGGCGCGTCCAGACCGGCTCCGGCAAGGTCAGCGCGTGGCCCATGATGCGTTTGATCAGCAGGCTGTCACCGACGAAGTGGCTGCCGATGAACGCAAGGGCGAACAGCCAGTTGACCACCGGGGCTTTCCACTTAAGGAACGTCTCGCTGTGGAACGCGAGCGTCAGGCTGCCGAAGACCAGGCAGGCGATCAGGGTCAGCCACTGGCTCTTCTCCAGCTTGCGCTGCTTGATGAACAGTGTGCCGTAGACCACCAGGGAACTGACGATCAGCATCGCGGTGGCGCTGTAAATACCGCCTACAGTGATCTCATGACCGGCGATGTCGACGACCTGTGGGTCGATTTTGAAGACGATGAAAAACAGCAGTAGCGGGATGAAATCGATGAATTGTTTCACAGTGGCAGCCAGAAGCAGGATGTGGCGGCATAATAACAAACATATGGGCGCGCGATAGCGCCAGCTGATTTGAGGTTACAAAGCCCTGTGAATGTTGATTTGCACTGCCATAGCACGGCCTCCGATGGCGCCCTGGCGCCTGCGGTTCTGGTGGCGCGAGCGTTCGAGAAAGGCGTGCGAGTCCTGGCCTTGACCGATCACGACACCCTCGAGGGCCTCGACGAGGCCCGGCACGCGGCTGCCGCGCTGGGGATGCAGCTGGTCAACGGCGTCGAATTGTCCTGCACCTGGGGCGGCGCGACCATTCATATCCTGGGCTACGGTTTTGACGTGAACGCCGCGCCGTTGGTCGAGGCCATTGCCAGATTGCATGATGGCCGCTGGCTACGCTCCGAGGAAATCAGCCGCAAACTGGCATTGAAAGGCATGCCGGGGGCGCTGGATGGCGCCAGGGAGATCCAGCAGGAGCTGGGCGACAGCGGTAACGCGCCGGCTCGCCCGCATTTCGCCGACTGGATGGTGCGTGAAGGATTCGTCAAGGATCGCGCCGAGGCGTTCCGCAAATGGCTGGGCGCCGGCAAGCTGGGCGACGTCAAGCAACACTGGCCGACCCTGGAGGAAACCGTCGAAACCCTGCGCGCGGCCAAGGCCTGGGTCAGTCTGGCACACCCATGGCACTATGAATTCACGCGCAGCAAGCGACGTCGCCTGATTGCCGACTATATTCAAGCAGGGGGCCACGCCATCGAAGTGGTCAATGGTTACCAGCCTGCCGAGCAAGTGGGCAGCCTGGCCATTCTGGCCCGCGAGTTCGGTCTGCTGGTCAGTGCCGGCAGTGATTTTCATGGCCCCGGAGGCTGGTCGGAGATCGGTGAATACCGGCCACTCCCGGAGGATCTGCCACCGCTATGGTGTCGATTCAAACATGACCCAGTTATTGCCGCCGTCTGAACAGGTAGAGAATGTGAGTCAATTTTTCCAGATTCATCCGGAAAACCCGCAAGCGCGCCTGATCAAACAGGCAGTCGAGATCATCCGCAAGGGCGGGGTGGTGATTTATCCCACGGACTCTTCCTACGCCATAGGTTGCCAGATCGGCGACAAGGTAGCCGTGGAGCGCGTTCGGCGTCTGCGGCAGCTGGATGAAAAGCACAACTTCGCGCTGATTTGCAGCGACCTGTCGCAACTGGGGCTGTTCGCCAAGATCGACACCGGCACTTTCCGCATTCTCAAGGCCCATCTGCCGGGGCCGTATACCTTCATTCTCAATGCCACCCGCGAAGTGCCGCGGCTGTTGTTGCACCCGAAGAAGCGCACCATCGGACTGCGTGTGCCTAGCCACCCGATTGCCCTGGCGCTGCTGGCTGAACTGGGCGAGCCGTTGATGAGCGTAACCCTGATCATGCCAGGCGATGAAGATCCGTTGAGCGATCCCCACGAAATGCGCCAGTTGCTCGAACATCAGGTCGATCTGATCATCGACGGCGGTTTCGGCGGGATCAAGGCGTCCACCGTGATCAGCCTCGCCGACGGCGAGCCGGAAGTCATTCGCGTTGGTTGCGGCGACCCTGCGCCGTTCATGGTCGAGGCCTAGATGTCCGCAGTAGAACCCGTCGACAGTCAGGCCGGAGCCCAGCAGGAACTGCCCTTCGCCATGGTCTATGGCCAGGCGGTCATGGAAATGCCGCTGGACCTGTACATCCCGCCGGATGCCCTCGAAGTCTTTCTAGAGGCGTTCGAAGGCCCGCTCGACCTGCTGCTGTACCTGATCCGCAAACAGAACATCAACATCCTCGACATCCCGGTGGCGGAAATCACTCGCCAGTACATGGGCTACGTCGAATTGATGCAGTCGGTGCGCCTGGAGCTGGCCGCCGAATACCTGGTGATGGCCGCGATGCTGGCCGAGATCAAGTCGCGGATGCTGCTGCCACGGGCCGAAACCGTCGAAGACGAAGAGGAAGATCCGCGCGCCGAACTGATCCGCCGCTTGCAGGAATACGAGCGTTTCAAGGCTGCCGCCGAAGGCATCGACGGCCTGAGTCGCGTCGGCCGTGATGTGGTGGTGCCCAAGCTGGACGCCCCGGAGGCCCGGGCGCGCAAGCTGTTGCCGGATGTGCGCTTGTCGGAGCTGCTGTTGTCCATGGCCGAGGTGTTGCGCCGTGGCGACATGTTCGAAAGCCATCAGGTCAGCCGCGAAGCGCTGTCGACCCGCGAACGCATGAGCGATGTGCTGGAGCGCCTCAAGGGCGGCGGTTTCGTACCGTTTGTCGAGCTGTTCACCGCTGAAGAAGGGCGCCTGGGGGTGGTGGTGACCTTTATGGCGATCCTTGAATTGGTCAAGGAATCCCTGGTCGAGCTGGTGCAGAATGAGCCATTTGCCGCGATCCACGTGCGAGCCCGAGCCGAATAACGAGTCGAAACATGAACCTGACTGAACCCCGTGATCTGGCACCCTTGCTTGAAGCCTTTCTGTTGGCCTCGGGAAAGCCGCAATCTTTGGAAAGCCTGTTCGAACTCTTCGAAGAAGGCGAACGCCCGGAACCACCGGTCTTCAAGAAGGCCCTGACGATTCTCGCCAAGTCCTGCGATGGCCGCGCGTTTGAACTCAAGGAAGTGGCCTCGGGGTATCGCCTGCAAATTCGCGAGAAATTTGCGCCTTGGGTCGGGCGTCTGTGGGAGGAGCGCCCGCAGCGTTACTCCCGGGCCATGCTGGAAACCATGGCACTGATTGCCTATCGCCAGCCGATCACCCGCGGTGAAATCGAAGACGTGCGGGGCGTGGCGGTCAACAGCAATATCGTCAAGACCTTGATGGAGCGCGAGTGGATCCGCATCGTCGGCTACCGCGATGTGCCCGGCAAGCCGGCGATGTTCGCCACCACCAAGGCGTTCCTCGATCACTTCAACCTGAAGAACCTCGACGACCTGCCACCGCTGGCGGAACTGCGCGAGCTGGAACCGGATCCGGTGCTCGACTTCGATGATGCCCCGGTACCGGCAGCCCTGCAGGAACTGGCCGACGCCAGTGCCGAACCGGAAGAACCCAAGGAAGAAACCAGTTTCCACACGCTGCTGCTGGAGCTGGACAGCATGGAGGAGGGGATCAAGACCGATTTCGACGATTTGCTGCGTGATGGGGTGTCGCCTGAATTCGATCCGGAACAGTCGGTCATCGAGCCAGAAGTCGAAGCGGCACGGCCCGAGCCTGAACCGGAAATTGAACCGGAGCAAGAAGACGACATCCTCGGTGTCGCCGAAGCCCGGGAAAAGCTCCTGGCCGCCGTTGCCGCTCTCGAACAGCCGAAACCCGAGCCCGAACTGTCGGACGAAGAAGCCGAAGCCCAGGCCTTGGCCGAAGCCATCGAGGCCGAACGGCGCCAGTTCGAGGACTGACACCGATCTTGTAGGAGCGAGCTTGCTCGCGATGGTCGTGAACGATGACGCGCACATCCGGATGCCCGTGGCGCCATTGGGTTTTTCGCGAGCAAGCTCGCTCCTACAGGGGGTTGTGATCGCCGAATGATCAAGTTGCGTGTCACCGGTCGGCGGAAAAACAAATAACCTTGCCTTGATCAGCTAGTCTCTGATGCGCAAACGCCCTCATGCGCGTATGATTCGCGACCCTTCGGCGATCCCTTCGCCCAAGTACCCAGTTTTCAGACCACACCGGGAGGTGCCCAGATGAGTATCAAAGACCAGCAAGACGACCAGCCAATCGGCCCAGCAGGCGAAAAACTGCAGAAAGTCCTCGCCCGTATCGGCGTCGGCTCGCGCCGTGACGTGGAAGCCTGGATCAGCCACGGCCGCATCAAGGTCAACGGCAAAGACGCCACCCTTGGCCAGCGTGTCGACATGCACGACGCCATCACCATCGATGGCAAGGTGATCAAGCGCGAAGAGGCTGCCGAGTCGGTGCGCCGCGTAATCATGTACAACAAGCCCGACGGCGAGATCTGCACCCGCGTTGACCCGGAAGGCCGTCCGACCGTGTTCGACAAGATGCCGCGCCCGAAAGAAGGCCGCTGGATCAACATCGGTCGTCTGGACATCAACACCACCGGTCTGCTGATGTTCACCACCGACGGTGAACTGGCCAACCGCCTGATGCACCCTTCCTACGAAATGGACCGTGAATACGCGGTACGTGTGCGTGGTGAAGTCGATGACGAGATGATCGAGCGTCTGAAGGCTGGTGTTGTCCTTGAAGACGGCCCGGCCAAGTTCACCGACATCAAGCAGGCGCCAGGCGGTGAAGGTTTCAACCACTGGTATCACTGCGTGGTGATGGAAGGTCGTAACCGCGAAGTTCGTCGCCTGTGGGAATCCCAGGGCCTGGTGGTCAGCCGTCTGAAGCGCGTGCGTTTCGGCCCGGTGTTCCTCAACTCCGATCTGCCGATGGGCCGCTGGCGCGAAATGAGCCAGTACGAAGTCGACATCCTGAGTGCCGAGGTCGGCCTGACGCCGGTCGCGATGCCGCAGATGAACGCCAAGAGCAAGGACAAGCTTGACCGGATGCAGCGCAAGTCGTCGCGTCCGATGGCCAAGACCGAACGCGTTCGTACCCTGCGTCCAGCCACTGGTGCAGCCGCCGCACCTGCCGCGCCTCGTGCCAGCCGCGAGCCGCAGATCGAAGGCGAGCGTCCAGGGCGCAAGCCTGCTGCCCGTCAGGACGGCGAACGCGGTCCACGTACGCCACGTCCGGCCAACGGCCGTACCGAGCGTGGCGAAGGTCGTGGTACGCCGGTAGCCGATCGCCCGGCCGACACCAAGCGCCCGGCCAAGCCCGCGCCGAAGCGTCCGGGGATCAAACTGGTCGACGGTGACACGCCATCGGGCAAGCGCCGTGGCGCACCGGCCGGTTCCGGCCAGCGTCCAGGCTTCGGTCGTCGCAAGCCGGAGTGAGGCAGCGGTAAGCTGTTAGCGGCAAGTGAAAAACGCCAACCTTCGGGTTGGCGTTTTTTTTCGTCTGGCTTTATGTCCGTATTGTTTTTGAGGGCGCCATCGCGAGCAAGCTCGCTCCCACAGGGTAATGAGTTTGCTCGGAGAATCGCGATTAAAATGTGGGAGCGAGCTTGCTCGCGATGGCGTCAGTCGTCGCGCTGAGACCTCCAATATGGAAATCATGGTTTACGCGATGTAAAGAAATCCTGACAAAAACCACGGATTAACCCCGTGGATTCGCCACTCCCTGGATACCGTAAGAAAACGCTTACGCTTCAGTGTCTTCCTTCCTCCTTCCGACCCTCTGGCCCGCTTGTTTCACCGCTCCATGCAGGGTGTTATGCGCGCCATGCCTGTCGTGCAGGTGCATAACAAAAAGGAGGCGCAATGAACGCCGCAATCCGTTTTCATCTCTCCGCGAGTGGCGTGTTTGGCGCCGTCTGCGTCGATGATCCGCAAGGATCTGACCCATTTTTTGCAGCCGCCCGAGCCTCTCGGGGCGGACACAGGCAATCCCGGCCATAGACACGCTTGTCCAGCGGGCCTGGCAGCAGGGGGTTACAGGTGTACAATGCGCCGCGTTTTACCTGTGACCTCCTGCGCATCTGCGCAAACCTCAAGGCTATCCGCCTTGTTCACTCCGTCGCGTCACGAGCGTGTCGGGTTCGATTTCGTCACAGATAAAAACAAACAGGTGACGCATGACCGTTGTAATTACGCTGAACTCCTGGTGCCTGCGCTGGGGTTTGATCGGTGCCGCTTAACGCCTTTCTTGAGCAGCAACGTCTACTGAACATCATCAAACCTTGCGTGAGACCCTTTTCATGAGTGGACAAAACCCGCAATCAGGCGAGCTGAAACGCGGCCTGAAAAATCGCCACATTCAATTAATCGCCCTCGGTGGCGCGATCGGTACCGGCTTGTTCCTCGGCTCGGCCGGGGTGCTGAAATCCGCCGGCCCGTCGATGATCCTCGGCTACGCCATCTGCGGCTTCATCGCCTTCATGATCATGCGCCAACTGGGTGAAATGATCGTCGAAGATCCGGTGGCCGGCTCCTTCAGTCACTTCGCGCACAAGTACTGGGGCGGCTTTGCCGGCTTCCTGTCGGGCTGGAACTGCTGGATTCTGTACATTCTGGTGGGTATGTCCGAGCTGACCGCGGTCGGCAAATACATCCACTACTGGGCGCCGGACATCCCGACCTGGGCCTCCGCAGCTGCCTTCTTCGTGCTGATCAACGCCATCAACCTGGCCAACGTCAAAGTCTTTGGCGAGGCCGAGTTCTGGTTTGCGATCATCAAGGTCGTGGCGATCGTCGGCATGATTGCTCTGGGCAGCTACCTGCTGGTCAGTGGCAATGGCGGCCCGCAAGCTGCGGTCAGCAACCTGTGGTCCCACGGTGGCTTCTTCCCGAACGGTGTCACGGGTCTGGTGATGGCCATGGCTTTCATCATGTTTTCCTTCGGTGGCCTGGAAATGCTCGGTTTCACCGCTGCCGAAGCCGACAAGCCGAAAACCGTGATTCCGAAAGCGATCAACCAGGTGATCTACCGGATCCTGATTTTCTACATCGGTGCATTGGTGATCCTGCTGTCGTTGACGCCGTGGGACAGCTTGCTGACCACCCTGAACGCTTCCGGTGATTCCTATAGCGGCAGCCCGTTTGTGCAAGTGTTCTCGATGCTGGGCAGCAATACCGCCGCGCACATCCTCAACTTCGTGGTCCTGACCGCTGCGCTGTCGGTGTACAACAGCGGCACCTACTGCAACAGCCGCATGCTGCTGGGCATGGCCGAGCAAGGCGATGCGCCAAAGGCATTGGCGAAGATCGACAAGCGCGGTGTGCCGGTGCGCTCGATCCTGGCCTCGGCCGCCGTGACTCTGATCGCGGTACTGCTGAACTACCTGATTCCGCACAGCGCGCTGGAACTGCTGATGTCGCTGGTGGTGGCCACCCTGGTGATCAACTGGGCGATGATCAGCTACTCGCACTTCAAGTTCCGCCAGCACATGAACAAGACAAAACAGACGCCGCTGTTCAAGGCCTTGTGGTATCCGTACGGCAACTACATCTGCCTGGCGTTCGTGTTGTTCATCCTTGGCGTGATGTTGTTGATTCCGGGGATCCAGACATCGGTGTACGCGATTCCAGTGTGGCTCGTGTTCATGTGGGTCTGCTACGGCATCAAGAACAAGCGCAGCGCGCAACATGCACTGCAGGTTGCCGGCTCTGCGGCGAAGTAAACGCAGAGCGCAGAAACAACGAACCCGGCCATGTGCCGGGTTTGTTGTTTTCGGGGTTCACATAAATCCCTTTCTGGGAGCGGGCTTGCTCCCACAAGGTCCGGATTCCTCCCATCTATTCGCGGTATCCTGCACACTCTGAATACGGACGCTTTTCCATGCTGGTGATTTCCAACAACGTGCAACTGCCGGATGCCGAGATCGAGTTGACGGCCATTCGAGCCCAGGGCGCGGGTGGGCAGAACGTCAACAAGGTTTCCAGCGCCGTGCACCTGCGCTTCGACATTCCGGCGTCGTCCTTGCCCGAGTTCTACAAGGAGCGGCTGCTGGCGCTGCGCGACAGTCGCATCACCAGCGACGGTGTGTTGATCATCAAGGCCCAGCAGTACCGGACGCAGGAGCAGAACCGCGCCGATGCGCTGTTGCGGCTGACCGAGTTGATCCTCAGTGCCACCAAGGTCGAGAAAAAGCGCCGTCCGACCAAGCCGACCCTCGGCTCGAAGACCCGTCGCCTCGAATCCAAGAGCAAGCGCGGCAACATCAAGGCCGGGCGCGGCAAGGTCGATTTCTAACGGGAGTCCCGCGCTTCGCGTTGCTTCGGCGCCTGCCGGTACAGGTATAGGCTCAGCATCAAACCGCTGAGCGCGGCGAGGGCGGCGAACAGGAAGATCGAAGCGAACCCGAACCCGGCGGCAATCGCCCCGGCCAGCGGCCCGGTGATCCCCAGTGACAAGTCGATGAACAGCGAATAGGCGCCGACCGCTGCACCACGGCTGGAGGCCGGGACCAGGTTGACCGCCTCCACGCCCAGTGCCGGAAACACCAGCGAAAAGCCGAAGCCGCTCAGCGCCGCACCCGCCAGTGCCCAATGGGCATCCGGTGCCAGCCACAGCAGGAGCAATCCCAGGGTTTCCACTGACAGGCAGGCAATGGCCACGCGAAAGCCGCCGAGGCGGTTGATCAGGTTGCCGAACAGTAAGCGCGCGCCGATGAAGCTGGCGCCGAACAGGCTTAGGCACAGCACCGCGTTGTCCCAGTGTTGCGTGGCGTAATACAAGGTGATGAAGGTGGCAATGGTGCCGAAGCCGATGGAGCCCAGGGCCAGGCCGCAACCGTGGGGGAAGACTCGCCCCAGCACATGCATGAACGGCAGGCGCTCACCGGCAACGATCGGTGCGGCGGTTTTCGGCCAGGCCAGCAGCAGGCCGAGAACGGCCAGCAATACAATACTGACGCCCATGCTCCACAAGCCCAGTTGATGGACGATCAACACGCCCAGGGGCGCGCCGACGGCCAGTGCGCCGTAGCTGGCGATACCGTTCCAGGAGATGACTTTGGCTGTGTTCGCTGCACCGACCCGGCCGATACCCCAGCCAATCGAGCCCGAGCCCACCAGGCTTTCCGCGCTGCCGAGAACCAGACGGCCGATCAACAGGCTGATCAGGCTCAAGGTCGGCAGGCTCTGGGTCCAGGCCGAGACCAGCATGAACACACCGCTCAAGCCGCAACCGGCCAGGCCATACATCACAGCCAGTTTGCTGCCCTTGTTGTCGATGATCTTCCCTGCATAGGGGCGGCTGAGCAGGGTGGCCAGGTATTGCACGCTGATCACCAGACCCGCGATCACCGCACCGAAGCCCAGGTCGCTGTGGACGTAACCGGGCAATACGGCCAGGGGGATGCCGATGTTCAGGTAGCCAATGAAGGTGAAAAGGACGATGGAAACGACTTGCAGCGTGACCGCCAGGGGGCGCTGGTTTTCAGGCATGGGTAAAGGTCCACGGTAAAGCAGGATAGATAGGCTGCTTATGATAGCGGTGTGGACGGTCGGCGGTTGTGAAAAAGTAAAACTATTTACCGGGCGGTGTCATTCAGCTTTGACGGGAGCGACCAGTTGCGTGGTGACCAGGGCGGCCAGCGCATTTTCCTGGGTGCCGAAGCGGGCGAGCAAAGCGGCTTGTTTCTCGGGAGAGAGGCGATTCCAGATCTCGATCATTTTCTCGGCGGTGCCGATCAGGACGCTGGCCTGCGCTTCGCTGAATTCATCGGTCATGGAAAGTTCTCGTTTCAGGCAGTGTGGAAAGCGCATGGTAGCGCTTTCCACACGGTCTGTACGGCGGGTGTTTCAGTCTTCTCTGTCAGCCTGGCGGCTGTCAGTGGCTTCTTTCGGCTCGGGCTGTTGGGCTCCGGCTTGCTGCGTGGTCGTCTGCTCAGGTACGTGCAGGCTTGGGAAGGGGAGATTAGGAATCTCGTGCATGGTTGCGCTCCTCGCTAAGTCTGTTGATAGATCTGGTAGATCCGCGCTTTAAAAAAGCCTGGGCAGGATACAGCACTGAAAATGACAAACGGACTTTTATATCCATTTGTTTCGACGGATGGGGTTGTATAGACAGATAAGTAACAATTACGCAGAAGCAAATGTGGGAGCGAGCTTGCTCGCGATTGCGGAGTGTCATTCAACGATGATGTTGACTGATAGACCGCTATCGCGAGCAAGCTCGCTCCCACAGGGGGATTGCAGTGCCCGAGGGTTACTTGCAGACGTTGGCAATCGCCTCGGCCAGCAAATCCAGGCGCGTGGCATCAATGCCGGCCACGTTGGCCCGGCCCGAGCTGACCATGTACACGCTGTGATGATCGCGCAGGTTCTTCACTTGCTCAGGCGACAGGCCGGTGTAGGAGAACATCCCGCGTTGCACGCCAATGTGCGCAAAGCGCTCGCGCAAACCATGAGGCTCCAGCGCTTCCACCAAACCGCTGCGCAGTTGGGCGATACGCAGGCGCATCGCTTCAACTTCGTCGGCCCACAGGCGTTTCAGCTCTGGATCACCGAGGATGGTCGCTACAACGGCAGCGCCATGATCCGGCGGCGTCGACCACAGGTTGCGGGCGATGTTGGCCAGTTGGCTGCGGATATCCACCAGCTTGTCGGCGGTTTTCGCGCAGACAATCAGCGCGCCGGTGCGGTCGCGGTACAGGCCGAAATTCTTTGAGCAGGAACTGGTGATCAGCAGTTCCGGCAACTCGGCGGCGAACAGCCGGGTCGACCAGGCATCCTGTTCCAGGCCATCGCCGAATCCTTGGTAGGCGAAGTCGATCAGCGGTAGCAGTTCGCGACGGCGCACCACGTCCAGCACCCGTTGCCAGTCATCCTGGGACAGGTCGAAACCGGTCGGGTTGTGGCAGCAGGCGTGCAGCAAGACCACGTCACCCTTGGGCGCTTCATTGAGCGCCGCCAGCATGCCGTCGATGTCGAGACGGTTGTCACTGCCCACGTACGGGTAGTGGCTGACCTTGACCTTGGCTGCCGCAAAAATCGTTTCGTGGATCGGCCAGGTCGGGTTGCTCAACCACACGCCACGCCCTGGCAGGCACTGGGCGATGAAGTCCGCGCTCAGGCGCAAAGCCCCGGTGCCGCCCGGAGTCTGGGTGGCGCCGACGCGTTGTGCGCTGATCAGCTTCGAGTCGGCACCCAGCACCAGCTCATTGATCGCTTTGCCGAACGCCGGTTCGCCGTGACCACCGATGTAGGTCTTGGTGGACTGGTGATCCACCAGGCGCTGCTCGGCAAGCTTCACCGACTCGAGAATCGGCGTCAGGCCCTGGGCGTCCTTGTAGACACCCACGCCCAAATCGAATTTGCGCGGGTTCGGGTCCTGCGCGTAGGCCTCCATCAGGCCCAGAATCGGGTCGCCAGGCACTCGACCGATGGCGTCGAAATGCATTACTTGCGCCCCTCAGCGTCCTTCGCCACTTCGTCGGTGCGCGCGGCCATGATGAAATCGTTGCGGTGCAGGCCCTTGATCGAGTGGCTCCACCAGGTCACGGTCACTTTGCCCCACTCGGTCAGCAGGCCCGGGTGATGGCCTTCGGCCTCGGAGATTTCGCCGACGGCGTTGGTGAACGCCAGGGCGTGCTTGAAGTTCTTGAACAGGAAGACCTTTTCCAGCTGCATGACGCTGTCACGTACTTCGATGTTCCAGTCCGGGATCTGCTTGATCAGGATCGGCAGTTCTTCGTCGCTGACTTGTGGGGCGTCGGCGCGGCAGGCTTCGCAATGGGCTTGGTTCAAAGTGGACATGGTGTGTTTCCTGTAATCGAGTGTTTTTATATCGGTCGACAGTGCCGTCACGCTAAACCAAAGCGACGGTGACTGACAGACTCACTTGTCAGCAAAAGTCGCGGTTCACGCAGCTTTTGGTTTTGGCGGAAATTTCGGCGTGTGCAGACCCATCTGCATCGCTTGCTTGACCATGCCCATGATGTCTTCGTGGGCCAGGTCGAACAGGCGCTTGAGGTTCGGCAGAACGAAATACAGGGGTTGCAGGATGTCGATGCGGTAAGGCGTGCGCATGCATTCCAGCGGGTCGAAGGCTTGGTGTTCAGGCTCGTTCGACAGGCTGTAGACAGTCTCTTTCGGTGAGGACAGGATGCCGCCGCCGTAGATGCGCTGGCCTTGCGGGGTGTCGAGCAGGCCGAACTCGATGGTCATCCAGTACAGGCGCGCCAGGTACACGCGTTCTTCCTTGGACGCCTTGAGGCCGAGCTTGCCGTAGGTGTGGGTGAATTCGGCGAACCACGGGTTGGTCAGCAGCGGGCAGTGACCGAAGATCTCGTGGAAAATGTCCGGCTCTTGCAGGTAGTCCAGTTCTTCGCGGGTACGAATAAAGGTCGCCACCGGAAACTGCTTGCTGGCCAGCAATTCGAAAAAGGTCTGGAAGGGAATCAGTGCGGGAACCCGGGCAACCTGCCAGCCGGTAGTTTCAGCGAGGACCTTGTTGATTTCGCCGAGTTGAGGAATGCGGTCGTGGGGCAGACCGAGTTTTTCGATACCGTCCAGGTACTCCTGGCACGCACGCCCTTCGATCACTTTCAGTTGACGAGTGATCAGCGTGTTCCACACCGCGTGTTCTTCGGCGGGGTAGTCGATAAAACCTTGCGCATCGGGCTCGCGAGCCACGTATTGCGTCTGCTTCATGCTGCTCTCCTGCTAGGGGATTTCGTTCTTGTTATGTACTGCTATGGACCTAGAAATACCTCAAGAATTGCGCTGTTGCAGCAGGTGACTCTGGTAATTCGCAGGAAGATTTACCGTTTTTCGTAAATTTTTCGTTACGGATTAACTGCTGTGGCGCAGATGTTGAGTTTTTCGGGTTTGAAAAGCATCGTACCTGTCACATAATCTTGACGACTATCTGAGCACCTCAGCAGAAAAATAATCCCCGTAGGAGCGAGCCTGCTCGCGATGGACGTTAACGAAAACGCGTTCATCCTGAATAAACGCGTTGCGCTCGACTCCATCGCGAGCAGGCTCGCTCCTACAGGTTACGCACCCCATTCATCGTTTTTTCGGGCCTTTAATATGCGTATCAAAGTCCACTGCCAGAACCGCATCGGCATCCTGCGCGACATTCTCAACCTGTTGGTGGAGTACGGGATCAACGTGGCCCGCGGTGAGGTGGGGGGGGAGCATGGCAACGCCATCTACCTGCATTGCCCAAACCTGATCAACATTCAGTTCCAGGCCTTGCGTCCGAAATTCGAAGCGATTGCCGGGGTCTTTGGCGTCAAGCGTGTAGGGCTGATGCCCAGCGAGCGTCGGCACATGGAACTCAATGCACTGCTCGGTGCGCTGGAGTTTCCGGTGCTGTCGATCGACATGGGCGGTTCCATTGTCGCGGCCAACCGTGCGGCGGCGCAGTTGCTCGGGGTGCGCGTCGACGAGGTGCCGGGGATTCCCCTGTCGCGGTACGCCGAGGATTTCGATTTGCCGGAACTGGTGCGCGCCAACAAGTCGCGGATCAACGGGCTGCGGGTCAAGGTCAAGGGGGATGTGTTCCTGGCCGACATCGCGCCGCTGCAATCGGAGCATGACGACAGCGAGGCCATGGCCGGTGCGGTGCTGACATTGCACCGCGCCGACCGGGTGGGCGAGCGCATCTACAACGTGCGCAAGCAGGAGTTGCGCGGCTTCGACAGCATCTTCCAAAGCTCGAAAGTCATGGCCGCCGTGGTGCGCGAAGCGCGACGCATGGCGCCATTGGATGCACCGCTGTTGATCGAAGGGGAAACCGGCACCGGCAAAGAGTTGCTGGCGCGGGCTTGCCACTTGGCCAGCCCTCGAGGGCAATCGCCGTTGATGGCGCTCAATTGCGCCGGTCTGCCGGAGTCCATGGCCGAGACGGAATTGTTCGGTTACGGCCCGGGCGCCTTTGAAGGGGCGCGGGCCGAAGGCAAGCTCGGGCTGCTGGAGCTGACGGCGGGCGGCACGCTGTTTCTCGATGGCGTCGGGGAAATGAGCCCGCGTTTGCAGGTGAAATTGCTGCGTTTTTTGCAGGACGGTTGCTTCCGTCGTGTGGGCAGTGATGAAGAGGTCTACCTCGACGTGCGAGTGATCTGCGCGACCCAGGTCGACCTGTCCGAATTGTGCGCTCGCGGTGAGTTCCGCCAGGACCTCTACCACCGCTTGAATGTGTTGTCGCTGCACATCCCGCCGTTGCGCGAATGCCTCGACGGCTTGACGCCGCTGGTGGAGCACTTCCTCGATCAGGCCAGCCGGCAGATTGGCTGTCCGCTGCCCAAACTCGCCCCGGCGGCCATGGAGCGGCTCAGCCACTACCATTGGCCAGGTAACGTGCGTCAACTGGAGAACGTGCTGTTCCAGGCGGTTTCCCTGTGCGACGGCGGCACGGTCAAGGCCGAGCATATTCGTCTGCCGGATTATGGCGTGCGTCAGCCCCTTGGCGATTTTTCGCTAGAGGGTGGGTTGGACGAGATCGTCGGGCGTTTCGAGAAGGCGGTACTGGAACGGCTTTATTCGGAACATGCCAGCAGCCGATTGCTCGGCAAGCGACTGGGTGTTTCCCACACAACGATTGCCAACAAGTTGCGTGAATATGAAATAGGCAAACTGGAGCGTTAAAAACTCACTCAAATAATAACTCTTCTCGAGTGTCAGTATTTATCCAATGCTGTCAGTTCGCATTTAAAGCGCTAAAGCTTCTGCTATTGATCTGAATCATGGAACTTATAGAGGAAGCCATCTAGGCTCCTCTCAAAGTTTGGCAGGAGTGCTGACCATGCCATCAATGGATGACTCTACCCAGCGAGTTCGCAAAGAAACTCGCCTCTTCTATTTCCTGATCATTGTTCTGTTTCCACTGTTATCGGTGGCGATAGTCGGTGGTTACGGTTTTTTTGTCTGGTTCCTGCAAATGCTCCTCGGGCCGCCAGGCCCTCCCAACTGATCGCCATCTATCTCTAATTCAGCAGGGAGTACGGGACATGGGAAAGACGCTGCACATTGCCAGTCTGGTAGTACATGCCCGTCCGGCCCTGTTCGAGGCGGTGAAAGCCAACTTGCGTTTGCTCAAGGGCGTTGAACTTCATCAGGAAAGTCCCGCCGGCAAACTGGTGGTTGTGCTGGAAACCGATCACGAAAGCCAGATTCTTCAGCGAATCGATCAGATCAATCGCTTGCCAGGCGTGCTCAATGCCGCCCTGGTTTATCACGAGATTCTCGATGTAACGGGAGAAAGCACATGCCTATGACGCGGCGAGAGTTTGTCAAAGCCCAGGCTGCCGGGATCGCGGCAGCAGCTGCGGGCCTCCCGGTGTTTACCTCTGCCAGCAACCTGATTACCGAACAAGACATGGTCGCCCTGGACTGGAACAAGGCGCCCTGTCGTTTTTGCGGCACCGGTTGCAGTGTCATGGTGGCGACTAAGGACAACAGGGTTGTTGCAACCCACGGCGACGTAAAAGCCGAGGTCAATCGCGGGTTGAACTGCGTCAAAGGCTACTTTTTGTCCAAGATCATGTACGGCGTTGATCGGCTGACTCAGCCGCTGTTGCGCATGACCAATGGGCAATATGACAAACAAGGCGAGTTTCACCCGGTGTCCTGGAAACAGGCGTTCGATGTGATGGAGTTGAAGTACAAGGAGGCGCTGAAGAACAAGGGCGGGGAGTCTATCGCCATGTTCGGCTCCGGACAGTGGACGATCTGGGAAGGGTACGCGGCCAACAAATTGATGAAGGCGGGGTTTCGCTCGAACAACATCGATCCCAATGCACGCCATTGCATGGCCTCGGCGGTCATGGGCTTTATGCGCACGTTCGGTATCGATGAGCCAATGGGCTGTTATGACGATATCGAAGTCACCGATGCATTCGTCTTGTGGGGTTCGAACATGGCGGAAATGCATCCGATTCTGTGGAGTCGGGTCACTGATCGCCGTTTAAGCCAGCCGAATGTGAAAGTGGCCGTGCTCTCTACTTTCGAACATCGCAGTTTTGAACTGGCCGACATTCCGATGGTGTTCAAGCCGCAGACTGACCTGCTCATTCTCAACTACATCGCCAATCACATCATTGAAAGCGGTTCGGTCAACAAAGACTTCGTCAGCAAACACACCAAGTTCGCCAAAGGCACGGATGACATAGGTTACGGTTTGCGTGCCGATAATCCGCTGGAAATGAAAGCCAAAAATGCCGACAAGGCGAACACCTGGACCGACATCGACTTCGAGCAATTCGCCGCTTTTGTAAAACCCTACACCCTTGAGCGCACCGCGAAAGAAACCGGTGTGCCAGCCGAGCGCCTCAAGGCATTGGCCGAACTGTACGCCGATCCCAAGCGCAAGGTGGTTTCGTTCTGGACCATGGGCTTCAACCAGCACACCCGGGGGGTGTGGGCCAACAACCTGATCTACAACATTCACCTGCTGACCGGAAAAATCAGCGAGCCGGGCAACAGTCCTTTCTCCCTGACGGGGCAGCCTTCGGCCTGCGGGACGGCACGTGAAGTGGGCACGTTCTCCCATCGTTTGCCGGCCGACCTGGTGGTCACCAATCCGGCGCACCGCGCCACCGCGGAAAAAATCTGGAAGCTCCCGGCGGGCACCATCAAGGAAAAGGTCGGGTTCCATGCCGTGCAGCAGAGTCGCATGCTCAAGGACGGCGTGCTCAATGTGTATTGGACGATGGCCAGCAACAACATGCAGGCCGGGCCCAACATCATGCAGGAAGTGCTGCCGGGGTGGCGCAACCCAGAGAACTTCGTGGTGGTGTCGGATGTGTATCCCACCGTCTCGGCACAGGCGGCCGATCTGATTTTGCCGACGGCGATGTGGGTCGAGAAAGAAGGCGCTTACGGCAACGCGGAGCGGCGCACGCAGTTCTGGCATCAACTGGTCTCGGCGCCGGGTGACGCCAAGTCGGACCTTTGGCAATTGGTCGAGTTTTCCAAGCGCTTTAAAACCGACGAGGTCTGGCCGCAGGAACTGTTGGACGGCTCACCGCAATACAAGGGCAAGACCCTGTATGAGGTGCTGTTCAAGAATGGCCAGGTCGATCAGTTCCCTGTTGAACAAATGGCGGCAGGCTATCAGAACGACGAGGCCCGGGATTTCGGTTTCTACCTGCAAAAAGGCCTGTTCGAAGAATATGCCCGGTTCGGCCGTGGACATGGTCATGACTTGGCGCCCTTTGATCGATATCACTCCGAGCGCGGGTTGCGCTGGCCTGTCGTCGAAGGCAAGGAAACGCTTTGGCGCTTCCGCGAAGGTTACGATCCGTATGTCGAGAAGGGCAGTGGCGTGCAGTTCTACGGCTACCCCGATAAGAAGGCAATCATCTTCGCGCTGCCTTACGAGCCTCCTGCGGAAGCCCCGGACGCGGACTTCCCGTTCTGGTTGAGCACCGGTCGGGTGCTTGAGCATTGGCACACCGGGACTATGACCCAGCGTGTCGAAGAACTTTATAAAGCGGTCCCCGATGCGCTGGTCTACATGCACCCGGCTGATGCCAAGGCCTTGAATGCCCGGCGTGGCAGCGAAGTAAAACTGATCAGTCGGCGCGGCGAGATGCGTGCACGGATTGAAACCCGGGGGCGCAACAAGCCGCCCCAAGGCCTGGTGTTCGTGCCGTTTTTCGATGCCAACAAGCTGATCAACAAAGTCACGCTTGATGCGACGGACCCGATCTCCAAACAGACCGATTACAAGAAATGCGCGATCAGGATTGAGTTGATCAAGACGGCATAAGGAGAGCTTTCATGAATTATCGTTCGCTGTCCTTGCTTGTCATGCTGCTGATGTGGCTGCCCGCGACATTTGCGGCAGAACCCGGTTACCCACTGGATGCGCCGGCACCGGATGGGCGGCGAGTCGGCGGGACCCTGACCCAGGAACTGCCGGCACCGCCCATTGCCGAAGACGAGAACAAGGACCTCAAGCGTGAGCGTAATTACCCCGATCAACCACCCACCATACCCCACAGCATTCGCGGGTATGCCATCGACATGAATAGCAACAAGTGCCTGACCTGCCACAGTCGCGCCAACAGTGCGCGTACCCAGGCGCCGATGATCAGCATCACTCACTACATGGACCGTGACGGCCAGGCATTGGCGGCGGTGTCGCCGCGCCGATACTTCTGCAACCAGTGTCACGTGCCGCAAAAGGATGTGAAGCCACTGGTGAACAACAGCTTCAAGAACATCGACCAGGTCTTGCAAGACGAAATCAACCACCAGCCGAAACCTTGAGGAAAGGCCATGAAATCTTTGCTTGCCTTGCTCAAGGATTATTGGGGTGTGCTGCGTCGGCCCAGCGTGCATTACAGCCTGGGTTTCCTGACCCTCGGCGGGTTTATCGCCGGGGTGATTTTCTGGGGTGGGTTCAACACCGCGCTGGAAGCGACCAACACCGAGAAGTTCTGCACGTCCTGCCATGAAATGCGTGACAACGTTTTTGTCGAGTTGCAGGAAACCATTCACTACACCAACCGCTCGGGTGTGCGCGCCACGTGCCCGGACTGTCACGTCCCCCACGAGTGGACGCACAAGATCGCCCGCAAGATGCAGGCTTCCAAGGAGGTCTGGGGCAAGCTGTTCGGCACGATCAGTACCCGGGACAAGTTTCTGGGCATGCGCCGGGAGCTGGCCGAACACGAGTGGGCACGGCTCAAGGCCAACGATTCCCGGGAGTGTCGCAACTGCCATAACTTCGAGTTCATGGACTTCACACGCCAGGGTAAACGCGCCGCCAACATGCACTCCACCTCATTGGCCAGCGGCCAGGCGACCTGTATCGATTGCCATAAAGGCATTGCCCACAAATTGCCCGACATGAGCGGCGTGAAAGGTTGGTAGCCGGCATTTCACGGCATTGCCGCCAAGCGGCATAACCGCGCCGGTTTTTCGTCTTCGATACATCGTTCGATTCCCTTCTGATTAGCCTCCAGCCCCTGTTTAAAGGGGGTTGGAGCCGCTGCGCGCAAGTTGGTCTGCAAATTGCTACAGCCTGCGCAACACAGCAGTGGGCGGCAAACGTCCGGCAGGCAGAGGAAAGAGTGTGGACAAGTACCTTTATGTGGCAATGACCGGCGCCAGCCAGAATGCACTGGCGCAAAAGGCTCATGCCAACAACCTCGCGAACATCTCCACCAACGGCTTCCAGAAAGACCTGGAGCAGGCCCGTTCGATGCCGGTGTTCGGTGACAGCTTTCCGGCGCGTGCGTTTGCCATGTCCGAACGCCCGGCCACGGATTTCTCCCCCGGCTCACTGGTGGAAACCGGCCGCGACCTCGACGTTGCCGTGCAAGGCAACGGCTGGATTGCCGTACAGAATCCCGATGGCGGTGAAAGCTACGTGCGCACCGGCAGCCTGAACGTTGACGCCCTGGGTGTGCTGCGCGCCGGCAACGGCATGCCGGTCATGGGCAATGGCGGGCCGATTTCCGTGCCGCCGGAGCAGCAGATCGAAGTCGGCGAGGACGGCACCATCAGCATCCGCGCGATGGGCGAAGGTCCCCGGGTGATGGCGGAAGTCGACCGCATCAAGCTGGTCAACCCGGACTTCAAGAACATGACCAAGGGCCTGGATGGTTCGATCCACACCAAGGACGGCGCGCCTGCGCAGGCCGATGCCAACGTCAAGCTGGTGTCCGGGTTCCTCGAATCGAGCAACGTCAATGCCGTGGAGGAGATGACCTCCGTTCTGGCCTTGGCCAAGCAGTTCGAGCTGCACATCAAGATGATGAACACCGCCAAAGACGATGACCAGGCCATGGCTCGGGTCTTGCAGATCAGCTAATTACCAGAACGTCGCGCCGTAAAACAGGCGCACGAGGAGAATCGAATGCTTCCGGCTCTATGGGTTGCCAAGACAGGTCTGTCCGCCCAGGACACCAACCTGACCACTATTTCCAACAACCTGGCCAACGTGTCGACCACGGGTTTCAAACGTGACCGCGCCGAGTTCCAGGACCTGCTCTACCAGATCAAGCGCCAGCCAGGCGCCCAGTCGACCCAGGACAGCGAACTGCCGTCGGGTCTGCAACTGGGTACCGGTGTGCGCATCGTCGGTACCCAGAAAAACTTCACCGCCGGCAGCCTGCAAACTACCGAGCAGCCGCTGGACATGGCCATCGACGGCCGTGGTTTCTTCCAGATCCTGCAACCGGACGGCACCACGTCCTACACCCGTGACGGTACGTTCCACCTGGACTCCAACGGCCAGATCGTCAACGCCAGCGGCTTTGCCCTGGAGCCGGCCATTGTCATTCCGAACGACGCGCAGACCTTCACGGTCGGCCGCGACGGCACCGTGTCCATCACCGTTGCCGGCAACCCGGCAGCCCAGGTGATCGGCAACCTGCAAACCGCCGACTTCATCAACCCGGCCGGCCTGCAGGCGGTGGGCAACAACCTGTTCCTGGAAACCGCCGCCAGTGGCGCGCCGCAAGTCGGCACTCCGGGCCTGAACGGTTTCGGCTCCACGCTGCAGAACACCCTGGAAACGTCCAACGTCAGCACCGTTGAGGAGATGGTCAACATGATCACCACCCAGCGCGCCTACGAGATGAACTCCAAGGTGATCTCCACCGCCGACCAGATGCTCTCGTTCGTAACGCAGAATCTGTAATCAAGTCTATGTGGCGGCCATTGGGTCGCCTGCAACACCGTGAGGTAGGGTCATGAATCGCTATGTATCTGTTCTGGCACTGAGTGGGATCACCGCGCTCGCAGGTTGCGTGCCTGCGACGCCCAAGCCCAATGACCCTTACTACGCTCCGGTGTTGCCGCGCACGCCGTTGCCGGCGGCCGCGAACAATGGCTCGATCTATCAGGCCGGTTTCGAACAGAACCTCTACAGCGACCGCAAGGCGTTCCGGGTCGGTGACATCATCACCATCACCCTGAACGAAAGGACCCAGGCCAGCAAAAACGCCAACTCGCAAATTGGCAAGAACAGCAAGGCCAACATCGGCCTGAGTTCGCTGTTCGGCAGCAGCGCCACCACCAACAACCCGTTCAGCGATGGCGACCTGAGCCTGAGTGCCAGCTACGAAGGTGACCGCGCGACCAAGGGGGACAGCAAGGCGGCTCAGGGCAACACCCTGACCGGTTCGATCACTGTCACCGTCGCCGATGTGTTGCCCAACGGCATTATCGCGGTACGCGGCGAGAAGTGGATGACCCTCAACACCGGCGACGAGCTGGTGCGGATTGCCGGCCTGGTTCGCGCCGATGACATCGCCACCGACAACACCGTGCCGTCGACCCGTGTCGCCGATGCGCGCATCACCTACTCGGGCACCGGTTCGTTTGCCGATGCGAGTCAGCCAGGCTGGTTCGACCGTTTCTTCCTCAGCCCGCTGTTCCCTTTCTAGGTGGCTACGTTGAATTTCAGAAGTCTCATGATGGCTGCGTTCCTGATGTCCGCAGCGTTCAACGTTCAAGCCGAGCGCCTGAAGGACATCGCCAGCATTTCCGGCGTGCGTTCCAACCAATTGATCGGCTACGGCCTGGTGGTCGGGCTGAACGGCACCGGCGACCAGACGACGCAGACCCCGTTCACCCTGCAGACCTTCAACAACATGCTCTCGCAGTTCGGCATCAAGGTGCCGCCGGGTTCGGGCAACGTGCAGTTGAAGAACGTCGCGGCGGTGTCGATCAGTGCCGATTTGCCGGCGTTCGCCAAGCCGGGTCAGCAGGTCGATATCACCGTTTCGTCCATCGGTAACTCCAAGAGCCTGCGTGGCGGCACCTTGCTGCTGACGCCACTCAAGGGTATCGATGGCAACGTCTATGCGGTGGCCCAGGGCAACCTGGTGGTCGGCGGTTTCGACGCGGAAGGGCGAGACGGCTCGAAGATCACCGTCAACGTTCCGTCGGCCGGTCGCATCCCCGGTGGTGCATCGGTGGAACGTGCGGTGCCGAGCGGTTTCAACCAGGGCAACAGCCTGACGCTGAACCTCAACCGTTCCGACTTCACCACCGCCAAGCGCATCGTCGACAAGATCAACAACATGCTTGGCCCTGGCGTAGCCCAGGCCATCGACGGCGGGTCGATTCGCGTCACCGCGCCGCTCGATCCGAGCCAGCGCGTCGACTACCTGTCGATCCTGGAAAACCTCGAAGTCGATCCGGGCCAGGCAGTCGCGAAAGTCATCATCAACTCCCGTACCGGCACCATCGTGATCGGCCAGAACGTCAAGGTTTCCCCGGCTGCCGTGACCCACGGCAGCCTGACCGTGACCATTACCGAAGACCCGATCGTCAGCCAGCCCGGCCCTCTGTCCAATGGCACGACGGCGGTGGTGCCGCGTTCGAAGGTCAACGCCCAGCAGGAAGCCAAGCCGATGTTCAAGTTCGGCCCTGGTACCACCCTCGACGAGATCGTGCGGGCGGTGAACCAGGTCGGCGCGGCACCGGGTGACTTGATGGCCATCCTCGAAGCGCTGAAGCAGGCCGGCGCCCTGCAAGCCGATCTGATCGTGATCTGAGGACGGCCATCGTGGATATGCGCAAGAGCGGTCTGGTCAGCAGCAGCGATTCGGGCTCCTATTCGGACCTCAATCGTCTGAATCAGCTCAAGGTCGGCGACAAGAACAGCGACGGCAACATGCGCAAGGTGGCGCAGGAGTTCGAATCGCTGTTCCTCGGTGAGATGCTCAAGTCCATGCGCTCGGCAACCGAAGCGCTGGGGCAGGACAATCCGATGAACACGCCGGCGGCCAAGCAGTACCAGGAAATGTACGACCAGCAACTGGCTGTTTCCATGTCCCGCGAGGGCGGTGGTATCGGCCTGGCGGACGTGCTGATGCGCCAGATGTCGAAGAACAAGCCATTGGCGCCGGGCGAGGCCGCTGCTGCATCGCTGGCCAAGCAAGAGGCTGCCAAGGCCGCCGTGCAAACGCCGGTGGCGGCGGGCACGGTTGCGGTCAATGGGCCGCTGTCGCGGGTCAATGGCCAGCGTCCATTGTGGGCTTCGCGATCGGTCCAGGCGCCGCAAGAGGCGGGCGAGGGTGGTCATCGCAATGACATGGCTCTGATCAATCAGCGACGCCTGGCATTGCCGCCGAAGCTGGCTGATCGTCTGTTGGCCGGGCTGGTGCCTTCGGCGACGGCCGCAGCCACGACGATCAACAAGACACCGTTGCCTGAGCGCGCGACAAGCACTGGCACCGGTCCTTTGTATAACGGCGACTGGCTGGCCAGCGCGCAGCAAACCTCCAGTGGCGGCATGCAGATCTACGGTCGCGCCATGGCGCAGATTCCGCTGGCGCCGGCGAAGAAAGCCTTCGGTTCCGCCGACCAGTTCGTCAACACCATGTTGCCGATGGCCAAGGAAGCGGCGGCCCGCATTGGTGTCGATCCGCGTTACCTGGTGGCGCAGGCGGCCCTGGAAACCGGCTGGGGCAAGTCGGTCATGCGTGCTCAGGACGGCAGCAGCAGCCACAACCTGTTCGGCATCAAGGCCGGCAATAGTTGGCAGGGCAATTCGGCGCGGGCGATCACCAGCGAATTCAGGAACGGGCAGATGGTCAAGGAGACGGCGCAGTTCCGCTCCTACGACTCCTACGAGGACAGTTTCCACGACCTTGTAACTTTGCTGCAGACCAACAATCGCTATCAAGATGTCGTGAAGTCGGCCGATAACCCAGAACAGTTTGTACGCGAGTTGCAGAAGGCCGGTTACGCAACCGATCCGAACTACGCGAGCAAGATTTCGCAGATAGCCAAGCAGATGACGAGTTACCAGAACTACGCTGCGGCGGGCGTTTCAACTACGCCTTTATAGGCACAAGGTATAAGGTCTGAACCATGAGTTTGCTCAATATCGGGATGTCGGGGCTGAGTGCTGGCCATAACTCGTTGGTGACGACCGGCAACAACATTGCCAACGTCGACACCGCCGGGTACTCGCGCCAGCAATCTGTGCAGAGCACCAAAGGCTCGATTCAGTACGGCAATGTGTTCATCGGCACCGGCACAACGCTGGCCGATGTGCGTCGCGTGTACAACGCCTACCTCGATTCGCAGTTGCGTACCGCCACCTCGCTCAACAGCGAAGCGGCGTCGTACAACGCTCAGGCCACTCCGCTGGACGCCACGCTTTCCGATACCAACACCGGGCTGACCGGCGTGCTGCAAAAGTTCTTCACCTCGATGCAGGGCGTTTCGACCTCGGCCACCGACGACACGTCCCGCCAGTCGGTGCTGACCGGTGCCCAGGCCCTGTCCGCCCGCTTCAATTCGATTGCCAAGCAGTTGAACGACCAGAACACCAACCTGAACGGCAGCCTGGGCGACATGGCGGATCAGGTGAACAAGCTGTCTACCACTATTGCCACGCTCAACCAGAAGATTTCCGAGCTCTCCACCGGCACCAATCAGCCAAACGACCTGCTGGACTCACGCAACGAAGCCGTGCGGCAACTGTCCGAGCTGGTCGGTACCCAAGTGGTCGAGCGTGGCAGCAGCTACGACATCTACATCGGCAGCGGCCAGCCCCTGGTGGTCGGCAACACCACCAATTCACTGCAAACCGTGCCGAGCCAGAACGATCCATCGCGCATGGCGCTGCAGCTGAACCGTGGCTCCAGCACCATCGACGTGACCTCGGTGATCAGCGGTGGTGAAATCGGTGGTCTGCTGACTTACCGCAAGGAAGTGCTCGACCCTTCGCTCAATGAGCTGGGGCGCGTGGCGCTGGTGGTGGCCGACCAGATCAACAGCCAGCAGGCGCAAGGCATCGACAAGAACGGTGACTTCGGCGCGGCGATCTTCAACAACATCAACAGTGCCGCCCTGATCAGTCAGCGCAGCATTGCGGCAGCGGGCAACAGTGCCGGCTCCGGCAATCTGGATGTCACCATCAAGGACACCGGCAAGCTGACCGCCAGCGACTATCAGGTGACGTTCACCAGCGCGACCAACTACAGCGTCAAGCGCTCGGACGGCACCGACATGGGCTCGTTCAGCACCACGACGACGCCGGCTCCGGTGATCGACGGCTTCAGCCTGAACCTGAACGGCGGTGCGTTGAGCGCTGGCGACTCGTTCAAGGTGACACCGACCCGTGGCGCGGCGGCCGGTATCCAGACCGTGCTCACCGACCCGAAAAAAATCGCCGCGGCCGCACCCTTGACCGGTGTGACCAGCGCCAACAACACCGGCACCTACACCCAGCCGACGCTGACCAGCACCATAGATATCTACAACCCGGCGGCCCAGGCAGAAATGCAGACCGCGCTCAAGAACTCGACGCCGGTCAAACTGGTGTTCGGGGCGGCCAGCGGCGGTAGCCAGACCTACAACATGGTCGATGCCAAGGGCAACTCGATCGGCACCGGCACCATCGTTCCCGGCCAGAGCAACACCCTGAACCTGAAAGTGGGCATGGTCGATGCCAGCGGTGCGCCGGTGATGGACAACAGCGTCACGCCAGCCGTGCAGAAGACCTTCACTGTGCAGACCACGGTCGGCGCCACGCCAGCGAGCGGCGAAAGCTTCACCATCAACCTGACCGGCGCGGCGTCTTCGGACAACCGCAATGCTCAAGCGCTGGTGGGTTTGCAAACCAAGCAGACCGTAGACACCGGCACCGCGAGCAAGGGCATCAGCCTGACCGATGCCTACAACAAGCTGGTGACCAACGTCGGCGCCAAGGCTGCCCAGGGCAAGTCCGACAGCGACGCCACCACGGCAATCCTGGCCAATGCCAAGGGGGCGCGGGATTCGAACTCCGGGGTCGACCTGGATGAGGAAACCGGCAACCTGGTCAAGTACCAGCAGTACTACACCGCGTCTTCGCAGATCATCAAGGCTGCGCAGGAAATTTTCACCACGCTGATCAATAGCCTTTAAGGAGTCGTAATTCATGCGCATTTCCACCGCCCAGTATTACGAAATCACCGCTGCCAACTACCAGCGCAACTTCAACAAGGCCATCGCGACCAGCAACGAAGCCAGCAGCCTGATCCGCATCAATACCGCCGCCGATGATCCGATCGGCGCCGGTCGTTTGCTGCAACTGGGTCAGCAGAGCGCGATGCTTGAGCAGTACAAAACCAACATCGGCAGCACCAAGAATGCGTTGAGCCTGCAGGAAACCACGCTCGACTCCATCGGTACGGCTCTGCAGCGCGTCAAGGAACTGGCCCTCGCTGCCAGCAACGGCATTGCCACCGACGCGGACCGCAAGGCTTATGCGTCGGAACTGGGCCAGATCCAGCAACAAGTGCTGGGCCTGATGAACTCCAAGGACGCGAGCGGCAACTACCTGTTCTCCGGTTCGAAAACCGACACCGCGCCTTACTCGCAGAACGCCGACGGCACCTACAGCTACAACGGTGACCAGACCACCATCGACCTTGGCATTGGCGATGGCATGACGGTCGGGACCAACACCACTGGCTGGGATGCGTTCCAGCAGACCATCAATACCAGTCGCACCCAGACCACCATGACTGCTCCGGCGGTGGATGACGGTCGCGTGGTGCTGTCCAACGGTACGGTTGGCACCAGCTCCACCTACAACGCGAAGTTCACTGGCGGCCAGCCCTACACCGTCAGTTTCCTCAGCAGCACCCAGTTGAAGATCACCGACTCGCTGGGCAACGACGTGACCGCCGAAGCCAGCCAGAACGGTCTGATCAGCAATGCCAACGGCGCCAACCAGACGGTCAGTTTCCGTGGCGTCGACCTCAAGCTGAACATCAACCTCAAATCCGGTGATACCAACCCGGATGCGGTGATCGCCGGCCACAGTTTCAATCTGTCTTCCACGTCGGATACCTTCAACACCTCGCGCAGCGCCGGTAACCCGTCGACCGCGGTCATCACCGGTTCCAGCGTGACCGACCCGACGGCTTACACCAACGCCTTCCCGGCGGGCGGGGCGATCCTCAAGTTCACCAGCGCCACCAATTTCGACCTGTATGCAGCCCCGATCACCGCTGACAGCAAGCCGGTCTCGTCGGGCACGGTTTCGGGCGGCAACGCCACTGCGGCGGGCGTGACCTTTGCCCTGGGCGGAGGCACTCCAGCGTCCGGTGATCAGTTCGTGATCCAGAACAACAACCATCAGACCCAGAACGTGCTCGACACCCTGGGCCAGATGATCACCGCGCTGAACACGCCAGTCGACGGCGACGCAGTGGCCAAGCAGAAGTTTCTGGGGGCCATGGAGTCGGGAATGGGCAACATCGACAGTGCGGCCAACCAGATCGGTTCGGCCATCACCACGATCGGTGCTCGCGGCCAGGCGCTGGATAACCAGACCGCGACCAACGAGAGCCTGACCCTTGCGAACAGCGAGAGCCAGAAGTCAATTCGCGATTCGGACCCGGCCGAAGTCATGACTCGCCTGACCTTGCAGCAAACCATGTTGCAGGCTGCGCAGCTGGCGTTCAGCAAGATTTCCCAGCTGGGCCTGTTCAACAAGATCTGACGGTGGTTGGGCGCGCAGGCGCCCGATGGCCTTGTCCCTTCAGTATTTATCGTCTTTTTTTGCGGTAACAAAGGGCTCGCTTTTCAGGGCGGGCTCGCGCCGCCTGTGAGCCCGCCGTGAATTCACTCCCGCTTGTCAGCCTGGTCATTCCCGCCTTCAATCCGCGCTTTTTCGGTCGTGCCTTGCACACGGCGGTGAGCCAGAGCTACGGCAATCTGGAGATCATCGTTTGCGATGACAGTCGAGGCCAGGAAATCGAAGACATCGTGGCTTCGCTGGTTGAGGAGGGGGCGAGCGTACGTTATGTGCGTAACCCGCGAACCCTGGGGCTGGTGGGTAACCTGCAGGCTTGCCTGGAGCAGGCGCGGGGCGAGTACATCAAATTTCTTTGTGATGACGACCAGTTGTTCTCGGCCTGCATCGAGCGTCAGGCGCAGATGCTCATCGATTGTGCCGACGTCAACCTGGTCGTCGCCCAGCGACTGCTTTGGGATGCTGACGACATGCCTCTGCCTTCGCGCCTGGAAAATACCCCGCTGTCCCCGGTGGGCGGGGTGTTCAAGGGGGAGGACCTGCTGGCGATCTTCGAAAACTTCCCGGTCAACATCCTCGGTGGTTTCAGCAACGCGATGTTCCGTCGGGCTGACGTGCTCGAACTGTTCCCGGCACTGACTCAGCCAGGCCATTGCTTCGTCGCGACCCTCGACTTCGCCTTGTATGTCTGCCTGATGCGGCGCGGCAACCTGGCGGTGTCCAATCACGTGCTCGGCGTCGAACGCCTGTACCCCGAACGATTGAGCGGCCAACAGTCGATGAGGGACGCAGCCGAAATCGAGCGGCAGTGGCTGTCGCAGATGCTCAAGGCACGTAGCGGCGAATCAGCGCCGGCCCAGGGCTGGGTGCGTTATCTGCCATTGACCCGGGTGGACGAGTCGCCGCGGGTTTGGGAGGAGTTGCCGCTGAGCCGGACCCTGGGCACCAAGCAGACCACCCAGGACTGGCATGTCGGCATCGCCAGTGTCAGTTTCGCGCAACTGTATGCCCAGTGGCTGGCGTGCCGCCGTCTCACCGACGGTCAGCGCGAGCTGCTGGCGGACACGTTGGAGGCGTGGCCAACAAAGCCCAAAATCGTTCCGATCATCATCGATGAGCACGGCAGCCGTTCGGCGTTGGAGCTCACCCTGCAATCTCTGGCGGATCAGGATTACGCCCCTGAACTGACGCTGGTGCTGTCGGCATCGTGCACAGAAGCCGTGCTGGACGAGCGCGTGTTCCGTTTGCCGTTGCAGGACGACTGGCAGCAGCAGATCAACGCCTTGTTACCGCAACTGGAAGGCACTGGCTGGTTCTATCTGCTGCGTGCCGGTGATCGGCTGGTGGCGCCGGCCTTGCTGGTCATGGCTGAACGCATTGCGCTGTCGCGCGCGATTACCTGTCTGTACAGCGACGAAGGTGGGTTGCATCAGGGGGAGTCGGCCGAGCCTGCCTTCAAGCCGGACTTCAACCTGGACCTGATGCGCAGTTATCCCTACGTGGGGCGAGCGCTGGCATTCGAGCGCGAGCAGTTCCTGGCGCTGGGCGGTTTCGATTCGGTGTACGGCGAACTGGCGCCACACGATGTGTTGTGGCGAATGGTCGAGAGCGGCGGTACGCAGGTGGTCGGACACGTTTCGGAGGTTCTGCTGGAGTCGGCGTTCGACCTGACCAAATGGCTGTCGCTGCCGCAAGTGGTGGACACCAATCCGCGGTTACTCGAGGCGCACTTGCAGCGCCTGGGTGTCGCCCACGGCATTCGCCAGGGCAGTTCGGCACTGCTCAATCGGGTCGACTATCACCATGAAGATCGGCCGCTGGTGTCGATCGTTATCGTCAGCAAGGACCAGACCCTGGCGTTGCAACGCTGTGTCGAGAGCTTGTTGGAGAAAACCGCGTACGGTGAATACGAGTTGCTGTTGGTGGACAATGGCAGCGAGAGCGCCGAGGCGCTTGACTGGTTCGCCGGCATGGCGCAACTGGGCAGCGACCGGGTCCGGGTGTTGCGTTACGAGTTGCAGGGCAATGCAGCGGCGGTGCGCAACTTCGCCGTGCAGCAGGCCGCTGGCGAGTATGTCCTGATGCTCAACCCCTACACGGTGATCACCCAGGCGCAATGGCTGGGTGAACTGCTCAATCATGCGCAACGTCCGGAAGTCGGTGTGGTGGGGGCCAAGCTGTTCAACCCCGATGGCCGCGTGCTGCATGCCGGCCTGATTCTCGGGCTGCAAGGGCCCGCCGGCGTGCCGTTCCATGGCGAGATGCTGCACGCGGCAGGCTACATGTACCGCTTGCAGGTCGCCCACAATTTCAGTGCCGTCGGCGGCGACTGCCTGATGGTGCGCAAGGCGGTCTTCGATGCGGTCGGCGGCCTGGATGAGCAGGGCCTGGCGCACTCCCTCAACGAGGTGGACTTGTGCCTGCGGGTCGGCCAGGAAGGTTATCTGGTGGTGTGGACGCCCCACGCGCAACTGGCCTTGGGCGCGCAACCGGCGGTAGTTGCGCAAGAGGGTGACCAGGCCCGGAGCGAACAGGAGCAGGAGGTTTTCTATAAGCGCTGGCTGCCGATCGTGGCCCGTGATCCGGCCTACAACTCCAACCTGGCGTTGCAGGGGGTGGGCGGGGCAAGCTTCAGTCTCGAGCCCGGCTTGCGATCCGGTTGGAGTCCGTTTTCCAAGGCGCAATTGCCGAAGATTCTCGCGTTGCCGGTCAACGCATCCGCCATTGGCCATTATCGGGTCACGCAACCGCTGATCGAACTGGAGGCCGCCGGCAGGGCGCATGGGCGCATTCATTACAACCTGCCGACCATCATCGAAGTCGAGCGCCATTCGCCTGACGTGATCATCTTGCAGGGGCGCTATTCCGAAGGTCCGATCAACGAAATCCCGAGCCTGCAAAAATATTCCAGCGCGCGACGTATCTATGAGCTGGATGACTTTGTGATCAACGTCCCGCACCGTAATGCGCATATTCGCAATATGCCGGGCAAGGATGAAATGGAGGCGCTGGTCCGGCGCGCCATCGGCATGTGCGATCGCGTGGTGGTCTCCACCGAACCGCTGGGTAACGCGTTGTCGGACATGCATCACGACATCCGCGTGGTACCCAACATGTTGGCCTCGCACTTGTGGACCGATCTGCGCAGTCAGCGCCGCACTTCGAAAAAGCCTCGGGTCGGCTGGGGTGGCGGCACCAGCCACCACGGTGACCTGGCGGTCATCGCCGATGTGGTCCGCGAATTGGCCAATGAAGTCGACTGGGTCTTCTTCGGCATGTGCCCGGACGATTTGCGCCCGTACATGCATGAGTTTCATGGGGTGATCGGGCTGGATGTGTACCCGGCCAAGCTGGCCAGCCTGAACCTGGATCTGGCATTGGCGCCGTTGGAGTTCCACATCTTCAACGACTGCAAGAGCAACCTGCGGCTGCTGGAGTATGGCGCGTGCGGTTACCCGGTGATCTGCACCGACACCGAAGCCTATCGCGGCTACTTGCCGTGCACCCGGATCAAGACCAACTCCACGGATGAATGGCTGCAGGCGATCCGCATGCACCTGGCCGATCCGGACGCCAGCTATCGCATGGGCGATGAGTTGCGCGAGATCGTGCTGCGTGACTACGTGCTGCGCGGCGACAATTTGCGCTACTGGGAAAATGGCTGGCTGGCGGACTGACCGTTCGCGCATCCATCCCGTCCAGGCAGGCGACGTTGAGTCGCCTGCCTTTTTTTTGCCGCCAGGTTTTGCAATCAGCGTTGAAGATGCCCGCCAGGCATTGCCCGGTAGCGGATTGAAAGAGCTGGCGCGTTTCCTGCAAGTCCCCCTTATATCGCCATAAAACGAGCACTTCCGGGGAGTCCGGACGTGTCCTGAACGGCGGCAGGTTTAACCCAGATGGCCCCGCAAAAGCTTGATACAGCTTGGCTGAGCCCTGTGACGAACAAGAGGGAAGGGGATGAAGGCAGTTATTTTGGCGGGTGGCCTGGGTACGCGGATCAGTGAGGAGTCGCACCTCAAGCCCAAGCCGATGATCGAGGTCGGCGGCAAGCCAATTCTCTGGCACATCATGAAGCAGTACTCCGCTCACGGAATCCACGATTTCGTGATCTGTCTTGGCTACAAGGGCTATGCGATCAAGGACTTCTTCGCCAACTACTTCCTGCACACCTCCGACGTCACGTTCGACATGCGCAATAACCGCATGGATGTTCACCAGAACTACAGCGAGCCATGGCGCGTCACGCTGATCGATACCGGCGAAGAGACCATGACCGGAGGCCGGTTGCGCCGTGCCCGACGCTACCTCGAAGACGAAAAGGCCTTCTGTTTTACCTATGGCGACGGCGTGTCGGACCTCAATATCGGTGCGTTGGTGGGTTTCCATCTCAAGCACGGAAAGCTGGCGACCGTCACCGCGGTACAGCCACCAGGTCGCTACGGCGCCCTCAATCGCGATGGCGACAAGGTCTTGGGCTTCACTGAAAAACCTCGCGGCGACGGTGGCTGGATCAATGGCGGGTTCTTTGTCCTGTCGCCCAAAGTGCTGCCGTTGATTGACGGCGATGAAACCTCGTGGGAGTCCGGCCCGCTGGACGGCCTGGCCGAGCGCGGCGAACTCATGGCGTTCCAGCACGACGGTTTCTGGCAACCGATGGATACCCTGCGCGACAAGAATCACCTCGAAGCGCTGTGGCAGAGCGGGGAGGCCCCATGGAAGCAATGGGACTGAGCCCGCAATTCTGGCGCGGCAAGCGCGTGCTGGTCACCGGCCACACCGGGTTCAAGGGCAGTTGGCTGACATTGTGGCTGCAAAGCCTGGGTGCCGAGGTCAGCGGGTTTTCCCTCGACCCGTCCACCGAGCCGAGCCTGTTCGAACTGGCCCGGGTTCACGAAGGCATCAATGATCAGCGCGGCGACCTGCGTGATCTGGGGGCCTTGCTGGAACTGATCGCCGAAACCCAGCCGCAGATCGTTCTGCACCTGGCGGCCCAGCCGCTGGTGCGCGAAGGTTATCGCGACCCGTTGGGCACGTACTCCAGTAACGTCATGGGCACGCTCAACCTGCTCGAGGCGATCCGTCAGGTGGGCGGCGTGCGCGCCTGCGTGCTGGTGACCACCGACAAGGTCTACGCCAATCAGGAATGGCTGTGGCCGTACCGCGAAAACGAAGCGTTGGGCGGTCATGATCCCTACAGCAGCAGCAAGGCGTGCTGCGAATTGCTGGCGCAATCCTATGCCGCCTCGTTCTTTGCGCCGCAAAAGCATGGCGAGCATGGTCTGGCGTTGGCCACGGCCCGCGCCGGCAATGTGCTCGGTGGTGGCGATTTTGCCCCGGAGCGGCTGATTCCCGACGTGTTGCGGGCGTGGTCGGCGGATGAGCCCGTGACCTTGCGCTATCCCCAGGCGGTGCGCCCATGGCAGCACGCGCTGGAACCGCTGGCCGGCTATCTGCAACTGGCGGCCGGCCTGTTTGAGCAGGGCCCGCAATTCGCCGGGGCGTGGAATTTCGGCCCCGGTGAAGCGGACATGCGCAGCGTCGGTGAAGTGGTCGAACTGCTCGCCAGCCGCTGGCCGCAAGCACGCGGGCTACGCATCGAACCGAGCGATATGCATGAGGCCGGCCTGTTGCGCCTGGACAGCAGCCGCGCCCGTCAAATGCTGGGCTGGCAACCGCGCTGGTCGTTGCAGCAGTGCCTGACCCAGACCCTGGATTGGCATTTGGCGTGGCAGAACGGCGATGACATGCGCGCCGTCAGCCTGGCGCAATTGAACCTGTACCGAGGCACGCTGTGAGTGAATTTCTGCTGAAGACGTTGCCGCTGAACGGATTGTTCAGCGTGCAGCACAAACGTTTCGAGGACGAGCGCGGGCACTTTTCCCGGTTGTTTTGCGAAGGCAGCCTCGGTGCGTTTGGCCAGGCGTTTCATATCCGCCAGATCAATCACTCCTGCACCCGCGAACGCGGCAGCGTGCGTGGCCTGCATTACCAGAATGCCCGTGCACCGGAAGCCAAATTGATCACCTGCCTGCGTGGTGAAGTCTGGGATGTCGCGGTGGATCTGCGTCCCGACTCCGAGACTTTCCTGCACTGGCACGCCGAACACCTGCGTGCCGGCGATGGCCGCAGCCTGTTGATTCCTGCCGGGTTCGCTCATGGCTTCCAGACCCTGAGTGCCGATGCCGAGCTGCTTTACCTGCACAGCAACGACTACACGCCGGAACATGAAGGCGGGTTGTCGGTGCTCGATCCACGGCTGGCGATTGCCTGGCCGTTGCCTGTCAATAATCTGTCGGTGCGCGATGCGAACCATCCGGCGCTCGATGAACACTTTGCCGGAGTGCGTCTATGAACTGCCGTGGTTGCGCCGCTGCGCTGGCCCTGCCGCTGATTGACCTGGGCACCTCGCCGCCGTCCAACGCTTACGTGCGTGCCGATCAGCTGGAGCAGGCCGAACAATGGGTGCCGTTGAAGGTTGCCGTGTGCCAGCAGTGCTGGCTGGTGCAAACCGAGGATTACACCAGCGCCGACAGCCTGTTTGATGCCGAGTACGCCTATTTCAGTTCGTTCTCCAGCACCTGGTTGGCCCATGCCGAGCGTTATGTGGCCGAGATGGTCGAACGCTTCGGCCTGAGCGTCGACAGCCGTGTGGTGGAAGTCGCGGCCAACGACGGTTACCTGTTGCAGTACGTGGCCGGGCGCGGCATCCCTTGCCTGGGCGTCGAGCCGACCCGCAGCACCGCGCAAGCGGCGCGGGAAAAAGGCTTGGAGATTCGTGAGCTGTTTTTCGGTCGCGACACCGCCGCGCAATTGAAAAGCGAAGGCTGGGGCGCCGACCTGATGGCCGCCAACAACGTGTTGGCCCACGTCCCGGATATCAACGATTTCCTCGGCGGCTTTGCGACCTTGCTCAAGCCGACGGGTGTGGCGACTTTCGAATTCCCGCAGTTGCTGACCCTGATGGCCGGCCAGCAGTTCGACACGCTGTACCACGAGCATTATTCCTACCTGTCGCTGACCGCTGTGCAGACCTTGTGCGAGCGCAACGGCCTGCAAGTGTTCGACGTCAGTCAGCTCCCGACCCATGGCGGCTCGCTGCGGGTCTTCGTCCAGCGGCTGGACGGCGAGCGTCGCGAAGTGCAACCGACGGTTCAGCAACAGCTGCAGGCTGAACTCGCCGCCGGGGTGAAAACCCCTGAGTACTACGCGACCCTGGCGCCCGCCGCCGAGCGCATCAAGCATGACCTGCTGCGCTTCCTGTTGCAGGCCAAGGCCGATGGCAAGCGCGTGGTCGGCTACGGCGCCGCCGCCAAGGGCAACACCTTGCTCAACTACGCCGGGGTCAAGCCGGACCTGCTGGCCTGGGTGGCCGATGCCAACCCGCACAAGCAAGGCAAGTACCTGCCCGGTAGCCGCATTCCGATCGTGTCGCCGGCACAAATCGACATCGAAAAACCGGACTACGTGCTGGTGCTGCCGTGGAACCTGCTGGATGAGATCACCCAGGCCTTTGCCGGCATTCGTGCATGGGACGGTCGTTTTGTCATTGCCATTCCCGAGTTGATCATTCGATGAGCCGAATTCATTACACCAAACCCAGTGTCGGTGAGCTGGAAGCCGACTACGTACTCGATGCCGTCCGCCATGGTTGGGGAGAGCGCTGCTACGAGTACCTGACCCGCTTCGAAAAGTCCTTTGCCGAGCACGTGGGTGCGACCTACGCGATTGCAACGTCCAGTTGCACCGGCGCGCTGCACATGGGCATGGCGGCGCTGGGCATCGGTGCCGGCGATGAGGTGATCCTCGCCGATACCAACTGGATCGCCTCGGCTGCGCCCATCACCTATCTGGGTGCGACACCGGTGTTCGTCGACGTGCTGGCCGACAGTTGGTGCCTTGACCCGCAGCAGGTTCGCCGGGCGATTACCCCACGGACCAAGGCGATTCTGGCGGTGCACCTCTACGGCAATCTCTGCGACATGGATGCGCTGCTGGCCATCGGTCGTGAGTTTGGCCTGCCGGTCATCGAAGACGCCGCCGAGGCGATCGGCTCGCAGTGGTGCGGTCAGGCGGCGGGTTCACTGGGCGCGTTCGGTGCGTTTTCCTTTCACGGCACCAAGACCATGACCACCGGCGAAGGCGGGATCTTCGTGACGTCGGACAAGGCCCTGTATGACCGGGTATTGACCCTGTCCAACCATGGCCGGGTAGCGGGCAGCAGCAAACAGTTCTGGCCGGATTTCCTGGGCTTCAAATACAAAATGAGCAACCTGCAGGCGGCCGTCGGTTGCGCGCAGGTTGAACGGATCGACGAGCTGATCGAACGCAAGCGCGCGATCTTCGCCAACTATGCCCAGGCGCTGGCCCTGCTGCCGGGCCTGTCCATGAACCCTGAGCCCGAACACGCACGCAACGGTTACTGGATGCCCACCGTCGTCTTTGACCGCGAGCTGGGGATCACGCGGGACATGTTGATTGCAGCCTTCCAGGCCGCCGATATCGATGCGCGGGTGTTCTTCTGGCCGCTGTCGTCCTTGCCGATGTTCAGCGAACTGACTGCTGACTCGCCCGTGGCGCATGCGCTGCCGGAGCGCGCGATCAATCTGCCGAGTTATCACGACATGACCGATGACGATCAGCAACGGGTCATCGAGGTGCTGCGCGCGCTGGTACTCAAAAGGACGCGGCTATGAAGGTTTACCTGCTGGGAGCGGCCAATCCTGAAGCGGTACGGATGATCCACACCCTGCAACGCAGCCAGCCGGACGTGCAGTTCGCCTTTCTCGATAACGATCCGGCGAAGCAAGGCACGCTGTTTTATGGCGTGCCGGTGGTGGGTGGTACCGACAAGGTGGCCGAGCTGAAAGGCCCCGATACACGCTTTGTCAATCTGATCACTGGCACCACGGCGCTGCGTTACCGGACCACCTGCGAAATCGTCGAGGCCGGCGGCACCCTGGGCAACTTCATCCACCCGGGCATCGATTTGACGATGATCACCATGGGCGTCGGCACTTATCTGCAAGAGGGCGTGATCATGCAGGCGCAAGTCAGCCTCGGTGATAACACCAGCATCAGCGCCGGCAGCGTCGTCGGGCATGAGGGACAGATCGGCCATTCGGTATTCATGGCGCCGGGTGTCTGCATTGCCGGTTGCGTCGAGATCGGCGACGGCACCTTCATCGGCACCAACGCCACGATCCTGCCGCGATTGCGCATCGGTCGTTGGGTCACCATCGGTGCAGGCGCCGTGGTGACCAAAGACGTTCCAGACTATGCGGTTGTGGTGGGCAGTCCCGCCAGGACCATCAAGACCAATCCTGCTTCCTTTCAAGACGGTCGGGTTTTCAATTAACCACCGCACCAATTTCCGGAGAGTCTGTAATGAATCCTCATGAGCAGTTTCGTGAAGAAGTAAAAGAGAACATCGAAGGCCTGCAACAGGACAAAGCGTTGCAAGCCACGTCGCTGGACTGGGTTGGCACGACCGCCAAACATAAGTACACCTACAACTTCAGCTGGATGGGCCGCCCGATCATTCAGTTTCCCCAGGACATGGTCGCCATGCAGGAGATCATCTGGGCGCTGCGGCCGGACATCATTGTCGAGACCGGTATTGCCCACGGCGGCTCGCTGGTGTTTTACGCCTCGATGCTCGAACTGATCGGCCATGGCGAAGTGCTGGGCGTCGACATCGATATCCGCCAGCACAACCGTGAGGCAATCGAAGCGCACCCGATGAGCAAACGGATCCAGATGATCCAGGGTTCGAGCATTGATCCGGCAATCGTCGAGCAGGTCCGTCAGCGCGTCGAAGGCAAGAAAGTGCTGGTGGTGCTGGACTCCAACCACACCCACGAGCACGTCCTGGAAGAGCTGCGGGCCTATGCGCCGATGACCTCGGTGGGCAGCTACTGCGTGGTGATGGATACCGTGGTTGAAGACATGCCCGAAGACGCGTTCCCGGACCGTCCGTGGGGCAAGGGCGACAACCCGAAGACCGCGGTATGGGCTTACCTGGAAGAAAACGGCGGTTTTGAAATCGATCAGGCCATTCACAGCAAGCTGCTGATCACCGTCGCGCCGGATGGCTATCTGCGTCGCGTGCGGTAATCGACAAGACATCGTTGGGTTTTTTCGGCGATTCGCCGTTGTGGGGAAATGTATGCAAGGCAAGAACAATTCTGAACACGGGTTGGCACTCAACGAACAGTTGACCGTGGTGCTGATGTCTCACGAGCGGCCGGCATTTTTGCGCCGGGCCGCACGTTTCTACAGCGGCTTGCCTTGCAGGATTCTGGTGCTGGATTCTTCGACTGAAGGTCAGCCAAGCCTGGCCGGGCAGTTTGAAAATGTGGATTACCAGCATGTTCCGCAGTTTGGCTACTGGGGAGTCCGTGCCAAGCTGGCCTTTGGCGTGGAACAAGTGACCACGCCGTTCATGGTGTTCGCCGCCGACGATGACTTCCATGTGCACGACGCCCTGCGCGCAGCCGTGGCATTCATGCAGGCCAATCCCGATTACGGCCTGTGCCACGGCTACAGCATGATGTATCTGTCGCAACCCAACAGCGTCAGCTACTTCCGGCGGGACAAGAAGGTCTGCGAAGACTATTCGTCCGAGCACGCCGAGGAGCGTGTGCTCGATTACATGCACCAGTACCTGCCACCTTTCTATGCCGTACAGCGCACCGACCTGGTACGTGACTGGTATCAGGTGATGCCTCAGGATACGTCCTTCCAATGGCAGGAAATCGGTCACACCTATTACATGCTGGCGCGGGGCAAGGCGCGGATTCTGCCGATCCCGTATGTCGTGCGTGAAATGAACTACGGGTACTCGGATCACAACACTGAAATCTTCCACACGCTGGCTCATACGGATGCCAGGACGGTCGCCGAGCGTGAAGCCTTTGCCGCTTTCCTCTTCGGCTTGCCGACCCAAGTTCAAAGCGAGGACCCGGAGCAAGGCCGGCAGTTCGCGCTGCAAAGCTTTGAGGCCTTGGCCGATAGCTTGCGCACCGGTCGCGCACTGACCACCGAGCTGATTATCGAGTCCGCCTGGACGAGCGTCGAGAAAGGCCCTGTGCGCCGTTTCGGCCCCAAGCAATACGTCGAAATGCCGTTCTACAACCAGGCGTTTTTCGATCAGTTGACCCAGTTCGAGTTCCTGTTGCACGCCATGCCGGCCGGTCGCGTTCAGTTGGCAGGCCTGGAGGGTATCTGGACCCGTCAGCAGAGCCTGATGCTGGCGCGCAACAATGACACGCCGGAAAGTGTGGTCGACCGTTTGTGGCAAGCCCACGACAGCAACATCTTCAACCGCGCGGTGGTCAAGCGTCTGGTGGCCCAGCTGGAACTGCTGGGTGAAGACGAAGAAGCGCAGACCCTGGGCGATTGGGCTGCACGTCTGGAGGCGGTGTCGGTTGAGGGTAATCGTGCGACGTTCGACAAGATGCTCTCCGGTCGACTGCTCAAATGGCTCTCCCCCCGCCAGCCTGATGAACAAGAGGCTGAGTCGATCGCCCGACACCTTGCGGCCAACGACGGTGGTCCTCAGTTCGGGATTTTCCTGCTCGACCTGGATAACGATATCGACAAGCTGCAAGTCTCTCTCGACAGCCTGCTCGAAGGTCACAGCAAGGCGTTCAGGATTGTGGTCTTCACTACCGGTGAAGCACCGGCCGCGACCACGGCGCAGAACACTCTGCACTTTGTCCGGGTTACCCAAAGCAACTACGTCGACAAGCTGAACCAGGGTGCTCGTCAGTCGCCTTGCGACTGGTTGATGCTGGCCGAAGCCGGCGACGAGTTCACTGCCGGCGGGCTGTTGCGCGCCAGCCTGGAACTGTTGTCTGCCGCGGATTGCCGCGCCGTCGCCACCGACGAAATCCAGCGCACCAGCGAAGGCGCACTGGTGGACGTATTCCGTCCTGGCTTCAATCTTGATCTGCTGCAAAGCCTGCCGGCCTTGATGGCGCGTCACTGGCTGATCCGTCGGGAAGTGTTCCTTGAAGTCGGTGGCTACCAGCCTGATTTCAGCAAGGCCCTTGAGTTCGACCTGCTGCTGCGCATCATCGAGAATGGTGGCCTCAACGGGCTGGCCCACCTGGATGAGCCGCTGGTGATTGCCCGGGCGCCGGTACTGGAAGAAAACGCCGATGAGCGCCTGGCGTTGTTGCGCCACCTGGGCAATCGCGGCTACAAGGCCAAGATCACTTCGACGGTACCTGGCACCTGGCAGATCGATTACCGCCACACTGAACGCCCGCTGGTGTCGATCATCGTGCCGGCCGGGGACAATCTTTCGGCCCTGCAGCAGTGCCTGCAAGCGGTCTTGCTGCGAACCCGCTACATCCAGTACGAAGTGTTGGTTGCGATCAATCAGCATCAGTCGGCCGAGGTCAATGACTGGCTCGGTACTTATCAGCATCCGAAAGTCACCGTTCTGCGCACCGATCAGCGTATGAGCGATGCGGCGTTGTACAACGCGGCCAGCCAGCAGGCGCAGGGCGAGTACCTGATACTGTTGGCCGCCGACAGTGAAGTGGTCAACCCGAACTGGCTTGAGTCGCTGCTCAATCACGCCCAGCGTCCGGAAGTCGGCGTGGTCGGTCCCAAGTTGATCGACCGCGACGGCAAGGTCACTCAGGCCGGTCTGATTCTCGGCATGAACGGTGGTGTGGGTTCAGCCTTTGTTGGTGAAAAACACGACGCCGAAGGTTACCTGCACCGGTTGGCGCTGGAGCAGAACTACTCGGCGGTGTCGATGGTGTGCCTGATGGTGCGTAAAGCGTTGTTCGACGAGCTGGACGGTCTGGACAGCGTGACCTTCGCCGACGGCTTGAGCGACGTCGACCTGTGCCTGCGGGCCGGTCAGGCCGGTTACCTCACCGTGTGGACGCCGCTGGTACAGGTGATTCATTCGGGTGAAGTACCAAAAGCGCCGCAAGCCCTCGATGCACTGCGTGACAAGTGGGCCCCAGCCTTTGCTCAGGACCAGGCCTATAACGCCAATCTGGCCTTGAGCGGCAAAGGCTTTGCCCTGGGCGAAAGTGCTTCGGTGAACTGGGCGCAGATGCTCGGCTAGGCCTGGCGAACAGGTATAAGGATTCAAGGCATGTTCAACGGAAAATCGATTTTCATCGCAGGCGGGGCCGGTTCGTTCGGGTGTCGGATCATTCGGGACGCGCTGGTGCGTGTCTGGTTGCCAGCATGATTCCTTACGCTAGGCAAAGCCTTGATCAGGCGGACATCGATGCCGTGGTCGGTGTATTGCAGTCTGACTGGCTGACCCAGGGGCCGACCATCGAGCGCTTTGAGCGAGCGATGGCCGAACGCTGCGAGGCAGGTTTTGCCGTGGCGGTGTGCAATGCCACGGCGGCCCTGCACATCGCTTGCCTGGCGGCAGGGCTCGGCCCGGGCGATTGGCTGTGGACGACACCGAACACCTTTCTCGCCTCGGCCAACTGTGCTCGCTACTGCGGTGCCGAGGTGGATTTTGTCGACATCGACCCGCTGACCTGGAATCTCGATGCCGCTGCGCTGGCCGTCAAGCTGGAGCGGGCCGAGCGTGAAGGCCGGCTGCCGAAAGTGCTGGTGGCGGTGGCGTTCTCCGGGCAGAGCTGCGACATGCGCAGGATTGCCGCACTGGCCAGGCGATATGGCGTTACTGTGATCGAAGACGCGGCCCATGCCGCTGGTGCGTCCTACGCCGGGCGGCCGGTGGGTTGTGGCGAGTTTGCCGCGATGACCGTGTTCAGTTTTCATCCGGTGAAGATCATCACCAGCGCCGAAGGTGGCATGGTGATGACCAACAGCCCGGAACTGGCCGAGCGTCTGCAACGCTTGCGCAGCCACGGCATGACCCGGGATCCGCAGCAGATGACCGGACCCAGCCACGGCCCCTGGTACTACGAGCAGGTGGAGCTGGGCTTCAATTACCGCATTACCGACCTGCAAGCGGCCCTTGGTTTGTCGCAGTTGAACAAACTGGATGAGTTCATCGAGCGCCGGCGTGAACTGGCGGCTCGTTATGACCGCTTGCTGGCGTATTTGCCGCTGACCTTGCCTGGTGCACAACCCGAGGCCGAGTCGTCATGGCATCTGTATGTGGTGCGGCTGCAACTCGATCAGATCGGTCTCACTCATCGTGAGGTGTTCGAGGGGTTGCGAGAGGCCGGGGTCGGTGTGAACCTGCACTACATTCCCGTGCATTTGCAGCCTTACTATCGTGATCTCGGGTTCGCCGAAGGTGATTTTCCGCAGGCAGAACGTTACTACGCCGAAGCCATCAGCCTGCCGTTGTATCCCTTGCTCAGTGATGAACAACAGGACTACGTGGTCGAGCAGATGCGGCAGCTGATCGAAATAATCCAGCCATTGCGGCGGGTGGGAAATGTGTGATGCGTGAACTGACCGTGCAGGAAACCTTCTGGCAGGGTGAATTCGGCAACCAGTACGTTGAGCGCAATGTCGGGCAGCCGCTGGTGGCGGCCAACCTGGCGTTGTTCGCCAAGGCACTGACACGGGTCGGGCACATCGACAGCCTGGTAGAACTGGGCACCAATGCCGGCAACAACCTGCAGGCACTGCACCAGCTGTTGCCGCGTTGCGAGTTGTTCGGCGTGGAAATCAATGCCAGCGCTTGTGCCGCGGCCCGGGCGTTGGGTATCGCACACATCTGGCAGGGTTCGCTGTTCGACTTCCCACGGGAACGCACCTTCGACCTGACCCTGAGCAAAGGCGTTCTGATTCACCTGGCGCCGGAGTTGCTGCCGGCCGCGTACGCGCAACTGTATGAGCTGAGCCAGCGCTACATACTGATCGCCGAGTACTACAACCCGGCGCCGGTCGAGGTCCCGTATCGCGGCAACAGCGGCAAGTTGTTCAAACGCGATTTCGCCGGTGAAATGCTCGATCGCTATGACGACCTGCAACTGGTTGATTACGGTTTTGGTTACTACCGCGATCGGCAATTCCCGGTGGATGACATCACCTGGTTTGTCCTGGAAAAATGCCGTTGAACAACGTCGCCATTATTCCGGCCCGCGGTGGCAGCAAACGCATACCCCGCAAGAATCTCAAGCCGTTTGCCGGTGTGCCGATGATTGCCCGATCGATTCAGGTCGCTTTGGAATCCGGGTTGTTTTCCCGGGTGGTGGTCAGCACCGACGACGAGGAAATCGCCGGGCTGGCGCGGGACTGCGGCGCCCAGGTGCCCTTCATGCGCCCGGCGGCGCTGGCCGACGACTTCACGGGCACTGCGGCGGTGATCGCCCATGCCCTGCAAGCCTTGCGCGAACAAGGGGACGAGTTTGATCGCGCCTGTTGTATCTACGCGACCGCGCCTTTGTTGCAATCGCGATTTCTTGCCCAGGGGCTGAGCCTGCTGGAACAGCATCCCGACAAGTCATTCGCCTTCTCGGTGTGCGACTTCGGATTCCCGGTCCAGCGAGCCCTGACCCTTGATGATCAGGGGGCATTAACGGCGCTGTATCCGCAGTATCGTGATACCCGCTCCCAGGATTTGTCGATCGCCTATCAGGATGCCGGACAGTTCTACTGGGGCCGCAGCGATGCCTGGCTGCGTGGCGAGGTGTTGTATTCGCCGTACAGCCTGCCGGTCATCCTGCCGCGTCATCTGGTGCAGGACATCGACACACCGCAGGACTGGAAACGCGCCGAATACCTGTATGCCGCGCTGAAGGCCGGGGGTGAGCTGCAATGAGAGTGCTGATTCGCTCTGACGCCTCGCCAACCATCGGCAGCGGCCACATCGCGCGCTGCCTGTGCCTGGCCCGGGTGTTGCGCAGGCAGGGCAGTCATGTGGCGTTCGCCTGTCGCCTGTTACCGGGGCATCGGCTGGAGGCACTGCGGGCCGAAGGTTTCGAAACCTTCGCGCTGCCCGAGCGCTACAGCGATGAAGACCCGCAGCAAGCCATCGAGTCCATGCTGCCATGGCAGACGGACATCGCCGCGCTCGAGCCGCTGCTGGAGCACCAGCCGGCGTTTGACTGGATCATTGTCGACCACTACGGCCTCGATCATCACTGGCAGACGGCCGCCCGGCGCTTTGCGCCACGGATCGCCGTGGTCGATGACCTCGCCACGCGGACCTACAGCGCCGACTTGCTGCTGAACCAGAATCTCTCGGGAACGCCAGAGGCTTATGCGTCGCTGCTGGCGCCAGGCTGCCGGACCTTGTTCGGCCCAAGGTTTGCCATGCTGCGCGACGAGTTCCGTTGCCCGGCCATCGAAATCAAGCCTCAGGCCCGGCGTGTGCTGGTAAATTTCGGCGGTTTCGACGCGGCAATGCAGACCCATCATGCGATGCTGGCGCTGGCAGACTTTGCTGAGCTGGAAGTCGATTTTGTCGCCGGAGCAGATAATCCGGCCTGGGCGCAGATGCAGGCGTTGGCGGTGAGTCGCCCGCATTGGCGCCTGCACAGTTTTGTCAGTGACTTTTATCGATTGATGACCGAGGCCGACCTGTTTGTCGGGGCGGGAGGCGGCACCAGTTGGGAGCGGGCGGCCATGGGGCTGCCGACGATTTGCATTGCCGTATCGAACAACCAGCAGGTCAACGGCGAGGTCATGGCGGCCGCGGGCGCCCATGTGTTCATGGGGGCGCGCGAGCAGGTCAGTGTCGAGCAATTGCGCCTGGCCATCGGCTTTGTCGCGGGTAACCAGGGTCTGCGCCAGAGCCTGGCGCGGCAATCGCGACAACTGGTCGATGGCCGGGGGGCGCAGCGAGTGGCGGCTGCGCTGGCCGGCGCGGTGCTGAGGGTACGTCCGGCGACCCTGGGTGATGCGCAGCTGTTGTTCGACGGGCGCAACACCGAGGCCGTGCGCCACTGGTCGCTGGAGACCGGAGTGATCGAGTGGCCCGCGCATCAAAACTGGCTGACGGCGACCCTGAGCAATCCCCGGCGGCTGCTGCTGATAGCCGAGGCCGATGACGGTCCGGTCGGTGTGCTGCGTTATGACGTGCGTGGCTTTACCGCCGAAGTGTCGATTTATCTGTTCGAAGGCCGGTTCGGCCTGGGCTGGGGCAGGGCGCTGCTGGACCGTGGAGAAGCCTTTGTGAAGGCCCGCTGGCCAGAACTTGAGTCGCTCACCGCCCAGGTATTACCCGCTAACCAGCCGTCGCTGCATGTCTTTCGCGAAGCCGGTTTTACCCAGAGTGCCTGCGCGTTCACGCGCGTATTGAAGGATCACGCAGATGACTAGCTTCAAGATTGGCGAGCGCCTGATCGGTGCCGATGCGCCGCCATTGATCATTGCCGAGATGAGCGGCAACCATAACCAGTCCCTGGACGTGGCGCTGCAAATCGTCGAGGCCGCGGCCAAGGCCGGTGCCCATGCGTTGAAACTGCAGACCTACACCGCCGACACCATGACCCTGGACCTGGCCGAGGGTGAGTTTTTCATCAAGGACCCCAACAGCCTGTGGGCCGGTAGTTCGTTGTACGCGCTGTACGAGAAGGCATACACGCCCTGGGAATGGCATGCGCCGATTTTCGCTCGCGCCAGGGAGCTGGGCCTGCTGGCGTTCTCTACGCCATTCGATGAGAGCGCCGTGGACTTCCTCGAAAGCCTCGACGTGCCGGCCTACAAGATCGCCAGTTTCGAAAACACCGACCTGCCGCTGATACGCCGGGTGGCCGCGACGGGCAAGCCGCTGATCATTTCCACCGGCATGGCCAGCATCGCCGAGCTCGATGAAACCGTGCGCGCCGCCCGCGAGGCCGGGTGCAAGGATCTGGTGCTGCTCAAATGCACCAGCACCTATCCGGCATCACCCGCGAACAGCAACCTGCGCACGATCGCGCATTTGCGCGAGTTGTTCGATTGCCAGGTGGGGCTGTCCGATCACTCCATGGGGGTCGGTGTGTCCGTGGCGGCGGTGGCATTGGGGGCAACGGTGGTGGAAAAGCATTTCACCCTCGACCGTGCGGCCGGTGGCGTCGACGCCAGTTTCTCGCTGGAGCCTTCCGAACTGGCCAGCCTGGTGATTGAAACCGAGCGCGCCTGGCAAGCCATGGGGCAGGTGCATTACGGTGTCACCGAGGCTGAGCGTCAATCCCTGGTGTACCGTAGATCGTTGTATGTAACCCGGGATATGGCGGCCGGCGAGCCCTTCGACGGGACAAATCTGAGAGCCATCCGTCCGGGTCTCGGGCTGGCGCCCAAACACGCGCAAAGTCTCCTGGGACGCCGTGCCCGTCAGGCCATCAAGCGTGGAACAGCACTGGATTGGTCGTTGGTCGAATGACCCGTTGCCGGGCTGATTCGGCAAAATAGCGTGACCTGCGAGTCATAACGGGCATCTTCACTGTATTGTATTGACCGGGAAGATGGCGCCTGACCCTTTATCGGGTTCAGTGATGGCCCTCTACGCTTCCCGGCCGTCGCCTTGGGGCGACGCAAATCCAGGTTTGTCGGCGCCCCTCGATTCCTGCGAGTGGTGGTATTGGGCTGTTTATTATTGGGAAGCCGTAATGATTGGCATAAAGAGCATTGCGAGCTACGTTCCTGTAGCCGGCGTGGACAATTACGCACAAGGTGCAAAATTCGAGAAGGATGAAGAATTCATCCTGGGCAAGATTGGTTCGGCTTTCCTGCCGCGCAAGGGCGTTGATCAGGAAACTTCCGATCTGTGCGTTGAAGCGGCCAATGCGCTGTTTGCCAGCAACCCCGATTTGAAACGCGAGTCCATAGATGCGTTGATCGTCGTCACCCAGAACGGTGACGAAGAAGGCCTGCCGCATACCGCGGCCATCGTGCAGGACAAACTCGGCCTGCCGACCAACGTCGCCGCGTTCGATATTTCCCTGGGTTGTTCCGGTTACGTCTACGGCATTTATGCGATCAAGGGCTTCATGGAGGCCGCTGGCCTGAAGAACGGCCTGCTGATCACTGCCGACCCGTATTCGAAGATCGTCGACCCGGAAGACCGCAACACCACCATGCTGTTCGGCGATGCGGCCACGGCTACCTGGATGGGTGAGAACCCGACCTGGGCACTGGGCAAGGCCAAGTTCGGCACCGATGGTTCCGGCGCCCCACATTTGAAAGTCACCGACGGCGTATTCTTCATGAACGGTCGGCAGGTGTTCAATTTCGCACTGCTCAAGGTGCCGGCGCATTTGCATGAGTTGCTGGGCGAATCGCAATTGAGCGCTGACGACATCGATGCGTTCTGCATTCACCAAGGCAGCGCGGCGATTGTCGACGCAGTTGCGCGGCGCTTCGAAGAGTGCCCGCAGAAGTTCATCAAGGACATGGTCGAGACCGGTAACACGGTGTCGTCGAGCATTCCATTGCTGCTGGAAAAGCATATTCTCGATTCCGAATGGAAGCGCGTTGCGCTCAGCGGTTTCGGAGTGGGGCTGTCATGGGGTTCGGCGATTATCTATCGTCCTTGAGTGAACGTCTTTTAATAAAAAGGCCGGTACAAAAAAGCGCTCAAGGGTTAACCTTGAGCGCTTTTTTGCTTGTAAGGAATGCGAGGTAGCATGAGCGAATGCTTTGAAGACAATGCTCAGGTTATCCAGCGTCGCTGGCCGTCGCTGTATGCGCGATTGAAAACGGAAGACCGCCTGGCCGTCGAGGTCGACCTGATCGAGGGGCGGGACTCGACGCTGTGTGTGGGTGGCATCCAGCTCACCAGCCGTCATGGTCGTCTGCGCGAGGCCCGCCTGCAGGCCGCCAGTCTCCCGCTCGACAAGCCACAGCTGCACGTTTACGGCACCGGCTTCGGCGATTTGCCTGCGGTTTTGCTGGAACGCGCCGGGCTTGAAAAACTCTATGTCCACATTCTCAACGGCGCGCTTTTCCTGTTGGTGCTGGAGCTGATCGATCAACGCCAATGGCTGGGCGATCCGCGCGTGCAATTGCTCTACGCCGGCGATCTGTCCGACATCTTCACGCCGTTTTTTGCCTTGCCCGCCGAAATGCTGCTGGCCGATGACCACAGTGCGAAGATTCGTGATCGGCTGGTCAGCGAAGTGCACTTGAGTTTCAACAATCGTGATTTCGACCCGCAGTCGCCGGTCATTCTGCAGCGCTTGCAGGACACCCTTGGACTACTGCTTGCCGATGACGATGTGGCTCGGCTCTTTGGCACTTGTCCCGGGCGCGAGGTTTATGTGATTGCCACCGGGCCGAGCCTGGAAGGGAATTTCGAGCGCTTGGCAGCGGTGCGCAACCAATCCCCGCGACCTCTGTTCATCTGTGTGGACACGGCCTACAAGCCCCTTCGCGAGCACGGAATCAAGCCTGACCTGGTCGTGAGCATCGACCAGCGCATCAGCGTGCTGCACTTGCCCGGTGATGCGTCCGAGGATATTGCGCTGGTGTACTTGCCATTGAGCGATCCACAAATGCTCAATGCCTGGAAAGGCAAGCGTTACGGTGGTTACTCCGCAAGCCCGATCTACGCCTCGTTGCGCGAACAGCATCCCCGTGCACTGCTGAACGTGGGCGGCAGCGTGATTCACCCGGCCGTGGATCTGGCGGTGAAGATGGGCGCGCAGCGCATCACGCTTTTCGGTGCCGACTTTGCCTTTCCAATGAACCGGACCCACACCGGCTGGAACGATGGTGACCTGGGGCCGCCGGTGAGTCAGGCCAGATACTGGGTGCACGATGGTCATGGCCAGAAGGTCAAGACGCAGTTGAATTTTCGCGGCTATCTGTGCGAGCTGGAGCGTTACATTGCCAGGCATCCCCAGGTCCTTTTCCTCAACAGCAGTCGGGCGGGGGCAATGATTGCCGGGACGCAGTTCAATCAGGATTTCGTGCGATGAAGCATCAGGCGATAGGTATCGAGGAATACCGGCAATGCGCCGGTTTGTTTCGCTTGGGGCGTGATGTCGAAGCGGCGTTGAACATGGTCGATCTGTTCGATGAGGCGCAGCGCCTGTTTTTGCAGGCGCCGCAGGACGTGCAGCAGGCGTGGGCATCGTTGCTCAGGCAAATGCTCGCCTGCCAGGAGCGCCAGGATTGGCTGGGGCTCGCCGATTTCATGGAATATGAGTTGATCGAATTGCTCGAAAACATGCCGGCCTGAGGGCAACAACAGCTTTGGCACGGGCGTTTTCGGGCCGGACAGTTTTATGGCGTCATTTTTTCGCGGTTGAGGGGCGCTAAGCCCTTGTTTTCTCGGGGGTGGCAGGGTGATGGCATTTTTTTTAAAAAAAGCCCTCAAGCAACCTGCCAACCCGACGATAACTAATACGAAGGTTCTCTAGGCCATACCCGGCGGTTGCCAGGGCCGGAAGCCGCAGTACCCAACCAACGAGGAATTCGTCATGGCTTTAACAGTAAACACCAACACCACGTCGCTGAACGTTCAGAAAAACCTGAACCGTGCTACCGACGCTCTGTCGACTTCGATGGCTCGCCTGTCTTCCGGCCTGAAAATCAACAGCGCTAAAGACGACGCCGCTGGCCTGCAGATCGCAACTCGCATGGCTGCACAGATTCGTGGTGGCAATCAGGCAGTGCAGAACGCCAACGACGGTATCTCCGTTGCCCAGACCGCTGAAGGCGCGCTGCAAGCTTCGACCGACATTCTGCAGCGTATGCGTGAACTGGCTGTTAAAGCACGTAACGGTACCAACAGCACTGCTGACCAGACCGCTACCAACTCCGAATTCGCTCAGATGTCTGACGAGATCACTCGTATCTCTGCTTCCACCAATCTGAACGGCAAAAACCTGCTGGACGGTACCGCTGGTACCATGCAACTGCAAGTTGGCGCAAACACTGGTTCGGCTAACCGCATCGACCTGGTACTGAGCTCCAAGTTCGACGCCGTATCCCTGTCCGTAGGCAGCGGTACTGTTGTTCTGACTGGTGCAACTTCCGCTACCCTGTCTGCCAACATCGACAACGCGATCACCGCGATCGACGCTGCTCTGGCATCGATCAACGCCACCCGCGCAAACCTGGGTGCTTCGCAGAACCGTCTGACCAGCACCATCTCCAACCTGCAGAACATCGTGGAAAACACCACTGCTGCACAAGGCCGTGTACAAGACACCGACTTCGCCGCAGAAACCGCGAACCTGACCAAGCAGCAAACCCTGCAACAGGCTTCTACCTCGGTTCTGGCTCAAGCCAACCAACTGCCTTCCGCTGTACTGAAGCTGCTTCAGTAATTTCGGCAAGAGTTTGGGCGGGGGAGTGTGCTTGTCACGCTCTCTCGCTTTTTACGTTAAGAGGTGATGGGCATGGAGATGAGCGTAAAGCTTGGCGTGTCTTATCCGGCTCCCCAGCCAGCGAGCACCGTTTCGGATAAAGCGCCGGAAAAGCCTAAAGTCGCCAGCGAGACTCCCGTGGCGGAAAAGAAGCTGGATACGGATGACACTCACTTGAAGCAGGCGGTGCAGCAGATCGAAAAATTTGTACAGTCGATCAAGCGCAATCTGGAGTTCTCGATAGACGAGCAGTCCGGAAAGGTCGTCGTCAAAGTGATTGCAAGCGAAACGGGCGAAGTCGTGCGACAGATCCCCTCCGCCGAGGCCCTCAAACTGGCGGAAAGCCTGAGCAATGCGAGCCATGTATTGTTCGATGCCAAAGTTTGATGGCTGGCATGAATAGTGTTTGTACGTTCTTTGGGCGCTGGTAAAGGTCAAAAGAGTGGCAGCAACCTGAAGGGAGACGAAAAATGGCAAGTCCAATTTTACCGGGTACGGGCCTGGGCTCTGGCCTGGATATCGGTGCGATCGTTACTGCGCTGGTCAATGCCGACAAATCGGCGAAACAGACGCAGATCGATACCCAGACCAAAACCAACACGCTGAAGATCTCCGGTGTCGGTTCCTTGAAAAGCGCACTGACGGCCTTTCAGACGGCGCTGACCAATCTCGGTAGCAAGACCAATCCTGCGTTTGCGGGCTATACCGCAACTTCGGGTACCCCGTCGATCCTGGGTGCAACTTCCGACAATACCGCCGTTGCCGGTACTTACAGCGTTGTTGTGAATAAGCTGGCCACCAGCTCGAAAGTAGCCAGTGCTTCTTTTGCCGGCGGTGCCGCCAGTGCCATTCCGAGTGGTACTTTGAAAATCAGTCAGAATGGCACTGATTACGATGTCACGATTCCAGCCAATGCGACCTTGCAGAGCACCCGGGACGCCATCAACTCTGCACAGGCGAGTAATGGTATTTCTGCCAACATCGTGACCGACAGCACGGGTGCGTCGCGTCTGGTGATCAGCTCCACCAAGACCGGCGCGGGTTCCGACCTGACGGTCAGCGGTATCGCCGGCCTTGAAATCGACGGCACCCAACCGATGGGCACCAACCCTTCGGCCTCCAGTTCAGGAGCTGTCAACGGGGTTGCGGTGGATGCATCGCTGACCATCGATGGACTGGCAGTGACCAGCAAGAGCAATACGGTTACCGGCGCGGTCAGTGGCCTGACCCTGAACCTGACATCTGTGAGCCCGGGTACGCCGCCGGCTGCGGCGACCGTCACCGTTGCGAACAACACCACCGGTTTGCAGACGTCGATCCAGTCGTTCGTTGATTCCTACAACACCCTGATGAACACCATCAACTCCCTGTCCAAGGCGACAGCGGATGCCGATGGCAACCTGACTGTTCAGGCGGCGTTTACCGGTGATTCGATGTCGCGCACACTGATCTCCGATATTCGCAGCGTGCTGACCGCTCCCGGGGCGGGCGGTCCATTGGCCGTGCTGTCGCAGATCGGCGTGCTGACGAATGAGAAAACTGGCAACCTGGCGTTCGATACAACGGCGTTCAACAAGACGATGGCCATCAACGGCATGAGCGGCCAGGTGCAGCAGTTGTTCAACGGTAGCAATGCTACCAACGGCCTGCTGGCGCGCATGGGCACTGTAATCAAGCCTTATGTGCAGACGGGCGGGTTGCTTGACCAGCGCAATACCAGCCTGCAGACCGTGAGCAAGAACCTTTCAAATCAGCAGACTGCGCTGGACTTGCGTGTCGCCAACATGACCAAGACGTTGACCGCCAAGTACAACGCAATGGACCTTTTGGTCGGGCAGATGAAAGCGACGGCGAGTAACATCACCTCGTTCTTCACTTCCTTGAACGCCCAGAAGTCCAACAGCTAGTCGTGAACTGACGATAAAAACCCGGCTACGCATTTTCGCGTGTGCCGGGTTTTTGTCTTTTGATCTAAAGTTCTCTGGCTCGCGGACGATACACTGGTCATACGAGTCTTTGTGGTAATGAGGTAGAACATGAATCCAATGTTAGCCCTTCGGCAGTATCAGAAAGTGGGTGCGCACGCCCAGACGTCCGAAGCAAGTCCGCATCGTTTGGTGCAGATGCTCATGGGGGGTGGCCTGGACCGTATTGCCCAGGCCAAAGGCGCCCTGGAGCGCAAGGACATTCCCGGCAAGTGTGTGTCGATCAGCAAGGCGATCGGCATCATCGGTGGTTTGCGTGAAGGCCTGGATCTTGAAAACTGCGCCGATGCCGTGGGTGAACTCGACAGCCTTTACCTCTACATGATGAAGCGCCTGGCCGAGGCGAACATCAGCAGCGATCCGGAGATTCTCGATGAGGTCGCGAGCTTGTTGCGCACGGTGAAAGAAGGCTGGGACGGCATTGCTGAGCCAGGTCCGCAGTTCTAAGGGAGATCGCCATGAGTCTTGTATTGCAGCGGATAGAGCAAACTCGTGAAGCGCTGGTCGGTGCTTTGGCCGAGCGTGACTGGGAGGCCATCGGTCAATTGGACCTGGATTGCCGTTCCTGCATGGAAGATGTCATGAGCGAGGCTTCGCTGGATGAAGAGGTTTTGCGCAGCAATCTTGAGGAGCTGCTGTATGTCTACAAGCAGCTGCTTGAGGTCGCGATGGGTGAAAGGCAGGCGATAGTCGATGAAATGTCTCAGATCCAGCAAGCGCGGAACGCGGCAAAGGTTTACCATCTGTTTGGATAATAAAACCCGGTTAATCCAAACAAGTGCGCCATAAATTTGACTGTGCACGGATTTTTGACTTAACTAGTGGCTGGTTCCAGATTTCAGTCGTCTTCAGGCATACAAGGCCTGCAAGCGTTTAGCTTGCCCCAGCATTTTGGGCATTGAGTTGACTAGGGAAGTTGCTATTGCATGTGGCGTGAAACCAAAATTCTGCTGATTGATGACGATAGCGTCCGCCGCCGCGACCTGGCGGTGATTTTGAATTTTCTCGGCGAAGAAAATTTACCCTGCGGTAGCCATGACTGGCAGCAGGCTGTCGGCTCTTTGTCGTCAAGTCGTGAAGTGATCTGTGTCCTCATCGGGACGGTCAATGCTCCTGGTGCACTTCTGGGCTTGCTTAAGACACTCTCGACATGGGATGAGTTCCTTCCGGTTTTGTTAATGGGCGATAATTCTTCCATTGACTTGCCGGAAGACCAGCGTCGGCGAGTGCTTTCGACCCTCGAAATGCCGCCCAGCTACAGCAAATTGCTCGATTCGCTGCACCGTGCCCAGGTCTATCGCGAGATGTACGACCAGGCCCGCGAGCGCGGTCGTCATCGCGAGCCCAATCTTTTCCGCAGCCTTGTCGGCACCAGCCGGGCGATTCAACACGTCCGCCAGATGATGCAGCAGGTCGCCGACACCGATGCCAGCGTGCTGATCCTCGGTGAGTCCGGCACCGGCAAGGAAGTGGTTGCGCGCAACCTGCATTACCATTCCAAGCGCCGCGAAGCGCCGTTCGTGCCGGTCAACTGCGGGGCGATTCCGGCCGAGTTGCTGGAAAGCGAATTGTTCGGCCATGAGAAGGGCGCCTTCACCGGGGCGATCACCAGCCGCGCCGGTCGATTCGAGCTGGCCAACGGCGGCACCCTGTTCCTCGATGAAATCGGCGACATGCCGCTGCCGATGCAGGTCAAGTTGCTGCGCGTGTTGCAGGAGCGCACCTTCGAGCGCGTGGGCAGCAACAAGACCCAAAGCGTCGACGTGCGCATCATTGCGGCGACCCACAAGAATCTCGAAAGCATGATCGAGATCGGCACCTTCCGCGAAGATTTGTACTACCGCCTGAATGTGTTCCCTATCGAGATGGCGCCGCTGCGTGAGCGCGTCGAAGACATTCCGCTGCTGATGAACGAGCTGATCTCGCGCATGGAGCACGAGAAGCGCGGTTCGATCCGTTTCAACTCGGCGGCCATCATGTCGCTGTGTCGTCATGGCTGGCCGGGCAACGTCCGCGAATTGGCCAACCTGGTGGAGCGCATGGCGATCATGCACCCATACGGCGTGATCGGCGTGGTCGAGTTGCCGAAGAAATTCCGCTACGTCGACGATGAAGACGAGCAAATGGTCGACAGCCTGCGCAGCGATCTGGAAGAGCGCGTGGCCATCAACGGCCATACCCAGGACTTTACCGCCAATGCCATGTTGCCTCCGGAAGGTCTGGACCTGAAGGACTACCTCGGTGGTCTGGAGCAGGGGCTGATCCAGCAGGCGCTGGACGATGCCAACGGCATTGTGGCGCGTGCGGCCGAGCGCCTGCGTATTCGTCGTACCACGCTGGTGGAAAAGATGCGCAAGTACGGCATGAGCCGTCGTGATGGAGACGAGCAGGCGGATGATTGACGCCTGTTTTTCAACTCGTTCATTTATAAGAAGTTTTTTTTAGGCACGGGTATTGCTACGTCCCTCGCAACGTTCCGTTTCACTGACGGTCAGCCAAGCGAGAGAGCACGATGCCCCAAGCCGCCCAGATGTCTCCTGTCCTTGATGCTTCGGGACAACCGTCGTCCGTAGAGCTGGCGAGCCGGCTTGGCCTTGAGCAGGCATTTTCGCTGTTCAATCAGATGTCCAGTCAGTTGACCGATTCCTACAGCATGCTTGAAGCCCGGGTAACCGAGCTCAAGGGTGAACTGGCAGTGGTCAGTGCCCAGCGCATGCAGGAGCTGGCGGAAAAAGAACGCCTGGCCAATCGCCTGCAAAACCTCCTTGATCTCTTGCCCGGCGGGGTCATCGTCATTGACGCCCAGGGCATCGTGCGCGAAGCCAATCCGGCGGCGTGCGAGTTGCTGGGGTTGCCGCTGGAAGGTGAATTGTGGCGCCACGTCATTGCCCGCTGTTTTGCGCCGCGCGAAGACGATGGTCATGAAGTCTCCCTCAAGGATGGTCGGCGCCTGTCGATCGCCACGCGCTCGCTGGACGCCGAGCCTGGCCAGTTGGTGTTGCTCAACGACCTGACTGAAACCCGTCACCTGCAGGATCAACTGGCCCGTCATGAGCGGCTGTCGTCGTTGGGGCGCATGGTCGCTTCGTTGGCTCATCAGATACGCACGCCGTTGTCCGCCGCGTTGCTGTATGCCAGTCATTTGACCGAGCAAGAGCTGCCGGTCGCTACCCAGCAGCGCTTTGCCGGGCGCCTCAAGGAGCGCCTGCACGAGCTGGAGCACCAGGTGCGCGACATGCTGGTTTTCGCCCGGGGCGAGTTGCCGCTGACCGATCGCGTGACGCCCGCTCAGTTGATGCAATCGTTGCAAGCGGCGGCGCTGACCCACGTACAGGATCTGCCGATCCGCTGGCAGTGCGACAGTCATTCGGGGGAGTTGCTGTGTAATCGCGACACCCTGGTCGGTGCGATCCTCAATCTGATCGAGAACGCCATTCAGTCCAGTGCCGGTCCATTGCGCCTCAAGATTCACCTCTATACCCGTGGCAATTACCTGCGCCTGTGCGTCAGCGACAGTGGCTCCGGTATCGATGCCGCCGTTCTGGCGCGATTGGGCGAACCCTTTTTTACCACCAGGGCCACTGGTACAGGTCTTGGCCTGACCGTGGTCAAGGCAGTGGCGCGTGCTCATCAGGGACAATTGCAGTTGCGCTCGCAACTCGGTCGCGGCACTTGCGCGCAGGTTATCCTGCCGTTGTTCAGCAGCGCTCAAGGAGCGGAGTGACACAGATGGGTATCAAGGTTCTGCTGGTCGAGGACGACCGCGCGTTGCGCGAGGCGCTGGCCGATACGCTATTGCTCGCGGGGCACGATTACAAGGCGGTGGGTTCGGCAGAGGAGGCGTTGCTTGCCGTCGGCGGCGAGGCCTTCAGCCTGGTGATCAGCGACGTCAACATGCCGGGTATGGACGGCCACCAGTTGCTGGGCCTGTTGCGAGCGCGGCAGCCGCAATTGCCGGTGTTGCTGATGACGGCTCACGGCGCGGTCGAGCGTGCGGTCGATGCGATGCGCCAAGGTGCGGTGGACTATCTGGTCAAACCTTTCGAGCCCAAGGCGTTGCTCGATCTGGTGGGGCGTCATGCCCTGGGCAGTCTCGGCCTGGCTGAGGGTGAAGGGCCGATAGCATTCGAGCCGGCGAGCGCGCAGTTGCTCGAATTGGCAGCGCGGGTCGCACGCAGCGATTCCACGGTGTTGATCTCGGGTGAGTCGGGCACGGGCAAGGAAGTGCTGGCGCGCTACATCCATCAGCATTCTCATCGCGCCAATCAGCCATTCATTGCGATCAACTGTGCGGCGATCCCGGACAACATGCTCGAAGCGACCTTGTTCGGGCACGAGAAGGGCTCCTTCACCGGTGCCATTGCCGCGCAAGCCGGCAAGTTCGAGCAGGCCGACGGCGGCACCATTCTGCTCGACGAAATTTCCGAAATGCCCCTGGGGCTCCAGGCCAAATTGCTGCGCGTACTGCAAGAACGTGAGGTCGAAAGGGTTGGGGCGCGCAAGCCGATCACGCTGGACATTCGCGTGGTTGCCACCACCAATCGCGACCTGGCGGGTGAAGTGGCAGCGGGGCGCTTCCGTGAAGATCTTTACTATCGCCTGTCGGTGTTTCCCCTGGCCTGGCGTCCGTTGCGCGAGCGTACCGCCGACATCCTGCCGCTGGCCGAGCGTCTGCTGGCCAGGCACGTCAATAAAATGAAGCATTCACCGGCCAGATTGTCCCCCGAGGCCCAGGCGTGTCTGATCGCTTATCCGTGGCCGGGTAACGTGCGTGAGCTGGACAACGCGATTCAGCGAGCGTTGATTCTGCAGCAGGGTGGCTTGATCCAGCCGCAGGATTTCTGCCTGGCCGGGCCGGTGGCTTGCGCTCCATTACCTGCGTTGGCGCAGGCGCCGGTGCGTCCAGTGGAAGTCGAGGCCGAGTCGGCCGGGGCGCTGGGCGATGATCTGCGTCGCCGTGAATTCCAGATGATCATCGATACCCTGCGCGCCGAGCGCGGTCGTCGCAAAGAGGCGGCCGAGCGCCTGGGTATCAGCCCGCGGACCCTGCGCTACAAGCTGGCGCAAATGCGCGATGCCGGTATGGATGTGGAAGCCTATCTGTTCGCCACCTGATCCTGTTCCTGTAGGAGCGAGCTCTGCTCGCGATGGTCGTTAACGATAATGCGGGGCGTCAGGATAAACGCGGCGTTCTTCAGTTCATCGCGAGCAAGCTCGCTCCTACAGGGGGTAGCGGCGATGAGAAGGGCTTTTGTGAAACAAGGCCATGGAGCTGGCACCCTTGTTGCTAACACCTCATGACCCGCCGAGTGAGTGTCAAAAAATTGCGGGTCGTCAAAGAGAGAAACCATGAGCCAAGGTATTGAATTCAATCGGTTGATGCTGGATATGCGCGCCATGCAAATGGATGCCATGTCTGCGCCGAAATCGACTGCCGTTCCTGAAGTGTCGGGCAGCAGCTTTTCCGACATGCTCGGTCAGGCCGTCAATAAAGTGAACGACACCCAACAGGCTTCCACGCAGTTGGCCAGTGCGTTCGAAATCGGCAAAAGCGGCGTCGATCTTACAGACGTGATGATCTCATCGCAGAAAGCCAGCGTGTCCTTCCAGGCATTGACCCAGGTGCGCAACAAACTGGTTCAGGCCTACCAAGACATCATGCAGATGCCGGTTTAAAGGACGAGATTGAGTCATGGCAGAAGCAGTCGCCGATAACGTTCCGGCCAAGGCCACTCCAATAGACGGCAAACCGCCGCTGTTCGGGTTGTCCTTCCTGGAAAACCTCTCCGAGATGACCATGTTGCGTCAGGTGGGCCTGTTGGTCGGCCTGGCGGCGAGCGTGGCGATTGGTTTTGCCGTGGTGTTGTGGTCCCAGCAACCGGACTACCGGCCTCTGTACGGCAGCCTTGCCGGCATGGACGCCAAGCAGGTCATGGATACCCTGGCCTCCGCCGATATCCCGTACACCGTCGAACCCAATTCCGGTGCCTTGCTGGTCAAGGCCGATGACCTGTCCCGAGCGCGGCTCAAGCTCGCGGCCGCTGGTGTCACTCCCAGCGACGGCAACATCGGTTTTGAAATCCTCGACAAGGAGCAGGGGCTTGGCACCAGCCAGTTCATGGAAGCGACCCGCTACCGTCGCGGCCTCGAAGGCGAACTGGCCCGCACCATTTCCAGCCTGAACAACGTCAAGGGTGCCCGCGTACACCTGGCGATCCCGAAAAGTTCAGTGTTCGTGCGCGACGAACGCAAGCCAAGCGCTTCGGTTCTGGTTGAACTCTATTCCGGTCGCTCCCTCGAGCCAGGCCAGGTCGTTGCCATCATCAATCTGGTAGCGACCAGCGTTCCCGAACTCAGCAAATCGCAGATCACCGTGGTCGACCAGAAGGGCAACCTGCTCTCCGATCAGGCGGAAAACTCCGAACTGACCATGGCTGGCAAGCAGTTCGACTACAGCCGTCGCATGGAAAGCATGCTCACTCAGCGCGTGCACAACATCCTGCAGCCGGTGCTGGGCAACGACCGTTACAAGGCCGAAGTCTCGGCCGACGTGGATTTCAGTGCGGTCGAATCGACTTCCGAGCAATTCAACCCGGATCAACCGGCGTTGCGCAGCGAGCAGTCGGTCAACGAACAACGTACCGCCAGCAATGGCCCGCAAGGCGTGCCGGGTGCCTTGAGCAACCAGCCTCCAGCGCCGGCCTCCGCACCGCAAACCACCGGCGGCACTCCGGGGGCAGCCGGCATGGTGCAGCCGGGCCAGCCGCTGGTTGATGCCAATGGCCAGCAAATCATGGACCCGGCCACCGGTCAGCCGATGCTCGCTCCGTACCCGGCAGACAAGCGTCAACAATCGACCAAGAACTTCGAGCTCGACCGATCCATCAGCCACACCAAGCAGCAGCAGGGCCGGTTGAATCGCCTGTCGGTGTCGGTGGTGGTCGATGATCAGGTCAAGATCAATCCGGCCAGCGGCGAAACCACCCGTGCGCCATGGAGCGCCGATGAATTGGCGCGCTTCACTCGCCTGGTTCAGGACGCGGTCGGCTTCGATGCCAGCCGTGGTGATAGCGTCAGCGTGATCAACATGCCGTTCTCCGCCGAGCGCGGTGAAGCGATTGCCGAAATTCCGTTCTACTCCCAGCCGTGGTTCTGGGACATCGTCAAGCAAGTGCTGGGTGTGCTGTTCATTCTGGTGCTGGTATTCGGTGTGCTGCGTCCGGTGCTCAACAATATTACCGGTGGTGGCAAGGGCAAGCAGTTGGCCGGTATCGGCAGCGACGTCGAGTTGGGTGGCATGGGCGGTCTGGATGGCGAACTGGCCAACGACCGTGTCAGCCTCGGTGGCCCGACCAGCATCCTGTTGCCGAGCCCGAGCGAAGGCTATGACGCTCAGTTGAACGCAATCAAGAGTCTGGTGGCAGAAGACCCGGGTCGTGTGGCCCAGGTCGTGAAAGAGTGGATTAACGCAGATGAGTGATAACCGAGCCGTTGCCGCCAAACTGTCCAAGGTCGACAAAGCCGCAATCCTGTTGCTGTCCCTGGGGTCCACCGACGCTGCCCAGGTGCTGCGTCACATGGGCCCCAAAGAGGTTCAGCGCGTGGGTGTGGCCATGGCCCAGATGGGTAATGTGCACCGCGAGCAGGTCGAACAGGTGATGAGCGAGTTCGTCGATATCGTCGGCGACCAGACCAGCCTGGGCGTCGGCTCCGACGACTATGTGCGCAAGATGCTCACCCAGGCTCTTGGCGAAGACAAGGCCAACGGCCTGATCGACCGCATCCTGCTCGGTGGCAACACCAGCGGCCTCGACAGCCTGAAGTGGATGGAACCGCGCGCCGTCGCCGACGTGATCCGTTATGAACACCCGCAGATCCAGGCGATCGTGGTGGCGTATCTCGATCCGGACCAGGCCGGTGAAGTGCTCGGCAACTTCGACCACAAGGTGCGGCTCGACATCATCCTGCGGGTCTCTTCGCTGAACACCGTACAGCCAGCGGCCCTGAAAGAGCTCAACCAGATTCTCGAGAAGCAGTTCTCCGGCAACTCGAATGCCTCGCGCACCACCCTGGGTGGCATCAAACGCGCGGCGGACATCATGAACTTCCTCGACAGCTCGATCGAAGGCCAGCTCATGGACTCGATCCGCGAAGTCGACGAAGACCTGTCCGGTCAGATCGAAGACCTCATGTTCGTGTTCAACAACCTGGCCGATGTCGACGACCGCGGGATTCAGGCGCTGCTGCGCGAGGTGTCCTCCGATGTGCTGGTGCTGGCCCTCAAGGGGTCGGACGAAGGCGTCAAGGAGAAGATCTTCAAGAACATGTCCAAGCGTGCCGCCGAACTGTTGCGCGACGACCTGGAAGCCAAGGGCCCGGTGCGCGTCAGCGACGTGGAAACCGCGCAGAAGGAAATCCTCACCATCGCCCGCCGTATGGCCGAAGCCGGGGAAATCGTTCTCGGCGGCAAGGGCGGCGAGGAAATGATCTAACACCATGGTCAAGAATGATGATGCACCCACTGACCTGATCCGGGCCAGGGATGTCAGTGGCTTCGATACCTGGGCGCTGCCCAGTTTCGACCCGCCGGAGCCCGAGCCGGAACCTGAGCCTGAACCCGAACCGCCGGAAATGGAGGAGGTGCCGCTGGAGGAAGTCCAGCCACTGACCCTTGAAGAGCTCGAAAGCATTCGCCAGGAAGCCTATAACGAAGGCTTCGCGGTGGGTGAGAAGGAAGGTTTCCACAGCACCACGCTCAAGGTCCGTCAGGAGGCTGAAATGGCCCTGACCGCCAAGATTGCGGCGTTGGAGCAACTGATGACGCACCTGTTCGAGCCCATTGCCGAACAGGACACCGAGATTGAAAAGTCCCTGGTCGACCTCGTGCAGCACATCACCAGACAGGTGATTCAGCGCGAACTGGCCATCGACTCGACGCAGATCGAACACGTCATGCGCGAGGCGCTCAAGCTCTTGCCGCTGGGCGTGGGCAATGTGCGGCTGTACATCAATCCGCAGGATTTCGAACAGGTCAAAGCCCTGCGCGAACGTCATGAAGAAACCTGGCGCATCGTCGAGGACGAAGCGTTGTTGCCTGGCGGTTGCAGGGTCGAGACAGAACACAGCCGCATCGACGCCACGGTCGAAACCCGTGTCGCGCGGGTGATGGACAAGCTGTTCGATCAGTTGCACGAGCAGGCCTTGCACCCGGCCGCGCCGGACCTGAGCCTGGAACTGCCGATCGAAAGTAAGCCTGTGGTCGCACCGGCTCAGGATGTTCCCGATGCGCCTTGAACGCACCAGTTTCGCCAAGCGCCTGGGCAGCTATGCCGAGGCCACGGGACTGGAGGGCGCACCGATCCTCGAAGGCCGCTTGCTGCGCATGGTCGGCCTGACCCTTGAAGCCGAAGGTCTGCGCGCCGCCATGGGCAGCCGCTGCATGGTCATCAACGACGACAGCTATCACCCGATGCAGGTCGAAGCCGAGGTGATGGGCTTCTCCGGCAGTAAAGTCTTCCTGATGCCAGTCGGCAGTGTCGCCGGCATCGCGCCCGGTGCCCGAGTGGTGCCCTTGGCCGATACCGGTCGCCTGCCCATGGGCATGAGCATGCTCGGGCGGGTGCTGGATGGCGCCGGTCGTGCGCTGGACGGCAAGGGCGGGATGAAGGCCGAAGACTGGGTGCCAATGGACGGCCCGACCATCAACCCGCTCAAGCGCGAACCGATCAGCGAACCGCTGGACGTGGGCATCCGTTGCATCAATGGCATGTTGACGGTCGGCCGCGGCCAGCGGCTCGGCCTGTTCGCCGGTACCGGTGTCGGTAAGTCCGTGCTGTTGGGGATGATGACGCGCTTTACCGAGGCCGACATTATCGTCGTCGGGCTGATCGGTGAGCGGGGGCGTGAAGTTAAAGAATTCATCGAGCACATCCTCGGTGAAGAAGGGCTCAAGCGTTCGGTAGTGGTGGCGTCCCCGGCGGACGATGCGCCGCTGATGCGACTGCGCGCCGCCATGTACTGCACGCGCATCGCCGAATATTTCCGCGACAAGGGCAAGAACGTCCTGTTGCTGATGGATTCGCTGACCCGTTTCGCCCAGGCCCAGCGGGAAATCGCCTTGGCCATCGGCGAGCCGCCGGCGACCAAAGGTTATCCGCCGTCGGTATTCGCCAAGCTGCCGAAACTGGTGGAGCGGGCCGGTAATGCCGAGAAGGGCGGTGGTTCGATCACCGCGTTCTACACCGTGCTGTCCGAAGGCGATGACCAGCAGGACCCGATTGCCGACTCGGCGCGGGGCGTGCTCGACGGGCACATCGTGCTGTCCCGGCGACTGGCCGAGGAAGGGCATTACCCGGCCATTGATATCGAGGCATCCATCAGCCGGGTGATGCCGGCGGTGGTGTCGCCGGAGCACATGATGCGAGCACAGTATTTCAAGCAATTGTGGTCGCGCTATCAGCAGAGTCGCGACCTGATCAGCGTCGGCGCCTACGTCGCTGGCGGCGACCGCGAGACCGACCTGGCGATTTCCTTGCAGCCGCAGCTGGTCAAATACCTGCGCCAGGGGCTCAACGACAGCATCAGCCTGGGCGAAAGCGAAGCTTACCTCGCGTCGATCTTCGCGCCCGCGGCGGGCGGCTAACCGGCCATGGCCCAGACTCGGGCAGGGCGCCTGGCCCCCGTGGTGGAAATGGCCGAAAAGGCCGAGAAAACCGCAGTCCAGCGCCTGGGGCACTTTCAGGGGCAAGTGCGTTTGGCCGAAAGCAAACTCGCCGACCTCGAAGCCTTCCGTCTCGACTATCAGGAACAATGGATCGTGCGCGGCAGCGGCGGCGTCTCGGGCCAATGGTTGCTGGGCTATCAGGGCTTTCTCGCGCAACTGGGCACGGCCATCGACCAGCAGCGGCAAAGCCTGGCCTGGCATCAGAACAACCTGAACAAGGCCCGGGAAACCTGGCAGCAGGCGTTTGCCCGGGTCGAGGGTTTGCGCAAGCTGGTTCAGCGCTATGCCGATGAGGCGCGGGCGCTTGAAGACCGGCGCGAACAGAAACTGTTGGATGAATTGTCCCAGCGCCTGCCACGGCAGGATCACCTGTAGGAGCGAACTCGCTCGCGATGAACCTGTGAGCGCACGGGGATGTCAGGTTTACAGCGATAACGATTCGACAGTCACCACAACCTACCGCCTTGCTCCAACCTCTACCAAATGCTAAACCTTGTGCAAGCGGGTTTACCAATGACAAGGAAGCCATGAAATGTCAGTCGTTACAGAACTCTCTCCGGATGGGCAAAAACTGACGATATCGGTCAAGGGACGATTCGATTTCGCCAAGCATCAGGAGTTTCGTCAGTCCTACGAAGATAAACAGCCATCGGCGGTTGTGGTCGACCTGAAAGACGCCACTTACCTCGACAGCTCGGCGCTGGGCATGCTGCTTTTGCTGCGTGATCACGCCGGTGGCGACGACTCCGATGTCCGCGTCGTCAACAGCAGTACCGACGTGCGCAAGATCCTCGCCATCTCCAACTTCGACAAGCTGTTCGACATCAGTTGATTGCCATGCAGCCACTGGAGCCGCTGACGATCCTGATTGCCGAGGACAGCGCCGCCGATCGCCTGCTGTTGTCGAGCATCCTGCGCCGCCAGGGGCACAACGTGCTGACGGCGGCCAACGGCGCGGAAGCGGTCGACGTGTTTGGCCGGCAACGACCGCACCTGGTGTTGATGGATGCGATGATGCCGGTCATGGACGGCTTCGAGGCGGCCCGGCAGATCAAGGCTCTGGCCGGGGAAACCCTGGTGCCGATCATCTTCCTCACGTCGTTGTCCGAAAGCGAAGCCCTGGCCCGTTGCCTGGAAGTCGGCGGTGACGACTTTCTGGCCAAGCCCTACAACCAGGTGATTCTCGCTGCCAAGATCAAGGCGATGGATCGCTTGCGGCGCTTGCAGGACACGGTGCTGCAACAGCGTGACCAGATCGCCCGGCACCACGACTACCTGCTCAACGAGCAACGGGTGGCCAAGGCCGTTTTTGACAAGGTGGCGCACTCCGGCTGCCTGAATGCCGCTCCGAATATCCGTTATCTGCAATCGCCCTATGCGCTGTTCAACGGCGACCTGTTGCTGGCCGCGTTCACCCCGGCTGGAGACATGCACGTGCTGCTGGGCGATTTCACCGGCCACGGTTTGCCAGCGGCAGTGGGTGCGATGCCCTTGGCCGAGGTCTTCTACGGCATGACCGCCAAGGGCTATGGCCTGGCGGAAATCCTGCGCGAGATGAATGCCAAGCTCAAGCGCATCCTGCCGGTGGACATGTTCTGCTGTGCCACGTTGCTGTGCCTGAGTTTTCAGCGTCGTTCGGTGGAAGTCTGGAATGGCGGCATGCCGGACGGTTACCTGCATCGCGTTGCCAGTGGCGAGCGAACGCCTCTGCCGGCGCGGAACCTGCCTTTGGGTGTGCTGAGCCCGGAATCCTTCGATGAGCGTACCGACGTGTATCCCATGGCCCTCGGGGATCGGGTGTTTCTGCTGTCCGATGGGGTGATCGATACCTGCGACGCCAATGATCAACTGTTTGGCGCGCAGCGATTGCAGCAAGTGTTTGCCGCCAATCGGCATCCGAATGCGCTGTTCGAAGAGATCGAGCAGGCGCTGCGTCATTTCGGCGGTGAAGCGCGTGACGATGTCAGTATGGTCGAAGTCAGCCTGCTGGAGTCGACGCAAATCACTCCGCCGGCGTTGGTCTACTCCGACAGCGGCCAGTCCTGCCCGCTGGACTGGTCGGTAAGTTTCGAGTTTCGCGCCGCCACGCTCAAGCGCTTCAATCCGTTACCCTATCTGTTGCAGTTGTTGCTTGAGGTCCATGGTCTTCGGGCTCAGAGCGGTGCGCTCTACAGCGTGCTGGCGGAGCTCTACTCCAATGCGCTGGAGCATGGCGTGCTGGGGCTGGATTCGAGTCTCAAGCGCGATGCCTCGGGTTTTGCGCGATATTATCAAGAGCGCAATACCCGGCTGGACGAGCTGCTGGATGGTTATGTACGGTTGCATTTGCAGGTGACGCCAACGGACGATGGCGGTTGCCTGACCATTCACATCGAAGACAGCGGCAAGGGTTTCGATGTCGAGCGGGTGATCGCAAGACCTTTGGAAGACGTCCGCCTGTCGGGGCGTGGGGTCAGTCTGATCCGCCAGTTGGGGCGTAATGCCCGCTGGAGCGACAATGGTCGAAGTGCACGCGTGGAGTTTATCTGGGAGGCTCTGGCATAATCCGCGCATTCTTGATCAAGGAGTGAGCAAGTGGACGACACACATGTGGATCGCGACGTGCTGAGCGTATTGCAGGAAGTGATGGAAGGGGGCTATCCGGATCTGCTGGATATCTTTCTTGCGGACTCCGAAGAGCGCCTGAAAGTCTTGAGAACGGCTGACAGTGCTGCACTGCTGGTTGAAACCGCCCATAGCTTCAAGGGCAGCAGCAGCAATATGGGCGCCCTGAGGCTGACCGAGCTGTGCCATCAACTTGAGCTGCAGGCCAGAAGTTTGCCATGCACCGCCGTTCAGGAACTGGTCGGCGAAATCGATCGCGAGTTCGCCGGTATCCGGCCTCTGTACGAAGCTGAACGACAGCGTTGCCCGGCGAAAATCTGAGCACACGCTGCATTTGGTCCTCTTCGAGTGAAACTGGCTCGACTTTTGCAGTCAACTCATCCAACTGTACTTACGAGCCCCGTGCAGCGGAGACCGTTTCATGCCCGTTACCCCCGATATTCTGTTTCAGGCCTCCAGGCAGGCCAAGACTCAAGCTGGCTCCGCCAATCCTCCGGCGCAGACCTCTGAGCCCGGGGGCAAGGCCGCAAGCTTCGCTGATGTCTACGCCGATCAGGCGCAAGGCAAACCCACTGCGTTGGCGGATGCGTCGCTCAAGCCGGGTCGCGACAAAACCAGCGATGTTGCCGGAACCAAAGATGCTGGTGACGACAAGTCTGCCGCCGAGGAACCGGTGGTTGCCGATGGCGGCAAATACTTGCCTGCCGAGAGTTCGGTGCAGGCTGGCGACAAGGTCGCTGGCGATGATGCGTCAGATGCCGACCCGGCTCCGGTCGTTGACGCCGCACTGCTGGATCCGGCGCTTGATCCTACATTGCAATCCATCGTATCGGCACCGGTAGCCCCCGCCGTGGTCGACACCGTGCAACCTGTCGTTGATGTGCCGGTTGCCGCTACGGCTACGGCTGTACTCGCTCCAGCGCTGGCCACTGCCGAGGGCGATTTCGATCCCTCGACCGATCCGCTCGACGCATTGCCGGCGGTGCGCCTGGCGATGGAGCAGGGCGGTCACGTATCGGCTTCCAGCCAGGCGCAGCCCAAGGCTGCACCGACACAGGCGCAAGCCCAGGCTGACGCAGAGCTGACGCCAGAGCAAAATTTTGCCGTCGGCATGGCGACCCTGTTGGATGTTAAGGGTGACAAGAGCGACACCAGCCCGGGTGAAGACAAGGCTTTCAGCGGCTTGATCGATGACGGCCTGAAGGATCTCAAGTCCGCCAGCAGCGACACCCGTGTCGATGATTTCGCCAACCGTCTGGCAGCGCTGACCCAGGCGGCCACACCGAAGACAGCCAATGCCTTGCCGGTGAACCAGCCGATCGCCATGCACCAGAGCGGGTGGACCGAAGAGGTGGTGAACCGGGTCATGTACCTGTCCAGCGCCAATCTCAAGGCGGCGGACATCCAGTTGCAGCCCGCTGAGCTCGGGCGTCTGGACATTCGGGTGAACATGGTTCCCGATCAACAGACCCAGGTCACGTTCATGAGTGCGCATCCGGGCGTCCGTGAGGCGCTGGATGGGCAGGTCCATCGCTTGCGCGACATGTTCGCGCAGCAGGGCATGGGGCAGGTCGATGTCAACGTTTCGGACCAGTCCCGTGGTTCGCAGCAGGGGCAGGAACAAGCCCGGCAAGGTCAGAGCGGGCGGACCAGTGCCAGCGGCGGTCGCCTCGATTCAATGGATGATGACATCACCCCAAGCGTCGCTGAAGCGGCGGTCAATACCACCAGCGTGATCGGCTCCAGCGCGGTCGATTACTACGCCTGACCAAACGAACACCTAACCCTGTGGGAGCGAGCTTGCTCGCGATAGCGGTGTAACAGTCGATGAAAATGTTGACTGTTAAAATGCCATCGCGAGCAAGCTCGCTCCCACAGTGGCTTCGTGGTGATCTTCCGATCGAAGCCGGTCCGCCCAGCTCTTCCCGATACTTCTGGCATAACACTTGCTCTTGCCTTGCCGTGCGACTGTGAAAACCCGAATAGTGACGGATTATTGGCATGGCGAAGAGCGACGCAGCAGTAAAAGACCCCGCAACCAAAGGCAAACTCAAGCTGATTATCGTGATCGTGCTGGCCCTGCTGCTGGCGATCGGTGTGTCCGTGGGGGCGACCTGGTACTTCATGCACAGCGCTCAGAGCAAGCCTGCCGCCGCAGTGGAACAAACCGCTCCTGTCGGCAAGCAGCCAGCGATTTTCGAGGCGATGGCGCCGGCTTTCGTGGCCAACTTCAACCAGAACGGTCGCCAGCGCTACATGCAAGTGAGCATCACCATGCTCGCGCGCAACCAGGCGGATTTGGAGGCGCTCAAGGTCCACATGCCGGTGATCCGCAATAACCTGGTGATGCTGTTCTCCGGGCAGGACTTCGCGACCCTCGCCTCGCCGGTCGGCCAGGAAATGCTGCGGCAGAAAGCTACCGCCAGTGTCCAGGAAGTGGCGCAGAAAGAGCTCGGTAAAGTGGTGATCGAACAGTTGCTTTTCACTAATTTCGTACTGCAGTAGGAACACGACATGGCCGTGCAGGACCTGCTGTCCCAGGATGAGATCGACGCGCTGTTGCATGGCGTCGACGATGGTCTGGTACAGACCGAAAACGCTGCCGAACCCGGCAGCGTCAAAAGCTATGACCTGACCAGCCAGGATCGCATCGTCCGTGGACGCATGCCGACCCTGGAAATGATCAACGAGCGTTTCGCCCGCTACACACGCATCAGCATGTTCAACATGCTGCGTCGCTCGGCGGACGTGGCGGTCGGCGGCGTGCAGGTGATGAAGTTCGGCGAATACGTGCACTCGCTGTACGTGCCGACCAGTCTCAACCTGGTCAAGATCAAACCCCTGCGCGGCACCGCGCTGTTCATCCTCGACGCCAAACTGGTGTTCAAGCTGGTGGACAACTTCTTCGGCGGCGACGGCCGCCACGCCAAGATCGAAGGGCGTGAATTCACGCCGACCGAACTGCGCGTGGTACGCATGGTGCTTGAGCAGGCGTTCGTCGATTTGAAGGAAGCCTGGCAGGCGATCATGGAAGTCAACTTCGAGTACATCAACTCGGAAGTGAACCCGGCCATGGCCAACATCGTCGGCCCGAGCGAGGCCATTGTGGTGTCGACCTTCCACATCGAACTCGATGGCGGTGGCGGCGACCTGCACGTGACCATGCCGTACTCGATGATCGAGCCAGTGCGCGAAATGCTCGACGCCGGCTTCCAGTCGGATCTCGACGATCAGGACGAGCGCTGGGTCAACGCCCTGCGCCAGGACGTGCTGGACGTCGACGTGCCGATCGGTGCGACGGTGGCTCGTCGTCAGTTGCGCCTGCGCGACATCCTGCACATGCAGCCGGGGGATGTGATCCCGGTCGACATGCCGGAAGAAATGATCATGCGCGCCAACGGCGTGCCGGCCTTCAAGGTCAAGATGGGCTCGCACAAGGGCAATCTGGCGTTGCAAGTGATCGAGCCGATCGAGCGCCGTTGACCGGCGCTCGTACCCATTCGCGATTAAACGAATTCTGAATTTTTGCTCGCCGAGGACACTGACAAATGAACACGCAAGACGACCAGGCTCTGGCCGATGAGTGGGCAGCAGCCCTGGAAGAAACCGGTGATGCCGGGCAGGCCGATATCGATGCCTTGCTGGCCGCCGATTCCGGCAATTCCGCGTCCAACCGTCTGCCCATGGAAGAGTTCGGCAGCGTGCCGAAAAACAACGATCCGGTGAGCCTCGAAGGCCCGAACCTGGACGTGATCCTCGATATCCCGGTGTCGATTTCCATGGAAGTGGGCAGCACCGACATCAACATCCGCAACCTGCTGCAACTGAACCAGGGTTCGGTGATCGAGCTTGATCGCCTGGCCGGCGAGCCGCTGGACGTGCTGGTCAATGGCACGCTCATCGCCCACGGCGAAGTGGTGGTGGTCAACGAGAAGTTCGGCATCCGCCTGACGGACGTGATCAGCCCGAGCGAACGCATCAAGAAGCTGCGCTGAGTGAAAAGGGTTCTCGGGTTTGTATTGGCGATGCCGTTCAACGTGCTGGCGGCTGAGCCTGTCGCTACGGCGACCACGGCTGCCGCGCCGGCGGTGAGCAGCGGTGTGGCTGGGCAACTGACGCAGCTGGTGTTCGGCTTGTTGCTGGTGCTGGGGCTGATCTTCCTCCTCGCCTGGTTGCTGCGTCGGGTCCAGCAGGCAGGTCCGGCTGGCAAGGGGCAGGTGATCGAGATTGTCGGTTCCCGCGCGCTGGGGCCTCGCGACCGCCTGATGCTGGTGCAGGTCGGCAACGAGCAGATCCTGTTGGGCCTGAGCCCCGGCAACATCACTGCATTGCATGTGCTCAAGGAGCCGGTGCAAGTGCCGAGTACCGAGAAGCCGACGCCGGAATTTGCCCAGCGCCTGTTGGAGATGCTGGGTAAAGATCAGAAGGATAAGAAGTAATGGGTGCGCTGCGCATCGCCTTGATGCTGACCCTGATGCTGGCCGCGCCGCTGGCATTCGCCGCCGATCCGTTGTCGATCCCGGCCATCACCCTGGGCACCAATGCGCAGGGTGCGCAGGAATACTCGGTCAGCCTGCAAATCCTGCTGATCATGACCGCGCTGAGTTTTATCCCGGCGTTTGTCATGCTGATGACCAGTTTCACCCGGATCATCATTGTCTTCTCGATCCTGCGCCAGGCCCTGGGCCTGCAGCAGACACCGTCGAACCAGATCCTCACCGGCATGGCGCTGTTCCTGACCCTGTTCATCATGGCGCCGGTGTTCGACCGGGTGAACCAGGACGCCTTGCAGCCGTATCTGGCGGAAAAACTGACGGCCCAGGATGCGGTCGCCAAGGCCCAGGTGCCGATCAAGAACTTCATGCTCGCCCAGACCCGCACCAGCGATCTGGAACTGTTCATGCGCCTGTCCAAGCGCACTGACATCGCGACGCCGGATCAGGCGCCATTGACCATCCTGGTGCCGGCCTTCGTGACCTCCGAGCTGAAAACGGCATTCCAGATCGGCTTCATGATCTTCATTCCGTTCCTGATCATCGACCTGGTCGTGGCCAGTGTGTTGATGGCCATGGGTATGATGATGCTGTCGCCGCTGATCATTTCCCTGCCGTTCAAGATCATGTTGTTCGTGCTGGTGGATGGCTGGGCGCTGATCATCGGCACGCTGGCCAGCAGCTTTGGCGGTGTCTCGCCATGACCCCGGAAGTTGCGGTCGACATCTTTCGCGAAGCGCTGTGGCTGACCACCATGATGGTCGCCGTGCTGGTGATTCCGAGTTTGCTGGTGGGCCTGTTGGTGGCGATGTTTCAGGCCGCCACGCAGATCAACGAACAGACCCTGAGCTTTTTGCCGCGCCTGTTGGTGATGCTGGTGACGCTGATCGTTGGCGGTCCATGGCTGGTGCAGACTTTCATGGAGTACATCCTGCAGTTGTACGGCAGTATTCCGCAGGTCATCGGCTAAGCCATGTCACTGCTTGCACTGACCGATACCCAGATCAGCACCTGGGTGGCGACGTTCATGTTGCCGCTGTTTCGCGTCGGCGCCTTGCTGATGGTCATGCCGGTGTTTGGCACGACCTTGCTGCCCCGGCGCATCCGCCTGTATTTCGCGTTGGCCATCACCGTGGTCATCGCGCCGGGCCTGCCGCCGATGCCTCCGGTCAATGCCCTGGATTTGAGCGGGCTATTGCTGATTGCCGAGCAGATTCTCATCGGTGCGGTGATGGGTTTTTCCTTGCAGCTGTTCTTCCAGGCCTTTGTGGTGGCCGGGCAAATCGTCGCCATCCAGATGGGCATGGGCTTCGCCTCCATGATCGACCCGGCCAACGGCGTATCGACGGCGGTGATCGGGCAGTTTTTCACCATGCTGGTGACGCTGCTGTTCCTGTCCATGAACGGTCATCTGGTGGTGTTCGAGATCCTCACCGAGAGTTTCACCACGTTGCCGGTGGGGGGCGGCCTGATGGTCAACCACTACTGGGAACTGGCCGGCAAGCTCGGCTGGGTGCTCGGTGCGGCGCTGTTGCTGGTACTGCCGGCGATCACCGCGTTGCTGGTGGTCAACATCGCGTTTGGCGTCATGACCCGGGCGGCGCCGCAACTCAATATTTTCTCTGTCGGCTTCCCGCTGATCCTGGTGCTTGGGCTGTTTATCGTCTGGGTCGGGCTGGCGGACATTCTCAACCAGTATCAACCGCTGGCCTCCGAGGCCTTGCAGTTGTTACGCGAAATGGCACGGGCGAGCTGAGTCATGGCCGAGAGCGAAAGCGGTCAGGATAAAACAGAAGACCCCACGGAGAAGCGCAAGCAGGACTCCCGTGAAAAGGGTGAGATTGCGCGGTCCAAGGAGCTCAACACCCTGGCGATCATGCTGGTCGGTGCCTCGGCGCTGCTGATTTTTGGCGGCGCCATGGCGCAGGACATGATGGAGCTGATGCGCATCAACTTCTCGCTGCCGCGGGAGGTGATTCTGGATCAGCGCTCCATGGCCACCTACCTGATGCGCTCGGGGCAGATTGCCCTGTGGTCGATCCAGCCAGTGATGATCACGTTGGTGCTGGCCGCCATCATCGGTCCGATTTCCCTGGGTGGCTGGCTGTTCGCGGCAAGTTCCATGGCGCCCAAATTCAGCCGCTTGAACCCCGGTCCCGGCCTCAAGCGCATGTTCTCGACCAAGTCGCTGGTCGAACTGCTCAAGGCTCTGGCCAAGTTCATCATCATCCTGTTCGTGGCGCTGGCGGTGCTGTCGTCGGACATCGACGACCTGCTGCGCATCGCCCATGAGCCCTTGGACATGGCCATTATTCACAGTCTGCAAGTCGTGGGCTGGAGCACCTTGTGGATGGCCTGCGGGTTGATCCTCATCGCTGCGGTGGATGTGCCGGTGCAGCTCTGGGAAAGCCACAAGAAGCTGCTGATGACCAAGCAGGAAGTGCGTGACGAGCACAAGGATCAAGAGGGGCGACCGGAGGTCAAGCAGCGAATTCGACAGCTGCAGCGCGAGATGTCCCAGCGGCGGATGATGGCCGCCATTCCCGAGGCCGACGTGGTCATCACCAACCCGACCCACTACGCCGTGGCCCTCAAGTACGACCCCGAAAAGGGTAATGCGCCGGTATTGCTGGCCAAGGGTAGCGACTTCCTGGCCCTGAAGATCCGTGAGATCGCGGCGGCCAACGAGATTCTGTTGCTGGAATCTCCGGCGCTGGCGCGCTCGATTTACTACTCCACGGAACTGGAGCAGGAGATTCCCGGCGGTCTCTACCTGGCGGTCGCGCAGGTGCTGGCTTACGTTTATCAGATTCGACAGTATCGGGCGGGCAAGGGCAAGCGGCCTGATCCGCTTAAGGATGATTTGCCGATTCCGCCGGATTTGCGCCGCGACTCCTGATCAATTCTAAGCAAAAGATCGCAGCCTTCGGCAGCTCCTACAGATGTACGCCGAACCCCTGTAGGAGCTGCCGAAGGCTGCGATCTTTTTTCGCTTGCGAAACCTCTGTTTCAAACCTGTGTAAAAGGTTGGATAAATAAATCTGTTCCCTTTATGTTTGGTTCCTTTTATATTTGTATTTTTGGGTTGGACATTTTTAAATCAAGTTGTGCCCGTTTTCCCTGTATCTGTTTGCTGTTCTAAGTGCCCTGGCGGTGTTCAGAGAGGCGCCTGCAACTTCCCCTCGTATTGCTTCGACTAATGTCTGTCTCTCAGCTTCTTGACGACTGATTGGATTTCCCACAGCCCTCAGGAATGAGGCTCTGGCCTCTGCTGCATTGCCCAGATTTACAATATCTATAGTGTAGTGAACATCTGTAAGGTCATTGCGGAAGTGGAGGGGGAGATCGTTAGTAAATGGAGATCTTGTTATTTTTGAGTAGCTAAGTTCCTTCAGGGTTGGATTTAGAATTGTATATTTTAGCTTTTTATCATTGAGGGGGGTAACTAGTAGTTTGTCATCTACTACGGCTTTTATAAAGCGTCCCCCTGCACCAGTGTTGGTAACTTTGGTTGAGGTGAGTATTCTTCTTGGGGGTGTGCTAATTATTGTTGTTGTGGTTGATGTTGTTGTGATAATTTCGTTGATTAAAGATGGTGTCGTCTTAATAAAAAAATGGCCATTAGGGTCGCGTCGAGTTATTGGATTGCCGCCACAATAAGTATATAAATTATACCCGCCTTTGTTAAATGGACTAAAACTATCCGGGCTGATAAATCTCATCAATACCGGACTGAACGCCCGATACCCATTCCCTAACAAATACCACCCGGTCACCATATCCGGCCGCTCACCGTTGAAACCAAGCAGGCAGAGTAACCCGTTCCCGGCAGGGCGATGCCCATAGGGTGTATAGGCGATGGGGCGTCGTGGCTGATTGGTGTTGAGCGTGTGCAACACCGAACGCTGCTGATCGGCGGCCAGAAGTGTGGTGTCGGATGATCCGCCTTCGCTCAACTGTTGCGCCAGCAGTTGATCATCGTGCTGGAACACCGAATACCGGTTCGCGCCTTGGATCTCGGTGGCCAGCCGGCTTTTGCAGTAAAAGCGCTGGTGCTTAGGCTCGTTCGGCAGTTCGCTGCTCGTCAGGCGGTCGAGGGCATCGTAGCGGTAGTGGCAGAGCAGGGTTTCGTGTTGGTTTGCCATGTATGGACGCCTCGAAAGGTCGAAGGGCTTGAGCCGAGTATCAGCGGTTTTGCGAGGGGTGGGTACTAGCAGAACTGATAGGTTCGCGGGTTTAAGGTCGTGCGATTCACGGACGGAAGATCAAAAGTAAAAAGGGGACAGATTTAAAAGTAAAAAGGGGACAGATTTATTTGCGCAAAAAAGGGGGCAGATTTATTTGCGAATTTATTTACGGGTTAAGACGGGCGCGGGTTTTTCTTCGGTTATTTCATTTGCATGAATTTTTGCGGGTCTGCCTCGCCCTCGACCTATTACACGAAGCCCTGTGATGTGCTCTATTTCGTCTTCAAAACGGCGGGTTCCGGTCAGTTGCCCACGTTGGAGGGCATTTCTTATGAGCTCCAGTTCTCCGCTCGACGCAGTCTGATCTACAAATTCTTTATAGCGAATGCGACGAACGAACTCTGTTGGTCCTAGTGCATTAAAGCATGGGTCGATGTCCAGCCAATTTGTTTCTGCGGGTTCCAGCAAGCGAAGACGGAAACTTGACCATGGATAATCCTCTGCATGCGACACAATACGCGCTCTCACTGGATTCAGTTCGATGTACCGGCTGCACGCGAGCAAGTAGGTGTCAGATTGAACGAGGCTGGACTTGTAGCGGCTTTCCCATAATGTGCCTGAACGACCCTCTAACTTGTTTCTGTAACGAGTCATGCGGGCTGCAAGGGCTTTCATCATTTGTCCAAGGCTGGACGCAGTGTCACCAGGCGCAAGCAAAAGATGGACATGGTTGGTCATCAAGCAGTAGGCATAAACGCGCACACCAAAGGCGTCTTTTAGCTCGCGCAGGTCTGAGAGGTAGTACTCAAAATCACCTTCATTCGCGAAAACAACCTGTCGATTGTGGCCTCGCTGTACGACATGGTGAGGGTAGTTGGGCAGTACAACGCGTCCTATTCTGGGCATACATTTTCCTACGTCCTTGTAGTGATGAGGAAAGCGTAGAGGAAGGGGGTAATTTTGTTCCGGTTTGTTTTAATTAAATTTGTCATTTGTTCTGCGTAAATCCCGAAAATATATCTGTCCCCTTTCGCGCCATCTTCCTACGTCCTGGTAGTGATGAGGAAAGCGTAGAGGGGGGGTGATTTTGTTCCGGTTTGTTGTAATTAAATTTGTCATTTGTTCTGCGTAAATCCCAAAAATATATCTGTCCCCTTTTTTGTCCCCTTTTTTAGAAGTTGGCTGATCAGGCGATCCAGAGGGTCATAGCTGTAGCGGCAACGCAGGATGGGTTGTGTGGATTCCATAGGGGCTGCTCCAGATTCTCAAAGGGAGGGCGATTGAGTATCGGTCGATCAGTCGCAGGTGGGTACTAGCAGAACTGATAGGTTCGGCAGTCTGCGCGACTTATGGCTAACCATGAACACTGAAAATACCGTGGGAGCGAGCCTGCTCGCGAAAGCGGAGGGTCGGTCAACATGGATATTTGCTGTGCTGACGCCATCGCGAGCAGGCTCGCTCCCACAGGGATCCGTGTCAGTCACAGAGGCCCGTGCCATGCGCTCAATTCCTTTCCCGGCAAAAAGTTGGAAAGCTTCTTGCAGTAGCCGCTCTGCGCTCGCTTCAGGCGTCAAAAGTTTGCTTTAAAGGAACGGGGAAAACCGGTGGATCGCTCTCAGTTATTCAACACTGCTCGCACAAACGTTGCCGATTTGAGTCGCGGCAATCTGGGCGTGCCGCTGTTGCTGCTGGTCATGCTGGCGATGATGATGTTGCCGGTGCCGCCGTTCCTGCTGGACGTGTTCTTCACCTTCAACATTGCCCTGTCCATCGTCGTGCTGCTGGTGTGCGTCTACGCCCTGCGCCCGCTGGATTTCGCGGTGTTTCCGACCATTCTGCTGGTGGCAACGTTACTTCGCCTGGCGTTGAACGTGGCCTCCACGCGGGTGGTGATGCTCCACGGTCAGGACGGTCATGCCGCCGCCGGCAAGGTGATCCAGGCCTTCGGCGAGGTGGTGATCGGCGGTAACTACGTGGTCGGTATCGTGGTCTTCGCGATTTTGATGATCATCAACTTCGTCGTGGTGACCAAGGGCGCGGGGCGGATTTCCGAGGTGAGCGCGCGTTTCACCCTCGATGCGATGCCCGGCAAGCAAATGGCGATCGACGCCGACCTCAACGCCGGCCTGATCGATCAGGCCCAGGCCAAGGCCCGTCGTTCGGAAGTGGCCCAGGAAGCCGAGTTCTACGGTTCCATGGACGGTGCCAGCAAATTCGTCCGCGGTGACGCCATCGCCGGCCTGTTGATCCTGTTCATCAACCTGATCGGCGGCATGGCGGTCGGTATCTTCCAACACGGCATGACCTTCGGCGACGCCGGCAAGGTGTATGCGCTGCTGACCATCGGTGACGGTTTGGTGGCGCAATTGCCATCACTGTTGTTATCGACAGCAGCGGCAATCATGGTGACCCGTGCGTCCGGTTCGGAGGACATGGGCAAGCAAATCAATCGCCAGATGTTCGCTTCGCCCAAGGCGCTGGCGGTGGCAGCCGGTTTGATGGCGGTCATGGGCCTGGTGCCCGGCATGCCGCACTTCTCGTTCCTGAGCATGGCGGCCCTGGCGGCCGGTGGCGCTTACCTGTTCTGGAAAAAGCAGAACGTCGCCAATGTTCACGCCCTGCAAGAGGTCAAGCGCCAGCAGGAGTTGCTGCCGTCGCCGGCCCGCGCACAGGAAACCAAGGAGCTTGGCTGGGATGACGTGACACCGATCGACATGATCGGCCTGGAGGTGGGTTATCGCCTGATTCCGCTGGTGGACCGCAACCAGGGCGGGCAGTTGCTGGCGCGGATCAAGGGCGTGCGCAAGAAGCTGTCCCAGGATCTGGGCTTCCTGATGCCCACGGTGCATATCCGCGACAACCTCGACCTGGCGCCGAGTGCCTATCGCCTGACCCTCATGGGAGTGATCCTGGCCGAAGCGGAGATTTACCCGGATCGCGAGCTGGCGATCAACCCGGGGCAGGTCTACGGCACGCTCAACGGCATTACCGCCAAAGATCCGGCTTTCGGCCTGGAGGCGGTCTGGATCGAAATCAGCCAGCGCGCCCAGGCGCAATCCCTCGGTTATACGGTGGTCGATGCCAGTACAGTAGTGGCTACTCACTTGAACCAGATACTCTACAAGCATTCCAGTGAGCTGATCGGTCACGAAGAAGTGCAGCAACTCATGCAATTGCTGGCCAAAAGCTCGCCGAAACTGGCCGAGGAGCTGGTGCCGGGCGTGGTTTCGCTGTCGCAGTTGCTCAAGGTGTTGCAAGCGCTGTTGGCCGAACAGGTGCCTGTTCGCGATATCCGCAGTATTGCCGAGGCGATCGCCAACAATGCCGCCAAGAGTCAAGATACCGCCGCGCTGGTGGCTGCCGTGCGGGTTGGCGTATCCCGCGCAATCGTCCAAAGCATTGTAGGTACTGAGTCGGAGCTGCCAGTTATCACGCTGGAGCCAAGGTTGGAACAGATATTGCTCAATAGTCTGCAAAAGGCAGGACAAGGCTCGGAAGAGGGCGTTCTGCTGGAGCCAAGCATGGCTGAGAAGCTGCAACGTTCGTTGATCGACGCGGCGCAGCGTCAGGAGATGCAAGGTCAGCCGGTGATTCTGCTGGTGGCCGGTCCGGTTCGCGCGATGCTCTCGCGATTTGGCCGGCTCGCAGTCCCGGGTTTGCATGTGTTGGCTTACCAGGAAATCCCTGACAACAAGCAAGTGACCATCGTTGCGACAGTAGGGCCCAACGGCTGAGGTAGTGGTTTATGCAAGTTAAGCGTTTTTTCGCCGCCGATATGCGTCAGGCCATGAAGCTGGTTCGCGATGAGCTGGGCGCTGATGCCGCCATCATTGGCAACCGCCGGATCGCCGGGGGGGTCGAACTGACAGCTGCGCTGGATTACAAGTTGTCGGCGCTGGCGCCGCGGGTTCCGAACATGGAACTCGAAGACGAATTGCGCAAGACTCAGTCGCGGATCGTCACCGCCCAGGCCGAATTGAGCCTGCGTGGCGATGGCGAGAGCGACAATGCAACCAATCGCCAACTGTTCGCCGGATTGCCGTTGACTGCCGCCGAGCCTCTGATCGAGCCGACCTACGCCGAACCCCGTCGCCCCGCGCCGGCCGCTGCGCCAGCGTCCGGTGGCGTGGACCCGCGCGCGTTCGACTCGATGCGTTTCGAGCTCAACAGCCTGCGCGAACTCATGGAAGTACAACTCGGCTCCCTGGCCTGGAATCAGCTGCAAGGCAGCCGTCCGGACCAGGCCAACCTCTGGCGTCGCCTGCAACGTATCGGCCTGTCTGGCCCGCTGTCGCGCGACCTGCTGGCAATGATCACCGAAATCGAAGAGCCTCGTCAGGCCTGGCGTATGTTGCTGGCGCACCTGGCGCGCATGATCGTTACTCCGGACGTCGAGCCGCTGGAAGAGGGCGGAGTGATCGCCATGGTCGGCCCTGCCGGCATGGGCAAGACCACCACCCTGGCCAAGCTGGCCGCCCGTTACGTACTCAAGTACGGCGCGCAGAACATTGCGCTGGTGAGCATGGACAGCTTCCGCATCGGCGCCCAGGAACAGCTCAAGACCCTGGGGCGCATTCTCAATGTGTCGGTGACCCACGTCGATCCCGGCCAGTCCCTGGTGCAGGCCCTGGAGCCGTTGCTGCGCAAACGCGTGGTGCTGATCGATACCGCGGGCCTGCAGGCCAGCGATCCGGCGCTGCGCATGCAGCTCGAAAGCCTGGCCGGTCGCGGCATCAAATCAAAAAATTATCTGGTCCTGGCAACCACCAGCCAGAAACAGGTTCTAACGGCCGCGTATCACAGTTACAAGCGCTGCGGGCTCTCCGGCTGCATTCTGACTAAACTGGACGAAACGGCTAGTCTGGGTGAGGTGTTGAGCCTTGCCATCAGCCATGAACTGCCGGTGGCTTACCTGACCGATGGCCCGCGGATCCCGGATGATTTGCATCTGCCGCGCCGTCATCAATTGGTCAGCCGCGCCGTGAGCGTGCAAATGCAGGAAGAACCCAGCGAAGAAGCCATGGCTGACATGTTCGCTGACATCTACCACAGCCCGACCAAGCAGGTTGGCTGAGGTAATAATGAACAGTTTTTGTACCTACATCGATGGTCTGCCATGCATTGTTCCGTTTGTGAACGCGCAGCCAGTAATGTGGCCTCCGTCTATGCAAGACAAGGTAAAGAAATAACATGGGCAGCATGCATCCCGTACAGGTGATCGCGGTGACCGGCGGCAAAGGTGGCGTCGGGAAAACTAATGTGTCAGTGAACTTGTCCCTGGCTTTGGCCGAACTTGGCCGGCGCGTCATGCTGTTGGACGCCGACCTGGGACTGGCGAACGTCGACGTTCTGCTGGGCCTGACACCCAAACGTACCCTGGCCGACGTGATCGAGGGCCGCTGCGAACTGCGCGATGTATTGCTGCAGGGACCAGGCGGCATCCGTATCGTTCCGGCCGCATCCGGCACTCAGAGCATGGTGCATCTGAGCCCCGCGCAACACGCCGGCCTGATCCAGGCCTTCAGTGATATCGGCGATAACCTCGACGTACTGGTGATCGACACCGCTGCGGGCATTGGTGACTCGGTAGTCAGTTTCGTCCGCGCAGCCCAGGAAGTGCTGCTGGTGGTGTGCGACGAGCCGACCTCGATCACCGATGCCTACGCCTTGATCAAGTTGCTCAATCGCGACTACGGCATGAACCGCTTCCGCGTCCTGGCCAACATGGCCCAGAGCCCGCAGGAAGGACGCAACCTGTTCGCCAAGTTGACCAAGGTCACGGATCGCTTCCTCGACGTCGCCCTGCAATACGTCGGTGCGGTGCCTTACGACGAAAGCGTGCGCAAGGCCGTGCAGAAGCAGCGCGCCGTCTACGAGGCCTTCCCGCGTTCCAAGTGCTCGCTGGCGTTCAAGGCCATCGCGCAGAAGGTTGATACCTGGCCGCTGCCTGCCAACCCGCGCGGGCACCTGGAGTTTTTCGTCGAGCGCCTCGTGCAGCAGACAGCAGGACCTGTTCTATGACAGCCAGCGGCTACAACCTCTACAAGAAGTCGGCACGTGATGCGCAGTACGAGCTGATCGAGCGTTACGCGCCGCTGGTTAAACGCATTGCCTACCACTTGCTGGCGCGTTTACCGGCCAGTGTCCAGGTCGAAGACCTGATCCAGGCCGGGATGATTGGCCTGCTTGAAGTGTCGACCAAATATGACGCCGGCAAAGGCGCCAGTTTCGAGACGTACGCGGGCATACGAATCCGCGGCGCCATGCTCGATGAAGTGCGCAAGGGGGACTGGGCGCCACGTTCGGTCCACCGCAATACGCGCATGGTCAGCGATGCCATTCGCTCGATTGAAGCTAAAACCGGCCGTGACGCTAAAGATCACGAAGTTGCGGCCGAACTCCAATTGAGTCTCGACGATTACTACGGGATTTTGAACGACACCCTGGGCAGCCGGCTGTTCAGTTTCGACGACCTGTTGCAGGACGGCGAACACGAAGGGCTGCACGAGGATGGCGCGAGTGCTCATGTCGAGCCGTCGCGCGACCTGGAGGATGAGCGCTTCCAGGCTGCGCTGGCGGATGCGATTGCCAATTTGCCGGAGCGTGAGCGACTGGTGTTGGCGCTGTACTACGACGAAGAGTTGAATCTCAAGGAAATCGGTGAGGTCCTGGGGGTCAGCGAATCGCGGGTCAGCCAGTTACACAGCCAGTGCGCGGCCCGTTTGCGGGGGCGTTTGGGGGAGTGGCGAGCGCGCTGAAGGCAGTGTGGGGGACACTGCGAACGAGGCTGGTGTGGTGTTGAACTGCGCCGGTCGCGATCTGTTGTGCTCCAGACAGTCATTGAGTGCTTTGCCGGATTGATTGAAATGGCGTGTCCAGGTGCTGGGCGCGTTTAAGACTGCTTGGAGGTCGAATTGGACAAGAACATGAAAATCCTCATCGTTGATGACTTCTCAACGATGCGGCGGATCATCAAGAACCTGCTGCGTGACCTTGGGTTCACCAACACCGTCGAGGCCGACGATGGCACTACCGCCATCCCGGTGCTCAACAGCGGAAGCATCGACTTTCTGGTAACGGACTGGAACATGCCTGGCATGACCGGTATCGATCTGCTGCGCCACGTGCGTGCCGATGAAAAGCTCAAGCACCTGCCGGTGCTGATGGTGACCGCTGAAGCCAAGCGCGAACAGATCATCGAAGCGGCCCAGGCCGGCGTTAACGGCTATGTGGTCAAGCCCTTCACGGCCCAGGCGTTGAAAGAAAAAATCGAGAAGATTTTCGAACGCATCGGTTGATGAGTGCGCCACGGGGGAGCTATGGGCAATAACGAAACTTCATTGGGCGATTTTGAATCGACCCTGAAAAAACACGCCGTCGAATTGGTCGAGAGCCTTGAAAAAGGCAAGTTCGGCGACGCGGTGCAATTGATCCATGAGCTCAACCAGACCCGTGACCGCGGCCTGTATCAGGAAGTGGGCAAGCTCACCCGCGAACTGCATAGCGCGATCGTCAATTTCCAGATTGACCCGCACATGCCGCAGGCCGAAGAAGTGTCGCAGATCACCGACGCCACCGAGCGCCTGGGGTATGTGGTCAAGCTGACCGAGGCTGCGGCCAACCGCACCATGGATCTGGTGGAAAGTGCCACACCACTGGTCAATGGCCTGGCCGATGAAGCCAAGGTGTTGAGCGCGGACTGGGGGCGCTTCATGCGTCGCGAAGTCGGCGCCGAAGAGTTTCGTGAACTGGCCCGGCGGGTCGACGGGTTCCTGACGCGCAGCGGCACGGACAATCGCGCGGTGTCGGGCAACCTGAACGACATCCTGCTCGCCCAGGATTACCAGGACCTCACAGGCCAGGTGATCAAGCGTGTGACCCAGTTGGTCACCGAAGTTGAAAGCAACCTGCTCAAGCTCGTGCTGATGGCCAGTCAGGTGGACCGCTTTGCGGGCATCGAACATGACCGTGAAGCGATGCTTGCTGAAAAAGATCCACAAAAACATCTCTCTCAGGGTGAAGGTCCGCAGATTCATGCCGATAAAAGAGAAGACGTTGTGTCCGGTCAGGACGATGTGGACGATTTGCTATCCAGCCTAGGGTTTTAGAATTTTAGGCATTTTAGGTTTTTAGACCTTTAGGAGCACCCCCTTAATGAGCTTCGGCGCCGATGAAGAGATCCTTCAGGATTTCCTGGTTGAGGCCGGCGAGATTCTAGAGCAACTGTCCGAGCAACTGGTCGAGCTGGAAAGCCGCCCGGATGATGCGGATTTGCTCAATGCAATTTTTCGCGGTTTTCACACTGTAAAAGGGGGCGCCGGCTTCCTCCAGCTCAACGAGCTGGTGGAGTGCTGCCACATCGCCGAGAATGTGTTCGACATCCTGCGCAAGGGTGAGCGTCGCGTCGACTCGGAACTGATGGACGTGGTTCTCGAAGCGCTGGACGCGGTGAACAGCATGTTCAGCGAAGTCCGCGAACGCAGCCCGATCACGGCCGCGACACCGGAACTGCTCGCGGCACTGGCCCGTCTGGCCGAGCCGCAATCGGCTGACGAGGCGGCTGCCGCACCTGTCGTCGCCGTGGTCGAAGCGCCTGTGGCTGAAAGCGAGTCGGGCGATATCACCGACAATGAATTCGAACAACTGCTGGACTCGCTGAACGCCGTCAAGGCCCAGGCCGAGGCCCCGGCGGCTGTTCCAGCGCCTGCCGGCAATGCCGCTGGCAGCGACGAAATCACCGATGCCGAGTTCGAGTCGTTGCTCGATCAACTGCACGGTAAAGGCCAGTTCGCCGTTGACGCGGTGGTCCAGGCACCGGCTGCGCCAGAAGCCCCGAAAGCGGCTGGCGACAGTTCCGATATTACTGACGACGAATTCGAAGCACTGCTCGACCAGCTGCACGGCAAGGGTAATTTTGCTGTCGAGGCGCTGGAGTCGGCCATTGCTTCTGTGCCTGCACCCGCGGCACCAAGCGCGGTGGCGGCCGGCAGCGATCTGATTTCCGATCACGAGTTCGAAGCGCTGCTCGACGAATTGCACGGCAAAGGCAAGTTCACTGAGGTGGGCGCGACGGTTGGAACGGAAACCGGCGCCAACGCCTCGGTGGCGGCACCTGCCGCCAAGGCAGCCGCGCCGAAACCGTTGGCCAGGGCCCCCGAGCCAAAAGCCGAAGCGCCGGCCCCGGCAACTGCTGCACCGGCATCGTCCCGTGCCCCGGCCGCGCCACCGGCGGAAAAGCCGGCGAGCGAAGCCGAGACCACCGTACGTGTCGATACCGCGCGTCTGGACGAGATCATGAACATGGTCGGCGAGTTGGTGCTGGTGCGTAACCGCCTGGTCCGCCTGGGCCTCAACAGCGGCGACGAAGCCATGTCCAAGGCCGTGTCGAACCTCGACGTGGTCACCGCCGACTTGCAAACCGCGGTCATGAAGACCCGGATGCAACCGATCAAGAAAGTCTTCGGGCGCTTCCCGCGCCTGGTTCGCGACCTGGCTCGCCAGCTCAAGAAAGAGATCAACCTGGAACTGGTCGGCGAAGAAACCGACCTCGACAAGAACCTCGTCGAGGCCCTGGCCGACCCGCTGGTCCACTTGGTGCGCAACGCGGTTGACCACGGCATCGAGTCGCCGGAAGAACGTGAAGCCTCGGGCAAGGCCCGGGGTGGCAAGGTGATCCTGGCGGCGGAGCAGGAAGGCGACCACATCCTGCTGTCGATCTCCGACGACGGCAAGGGCATGGACCCGAACGTGCTGCGTTCCATCGCGGTAAAACGCGGTGTGATGGACAAGGATGCCGCCGATCGCCTGAGCGACACCGAATGCTACAACCTGATTTTCGCCCCGGGTTTCTCGACCAAGACCGAGATTTCCGACGTATCGGGTCGTGGCGTGGGCATGGACGTGGTGAAAACCAAGATTTCCCAGCTCAACGGCTCGATCAACATCTACTCGGCCAAGGGCCAGGGTTCGAAGATCGTCATCAAGGTGCCGCTGACCCTGGCGATCATGCCGACGCTGATGGTCATGCTCGGTAACCAGGCGTTCGCGTTCCCGCTGGTGAACGTCAACGAGATCTTCCACCTCGACCTGTCGACCACCAACGTCGTGGACGGCCAGGAAGTGGTGATCGTGCGGGACAAGGCGCTGCCATTGTTCTATCTCAAACGCTGGCTGGTCAGCTCCGCCGCTCACGAAGAGCAGCGCGAGGGCCATGTGGTGATCCTTTCGGTGGGCACGCAGAGGATCGGCTTTGTCGTCGATCAACTGGTGGGCCAGGAAGAAGTAGTCATCAAGCCATTGGGCAAAATGCTCCAGGGAACCCCGGGCATGTCCGGCGCCACCATCACCGGTGACGGCCGCATCGCGCTGATTCTCGATGTTCCGAGCATGCTCAAGCGTTACGCCACACGGCGTATTTGATTCTGGTGGAGCGAGGCGCCTGGCCTCGCTCCATCTAATGGAGTGTTTATGGCAGTCAAAGTCCTGGTGGTGGACGATTCGGGGTTTTTCCGCCGCCGCGTCTCGGAAATTCTTTCAGCGGATTCCAATATCCAGGTCGTCGGCACGGCGACCAACGGCAAAGAGGCGATTGATCAGGCACTGGCCCTCAAGCCGGATGTGATCACCATGGACTACGAGATGCCGATGATGGACGGCATCACCGCCGTGCGGCACATCATGCAACGCTGCCCGACCCCGGTCCTGATGTTCTCCTCGCTGACCCACGAAGGCGCCCGGGTCACCCTCGATGCGCTGGATGCCGGCGCGGTGGACTTCCTGCCGAAGAATTTCGAAGACATCTCGCGCAACCCCGAGAAGGTCAAGCAACTGTTGTGCGAGAAGATCCTGAGCATCTCGCGCAGCAATCGTCGCGTCAGCACTTACAGCGCTCCGGCCCCTGTGGCCGCACCTGCTCCAACAGCTGCGCCTTCGAGCGTCGGTAGTTACGGCAGCAGCGCGCCCGTGCGTCCGGCACCGATCCCTGCGCGTACGCATGCGGGCACTGCGTCGTCGCCCGCGCCGAAACGCAAAGCCTTCAAACTGGTGGCCATCGGTACGTCCACCGGCGGCCCGGTCGCCCTGCAGCGAGTGTTGACCCAATTGCCGGCCAACTTCCCGGCCCCGATCGTGCTGGTTCAACACATGCCGGCGGCCTTCACCAAGGCCTTCGCCGAACGCCTGGACAAGCTCTGCCGCATCAGCGTCAAGGAAGCCGAGGATGGCGATATCCTGCGTCCGGGCCTGGCGCTGCTGGCGCCGGGTGGCAAGCAGATGATGATCGACGGCCGCGGCGCGGTGAAAATCCTCCCGGGTGACGAACGTCTCAATTACAAGCCGTGCGTGGACATCACCTTCGGTTCGGCAGCCAAGACCTACGGTGACAAAGTTCTGGCGGTGGTCCTGACCGGCATGGGCGCCGACGGCCGCGAAGGCGCGCGCCTGCTCAAGCAGGGCGGCAGTTCGATCTGGGCCCAGGACGAAGCCAGTTGCGTGATCTACGGCATGCCGATGGCCATCGTCAAAGCCGAGCTTGCCGACGCGGTGTACAGCCTGGACGACATTGGCAAGCACCTGGTCGAGGCCTGTATCTGATGGATGTTTTAAGCCTGATTGGCATCATCATGGCCTTTGTCGCGATCATCGGCGGCAACTACCTTGAAGGCGGTCACCTCGGCGCCCTGGCCAACGGCCCGGCAGCGCTGATCGTGCTCGGCGGCACCATTGGCGCCGCGCTACTGCAATCGCCGATGAGTGCCTTCAAGCGTGCCATGCAGATCCTCGCCTGGATCCTGTTCCCGCCCCGTGTCGATCTGGCCGGTGGCATCGACCGCGTGGTGAACTGGAGCCTGACCGCCCGCAAGGAAGGCCTGCTGGGCCTTGAAGGCATCGCCGATGCCGAGCCCGACAACTACGCACGCAAAGGCCTGCAACTGCTGGTTGACGGCGCCGAGCCGGAAGCGATCCGCAGCATTCTGGAAGTGGACTTCTACACCCAGGAAAGCCGCGACATCGAAGCGGCCAAAGTCTTCGAAAGCATGGGCGGTTACGCGCCGACCATCGGCATCATCGGTGCGGTCATGGGCCTGATTCATGTCATGGGCAACCTCGCTGATCCATCGCAACTGGGCAGCGGTATTGCCGTGGCGTTCGTCGCCACTATCTACGGCGTGGCCAGTGCCAACCTGGTGCTGCTGCCGATTGCCGCCAAACTCAAATCCATCGCGTTGCGCCAGTCGCGTTATCGCGAAATGTTGCTGGAAGGGCTCCTGTCGATCGCGGAAGGTGAAAACCCACGCTCCATTGAGTTGAAGCTTCAGGGCTTCATGGATTAAGGGAATAAGCTCATGGCCCGTCGTCGACATCAGGAAGAACACGTTAACCACGAGCGCTGGCTGGTGTCCTACGCGGACTTCATCACCTTGCTGTTCGCCTTTTTCGTGGTGATGTACTCCATCTCGTCGATCAACGAAGGCAAGTACAAGGTCATTTCCGAGGCATTGATCGGGGTCTTTACCGACTCCGACCGTTCGCTCAAGCCGATCCCCATCGGTGACGAGCGGCCGAAGACCGTGACCCCGGCCAAGCCGCTGGTAAAGGACAGTGACCAGGTCGATGCCGGTATTGCCGGCGCCAGCGATCCACTCAAAAGCATCGCCGACGACATCAGCGCGGCGTTCGGTGACCTGATCAGCTCCAACCAGATGACCGTGCGCGGCAACGAGTTGTGGGTCGAGATCGAGCTCAATTCCAGCCTGCTGTTCGGCAGTGGCGACGCCATGCCCAGCGACATCGCGTTCAACATCATCGACAAGGTCGCGGCGATCCTGAAGCCGTTCGACAACCCGATCCATGTCGAAGGTTTCACTGATGATCAGCCGATCCGCACCGCGCAGTACCCGACCAACTGGGAGCTGTCCTCGGCCCGCTCGGCCAGCATCGTGCGCATGCTGGCGATGCAGGGGGTGAACCCCGGTCGCCTGGCTTCGGTGGGCTACGGCGAGTTTCAGCCGGTGGCCAACAACGCCACCGCTGAAGGCCGCGCCCGCAACCGTCGCGTGGTGCTGGTGGTGTCGCGCAACCTCGATGTTCGCCGCAGCCTGACCGGCACCGGAACCGCCCATGCGCAACCGGATGCCGCATTGAAGCGTGCTGGCACACAAACTGCACCGACCCTGGTCAAGTCGCCGGTACGAGAGAACGCCGTCAATTCTCCGTCACCCGCATTAACACGTTGAGCTATTTCTCGGTCGATCCGTTCGGCCGGGAGGAACAATCCGAATGAGAGTCTGGGCAGTCGCCAATCAAAAGGGTGGTGTCGGTAAAACCACTTCCTCCATCGCTTTAGCCGGTTTACTGGCGGAGGCGGGCAAGCGCGTGGTCGTGGTCGATCTCGACCCCCACGGCTCCATGACCAGCTACTTCGGCTACGATCCCGACGCCCTGGAGCACAGCAGCTACGATTTGTTCCTGCACAAAGGCAACGTGCCCCAAGGCCTGCCGGGTCAACTGCTGCTGTCGACCAGTGACGAACGCATCTCCCTGTTGCCCTCCAGCACCGCACTGGCCACCCTTGAGCGCCAGTCGCCGGGGCAGAGCGGTTTGGGCCTGGTGATTGCCAAGAGCCTGGCGCAACTGTGGCAGGACTTCGATTACGCCGTGATCGACAGCCCGCCATTGCTCGGCGTGCTGATGGTCAATGCCTTGGCGGCGAGCCAGCAACTGGTGATCCCGGTGCAGACCGAGCATCTGGCGGTCAAAGGCCTTGAGCGCATGGTCAACACCCTGGCGATGATCAATCGCTCTCGCAAACAGGCGCTGCCCTTCACCATCGTGCCGACCCTGTTTGACCGCCGCACCCAGGCGTCCCTCGGAACGTTGCGCGTGCTGCGCGACAAATTCCCCGACGAAATCTGGCAAGGCTATATCCCGGTGGACACGCGCCTGCGCGATGCCAGCCGCGCCGGTCTTACGCCTTCGCAATTCGACGGCAAGAGCCGTGGCGTTCTCGCTTACCGTGCGTTGCTCAAGCATCTGCTGGCGGCGCAACTTGTGCCGCAGGTGGCATGAGATGAAACCAATCCCTGTAGGAGCGAGCTTGCTCGCGATGGACGACAACGATTACGTGCGCTGTCTGGATGATCGCGTTTCCCGACAGTTTTTCGCGAGCAAGCTCGCTCCTGCAGGGGGGCAGCCATGAACCGGCCGTTTAAGACCACCTCGCGCCCGCAACTGGCGCTTCAGTCTTATCTGGACAGCTTGCTGCAGGACATCACCGAGGAATTTGCGCCACAAATCGAAGCGCCTCCCCGGGTGGTCGAGGTTGAAGCGGCGCTGGACGAATTCCAGGCGGCAGTGCTCGAAGAACAGGCCCACGATGCGCAGAAAATTGTGGTTGCTCCCGCTCCTGTGGTCACGCCGGTAGCGAAGGCTCCAGTAGCTGTGGTCGAAGCACCGACACCCATGCTGGCGCCGGTATCGACCATCGCACCGTTGCTCCAGGCGTTGGTGCCGCCGGCCGTCGAGGTGCAGCCAGCACCGGAGCCAGCTGTTGTCGAAGTGCCTCAGGCACTGGTGCCGCCAGTCGTCGAAGTTCATCTGCCGCCAAGCAATACGCCGCCACCGGTGGAAACCGACGGTCGTCCGTCCTGGGCTGCCGAACCCTTCGAATGCCTGCTGTTCGATGTCGCCGGCTTGACCCTGGCGGTGCCGCTGGTGTGCCTGGGGTCGATTTACTCCCTGGCCGGTCACGAGTTGACCCCATTGTTCGGCCAGCCCGAATGGTTCCTGGGCATCCTGCCGAGCCAGGCCGGCAATCTCAAGGTGCTCGATACCGCGCGTTGGGTCATGCCCGACCGTTACCGCGACGATTTCAAGCAAGGTCTGCAATACGTGATTTCGGTGCAAGGCTACGAGTGGGGGCTGGCAGTGCATCAGGTCAGCCGCTCGTTGCGTCTGAACCCGAATGAAATCAAATGGAGAAGTCACCGAGGTCAGCGGCCATGGCTCGCCGGCACGGTAATAGAACACATGTGCGCCTTGCTCGATGTCGCCTCACTGGCCGAGTTGATCGCCAGCGGCGGAGCCCGGCACATGTCCAGCGGCAAGCCGGGCCACAAACCGACATCAGTCAAATAAACAAAACAGGCGACGTCACATCTGATGATGTTGCACAGAACACACACCGCCAGGGCGGTTTCTTGAGGGGGCAGGGTATGAATGACAAGGCAACGGCGGCAAAAGGTTCCGAAGATCCGATCCTGCAATGGGTCACCTTCAAGCTGGACAACGAGACCTACGGCATCAACGTGATGCGCGTCCAGGAAGTCCTGCGTTACACCGAAATCGCCCCGGTCCCGGGTGCCCCGAGCTACGTGCTGGGCATCATCAACCTGCGCGGCAACGTCGTGACCGTGATCGACACCCGCCAGCGCTTCGGCCTGATGAATGCCGAGATCAGCGACAACACCCGTATCGTCATCATCGAAGCCGACAAGCAGGTGGTCGGGATCATGGTCGACAGCGTGGCCGAAGTGGTTTACCTGCGTCAGTCGGAAATCGAAACCGCGCCGAACGTGGGTAACGAAGAGTCCGCCAAGTTCATTCAAGGCGTATGCAACAAGAACAACGAATTGCTCATCCTGGTCGAGCTCGACAAGATGATGAGCGAAGAAGAATGGTCGGAACTGGAGAGTATCTGATTGATTCTCGAGGTTGCGGTCATTGTCCTGTTCCTGTTTTGGGCAGGCACGCTGGCAATGTTCCTGGCGTACATTCGCGGTCAAAAGCAGATCGCCGCGCAACAGGCCCAGGGTGATGCGCTGCGCGATCAGCGCATCAAGGACCTGGCCAGGCGCGTCGAGGATTACCAGAACGGCAATGTGCGCATGGGCGAGGACCTGTATGAACTGCGGGCGATCGTTGCGCCCTTGCCGGACAAACTCGCCCAGCTGGAACAACGCGACCCCTCAAGCCTGTCGTTCGCCCAGGCGGCGCGACTGGTCGGGATGGGCGCCAGCGTCAACGAACTGACCCAGTCCTGCGGCTTGACCCAGGCTGAGGCGGAGTTGATGAGCAAGTTGCACAAGAACAGCTAGAAATCTGTAGGAGCGAGCTTGCTCGCGATGGTCGTCAACGATGACGCGGGCTTCCTGGAGAAACGCGGCGCTCATACCTCCATCGCGAGCAAGCTCGCTCCTACAGTGGTTCCATGTCGGACACAGAACATGTGTTCACCGCAGATCATCTGTGGGAACGAGCTTGCTCGCGATGGCGTACTTGAATGCGCAGCTATCATCCCCGCGATACGACGCATCCCCCTTCATCCTCAGATAGGTATTACGCCGTCGTAGTCTCCTGCCTATAGCACTCTCAGATTCCACCGTCTTGTGATCGCAACTAGCGATCAGTAGTTTGATCCGCTCAAACATATACAGTGCCAAGAAGGCTTATGATCGACATTTTGCGCGGTACACCGCTGTGGGTTTATGCGGTTTTTTTTATTCTGAGTTACTACGGTGTCATCTCCTGTTTCAGGAGCCATGTATCGAAAAGGTCATTGCAGATATCCCCCGTGATATTCGTGGCTTTGTCCCTCGCATCGCTCAATCCCTCCCAGGAAGTTGCAATCCAGCTTTCAGCCTATGCGCCGGGATTACTGGCGGGGTGGTTGCTGGCACTGCGTTTTTTCTCGTACAACAATGTGCGGTGCGAGGGGGAGCATCTGGTTCTACCCGGCACGATCAAGGTGCTGATTGTGTATTGGGGCTTTTTTGCCTGGCGTTACTACAGCGGTTACCAGGCGGCCATGTATCCGGAACTGGCCAATGAAATGTCGGCGGTCGCAGGGGCGGCGCTGGGGGCTGGCCTCATCAATGGTTTGATTGTCGGTCGCAGTCTCAAACTTTTGCGTTTTTTCAAGTTTGAACACGTGACGCCACGGAGTTGATGAGCAAGCTTCACAAGAACTGACAGCCTGTAGGAGTGAGCTTGCTCGCGATGGACGTTAACGATGACGCGGGCTTCCTGGAGAAACGCGGCGCTCATGCCTCCATCGCGAGCAAGCTCGCTCCTACAATGGTTCTATGTCGGACACAGAACATGAGTTCACCTGTGGGAGCGAGCCTGCTCGCGATGGCGTACTCGCAAACTCAATAATCATCCCCGCGCTCGGTAATATCCTTCTCGACCATCCTTCTCGACCATCAGCGCATCCGTATCCTGCCCCGCCGGAAACTTCCCCTTCAAACTCCACGCAAACGCAATGATCTCGGCAATCGTCAGATAGAGTTCCTGCGGAATGCTGTCCCCCAGTTCCATGCGCGCCAACAGTCTTACCAGTTCGGCGTTTTCGTAGATCGGCACTTCGCAGTCGCGGGCAATGCGCAGGATTTCTTCCGCCAGCTCTTCGTCGCCCTTGGCGGTGAGGGTGGGGGCGTGGGTGCCGTCGTACTTGAGGGCGATGGCCTGGCGTGGGGTGTTGGGGTTGTTCATGCGGTTTCGTCCACCCAGCGTTGTTCGAGGCGGGTTTGCGGGCCTTGGGGCGGTGTACCGAGGTGGCAATCGAGGTCGCCGACGTTCAGACCGACGGACAGCAGGCGATCACGCAGCTCGGCCAAATTGCTTTCGATCAGGCTGGCGGTGTATGGCCGCTCGGCCCAGAGCTGGCCGCAGAGGCTGCCCTTGATCAGTTGCGCCTGGATTTGCAGCGGCCCCAAAGGCTCCATGGCGAAGGCCAGCTCCACACGCCACAGCTGTTGCTTGGGTTCGTGTTCTTCGCGACGTTCCTTTGGCTGTTGTTTTTCGGGGGCGTCTTCGCGCTGGAACTTGACCTGCAAGGGCACGATGTCCTGCATATTGCGCATCGGGATTTCCAGCTGCCAGGTGCTCATCAGCCGTCCGTCGGCGGTTACGCCGGTCTGTTCCAGGCTCGACAGTTGATGGCTTTGCAGGCGTGAAACCGCGGCGGCGGCCAGGCGAAGCAGGTGTTCGAGGTCGTTTTCACCGTCGGCGCCTTTTAACAGACGTTCGGGCAGCGGGAAACCGGTCGGCGACGGCTTGGCACTGACCTGACCGAGCATGCCCAGGGCATTGCGGACAAAATTCGGCATGGCCTGGGCCAGGGTATTGGCGGCGATGATCGCGCCGAGGCTGGTGTTGGCCGGCAAGCCCTGACTCAACTGCGCAACCAGTTTGAGCAAATCGCCTTTCATGTCCGGCGCGAGCGTCGGGTTTTGCCCGGTCAGCAGTTTGCTTTCGAGAAACATGCCGCTACTGGCCAGGGCCTGGGCCAGGCCCTTGGGGGTGCTCAACTGTTGAACATCCGGCAAGCCGGCGAGCAAACGGGCAGCAGCGCTGCGCAATTCAACGGATGTCTGGTCCGAGGGCGGAAGGTTCTGCAGGCGCTTGAGCAAGCTATCCAGCGAGCCCTGGCGGCTTTGCTGGTCGACCAGTTGCTGGGTCACCGCCAGTTGTTCCTGTCGGCTGCTCAGGGGCACGAACTTCACGGTCTGAGCGTCCTGCACCTGTGCGCTCAACAAGGTGCCGATGCGCAAGGGTTGCGGGCTGTCGATGCTCAGTGTGCTGCCGCTCAGTGCGGTGTTGAGCAGGCCCACCATCGAGCGAAACACCATGGGCTGGCCGGGCACCTGGGGCAGCACTTGCGAGGTCAGCACTTTGCCCTGCAGCAGGGTGCCAACGGGCAGTTGCGCGGTGTCGAGGCGGATGAGGGTGGCGACGTTGGAAGCAATGGCCTGTTGCACCGTCACGATCAGGCTGCCGGCCGAGGGCTGGGTGACGACCAGCGTGGTGCCCTGGGCCAGCGGTTGATTGCTGGTGGTCTGGACTGTGGTCTGGCGGCCGCTGTCGAGGGTGACCTTGAGCAGCATCTGGAAAGTCTGGTCCGCCTGCTTGAGCGACAACACTTCGGCCTGGGCGGATTGACCGACGCTGATCAGCCCCTCCACCGGCGTCAGCAACTTGAGCAACTCACCGCTGACCACCTGCGGGCGCGAAGTCGCCGGGAGGGTTTGCGGTAGCGGGAGGATGTTCATTTCGCCTGTCATACGCGGTCACAACCTGAGGAAAATGCACTCTTTAGAGTAAGGTATGGCATGTATAATGCCGCGCCGTTGTATCCAATAATGGCGAAAACTTTGCAATTCTTTGACGCAGCTCTCTAGAACAAGACGCCATTGCATCTATGCTGCATCTCTTTAACGGCCGCGCCAGAGCCGACTTGAACCGTATAAGGCCCGTGATCCCTTGACCAGTCCTGTCCTGCAAACCGTTGCCCTTGCCTGTGAGCGAGACCTTCGGCTGCTCTTCGAAAATCTCGATTTGAGACTGGCCAGTGGCGAAATGATGCAAATCAGTGGCCCCAACGGCAGCGGCAAGACCAGCCTGTTGCGCCTGCTCTCCGGGCTGATGCATCCGACCGCCGGTCAAGTGCTGCTCAACGGCCAGCCGCTGAATGAACAACGCGGTGAGCTGGCGCGCAATCTGCTGTGGATCGGCCATGCGGCGGGAATCAAGGATCTGCTGACACCGGAAGAGAACCTGAGTTGGCTCTGCGCCCTGCATCAACCGGCCTCCCGTGAGGCGATCTGGCAAGCCTTGGCGGCGGTCGGATTGCGCGGATTCGAAGATGTTCCCTGCCACACTCTGTCCGCTGGGCAGCGGCGTCGCGTTGCACTGGCGCGTTTGTATCTGGACAGCCCGCCGTTGTGGATTCTCGATGAGCCGTTCACCGCTCTCGACAAGCAAGGCGTGGCGCAACTCGAAGAACACCTGGCCGGCCACTGCGAACGTGGCGGCATGGTGGTGTTGACCACCCACCACACGCTGAGCCGGATGCCGGCCGCTTATCGCGACATCGATCTGGGGAATTGGGCCGTATGAGTGTTTTTGGCCTGTTGGTCGCCCGTGAGGCCCGTCTGCTGTTTCGCCGTCCCGCGGAGCTGGCCAATCCGCTGGTGTTTTTCGCCATCGTCGTTTCCTTGTTCCCGTTGGCGGTCGGACCCGAGTCTCAATTGTTGCAAACCTTGTCTCCGGGGTTGGTCTGGGTCGCGGCACTTTTATCGGTTCTGCTCTCGCTGGACGGGCTTTTCCGCAGTGATTTCGAAGACGGATCCCTTGAGCAGTGGGTCCTTTCGCCGCACCCCCTGCCTCTTCTGGTTTTGGCCAAAGTGCTGGCACACTGGGCTTTTTCCGGTCTGGCACTGGTTTTGCTCGCACCCTTGCTGGCGCTGATGCTCGGTTTGCCTGCCGCCTGTCTGCCGGTGTTGCTGCTTTCGTTGCTGCTCGGTACACCGGTACTGAGCCTGCTCGGTGCGGTGGGTGCGGCGCTGACAGTAGGTTTGAAGCGCGGCGGCCTGTTGCTGGCACTGCTGATTCTGCCGTTGTACATCCCGGTATTGATCCTTGGCAGTGGCGCCTTGCAGGCGGCCTTGCAGGGAATGCCGGCGACCGGTTATCTCCTATGGCTTGGCAGCCTGACCGCCTTGGCGATAACCCTGACACCTTTTGCAATAGCCGCTGGCTTGAAGATCAGCGTCGGCGAATAATGAGGTCTGGTCAAAAATTGATCAGTAAAGGCCCTGGCTCTTCACAGTAAAGAGCAACCGTGATGGAAACAGTATGAACTGGACGTGGTTTCACAAGCTTGGCTCGCCCAAATGGTTTTACGGCATCAGCGGCAAAATGCTGCCCTGGCTGAGCGTCGCGGCGTTGCTGCTGATCGGCGTTGGCGTGGTCTGGGGCCTGGCCTTCGCGCCGCCGGACTACCAGCAGGGCAACAGCTTCCGCATCATCTATATCCACGTTCCGGCCGCCATGCTGGCGCAGTCCATCTACGTGATGCTGGCCGTGTGCGGCATCGTCGGCCTTGTGTGGAAGATGAAACTGGCCGACGTCGCCCTGCAATGCGCGGCACCCATCGGCGCCTGGATGACCGCCGTGGCGCTGGTCACCGGGGCGATCTGGGGCAAGCCGACCTGGGGCTCGTGGTGGGTCTGGGATGCACGCCTTACGTCCATGCTTATCCTGCTGTTCCTGTACTTCGGTCTCATTGCATTGGGCAACGCCATCAGCAATCGTGACAGCGCGGCCAAGGCCTGTGCGGTGCTGGCGATCGTTGGTGTGATCAACATCCCGATCATCAAGTACTCGGTGGAGTGGTGGAACACCCTGCACCAGGGCGCGACCTTCACCCTCACCGAAAAACCGGCGATGCCAGCCGAGATGTGGCTGCCACTGCTGCTGACGGCGCTGGGTTTCTACTGTTTCTTCGGCGCGGTCCTGCTGCTGCGCATGCGTCTTGAAGTGCTCAAGCGCGAAGCCCGGGCCAGTTGGGTCAAAACCGAAGTCGAAAACAGCCTGGAGGTCGCTCGATGAGTTTTGCTTCATTCGGCGACTTCGTCGCCATGGGTCATCATGGCCTGTATGTCTGGTCAGCCTATGGCATCTGCCTGGCGGTATTGGCCCTCAACGTGGCGGCGCCGATCCTGGCCCGCAAGCGGTATCTGCAACAAGAGGCGCGCCGTCTGCGCCGGGAGAATGGCAAGTGAATCCGCTGCGTAAAAAGCGTCTTATCATCATTCTCGCGATCCTGGTCGGGGTCGGCGCTGCCGTTGGCCTGGCCCTGAGTGCCCTGCAGCAGAACATCAACCTGTTTTACACACCGACCCAGATCGCCAACGGCGAAGCCCCGCAGGACACGCGTATCCGTGCCGGCGGCATGGTCGAAGCCGGTTCCTTGCAGCGCTCCGGCGACTCGCTGGACGTGAAGTTTGTCGTCACCGACTTCAACAAATCCGTGACCATCACTTATCGCGGCATCCTGCCGGACCTGTTCCGCGAAGGGCAGGGCATCGTCGCCTTGGGCAAGCTCAATGCCGATGGTGTGGTGGTGGCCGATGAAGTGCTGGCCAAGCACGATGAAAAGTACATGCCGCCGGAAGTGACCAAGGCGTTGAAAGACAGCGGCCAGTCGGCACCCACTCCCGCGAAAGAGGGCTAACTGATGACAGCTGGAATCTTCATTCCCGAATTGGGCCACCTGGCCATGATCCTGGCGCTGTGTTTCGCGCTGGTTCAGGCCGTGGTGCCATTGGTCGGTGCCTGGCGCGGTGACCGCTTCTGGATGAGCCTGGCCCAGCCGGCCGCGTGGGGGCAGTTCGCGTTCTTGCTGTTCGCCTTCGGTTGCCTGACCTACGCCTTCATGGTCGACGATTTCTCCGTGGCCTATGTGGCCAACAACTCCAACAGTGCCTTGCCGTGGTACTACAAGTTCAGCGCCGTGTGGGGTGCCCACGAAGGTTCCCTGCTGTTGTGGGCCTTGATTCTCGGCGGCTGGACCTTTGCGGTATCGGTGTTTTCCCGGCAATTGCCGCAGGTCATGCTGGCCCGCGTGCTGGCGGTGATGGGCATGATCAGCACCGGTTTCCTGCTGTTCCTGATCATGACCTCCAACCCGTTCAAGCGCATCCTGCCGCAAATGCCCACCGACGGTGCCGACCTCAACCCGCTGCTGCAAGACATCGGCCTGATCGTTCACCCGCCGATGCTGTACATGGGCTACGTCGGCTTCTCGGTGGCCTTCGCCTTCGCCATCGCCGCGCTGATGGGCGGTCGCCTGGATGCTGCCTGGGCGCGCTGGTCGCGTCCGTGGACCATCGTGGCCTGGGCGTTCCTCGGCATCGGCATCACCCTCGGTTCGTGGTGGGCGTACTACGAACTCGGCTGGGGTGGCTGGTGGTTCTGGGACCCGGTGGAAAACGCCTCGTTCATGCCATGGCTGGTGGGCACCGCACTGATTCACTCGTTGGCGGTCACGGAAAAACGTGGCGTGTTCAAAAGCTGGACCGTGTTGCTGGCCATCGCCGCATTCTCCTTGAGTCTGCTGGGCACCTTCCTCGTGCGTTCCGGCGTGCTGACCTCGGTGCACGCCTTTGCGTCCGACCCGGAGCGCGGGGTGTTCATCCTGATTTTCCTACTGTTCGTGGTCGGTGGTTCGCTGACGCTGTTCGCCCTGCGCGCGCCGGTGGTCAAGAGCCAGGTGGGCTTCAACCTCTGGTCCCGGGAAACACTGCTGCTGGGTAACAACCTGGTGCTGGTGGTGGCCGCGTCGATGATTCTGCTCGGCACCTTGTATCCGCTGATTCTGGACGCCATGACCGGCGCCAAGCTGTCCGTCGGCCCGCCATACTTCAATGCGCTGTTCATTCCGTTGATGGCATTGCTGATGGTGGTGATGGCGGTCGGCGTGATCGTGCGCTGGAAAGACACTCCGGTGACATGGCTGGTAAGCATGCTCACCCCGGTCCTGCTCGGCAGTGCCGCGCTGGCCGTAGTGGCCGGCATCGCCTACGGCGATTTCAACTGGGCCGTGCTCGCGACCTTCATGCTCGCTGCCTGGGTGTTGCTGGCCGGCGTGCGTGACATCTTCGACAAGACTCGCCACAAGGGCCTGATCAAAGGACTGCCAACCCTGACCCGCAGCTACTGGGGCATGCAGATCGCGCACCTGGGCATCGCCGTGTGTGCGCTGGGTGTCGTGCTGTCGAGCCAGAACAGTGCCGAGCGCGACCTGCGCCTGGCGCCCGGTGAATCCATGGCCCTGGGCGGCTATCAGTTCGTCTTCGAAGGCGCCAAACACTTCGAAGGCCCGAACTTCACCTCCGACAAGGGCACCGTGCGGGTGATCCGCAACGGCAAGGAAATCAGCGTGCTGCACCCGGAAAAACGCCTCTATACCGTGCAGAACTCGGTGATGACTGAAGCGGGTATCGACGCCGGTTTCACCCGCGACCTCTATGTCGCCCTCGGTGAACCACTGGGTAACGGCGCCTGGGCTGTGCGTGTGCACGTCAAGCCGTTCGTGCGCTGGATCTGGTTCGGCGGCTTGCTGACAGGTGCAGGCGGGTTGCTGGCGGCGCTGGATCGGCGTTATCGGGTCAAGGTCAAAAGCCGCGTGCGCGAAGCACTGGGCATGTCGGGAGCCACTGCATGAAGCGTTGGTTGATGTTGCTGCCACTGGCGATTTTTCTGGTGGTCGCGGTATTCCTTTACCGTGGGTTGTACCTGGATCCGGCCGAGCTGCCTTCGGCCATGATCAACAAGCCGTTCCCGGAGTTTTCCCTGCCGTCGGTGCAGGGCGACAAGACCCTGACCCGCGCTGACATTCTGGGCAAACCGGCGCTGGTCAACGTCTGGGGCACCTGGTGCATTTCCTGCCGGGTCGAGCACCCGGTGTTGAACAAACTGGCCCAGCAGGGCGTGGTGATCTACGGCATCAACTACAAGGACGTCAACGTTGATGCCTTGAAGTGGCTGAAGGACTTCCACAACCCGTATGCGCTGGACATTCGTGACGACGAAGGCTCGCTGGGCCTGAACCTCGGCGTGTATGGCGCACCGGAAACCTTCTTCATCGACGCCAAGGGGATCATCCGTGACAAGTTCGTCGGCGTGATCGACGAGCAGGTCTGGCGTGAAAAACTGGCGGGCAAGTACCAGGCGCTGGTCGACGAGGCCAAGCCATGAAGCGCTGGATCGCTGCCGTTGTCCTGGGCTTGAGCCTGGCGGGCGTGGCCCACGCGGCCATCGACACCTACGAGTTCGCCAAGGAAGAAGATCGCGAGCGTTTCCGCGAGTTGACCAAGGAGCTGCGTTGCCCCAAGTGCCAGAATCAGGACATCGCCGATTCCAACGCACCGATTGCCGCCGACCTGCGCAAAGAGATTTACCGCATGCTCGGCGAGGGCAAGGACAACCAGCAGATCATCGACTTCATGGTCGATCGCTACGGTGATTTCGTCCGCTACAAGCCTGCGCTGAACGCCAAGACCGCCTTGCTCTGGTTTGGCCCCGCCGGCCTGCTGCTGGGCGGTGTCGTGATCATCGCGGTGATCGTCCGCCGTCGTCGCGTGCAACGCGCCGGCACCCCGGACTCGCTTTCTGCCGAGGAGCGCTCGCGCCTCGACCACCTGTTGGATAAAACCAAGAATGATTGATTTCTGGCTCGCTGCAGGTCTGCTGCTTCTGGTTGCCCTGAGTTTTCTGTTGATCCCGGTGCTGCGCAGCCGTCGCGCCCAGCGCGAAGAGGATCGTACCGCCCTGAACGTCGCGCTGTATCAGGAGCGCGTGACTGAGTTGCAGACTCAGCAGGAAGAGGGCGTGCTCGATGCCGCGCAAATGGACGCCGGTCGCGCCGAAGCTGCCCGTGAGTTGCTGGCGGACACCGAAGGCGCTGAAGCGCCACGGGTGTCGCGTCTGGGCAAACCCTTGCCGTTGCTGGCGGCCATTCTGGTGCCGGTGCTGGGCCTGGGCCTGTATCTGCATTTCGGTGCCAGCGACAAGGTCGAACTGACCCGCGAATTCTCCCAGGCACCCCAGTCGATGGAAGAGATGACGCGGCGCCTGGAACGTGCGGTCGCCGCTCAACCGGATTCCGCTGAAGGCATGTATTTCCTCGGTCGCACCTACATGGCTCAGGATCGTCCGGCGGACGCGGCGAAGATGTTCGAACGCACCGTGAGCCTGGCCGGCCGCCAGCCCGAGTTGCTCGGTCAATGGGCCCAGGCCCAGTACTTCGCCGATGGCAAGAAGTGGTCGGACAAGGTCCAGGCCCTGACCGACGAAGCGCTCAAGGCCGATCCGAAAGAAGTTACCAGCCTTGGCCTGCTTGGCATTGCCGCGTTTGAAAGCGAGCGTTATCAGGACGCCATCGATTACTGGAATCGCCTGTTGGCGCAGCTGCCGCCGGAGGACAAGTCCCGCGAGGCGCTGCAAGGCGGAATTACCCGGGCCACGGAGAAGCTGGTGGCCAGTGGCGGCAAGGTTGCACAAGCACCGGCGGCCAAGCCCTCGGCGTTGCTCAAGGTCAGTGTCGATCTGGCCGCGGACCTCAAATCCAAGGTCCAGCCTGGCGACAGCGTGTTCATCTTCGCCCGTGCGATCTCCGGTCCTCCGGCCCCGCTGGCGGTCAAGCGCATGACCGTGGCCGACCTGCCGGTGACCGTCGAACTGGGCGACGCCGACGCAATGATGCCGCAATTGAAACTGTCGAACTTCCCTGAAGTCCAACTGGTTGCGCGCATTTCCCGTGCCGGCAAACCGACCGCCGGCGAATGGATTGGTCGCAGCCAGCCCCTGGCCAGCAGCACCACCGCGCCGCAGACACTGACCATCGACAGCCCGGATAAATAACAGGAAACGCCACCATGACCGCCATTGCTCGTATTGCCCTGCTCAGCGCTGTTTTGGGGTTAAGCGCTTGTGCGGTCCAGCAACCAACGGAACATCAGGCACCACCACCGTTCCCGCCGTCGCAGCCCAGCCCCACGCCATCGACGTCGCCTGTACCGAGCAAGCCGACCATCCCGGCCAAACCCTCCAAGCCGTTGCCACGCACTTCTGCCAGCTTCGCGCCACCACCGGGGGGCAATAGCCATTGGGATCCGAAGCTTGGGGTGTATGTGCTTGATGACCAGCCCAATACCTTTTATCGCCAACGTACCTATTACCGCTGGGATAATGGTTGGAGTCGGTCGATTAGTCCGCAAGGGCCGTGGGAAGATACTGACATCCAGGGTGTACCGGGTGGCCTGGGGCGGAAATTCGGGCAGTAACGCAAAAAGGCGACCTTCGGGTCGCCTTTTTTGTGCCTGCCGGAATGTGATGGGTGGGTCACTGCTGAATTCTGTGGGAGCGAGCTTGCTCGCGATGGCGGCCTGAATGAGTCCATACATAAGGGCGGAACCCTAAATGGCCGTGACCGCAGAAACGGATATGTACACCGGTAAAAAACACTCCGTCATCGCAGGCAAGCCAAGCACCCACAGCCTCCAACGCCGGATTGACCTGCGCTGCGAGGACACCCTCAGCGTATACCGTGACCCGTCGGAAAACCCGCTGGTGCAACCTGTGTCGGTGATGGATCATACGCGGGGCCTGCGGGCTGATCTGGCGCAAGCGCAATCAGGACGGTCTGCCGTGGGGCCGGCAAACAGGTCGAAAAATGAAGAGGGTGGTTTGATGGCGGGCAGGTTGATCTATCTCATCGGGCCTTCAGGTTCGGGCAAGGACAGCCTGCTGGATGCCGCGCGAACACGGTTGGCCGAACGCGGCTGCCGCGTCGTGCGGCGGGTCATCACGCGCTCGGCGGAGGCCGTGGGCGAAGCGGCGCTGGGCGTCAGTGAACAGCAGTTCTCCGAAATGGAGGCCCAGGGCGCGTTTGCCCTGAGCTGGCACGCCAACGGGTTGTCCTATGGCATCCCGCGGGAAATCGACGATTGGCTGGCCGCCGGGCAGGACGTGCTGATCAATGGCTCTCGAGGGCATTTGCAGAACACGCGCCAGCGCTATCCGAACGCGTTGGTGCTGTTGTTGACTGTGGATCAGGCAGTACTGCGCCAGCGCTTGCTGGAACGCAGGCGGGAATCGCCGATCGAGATCGATCAGCGGTTGGCACGCAATGCCCGATTCAGCGAGCAATTGCTGGCGGAGGACCCGGCCGTGCACTTGCTCGACAACTCAGGGCCGCTTGAGCAAACGGTCGAACGGTTGCTGGTCTGCATTGACGAGTAACTCCCGGCTGCCTGTCAGGCCTTCCAGGCCAACAACCCCTGCACATACTCCACGAATGCCCGAGCGTTGGCGCTGGCCATTCTCCCTGTAGGGAAAACCGTCCACAAATCCAGGTCCGGCAGTGCCCAGTCCTTCATCACTTCCCGAACCGAACCGTCGGCCAGTTCCGGCGCAAACATCCATTGCGAGGCCATGGCCAGCCCTTGGTGGGCCAGCACGGCTTCTCGCAGGCCTTCGGCGGCATTGACGCGGATCCGGCCGCTGACGATGACCGATTGCTCCTCGCCGGCCTTGTTGAACGGCCGATCCACTGTGGGAGCGAGCCTGCTCCGGGCGGCGATCCGACCGGGTTTTGAGGCTTACGCCGTCGCCAGCGAAGCCTTCTGCGAAACACTCAAGAACCGCAACAACGCCAACAGCGGAAAAGCGCTGCCGACGATCACGATCCACAACCAGCCGCCGTGTTCGTACACCGCGCTGGCCACCGAAGAGCCGAAGGCGCCGCCGATGAAGATGCTGGTCATGTACAGCGCATTCAGGCGGCTGCGGCTTTTGCCGTCGAGGGCGTAGACCGCACGCTGGCCGAGGACCATGTTCATCTGCACGCAGAAGTCGAGCACTACGCCGGTCACCGCCAGGCCGATGACGCTGTAGGCCGGATGGATAAACGCCGGCATGAAACTCAAGCTGGCAAACAGCAGGGACAGCAACGATGCGATGCGGGTGTGACCGGCATCGGCCAGGCGACCGGCGATCGGGGCAGCAATGGCGCCGATGGCCCCGACCAGGGCGAAGATCGCGATCTCGCTTTGCGACAAACCGTGATTGCGCGCCAGTTCCAGCGGCACGGCGGTCCAGAACAGGCTGAAGGTGGCAAACATGCAGCCCTGGTAAAACGCACGCTGGCGCAGGACCGGTTGCTTGCGCAATAGCGTCCACAGAGAGCCCAGCAACTGGCCATAGGACGCGCTGTGATCAGGCTCACGCTTGGGAATGGTTACGGCCAGCACGATGCTGATGGCCGCCATCAACACTGCGGCAATCACAAACATCGCCCGCCAGCCAAAGTGGTCGGCCACCACGCTGGACACCGGTCGGGCCAGCAGAATGCCGAGCAACAACCCACCCATGATCCCGCCCACCACACGACCACGGGTTTCTTCCGGTGCCAGGTGCGCGGCCAACGGAATCAGGATTTGCACCGAAACCGAACTGAAGCCCACCAACAGCGAAATCAGCAAAAACACGTTCGGCTGGTCGGTAAACGCCGCACCTAGCAGGCTGACAATTGCCACCAGCGTGGTGATGATCATCAACCGGCGGTTCTCCAGCAGATCCCCCAGCGGCACCAGGAAAAACAGTCCCAGCGCATAGCCGATCTGAGTCAAGGAAACGATCAGGCTGGCCATGGTGTTGGTCAGGCCAATGTCCGGCGCGATCAGGCCGATGATCGGCTGGGCGTAGTAGATATTGGCGACAATGGCGCCGCAGCAGAAGGCGAACAGCAGCACCATGCCTCGGGTCATTGTCGCGGTGCCTTGGGACACCTGGGTCGCTGGGTTCATAACGGGTCTCGCTGTACGGAAAGGAATGCGCGCAGGCTAATGGGCTGACTGAAACGGCGGAAGTGGGATTGGAGTGATAGCAATCATTCCATTGCGGAATGACTGACGAACGCGTGTGTCTTGCGTCAGAATATCGAGGGTGAATGATACATTCACTTACATCTTGTTCGTGAAGATCGTGACCTTTGTGACGCCGGGCGCTGACGGCACGCTCACCGCCCAATCCATTTCGGCGGGCAAGGATGGCGTGACGCCGCCGATGTAGCGGGATGTCGCAGAACCTGTGGGAGCTAGCTTGCTCGCGATAGCGTAATGGCAGTCAACGACGATGCTGACTGTTCAATTGTCATCGCGAGCAAGCTCGCTCCCATAGAAGTTGCAGTGTTTCAGTCGATTACTTGCCGCTGTAGATCTGGTCGAAAACCCCGCCATCATTGAAGTGGGTCTTCTGCACGGTGCGCCAGTCGCCGAAGGTCTTCTCGACCGACAGGAAGTCTACTTTCGGGAAACGGTCGGTGTACTTGGCCAGCACGGCTGGGTCACGCGGGCGCAGGTAGTTTGCCGCGGCAATCTCCTGACCTTCCGGCGACCACAAGTACTTCAGGTATTCCTCGGCCGCTGCACGGGTGCCTTTTTTGTCGACGGTCTTGTCGACCACCGACACCGGTGGCTCGGCTTCGGCGGAAACGCTTGGGTAGATGACTTCGAACTGATCACGGCCGAACTCGCGGGCGATCATTTCCGCTTCATTCTCGAACGTCACCAACACGTCGCCGATCTGGTTGGTCATGAAAGTAGTCGTCGCGGCGCGGCCACCGGTATCCAGCACCGGCGCTTGCTTGAACAGTTTGCCGACAAAGTCTTTGGCCTTGTTTTCGTCGCCGCCGTTTTTCAGCACGTAGCCCCAGGCCGAGAGGTAGGTATAGCGACCGTTACCGGAGGTTTTCGGGTTTGGCACGATGACCTGAACGCCGTCCTTGAGCAGGTCCGGCCAGTCTTTCAGGGCTTTCGGGTTGCCCTTGCGCACGATGAACACGGTGGCCGAGGTGAACGGCGCGCTGTTGTTCGGCAGGCGCGTGACCCAGTTGTCCGGGACCAGTTTGCCATTGTCCGCCAGGGCGTTGATGTCGGTGGCCATGTTCATGGTGATCACGTCAGCGGGCAAGCCGTCGATGACCGAACGCGCCTGTTTGCTGGAGCCGCCGAAGGACATTTGCAGGGTGATGTTTTCGTTATGCTCGGCTTGCCAGTGTTTCTGAAACGCAGTGTTGTAGTCCTTGTAGAAATCGCGCATCACGTCGTAGGAAACGTTGAGCAGGGTCGGTGCAGCCTGGGCGATGTTGCCCAGGGCCAGGCCAGCGGCGATAAGCGAGGCGCCAAAGAGTTTTTTCACTGCGCATTCCTTGTTCTATTAAAAGTGGGGCAATTTGCCAGCGACTATAACTGGGCTCGTATAGTCCTTTAAAGATTAAAAAGCTCTTTGCTTATTCCCGTTTCCTGAACAGCGCATTACCGCAACGGGAGCAGAACGACGCCTCCGGCTCATGGCTGTCCTTGGCGCACACCGGGCAGTGGTGCTGCAACTGGCCGCCACGCATGGCCGTGGCCAGTTCGGCGGTGAAGATCCCGGTGGGCACGGCGATGATCGAGTAACCGGTGATCATCACCATCGACGAGATGACCTGACCCAGTGCGGTCTTGGGCACGATGTCGCCGTAACCGACGGTGGTCAACGTCACGATAGCCCAGTAAATGCCCTTGGGAATGCTGGTGAAGCCATGTTGCGGGCCTTCGACCACATACATCAGGGTGCCGAACACCGTCACCAGGGTGCAGACGCTGAGCAGGAACACAAGGATCTTCTGCTTGCTGCCACGCAGGGCATCGAGCAGGTAATGAGCTTGCTTGAGGTACGGGCCGAGCTTGAGCACGCGGAAGATCCGCAGCATCCGGATCACCCGGATGATCAGCAGGTACTGGGCATCGCTGTAGTACAGCGCGAGGATGCCGGGCACGATGGCCAGCAGGTCCACCAGCCCATAGAAACTGAAGGCGTAGCGCAGGGGCTTGGGCGAGCAGTACAGGCGCAGGATGTACTCGCCGAGGAAGATCGCCGTGAAGCCCCACTCGATGTACGCCAGCAGGCTGGCGTAGTGCTGGTGAACGTCATCGATGCTGTCCAGAATCACGACTACCAGGCTGGCGAAGATGATCAGCAGCAGGGTGGAGTCGAAGCGTCGACCGGCGACGGTGTCGGTCTGGAAAATAATCACGTACAGGCGATTTCGCCACGTGTCGTTGCTGATCATGCACATCGCCTTGGCCGCAAATCAGCGCAGCCTAGGTTGATTCTCCCCGGGAGCGCAAGGCGCGCTTTCGACTGTGGCTTTGCCGAGCATTTGAATAACACTGCGAATCAGCCAGCCGGCAAGAATGAACGGCGCGGTCAGGGTGGGCAGACCGATGGCGGCAAACAGCGGCGTCAGCAGCAGCGCCAGGCCGATGCCAACCAGCGGCAGCCACGGTTGGCGACGCTGCGAGCTGAAGGCGAGGGCGGTCAGCACGGCGTTATAGCCACCGAGGCCGAGCAGTGCGGTATAGAAATCGTGGTTCAGCAGGCTCCAGCCCATGCCCGCGACTGAGGCCAACAATGCCCAGCAGAATGCGCGGCGATCAGCGATCAGCAAACCGGCGGCAATCATCGCACCGGCCAGCGGATGACCGAGGAACATCACCTGGCCGAGGCCTTTGAGTGGCGCGGCGAGCATGTTCAGGGTGCTGACTTCGATCAAGTGCGGCTCTGTCGAGGGCGTGGCGAAGCACAGCAGCAACCAGCCCAGCCCAACGAAGGGCGCGGTGTAGGCCGGCAGGTATTGGCTGAACCGGACGCGCTTGAGCCACTGTTGGGTGACCATCGCGCTCAGGCCACCGGCGGCCAGAATCAGTGGCGGCATCATCGCCGACCAGGGGAAATACAGGCTCAGCAACAGTCCGAGCAGCACGCCGTTGTAGCTGAACAACCCGGCCTGACGATCAGCCTTGGCATAGTTTCGGCGTTGCGCGGTGAGCAGCCCGGCGACACCACCGAGCAAGGCGCCGCCGAGCAAGGCGGGCGCCGTGAACAAAATGGCCAGGACGCACAGCAGGCCGCACAGCGGATTGCGCTGGAGAAAGATCTGGCTGAAGCCGTTGAGCAAGGCTTCGGCCCAGTCGGGGCAGTGGGTGTTGAAATGGTTGGCAGGCATGGCAGGTCTGAAAGTCAGTGGGACCGGGTTGCCTGCATCGCGATCAAGCTCGCTCACACACTGAATCTTTGTTCAGTCTTGGTTCCGTGAACGACACAAAACCAATGTGGGAGCGAGCTTGCTCGCGATAAGGCCGGTACAGGCGCTAGATCAATGTCTCGATACGCAGAGAGTTAGTCGACCCCGGCTGGCCAAAGGGCACACCTGCGGTGATCAGCAGTGTGTCGCCACGCTGCGCCATGCCCTGGGCTTGGGCAATTTCCAGTGCCGTCGAGCAGACTTCATCGACCTGACGCAGGCGGTCGTTGACCACCGAGTGCACGCCCCACGCCACGCTCAGGCGACGGGCGGTCTGCAGGTTCGGTGTCAGGTTGAGGATCGGCACCGTCGGCCGCTCCCGCGCCGCACGCAGGCTCGACGCACCGGACTCGCTGTAGTTGACCAGCACCGCCACCGGCAACACGTTGCTGATACGGCGAATGGCGCAGCTGATCGCATCGGAAACAGTCGCCTCGGCTTTCGGCCGGCTGACGTCGAGTTGAGTCTGATAGTCCGGACCGTTTTCCACCTGGCGGATGATCTTGCTCATCATCTGCACGGCTTCGAGCGGGTATTCGCCGGATGCGGTTTCCGCCGACAGCATCACCGCGTCCGCACCTTCGGCCACGGCGTTGGCCACATCGGTGACTTCGGCGCGGGTTGGCGCGGGTGAGAAGCGCATCGACTCCAGCATCTGAGTGGCGACCACCACCGGTTTGCCGAGCTGGCGGCAGGTGCTGATGATGTTCTTCTGGATCTGCGGCACGCTTTCGGCCGGCACTTCCACGCCCAGGTCACCCCGGGCGACCATGATCGCGTCGCTCAATTCGGCGATCTCGCGCAGTTGCTCGACGGCCGAGGGCTTCTCGATCTTGGCCATCAGGAACGCCTTGTCGCCGATCAGGGTACGGGCTTCGCGGATGTCATCGGGACGTTGCACGAACGATAGCGCCACCCAGTCCACACCCAGCTCCAGCCCGAAGGCCAAGTCGCGGCGATCCTTGGCGGTCAGCGGGCTCAGGTCGAGCACCGCTTGCGGTACGTTCACGCCTTTGCGGTCCGACAGTTCGCCGCCATTGAGCACGGTGGTGTCGATGGCGTCGGCGTACTTGGTCACCACCCGCAGACGCAACTTGCCATCGTCCAGCAGCAGGTCCATGCCCGGCTCCAGCGCGGCGATGATTTCCGGGTGGGGCAGGTTGACCCGGCGCTCATCGCCCGGCGTGGCATCGAGGTCCAGGCGCAAGGCCTGGCCGCGAACCAGTTGCACCTTGCCTTCGGCGAACTTGCCGACCCGCAGTTTCGGGCCTTGCAGGTCCATCAGGATGCCCAATGGATAATTGAGCTGACGCTCGACTTCACGAATCCACTGGAAACGCTGGGCGTGGTCAGCATGATCGCCATGGCTGAAGTTCAGACGGAAGATGTTGACCCCGGCCAGCACCAGTTCACGGATGGCATCGATGCCGTCGATGGCCGGGCCGAGCGTGGCGAGGATTTTGACCTTTTTATCAGGCGTCATGTTTAGTGCTCTCAAGGATCAGAATGGCGCGGAAGTCGTTGACGTTGGTACGGGTCGGCTCAGTGACGATCAGGGCGTCCAGCGCCTCGAAGTAGCCGTAACCGTTGTTGTTATCCAACTCGTCGCTGGCGCTCAGGCCCTTTGCCGCGGCGCGGGCGTAGCTGTCCGGGGTCATGATCGCGCCGGCGTTGTCTTCGGAACCGTCGATGCCGTCGGTGTCACCGGCCAGCGCATAGACGCCGGGCAGGCCCTTGAGGCTGTCGGTCAGGCTGAGCAGGAACTCGGCGTTGCGCCCGCCACGGCCATTGCCGCGCACGGTGACGGTGGTTTCACCGCCCGAGAGAATCACGCAGGGCGCCGCCAGCGGCTGACCGTGCAGGACGATCTGCCGTGCGATGCCGGCGTGGACTTTCGCCACCTCGCGGGATTCGCCTTCAAGGTCGCCGAGGATCAGCGGACTGAACCCGGCCTGACGGCATTTCACCGCCGCCGCTTCAAGGGATTGCTGCGGGCGGGCGATCAACTGGAAATGACTGCGTGCCAGGCTCGGGTCACCGGGTTTGACGGTTTCCGATTCGGGGCTTTGCAGCCAGGCGCGCACCGAAGCCGGAACCTCGATGGCGTAGCGCTTGAGGATCGCCAGCGCTTCGGCCGACGTGCTCGGGTCGGCCACGGTAGGGCCTGAGGCGATGACCGTGGCGAGGTCGCCCGGCACATCGGAAATCGCATAGGTATAAACCGTGGCAGGCCAGCAGGCTTTGCCCAGACGCCCACCCTTGATCGCCGAGAGGTGCTTGCGCACGCAGTTCATCTCGCCGATGGTGGCGCCGGACTTGAGCAGGGCTTTGTTGATTGACTGCTTGTCGGCCAGGGTGATGCCTTCGGCCGGCAGTGCCAGCAGGGCAGAGCCACCGCCGGAGAGCAGGAAGATCACGCGGTCGGATTCGTTCAGGTCGCTGACCAGTTCCAGCACACGCTTGGCCACCGCCAGACCTGCAGCGTCCGGTACCGGATGTGCGGCTTCGACCACTTCGATTTTTTCGCAAGGTGCGCCGTGACCGTAGCGGGTCACCACCAGGCCGGACACTTCACCCTGCCAGCAGCGCTCGACCACCTGGGCCATGGCGGCTGCGGCTTTGCCAGCGCCAATGACGATCACGCGGCCGCTGCGGTCGGCAGGCAAATGGGCTTCGAGGACTTGTTGCGGATGCGCCGCATCGATGGCTGTGGCAAACAGCTCGCGCAGCAATTGTTGCGGATCGACCGACATGGCGGGCTCCCGGAATTCTTGTTATTTGAAGGGCAACTCGGGTTCCTGTGGGAGCGAGCTTGCTCGCGATAGCGGTGTGTCAGTCAACATGGATGTTGATAGTCAGGGCCTCATCGCGAGCAAGCTCGCTCCCACAGGTTTGATGCAGTTTCGGGCAGGGGCTTACTTCTTATCGCGAATCGAGAAGTTCGCCATGTGTTCCAGGCCCTTGATCAGCGCCGAGTGGTCCCAGTTGCTGCCACCGATGGCCGCGCAGGTGCTGAACACTTGTTGGGTGTTGGCGGTGTTCGGCAGGTTGATGTTCAGCTCCTTGGCGCCTTGCAGGGCCAGGTTCAGGTCCTTCTGGTGCAGGCTGATGCGGAAGCCTGGATCGAAGGTGCCCTTGATCATGCGCTCGCCGTGCACTTCGAGGATCTTCGAGGACGCGAAACCGCCCATCAGTGCTTCACGCACCTTGGCCGGATCGGCACCGTTTTTCGAAGCGAACAGCAGGGCTTCGGCCACGGCCTGGATGTTCAGGGCCACGATGATCTGGTTGGCCACCTTGGCGGTTTGACCGTCGCCGTTGCCACCGACCAGGGTGATGTTCTTGCCCAAGGCCTGGAACAGTGGCAGGGCGCGCTCGAAGGCGTCGGCATCGCCGCCAACCATGATGCTCAGGGTCGCGGCCTTGGCGCCGACTTCACCGCCAGAGACCGGGGCGTCGAGGTATTGCGCGCCTTTTTCGTTGATCTTTGCTGCGAAAGCCTTGGTGGCGGTCGGCGAGATCGAGCTCATGTCGATCACCACTTTGCCTTTGCCAACACCGGCGGCAACGCCATCAGCGCGGAACAGTACGTCATCGACCTGTGGGGTATCCGGCACCATGACGATGATGAATTCGGCTTCCTGGGCGACTTCCTTCGGGTTCGCCAGGGCAACGGCGCCAGCGGCGACCAGGTCGGCAGGCGCAGGGTCGTGGTGGGCCGACAGGAACAGGCTGTGACCGGCTTTCTGCAGGTTCAACGCCATTGGGTGGCCCATGATGCCGGTGCCGATAAATCCGATTTTAGCCATGAGAAAATCCTCTTGTTTTTATTGCTGCTTCAAGCAAATAGGGGAGTACTGCTCTTTGTGGGAGCGAGCTTGCTCGCGATGGGGCCATAACATTCAGCATCGATGTCGACTGTTCCACCGCTATCGCGAGCAAGCTCGCTCCCACAGGGATCTACATCAGATTGCGTTATGGGTCTTGAGCCAGCCCAAGCCCGCTTCAGTGGTGGTCAGCGGCTTGTATTCGCAACCGACCCAGCCCTGGTAACCGATGCGGTCCAGGTGTTCGAACAGGAAGCGGTAGTTGATTTCACCGGTGCCTGGTTCGTTGCGCCCCGGGTTGTCCGCGAGCTGCACGTGGTTGATCTCGCCCAGGTGCGATTGCAGGGTGCGGGCCAGATCGCCTTCCATGATTTGCATGTGATAGATGTCGTATTGCAGGAACAGGTTGGCACTGCCGACCTGCTCGCGAATCGACAGGGCTTGCGCCGTGTTGTTCAGGTAGAAACCTGGAATGTCACGGGTGTTGATCGCTTCCATCACCAGTTTGATGCCCGCCGCTTGCAGCTTGTCGGCCGCGTACTTGAGGTTGGCGACGAAGGTTTTCTCCACGGTGGCATCGTCAAAGCCCTGCGGACGAATACCGGCCAGGCAGTTGACCTGGGTGTTGCCCAGCACTTGCGCGTAAGCGATGGCCAGGTCGACACCGGCACGGAACTCTTCGACCCGGTCCGGCAGGCAGGCGATACCGCGCTCGCCCTTGGCCCAGTCGCCGGCCGGCAGGTTGAACAGCACTTGGGTCAGACCGTTGGCATCGAGCTGGGCCTTGATTTCGGCGGAGCTGAAGTCGTACGGGAACAGGTATTCGACACCACTGAAGCCGGCTTTGGCGGCCGCTTCGAAACGGGCAAGAAAGTCCTGTTCGGTGAACAGCATGGACAGGTTGGCTGCGAAACGCGGCATGGTGGTCTCCTGAATATGTATGGTGAGCGTTCCCGGATCCCTGTGGGAGCGATCCTACAAGTTAATCAAGCAACGAAATCGCAGTCGGTGCATCGTCGCCGACCAGCGCCAGGTCTTCGAATTCGTTGACGGCGTTGATCTCGGTACCCATGGAAATGTTGGTCACGCGCTCCAGGATGATCTCGACGATCACCGGAACCTTGAACTCTTCGATCAGCTCCTGGGCCTTGCGCAGGGCAGGCTGGATCTGAGCCGGTTCGAACACACGCAGTGCCTTGCAGCCCAGGCCTTCGGCAACTGCGACGTGGTCCACACCGTAGCCGTTGAGTTCCGGCGCGTTCAGGTTGTCGAACGACAGCTGTACGCAGTAATCCATGTCGAAACCGCGCTGCGCCTGACGGATCAGACCCAGGTACGAGTTGTTTACCACCACATGAATGTACGGCAGCTTGAACTGCGCGCCCACTGCCAATTCTTCGATCATGAACTGGAAGTCATAGTCCCCCGACAGGGCCACGACTTTACGGTTCGGATCAGCCTTGACCACGCCCAGTGCTGCCGGAATGGTCCAGCCCAGAGGGCCTGCCTGACCGCAGTTGATCCAGTGACGCGGCTTGTAGACGTGCAGGAACTGCGCGCCGGCAATCTGCGACAGACCTATGGTGCTGACGTAGCAGGTGTCTTTGCCGAACACCTGGTTCATTTCTTCGTAAACGCGTTGCGGCTTGACCGGCACGTTGTCGAAGTGAGTCTTGCGCTGCAGGCTGGCTTTACGCTGCTGGCAGTCTTGCAACCAGGCGCTGCGGTTCTTCAGCTTGCCGGCGGCTTGCCATTCGCGAGCGACTTCGATGAACACGGTCAGCGCGGCGGCAGCGTCGGAAACGATGCCCAGGTCCGGGGTGAACACGCGGCCGATCTGGGTCGGTTCGATATCAACGTGAATGAACTTGCGGCCTTCGGTGTACACGTCAACGGAACCGGTGTGACGGTTGGCCCAGCGGTTGCCTACGCCCAGAACCACGTCGGACTTGAGCATGGTGGCGTTGCCGTAGCGGTGCGAGGTCTGCAAGCCAACCATGCCCACCATCAACGGGTGATCGTCCGGGATGGCGCCCCAGCCCATCAGGGTCGGGATCACTGGAATACCGGTCAGTTCGGCGAACTCCACCAGCAGGTCGGCGGCGTCGGCGTTGATGATACCGCCACCGGCCACCAGCAATGGGCGCTCGGCCTGATCCAGCATGGCCAGGGCTTTTTCCACCTGGACGCGGGTAGCGCTCGGCTTGGCCAATGGCAGTGGCTGGTAGGCGTCGATGTCGAATTCGATTTCGGCCATCTGCACGTCGAACGGCAGGTCGATCAGCACCGGGCCCGGACGGCCGGAGCGCATTTCATAGAAAGCTTTCTGGAACGCGTAAGGCACCTGGCCCGGTTCCATGACGGTGGTCGACCACTTGGTGACTGGCTTGACGATGGTGGTGATATCGACAGCCTGGAAGTCTTCCTTGTGCATACGGGCGCGGGGTGCCTGGCCTGTGATGCAGAGGATTGGAATCGAGTCGGCCGAGGCGCTGTAGAGCCCGGTGACCATGTCGGTACCGGCAGGGCCGGAAGTGCCGATGCACACGCCGATGTTGCCGGCCTTGGTGCGGGTGTAGCCCTCGGCCATGTGCGAGGCGCCTTCAACGTGGCGAGCGAGTACGTGATCGATGCCGCCGACCTTTTGCAGGGCGGAGTACAACGGGTTGATGGCGGCACCCGGGATGCCAAAAGCGGTATCGACCCCTTCGCGGCGCATCACCAGAACGGCGGCTTCGATTGCTCTCATTTTGCTCATGGTTTTGTGCCTCTTTACGTTTTGTAATTGTATACAAGTGGCTTTGCGCAGAGTGTATTCACGGCGGACGGCGCAGGTCAATCCATTTTCTCAAGCGCTTGTTTCATTCGTCGGAAGCCGGTTCTGCTGTGGCTTTTCGTCGCATGTGGCGCCTTTCGATGATTATTGTATACAAAAAAATAATTCATTGTGTTCTATTTGTTGCATCGGGCTGCGGCACAACGGCGCAGTCCACCGACTTTCCGAAAAACAAAATGAGGACGGCACCATGAGCGCTTTAACCTTGAAAGTCGCAGTCAACCTGGTCAACGAGGCCATCACCGCCGGGCGTGCAATCGCTGCGGCACCCTTGACCATCGCAGTACTGGATGCCGGCGGGCATCTGATCACCCTGCAACGCGAAGACGGCGCCAGCCTGCTGCGCCCGCACGTCGCCATCGGCAAAGCCTGGGGCGCCATCGCGCTGGGCAAGGGGTCGCGCCTGCTGGCGCTGGACGCCCAGCAACGCCCGGCGTTTATCGCCGCGTTGAACAGCCTGGGGCAGGGCAGCGTCGTGCCGGCACCGGGTGGTGTGCTGGTTCGCGATCAGGACGGGAACGTGCTGGGGGCGGTGGGGATCAGCGGCGATCTGTCGGATGTCGACGAGCAGTGCGCGATCAATGCCATCGAGGCGTTGGGGTTGGTGGCGGATGCGGGGGTGGCGGCTTGATCTTCGCTGACTGAACTACCGCTTTCGCGAGCAAGCCCGCTCCCACATTGGATTTTTTGCGTACACAAATTTTGTGAACGTCAGCGATCAAGTGTGGGAGCGGGCTTGCTCGCGAAGGCGATCTCCCAGACATATCCAGCTAAAGGTCTACCCCACTATCCTGTAGTCGCTGAACTAGCCTTTTCATGACTTCAACATGAGAGAGGGCAAGGAATGCCTGAGCTGTCAGCATCACACCGCCTACGCATCGGCCGCTACGCCGAGCAAAATCGCATCTATCTACTGACTGCCAACACACTAACGCGAGAGCCCGTTTTCAGGGATTACACCTTGGGAAGGTTGGTTGTATATCAGTTCAGGCAAGCCCAGAGCGAGGGATTTGCCGAGTCGTTGGCCTGGGTGGTCATGCCCGATCATTTTCATTGGTTGATTCAGTTGCAAAAGGGGACGCTGGCGCAATTGATGTGTCAGGCGAAATCCCTGAGCACTCGTGCAGTCAATTCGGCGCTCGGAAGAACAGGTAGCCTTTGGCAGCAAGGCTTTCATGATCATGCGCTGCGAAAAGAGGAAAACCAGGTAAAGCTGGCTCGATATGTTGTGGCTAACCCGTTGCGGGCAGGGCTGGTCGAGAAGCTTGGCGACTATCCATTGTGGGATGCGATCTGGGTTTGATTTAAAACCGAGTTGCCGCCATTCGCGAGCAAGCCCGCTCCCACACTGGATTTTCAGCGCCCACCAATCCCCCGTGGGAGCGAGCCTGCTCGCGAAAGCCGGCGCTGCGGTCTACCGCTCGGGTTCACACCCTTTGAGTACCAACCGGATAATCGTCTGCGCCGCCGCTTCATAGTCCACTTCATCCAGCTTGGCCTTGCCGGTGATGGCGGTGATTTGCCAGTCGAAGTCGGCGTAGGTCTGGGTCGCGGCCCAGATGCTGAACATCAGGTGGTTGGGATCGATGGGGGCGATTTGCCCGCGGTCGATCCAGGTCTGGATGCACTCGATGTTGTGTTTGGCCTGGCCATTGAGCTGTTCGACCAGATCGCTGCTCAGGTGGGGGGCGCCGTGCATGATTTCGCTGGCGAACACCTTGGAGGCGAAAGGCAGGTCGCGGGAGATGCGGATTTTCGAGCGAATGTAGCCGCTGAGCACTTCACCGGGCTCGCCGTCCGGATTGAACGGTGTCGAGGCCTGCAGGATGGGCTCGATGATGCTTTCCAGAACCTCGCGGTAGAGGTTTTCCTTGGACTTGAAGTAGTAGTAGACGTTGGGCTTTGGCAATCCCGCCTTGGCTGCGATGTCGCTGGTTTTGGTCGCAGCGAAGCCTTTGTCGGCGAATTCCTCACTGGCGGCACGCAGGATCAGTTGTTTGTTGCGCTCGCGGATAGTGCTCATAAACCGGGTGATTCCTTGCCTGTTCTGGCGGTTGCGCATGGTATCACCGGCCTCGCGCGGCGCTCAAGAATGCACCGTAGGCTCTTATGTCGCGCTATGCTGCTGCGCATTCATTGCAGAAGGAAACCTGATTCATGGCAGGAAGCAGTTTGCTGGTGCTGATCGACGACATCGCGACCGTGCTGGATGACGTGTCCTTGATGACCCAAATGGCCGCCAAGAAAACGGCCGGCGTACTCGGTGACGACCTGGCGCTCAACGCCCAGCAAGTCAGTGGCGTGCGTGCCGAACGGGAAATCCCGGTGGTCTGGGCGGTCGCCAAGGGTTCGTTCATCAATAAACTGATCCTGGTGCCGTCGGCGCTGGCGATCAGTGCGTTCATTCCGTGGCTGGTCACACCGCTGTTGATGGTCGGCGGTGCCTATCTGTGCTTTGAAGGGTTTGAGAAGTTCGCCCACAAGTTCCTGCACAGCAAGGCTGAAGATCAGGCTGAACATGCCGAATTGGTCGAAGCTGTGGCAGACCCGGCGGTGGATCTGGTGGCGTTTGAAAAGGACAAGATCAAGGGCGCGATCCGTACCGACTTCATTCTCTCGGCCGAAATCATCGCCATCACCCTCGGCGTCGTCGCCGAGTCGGCGCTGACCCAGCAAGTCGTCGTGCTGTCGGGGATCGCCATCGTCATGACTGTCGGTGTCTACGGGTTGGTAGCGGGTATCGTCAAACTCGATGATCTGGGGCTATGGCTGACCCAGAAGCCTGGTCAGATGGCCAAGAGCATCGGTGGCGGGATTTTGCGTGCGGCTCCGTACATGATGAAAAGCCTGTCGGTGATCGGCACCGCGGCGATGTTCCTGGTCGGCGGCGGCATCCTGACCCACGGCGTGCCGGTGGTGCATCACTGGATCGAAAGTGTCAGCGCGGGGGCGGGTGGTGCCGGGTTTATCGTACCGACGTTGCTCAATGGAGTAGCGGGGATTGTGGCGGGGGCGGTGGTGTTGGTTGGGGTGATGGCTGCCGGCAAGATCTGGAAAGTCCTGAAAGGCTGAAGCGCGAATAGAGGATTTATCTGCAGTACATAACAACTGTGGGAGCGAGCTCGCTCACGATGGCGGTGTAACAGTCAACATCAATGTTGAATGTAACGGCCTCATCGCGAGCAAGCTCGCTCCCACAGTGTTTTTTGGGGGGCTTGTTTACTCGGCAACCTGCAACTTGCGCGCTTCGGTGTACACGTAACGCACTTTCTCGTACTCGAATGGCGAGTTCATCTGACCATAGCGGAAGCCGGTCTGGTGGCGCTTGTCGATGCCGCGCAGGATCACGACTTCCGGATGGTTGGAGCTGACTTCGGCCACGTTGAGGAAGTTGATCGCATTCTCGGCCGAGTAATCCACCAGCAGGCCGCCGGTGTCACGCAGGTTCGACGGACCGAGGATCGGCAGGACGAAGTAAGCGCCGCCCGGCACGCCGTAGAAGCCTAAAGTCTGGCCGAAGTCTTCGCTCTGACGCGGCAGGCCCATGGCGGTGGCCGGGTCCCACAGGCCGGCGATGCCGATGGTGGTGTTGAGCAGCAGTCGCCCGGTGGTTTCCAGTGAGCGCTGGCCCTTGAGTTGCAGCAGGCTGTTCATCAGGTTCGGCACGTCGCCGAGGTTGTTGAAGAAGTTGCTGACACCGGTGCGCAGGAAGCTCGGGGTAACGTAGCGGTAACCATTGACCACCGGCAGGAACACCCATTGGTCGAAGCGGTAGTTGAAGTGATAGACGCGCCGGTTCCACTCTTCCAGCGGATCGTAGACGGCCAGCGCGTTGAGCGTCGAACGCTCGAACTCGCGCTGATCCAGGCCCGGGTTGAATTTGAGTTTGCTCAGCGGCTCCTTGAAGCCATCGCTGTCGACGACCACGGGGGCATTGGCTTTGCTGTTGTCGGCATTGGCGACGCCTGCACAGAGTAACGCTGCGAAAAGCAGGAGATATTTAGCCACGGAAAAACTCCAGCATGGCGTCGCTGTTGACGCGGTAGTTAATGTTGCCGCAGTGGCCGCCATACGGGTAAACGGTCAGGCGATCACCGAAGGTCTTGCGCAGGAAGCCCAGGTCGCCAGGACCGAGGATTACGTCATCGGCGTTGTGCATGACCGCGATTTTCGGGCTTTCGTGCAGGTAGTCCTTCAGTGCATACAGGCTCACCTGGTCAATCAGTTGCAGCAGGCTGCCGCCGTCGGTGCGGGCGCGCCACATCGGGATCACTTGTTCGGTGATGTAGCAGTCGAAGTCGCATTGCAGCGCACGCTTGAGGAATGGCGTGAGGCTGGTGCCCTCGGTGATCGGGAACTTGGGTGGGGTGATCAGGCCGCGACGGTTGACCAGGTCCGAAGTGAAGGCGATATCGGCCGCCGAAAAGCGGAACGAGGTGCCGATCAACATGGCCATCTGCTCGTTGGTCAGGTGCTGCTTGGACTGCTGGAAGTCGTAGAGCAGGGCGTCATTGAGGTCGATGTAGCCCTTTTGCTGGAAGTAGCGGGTCAGCTTGTCCAGTACCAGTTCATAGAATGTGGTGCTGGTGTTGATGCCCTTGACCTCGGTCTGGACCAGCTTGTCGAGGTTGGTGATCGAGGTGTAGAGGTTGACCGGCGGGTTGAGCAGCAGGACTTTCTTGAAGTTGAAGCTGCGGCGGGTTTCGTCCAGGTGAGAGACGAAAGCGGCATCCAGTGCACCCAGGCTGTACCCGGTCAGGTAGTAATCGGTGACCGGCACTTTCGGATTCTGTGCCCGTACGGCCTGCATCACCCGGTACAGATCTTCGGCGTCTTCCTTGGAAACACCCGGCGTGGCGAAGCGTGATGCCGCGCTCATGAAGTCATAGCTGGTGGGCGATGACAACTGCACCACGTGGTAGCCGGCTTTGTAATAGAGCTTCTTCAGGTATTCGTTCAGGGTGCTGTCATAGCGCGCGCCGGTGCCGGCGATCAGGAACATCAGCGGTGCGGCGTGATCCTGTGTGGCAATGCGGTAATCGAGCGTCTTGACCGCCCAGAAGTTGTTCGGCAATTCGAACGCCCGTTCCGGACGCAAGGTGACACTGCGCACCGTCTGATCGATGTCTTCGTCCAGGGGTAACTCCGGACGCAGGTCCGGCGGTGTGGTCGCGATGGTCGCCTCGAACGGGTTGGTCAGGGGGTAGCCATAGCTGGCGGCGTCAATGTCGGCCGCCAGTGCGGACGCACTCAATATAAGGCCGCCGAACAGGGCAGCGAAGCGCAAGGAACGGAGCATGACTAAATCCCTTAGAGGAAGGTACCGAATGAATTTCGCAGGCTATGACCACCAGATTTGCGCCAAAGTGCCAACCCTCGGCACCAAACAGGCTTAATTTCGAAGTAATAGTAGCTGGACGATACACTTTGCAGCGATTGAAAGACCAGTTAACAGTTGTTATCGCTTGCGAAACGCTTAAGGGCGATTAAGCTGGCCGCCGCTTTTCGCCAATTGGAGTGTTTCATGTCTCGCCGCTTGCCCGTGATTCTGCTGCTTGTTTTGCTGCCTTTATGGCTGGCCGCCAGTTATGGCGCGCGCTATGGCTTCATGGAGGATGCGCAGTGGGTTGGCATTTGTGTGGATGAAGCGAATCGTTGGGAATGCCTGGTACGTTCGAACCTGGGGCTGATGATCCATTTCGGGGTGCTGGGCTGGGCTGCGCTGGGCGCGGCGATCATCGGCTTTGTCGTGCCGGGGCGGGCAGGCTGGTGGCTGGCGGTGCTGGCGCTGGTGTTCGGTTTTCCGGCACTGGCGTTGTACAACACCACGCTGGCAGTGTTTGCGGTGGTGATTGCGGGGTTGCGGTTGGTCAGGGCTTCCCGTAGCGCTTAAAAGTCCGTCTTCGCGAGCAAGCTAGCTCCCACAGTAGATCTTCAGTGAACACAAAATTTGTGTGCGACAAAGATCAATTGTGGGAGCTAGCTTGCTCGCGATGAGGCATTTACAGACGCTGAGCACAGATCGGCTTCACGCCATACCTAACAGTTCTGATAGTAGACAGCCCTCCCGATAACTCCGAATCTAATCATCCGAACACCGGATATGAAACGGATGCCGCCATGACCGCCCAGCAAGGCACATTATTGTGCCACTATCACTATGACCCGCTGGATCGGGTTACCAATTGTGCCCCGCTGGATCAACCGGACATTCAACGCTTTTACCGAAAAAGCCGTTTAGCCACTGAGATGCAAGGGCAAGTACGGCACTCGATGCTTGAGCACGAGGGGCAACCATTGGCGCAGCAACAGCGACTGGTGGGGGCGATCGAGTCCGTATTGTTGGCCACGGATTTGCAACGTTCGGTTCTGCATTCGGTATCCGCTGGTCAACATCAGCAGCCGGTTTATTCCCCTTATGGTCACCGCTCACCTGAAGATGGTTTGACCAGCCTTCTGGGCTTCAATAGCGAGCGGCGCGATCCGGTGACCGGGCATTACTTGCTAGGGAATGGGTATCGTGCCTTTAACCCAGTGTTGATGAGGTTTAACAGTCCGGACAGTTTGAGTCCGTTTGGGAAGGGTGGGGTGAATGCGTATGTGTATTGTTTGGGGGACCCAGTTAATTTGATTGACCCGAAAGGGGAGTTTCCGATGTTGGCGCGGGGAATCAACCAATTGGTCTCATCGCCCGTTGCGGCTCTGCGCCAAGCCTGGAAGGGCGGCGTTGCAGTGAAAAAAGCAGTGGTAGGTAGTTTTAAGAAAACCCCCGGTCCGTACTCTGCTACAGAGTCTGCGATGAAGGGGCTTTCGAGATCAAACCCAGAAAAGCATAGAGTGATAGTGAAGGAGTCAGCGGCACTTGTTGATGAAGCCAAACTGTACAACGTCGGTGCTGAATATCGATTGGCCAGAAAAGCAGCCGAGCCGCCAACGATTGCCAGGTTTGCAAGGTCCAACGGTTTCAGTGAGCAAGATTTGTTTGCGCAGGATGGATATCGAAACTTTCCTGAGGTGCAGAAACAATATGCACTATCGCAGAACCCTCAGGTTATAGAGCGGCTTCGTCAGGCTGATGTAAATTTATTGGTGGCGACAGGTGATTACATCAAAAAGTATCCCGATAGTAAATCGAGTACTCTAAAACTGGTGGAGTACATCCGGTCGAATTAGATCGGACCCAATAGAGATCGGGTCCGATTACCTCGATCAGCGTTACATGTGGTGGTTATTTCCCACGAATCCGCAAACACCGCCACAACGCAGCCACCATCAACACACTCACCAGCGCCCAACCCCAGGCCTGCTGGTTCTGCAAACCTTCACGGTACAGCTGCGGTGCAATGCCGGCACCGATGATGAAGGTCAGCAACGCAATCTCGCGGCGCGGCACGTTCACCGGGCGGCACAGATAGACCAGTACCGGCACGATGAACGCGACACTCGGGAAGCTGCGATAACGCGGATCGAGCACCAGTTCCAGCATCATCACGGCTGCCGCGAAACCTGTCGTTGCAACCAGCCAGCCAGCCCGGCGCTCAAGCAGGTTGAAAGCCCGCCCGCGCCAACCGTTGCGAGGGCTCAATGTCAGCGCGGCATGGGCCAGCACCAGCAGATTCAGGGCGGTCAGCAATCCGACCCATAGCCATTCACTGGTAAAGCGCGTGGTCACCCGTGCCAGGTCGCCCCAGGCGCCAATCGAACACGCAGCCAAGGCACCGAGCAGGGGCAGCACCAGTGCCGACCGCGTCGTGCGGCCCCGACCACCGAGCAGCAAGGTGCCGATGAAGATCAAGCCGCCCACCGCCAGCCACTGCGACCAGTACGGTACGTTTGTCACGGGCCCCGCCAGCACGCCCTTGTCCTGGCGATCGGCGTCGAACAAGCCCCAGTATCCACCGACCGCACCTTCACTGGCGCGTTTCCAGGGCTGGTCGAAGGCTTCGATCAGGTTGTAGTGCCAACCCTGTTGCTCGGCCATGGCGACAAAGCCGCGAATGAACTTGGCTTCGTTGACCCGGCTCGGCAGGGCCGTTTCGCGCTGGCGACCTTCGCTTGGCCAGCCGGTTTCGCCGATCAGCACATCCTTGGGCGCGAATTTGTTGCCGAACACCTGGCGTACGTCGGCCACATGCTGCAGGGCTGCGTCGATGTTCGACGGATCATCTTCCCAGTAGGGCAGCAAGTGAATGGTCAGGAAGTCCACGGCGGGGGCAATTTCCGGATGGTTGAGCCAGAACTCCCAGACGTCGGCGTAGGTGACAGGTTGTTTGACCTGGCTCTTGACCTTGTTGATCAGCTTCGCCAATTGCGCGCCAGTGACTTCCTTGCGCAGCAGGGTTTCGTTGCCGACGATCACTGCGCTCACCACGTCCGGGTTGGCATTGGCCGAGGCGATCAGCAGGTCGACTTCTTTCTCGGTGTCCACCGGGTTGCTGTTGACCCAGGCACCGATCATCAGCTTCAAGCCATGCTTGCGCGCCAGGTCCGGCAGGGCTTCGAGGCCGGTCATGGAATAGGTGCGGATGCATTCGAAACGGGTCGCCAGCAGTGCGAGGTCGGCGTCCATGCGCTCCGGACGCAATTTGAATGGCTGGTCGAACGGCGATTGATCCTTGTCGAACGGCGTGTAGGAGGCGCATTGCAGCTTGTGCGTCGCGCTGGCGACGTCCGGTAACATCACCGGTTTGCCGAGGCCGTACCAGAAGCCACCGAGGGCAAACAGCCCCAGCAGGCAAGCGAATAGATAAGCAGCAAAAGGAAAGCGGGATGTCGCGGACATGGTCAGGCCGTGTGGGAGCAAAGCGGCGCATGTTACCTGCATTTACCGCGTGCTTGGTGGCCTGCATGATTTTGACATGCAAAGTTCGAGCGGATTGGCAGGGGGGGGTCAGTTGCACTGAGGATTAATGGCTTTCTGATGTCGTTTCTCGATGGCTTGAGGTCGCTGGCAGAGCAGGTCGCCATGAGCGTCAGGTTGATTATCGCAAGTGTCAGTACTCCGCTGATGTTCGAACGAGTTTGCGGTGGGCGTGATGGGGGCGCTGTGCACCATAACAATACGTTTAAGCGACTCGGCATCCGTCGAGCGCAGCACTTTCGGGGAAGTAACGATGAAGATGCGACGACTCTTGGGCGCAGGTGCGGCTTTGGTGCTGGCGATCAGTTCGGCCGTGGCGAGCGCCGCCGGCAAGGACGTGACGCTCGGTTATGTCGACGGTTGGTCGGACAGTGTCGCCACGACCAACGTGGCGGCTGAAGTGATCAGGCAGAAACTCGGTTATGACGTGAAGCTGCAAGCCGTCGCTACCGGGATCATGTGGCAGGGCGTGGCCACTGGCAAACTCGACGCCATGCTGTCGGCCTGGCTGCCGGTGACCCACGGTGAGTACTGGACGAAGAACAAGGATCAGGTCGTCGACTACGGCCCGAACTTCAAGGACGCGAAAATCGGCCTGATCGTGCCGGAGTACGTCAAGGCCAAGTCCATTGACGACCTCAAGACCGATGACACCTTCAAGAACCGCATTGTCGGCATCGACGCCGGTTCAGGCGTGATGCTCAAGACCGATCAGGCGATCAAGGACTACGACCTGACCGGTTATCAACTCAAGGCCAGTTCTGGCGCCGGCATGATCGCCGAGCTGACCCGTGCCGAGAAGAAGAACGAATCCATCGCGGTCACCGGGTGGGTACCGCACTGGATGTTCGCCAAGTGGAAACTGCGCTTCCTCGAAGACCCGAAAGGCGTGTACGGCGCGGCTGAAACCGTGAACAGCATCGGCAGCAAGGGTCTGGAAGCCAAGGCGCCGGAAGTGGCCAAGTTCCTGAAGAACTTCCAGTGGGAATCCAAGGATGAAATCGGCCAGGTGATGTTGGCGATTCAGGATGGTGCCAAACCTGAAGCCGCGGCGAAGGGTTGGATCGCCAAACACCCTGAGCGTGTGGCTGACTGGACTAAATAACAGGCACCTCGCTTTAAATTGTGGGAGCGGGCTTGCTCGCGAAAGCGGTGTAACAGTCAACAATAATGTTGAATGTTATGGCCTCTTCGCGAGCAAGCCCGCTCCCACACTTGTGTATGGCGTACTGAAATTTGGCGAAAACCCCCATGGGGTTCTAAGACTAAGGTCGTCTGGAACCTGCCCCGCAGCCGCATAGAGTGGATACCGTTCCAACTAAATCTGTGCTGCGAGGATAAAAACAATGAACGACAGCATTTACCTCTCGATTCAAAACAGCCCGCGCTTCAAGGAGCTGGTTAGCAAGAGGGAACGATTCGCCTGGATTCTTTCGGCGATCATGCTAGGGCTTTACTCCGGATTCATCCTTCTGATTGCCTACGGGCCGCAGGTGCTGGGGGCGAAAATCAGCCCTGAGTCCTCGATTACCTGGGGCATACCGATCGGTATCGGGCTGATCGTTTCGGCTTTCATCCTGACCGGTATCTACGTACGACGCGCCAACGGCGAGTTCGACGACCTGAACAATGCGATTCTCAAGGAGGCTCAGCAATGATCCGCCGTCTAATGGCTCTTTTGAGCATCGCAGCTTTCGCACCTGGCGCCTGGGCGGCTGACGCCCTGACCGGTGCCGTGCAGAAGCAACCGCTTAACGTGTCCGCGATCGTGATGTTTGTCGCCTTCGTCGGTGCCACCCTGTGCATCACCTACTGGGCTTCCAAGCGTAATAATTCGGCAGCCGACTACTACGCCGCTGGCGGCAAGATCACCGGTTTCCAGAACGGTCTGGCGATTGCCGGTGACTACATGTCGGCTGCGTCCTTCCTGGGTATTTCCGCGCTGGTGTTCACCTCTGGCTACGACGGCCTGATCTACTCGATCGGCTTCCTGGTGGGCTGGCCGATCATTCTGTTCCTGATCGCCGAGCGTCTGCGTAACCTGGGCAAATACACCTTTGCCGACGTGGCGTCCTATCGCCTGGGGCAAACCCAGATCCGCTCGCTGTCCGCTTGCGGTTCGCTGGTGGTGGTGGCGTTCTACCTGATCGCGCAAATGGTCGGTGCCGGCAAGCTGATCCAACTGCTGTTCGGTCTCGATTACCACGTTGCGGTGATCCTGGTCGGTATTCTGATGTGCCTTTACGTGTTGTTCGGCGGCATGCTGGCGACCACCTGGGTGCAAATCATCAAGGCTGTCCTGCTGCTGTCCGGCGCTTCCTTCATGGCGCTGATGGTGATGAAGCACGTCAACTTCGACTTCAACATGCTGTTCTCCGAGGCTATCAAGGTCCACCCGAAAGCTGATGCGATCATGAGCCCTGGCGGCCTGGTGAAAGATCCGATCTCGGCGTTCTCCCTCGGTCTGGCGCTGATGTTCGGTACCGCTGGCCTGCCACACATCCTGATGCGCTTCTTCACCGTGAGTGACGCAAAGGAAGCTCGCAAGAGCGTGTTGTACGCAACCGGTTTCATTGGCTACTTCTACATCCTGACCTTCATCATCGGCTTCGGCGCGATCCTGCTGGTCAGCACCAACCCGGCTTTCAAAGACGCTGCTGGCGCCTTGCTGGGCGGTAACAACATGGCGGCGGTGCACCTGGCCAACGCGGTTGGCGGCAGTATCTTCCTGGGCTTCATCTCGGCAGTAGCGTTTGCGACCATTCTGGCAGTGGTTGCCGGCCTGACCCTGGCCGGTGCTTCGGCGGTGTCCCACGACCTGTATGCCAGCGTGATCAAGAAGGGCAAGGCCAACGAGAAGGACGAGATTCGCGTCTCGAAAATCACCACCATCGCGCTGGCGGTGTTGGCGATCGGTCTGGGCATTCTGTTCGAAAGCCAGAACATCGCGTTCATGGTGGGCCTGGCGTTCTCCATCGCAGCGAGCTGTAACTTCCCGGTGCTGCTGCTTTCCATGTACTGGAAGAAGCTGACCACGCGTGGTGCGATGATTGGTGGTTGGCTGGGTCTGGTCAGTGCCGTAGGTCTGATGGTCCTCGGGCCAACCATCTGGGTGCAGATCCTGCATCACGAGAAGGCTATCTTCCCGTATGAATACCCGGCGTTGTTCTCGATGATCATTGCGTTTGTGGGGATCTGGTTCTTCTCGATCACTGACAAGTCGACTGCTGCGGATAATGAGCGGGCGTTGTTCTTCCCGCAGTTTGTTCGTTCGCAGACGGGGTTGGGGGCGAGTGGGGCGGTTTCGCACTAAGGCTTCGAGATTGTTTGTGTAAGTTGGTTAAGCAGAAATGCCCCGATCGAGAGATCGGGGCATTTTTTTATTGGGCGGTAATCGACCCGGTTTTTTGGATTTGCCCGTTTTACTGTAGGAGCGAGTCTGCTCGCGAAGACTTTGTGTCAGTTGGAGTGTTTTTTGAGGGGGTACATATCCATTCCTGCGGTAACGGCGACTTATGGTTTCGCCCTTACGGCGAGTCACTTTTTTTACAAGCGCCTAAAAAAAAGTAACCAAAAAAACGCTCGCCCCGAACGTACGGCCCCTCGCTGAGGCTCGGCGTTCCTTCGCTCCGGTATTCATCCGGGGGCATTGCCCTCCGGTCGGCTTCGCTTCGACCTACATGCAATGAGTTCGACTGCGTCGAACGGCGCTGCGCGCCAATCCCCGGATGAACACCTCCGCTCAGCCTGCCGAGGGGGCGGGTGGATCAAGATCAAGAGCTGCAGGCGAGCTAACGCTCGGCCTGATGAGTGGTGAAGAGCGTGGGGGTACGCGGCCCTGCTTTTGCTCTGCTCTTCTGTGGGAGCGAGCTTGCTCGCGATGGCGACCTGTCGGCCGATCGAAATTCTGCAGCGAGCTCAACCAGCAACCAGGCCGGCCGGTAGGCCGCCTCGGGTGCTGTTGCGGTGTACGCCCCCTCGTGAGGCCGAGTGCAGGTTCTGCGCAGTGGGCAACCCGGCATGGATGCCGGGTTAGCCGCCCCCGGCCATGGATGGCCGATGGCGGCGGGCCCACGGAGCAGGACCGGAGCGAGGGCATGCCGAGCCTGGGCGAGGCACCGAATGTCAGGGGCAAGAGCGTTTGGTTACTTTGCGCTTTTCAAAGTGACCCGCTGTAAGAGCGGAACCATAAGCCGCCGTTACCTAAATAATGGATACGTACCCGACCAAAGCGCACAAACAAAAACGGCCTCCTGCTCTTTATATAAAAAGCAGAGGCCGTTCCCGGTACAACTCAACACGCTACAGCAAGACAGATCTTACTTGCGGTCTTCCAGCTTGGTGATGTCACGCGACTCGTAGCCGGTGTACAACTGGCGCGGACGGCCGATCTTGTACGGGCTGGAGAGCATCTCTTTCCAGTGGGAGATCCAGCCGACGGTCCGCGCCAGGGCGAAGATCACGGTGAACATGCTGGTTGGAATGCCGATCGCCTTGAGGATGATCCCCGAGTAGAAATCGACGTTCGGGTACAGCGAGCGTTCGATGAAGTACGGGTCGGTCAGGGCGATCTCTTCCAGGCGCATGGCCAGTTCGAGTTGCGGATCGTTCTGGATGCCCAGTTCCTTCAATACTTCGTCGCAGGTCTGCTTCATGACCGTGGCGCGCGGGTCGCGGTTTTTGTAAACGCGGTGACCGAAGCCCATCAGTTTGAACGGATCGTTCTTGTCCTTGGCCTTGGCGATGAACTTGTCGATGTTCGAAACATCGCCGATTTCATCGAGCATGGTCAGTACGGCTTCGTTCGCACCACCGTGGGCAGGGCCCCACAGTGCAGCGATACCGGCGGCGATACAGGCGAACGGGTTGGCGCCCGAAGAACCCGCCAGGCGCACGGTGGACGTCGAGGCGTTCTGCTCGTGGTCGGCATGGAGGATGAAGATCCGGTCCATGGCCTTGGCGAGTACCGGGCTGATCGGTTTGATCTCGCACGGGGTGTTGAACATCATGTGCAGGAAGTTTTCCGCGTACGACAGGTCGTTGCGCGGGTACATCATGGGTTGGCCCATGGAGTACTTGTAAACCATCGCGGCCAGGGTCGGCATCTTGGCAACCAGGCGGATCGCGGAGATTTCGCGATGCTGCGGGTTATTGATGTCCAGGGAGTCGTGGTAGAACGCCGAGAGGGCGCCGACTACGCCGCACATGACGGCCATCGGGTGGGCGTCGCGACGGAAGCCGTTGAAGAAGGTCTTCAGCTGCTCGTGAACCATGGTGTGGTTCTTCACGGTGCTGACGAACTGGGCCTTCTGTTCTGCGGTCGGCAGTTCGCCGTTGAGCAGCAGATAGCAGGTTTCCAGATAGTCCGACTTTTCAGCCAGCTGTTCGATCGGGTAGCCGCGGTGCAGCAGAATGCCGTTGTCGCCGTCGATATAGGTGATCTTCGACTCGCACGAGGCGGTCGACATGAAGCCAGGGTCAAAGGTGAAACGGCCCGTGGCCGTCAGGCCCCGAACATCGATAACATCGGGACCAACGGTGCCGGTTAAAATGGGCAGCTCGACGGGGGCTGCGCCCTCGATGATCAACTGCGCTTTTTTGTCAGCCATGTGGCCTCCTATTTATGCTTGAAATCATCAGACAGACCCCCCACGCAGGGCCCGCACCACTATAGTGAGATAAATTCGAATGTCAATTTGCCTAAAGTCTTGCTCCAGAAGGCTTTAACCGGACTTTTTTCTCGAAATTGGCTGCCATTTACGCCTTTTATGTCAGTTGCGCAATCAGCTGTTTGGGTTAGGTGTTTGCGTTGTCATTAGTAGCCTAACTGTCTATACTCGGCCACCGACCGCCAAGGGCTTTTGGGCTTGCTTTCATTGGGGGTCGCATCCCTGGGTGGTGGTTACCTGACCAGTGCACTCCCCAACAACTTTGCCCTGATTGTTAGGGGCTCTTCAGTGTGAAAAAAAAGCCGTGAAAAGCCAACGACCTGTAAACCTAGACCTAAGGACCATCAAACTCCCAGTCACTGCTTACACGTCCATCCTTCACCGAATCTCCGGTGTCATCCTCTTCGTGTGCCTTGCCATCATGCTTTACGCATTGGACAAGTCGCTGAGCTCCGAGGAAGGCTTCGGTCAGGTGAAAGCGTGTCTGACCAGTCCGCTAGCCAAGCTAGTGACATGGGGCATCCTGTCCGCTCTGCTTTATCACCTGGTAGCCGGTGTGCGCCATTTGATGATGGACATGGGCATCGGTGAGACGCTGGAAGGCGGCAAGCTGGGCTCGAAAATCGTTATCGCCGTTTCCGTGGTGGTAATCGTTCTGGCAGGAGTTTGGATATGGTAACTAACGTCACGAACCTGTCGCGTTCGGGCCTCTATGACTGGATGGCGCAACGTGTGTCTGCGGTCGTTCTCGCGGCTTACTTCATCTTCCTGATCGGATACATCGTGGCCAACCCTGGCCTCGAGTACGCCCAGTGGCATGAACTGTTCGCCCATAACGGAATGCGTATTTTCAGCCTCCTGGCCCTTGTTGCCCTCGGCGCTCACGCCTGGGTCGGCATGTGGACCATCGCGACCGACTACCTGACGCCAATGGCGTTCGGCAAGTCCGCGACCGCTATACGTTTCCTTTTCCAGGCAGTCTGCGGCGTTGCGATGTTCGCTTACTTCGTCTGGGGCGTGCAGATTCTCTGGGGTATCTGAGTCATGGCTAACATTCCAACGATTTCTTTCGACGCCATCATTATTGGTGGTGGCGGTGCCGGCATGCGCGCAGCGCTGCAACTGGCACAGGGCGGTCACAAGACTGCCGTGATCACCAAGGTTTTCCCGACCCGTTCGCACACTGTATCCGCCCAGGGCGGCATCACCTGCGCGATCGCGTCCGCTGACCCGAACGATGACTGGCGCTGGCACATGTACGATACCGTCAAGGGTTCCGACTACATCGGTGACCAGGACGCTATCGAATACATGTGTCAGGAAGGCCCGGCTGCCGTTTACGAGCTGGACCACATGGGTATGCCATTCTCGCGTACCGAGCAAGGTCGTATCTACCAGCGTCCATTCGGCGGTCAGTCCAAGGACTACGGTAAAGGCGGCCAGGCTGCGCGTACTTGCGCTGCGTCCGACCGTACCGGTCACGCTCTGCTGCACACCCTTTATCAGGGCAACCTGAAAGCCGGTACCGTGTTCCTGAACGAGTACTACGCTGTCGATCTGGTGAAGAACGGCGAAGGCGAGTTCGTCGGCGTGATCGCCATCTGCATCGAAACCGGCGAAACCACCTACATCCGCGCCAAGGCCACCGTACTGGCTACCGGCGGTGCAGGTCGTATCTACGCTTCGACCACTAACGCCCTGATCAACACCGGTGACGGCGTTGGCATGGCGCTGCGTGCTGGCGTACCGGTACAAGACATCGAAATGTGGCAGTTCCACCCGACCGGTATCGCCGGCGCGGGTGTACTGGTTACAGAAGGTTGCCGTGGTGAAGGTGGATACCTGATCAACAAGCACGGCGAGCGTTTCATGGAACGTTATGCTCCGAACGCCAAAGACCTTGCCGGTCGTGACGTTGTTGCCCGTTCGATGGTTAAAGAGATCATCGCCGGCAACGGTTGCGGTCCGAACGGCGACCACGTGATGCTCAAGCTCGACCACCTGGGCGAAGAAGTGCTGCACAGCCGTCTGCCAGGCATCTGCGAACTGTCGAAGACTTTTGCGCACGTTGACCCGGTTGTTGCTCCGGTTCCGGTTGTTCCGACCTGCCACTATATGATGGGCGGCGTTGCCACCAACATTCATGGCCAGGCAATCACCCAGAACGCCGAAGGCGTGGACGAGATCATTCCTGGTCTGTTCGCTGTAGGTGAAGTGGCTTGCGTATCGGTTCACGGTGCCAACCGTCTGGGCGGCAACTCGCTGCTCGACCTGGTGGTATTCGGCCGTGCTGCCGGCCTGCACCTGGAAAAGGCGCTGACCGACGGTATCGAATACGACGAAGCCACCGACGCCGACATCCAGGCTGCCCTGGCGCGCCTGTCCGCCCTGAACGAGCGTACCGAAGGCGAAGACGTGGCAACCCTGCGTCGCGAGCTGCAAAACTGCATGCAGAACTACTTCGGTGTATTCCGTACCGGCGAATACATGCAGAAGGGTATTGCCCAGCTGGCTGACCTGCGCAAGCGCATCGCCAACGTGAAGATCAACGATAAGTCGCAGGCGTTCAACACTGCACGTATCGAAGCTCTGGAACTGCAGAACCTGCTGGAAGTGGCCGAAGCCACCGCCATCGCTGCAGAAGTACGTAAAGAGTCCCGTGGTGCTCACGCCCGTGAAGACTTCGAAGATCGTGACGACGAAAACTGGCTGTGCCACACCCTTTACTTCCCGGGTGACAAGCGCGTGACCAAGCGTGCCGTGAACTTCTCGCCGAAGACTGTTCCGACTTTTGAACCTAAGATTCGGACTTATTAAGGGTGGCCGCCATGTTGCAAGTCAGCGTTTATCGTTACAACCCTGATCAGGACGCCGCGCCGTTCATGCAGGAATTCCAGGTTGATACCGGTGGTAAAGACCTGATGGTGCTGGACGTGCTGGCCCTGATCAAAGAGCAGGACGAGGGTTTCTCCTATCGTCGCTCTTGCCGTGAAGGTGTTTGCGGTTCCGACGGCATGAACATCAACGGCAAAAACGGCCTGGCGTGCGTCACGCCGCTGTCTGCGGTCGTAAAAGGTAACAAGTTGATCGTTCGTCCTCTGCCAGGTTTGCCGGTTATCCGTGACCTGGTCGTCGATATGAGCATCTTCTACAAGCAATACGAAAAGGTTAAGCCATACCTGCAGAACGACACGCCGGCTCCGGCCATCGAGCGCCTGCAGTCCCCTGAAGAGCGTGAAAAGCTGGACGGTCTGTACGAGTGCATCCTGTGCGCTTGCTGCTCGACTTCCTGCCCGTCCTTCTGGTGGAACCCGGACAAGTTCCTGGGTCCAGCTGCCCTGCTGCAAGCGTACCGCTTCCTGGCAGACAGCCGTGACACCAAGACGTCCGAGCGTCTGGCTTCGCTGGATGACCCGTTCAGCGTATTCCGCTGCCGCGGGATCATGAACTGCGTCAACGTATGTCCGAAAGGCCTGAACCCGACTAAGGCCATCGGTCACATCCGTAACATGTTGCTCTCAAGCGGCGTGTGATTCAGCTGCTGTACCCGCTGTACCCGTAGATGCTACGGCGCAGGCTTCAACCGGCGCCGTAGTTTTAACCTGAGCAGCAGCTTAAAAGGCTGCGGCTCTTATTTTGAAGAAATGAGACAAGCAGGGGCATCCGGGCTGGTACCCGGACTATCAGTGTGATCCTAGTGGCTTGTTTTGGTCGCTGCATTCGGACTTCTGCAAGTTTGCTCGGTGTCGACATCGATGGTGTTCCCCTAACCGAGGGTGACCAAGCATGCAAGAAAGCGTGATGCAGCGCATGTGGAACAGCGCCTACCTATCCGGTAGTAACGCTGCCTATGTGGAAGAGCTTTACGAGCTCTACCTGCACGACCCTAACGCTGTGCCAGAAGAGTGGCGCACCTACTTCCAGAAGTTGCCTGCTGACGGCAACTCTGCCACCGATGTTTCGCACTCCACAATTCGCGATCATTTCGTCTTGCTGGCAAAGAACCAGCGCCGCGCCCAACCGGTTTCCGCCGGCAGCGTGAGCAGTGAGCACGAGAAGAAGCAAGTTGAAGTGCTGCGATTGATCCAGGCCTACCGTATGCGTGGCCACCAGGCAGCCCAGCTTGACCCGCTGGGGCTGTGGCAGCGTCCTGCACCTGCAGACCTGTCGATCAATCATTACGGCTTGACCAATGCCGATCTTGATACGACCTTCCGTGCCGGCGACCTGTTCATCGGCAAAGAGGAAGCGAGCCTACGCGAAATTCACGAAGCGTTGCAGCAGACATATTGCCGCACCATCGGCGCTGAATTCACGCACATCACCGATTCCGAGCAGCGCCAGTGGTTCCAGCAGCGTCTGGAAAGCGTGCGCGGTCGTCCGACGTACTCCGCCGACATCAAGAGCCACCTGCTCGAGCGCGTGACCGCCGGCGAAGGCCTGGAAAAATACCTGGGCACCAAATACCCGGGTACCAAGCGTTTCGGTCTGGAAGGCGGCGAAAGCCTGATTCCGATGCTCGACGAGCTGATCCAGCGTTCCGGTTCCTACGGCACCAAGGAAATCGTCATCGGCATGGCCCACCGTGGTCGTCTGAACGTGCTGGTCAACACCTTCGGCAAGAACCCGCGCGAGCTGTTCGACGAGTTCGAAGGCAAGAAGAAGGTCGAGCTGGGTTCCGGTGACGTGAAATACCACCAGGGCTTCTCGTCCAACGTGATGACCACCGGCGGTGAAGTTCACCTGGCCATGGCGTTCAACCCGTCCCACCTGGAAATCGTTTCCCCGGTGGTCGAGGGTTCGGTTCGCGCCCGTCAGGATCGTCGCAACGACCCGACCGGTGAGAAGGTTCTGCCGATCTCCATCCACGGTGACGCTGCATTCGCCGGTCAAGGCGTGGTCATGGAAACCTTCCAGATGTCGCAGACCCGCGGTTTCAAGACCGGCGGTACCGTGCACATCGTGATCAACAACCAGGTCGGTTTCACCATCAGCAACCCGCTGGACTCGCGTTCCACCGAGTACGCGACCGACGTTGCGAAAATGATCCAGGCGCCGATCCTCCATGTGAATGGTGATGATCCGGAAGCCGTATTGTTCGTGACCCAGCTGGCCATCGACTACCGCATGCAGTTCAAGCGTGACGTGGTGATCGACCTGGTCTGCTACCGTCGTCGCGGCCACAACGAGGCCGACGAGCCAAGCGGCACCCAGCCTCTGATGTATCAGCAGATCACCAAGCAGCGCACCACCCGTGAGCTGTATGCCGATCGTCTGACTCAGGCCGGTGTGCTGGATGCTGAGCGTGTCAAGGCGAAAGTCGACGAGTACCGCAACGCGCTGGACAACGGTCTGCACGTGGTCAAAAGCCTGGTCAAAGAGCCGAACAAAGAGTTGTTCGTGGACTGGCGTCCGTATCTGGGCCACGCCTGGACCGCGCGTCACGACACTCGCTTCGACCTCAAGACCTTGCAGGAACTGTCCGCCAAGCTGCTGGAAATCCCGGAAGGCTTCGTGGTTCAGCGCCAGGTTGCCAAGATCTACGAAGACCGCCAGAAGATGCAAGCCGGCGGCCTGCCGATCAACTGGGGTTACGCCGAAACCATGGCGTACGCGACCCTGGCGTTCGAAGGTCACCCGATTCGCATGACTGGCCAGGACATCGGCCGCGGCACGTTCTCGCACCGCCATGCTGTCCTGCACAACCAGAAGGACGCGGGCACCTACATCCCGCTGCAGAACCTGTACGACGGTCAGCCACGCTTCGACCTGTACGACTCGTTCCTGTCCGAAGAAGCGGTATTGGCGTTCGAGTACGGTTACTCGACCACCACGCCGAATGCCCTGGTTATCTGGGAAGCCCAGTTCGGCGACTTCGCCAACGGCGCCCAGGTAGTTATCGACCAGTTCATCACCAGTGGCGAGCACAAGTGGGGCCGCCTGTGCGGTCTGACCATGCTGCTGCCGCACGGTTATGAAGGTCAGGGTCCGGAGCACTCCTCGGCTCGTCTGGAGCGTTACCTGCAGTTGTGCGCCGAGCACAACATTCAGGTGTGCATGCCGACGACGCCGGCTCAGATCTACCACTTGCTGCGCCGTCAGGTGATCCGCCCGCTGCGCAAGCCACTGGTAGTCCTGACTCCGAAGTCGCTGTTGCGCCACAAGCTGGCCATCTCGACGCTGGAAGATCTGGCCGAAGGTTCGTTCCAGACCGTTATCCCGGAAATCGATGCCCAAGACCCGAAAAAGGTCGAGCGCGTTGTTCTGTGTAGCGGCAAGGTCTACTACGACCTGCTGGAAAAACGCCGTGCCGAAGGTCGTGACGACATCGCTGTCGTGCGTATCGAGCAGCTGTACCCATTCCCTGAGGACGACTTGAAAGAAGTCCTGGCTCCTTATACCAACGTCAAGCATGCCGTCTGGTGTCAGGAAGAGCCGATGAACCAGGGTGCGTGGTACTGCAGCCAACACCACATGCGTCGCAGCATCAGCAACCTCAACAAGTCTCTCGTACTCGAGTACGCGGGCCGTGAGGCTTCTGCTGCACCTGCATGCGGTTACGCATCGATGCACGCCGAACAGCAGGAACAACTGCTGCAAGACGCCTTTACTGTTTAACGCCTTCGCGCACCTGAAACCGAATTTAAGGAACCACAGACAATGGCTATCGAGATCAAAGCCCCCACTTTTCCGGAATCGGTTGCCGATGGCACCGTTGCCACCTGGCACAAACAACCGGGCGACGCGGTCAAGCGCGACGAACTGATCGTCGACATCGAAACCGACAAAGTCGTGCTGGAAGTGCTGGCTACCGCTGACGGCGTGCTGGGCGCTATCGTCAAGAACGAAGGCGAAACCGTTCTGTCCGACGAAGTTCTGGGCTCCATCGTTGAAGGCGGCGCTGCTGCTGCCGCTCCGGCTGCCGCTGCTGCTCCGGCCGCTGCTGCCGCTGCTCCAGCTGCCGGCGCTGACGAAGACGCTATCGCGGCTCCAGCTGCTCGCAAGCTGGCCGAAGAAAACGGCATCAACCTGGCTTCCGTCAAAGGCACCGGCAAAGATGGTCGTGTAACCAAGGAAGACGTGGTTGCCGCTGTCGAAGCCAAGAAAGCCGCTCCGGCTGCCGCGCCTGCCAAGGCTGCTGCACCTGCCGCCGCCGCTCCGGTATTCGCTGCAGGCGATCGCATCGAGAAGCGCGTACCGATGACCCGCGTACGTGCCACCGTGGCCAAGCGTCTGGTTGAAGCTCAATCGAACATGGCGATGCTGACCACCTTCAACGAAGTCGACATGACCGAAGTCATGGCGCTGCGTTCGAAGTACAAGGACCTGTTCGAGAAGTCCCACAACGGCGTGCGCCTGGGCTTCATGTCGTTCTTCGTGAAAGCAGCCACCGAAGCGTTGAAACGCTTCCCGGCTGTCAACGCGTCGATCGATGGCGGCGACATCGTTTACCACGGCTACGCTGACGTCGGCGTTGCAGTTTCCAGCGATCGCGGCCTGGTTGTACCGGTTCTGCGTAACGCCGAACTGATGAGCCTGGCTGAAATCGAAGGCGGCATCGCCACCTTCGGCAAGAAAGCCCGTGACGGCAAACTGTCGATGGACGAAATGACCGGTGGTACTTTCACCATCACCAACGGTGGTACTTTCGGTTCGATGATGTCGACCCCGATCGTCAACCCGCCACAAGCAGCCATCCTGGGCATGCACAACATCATCCAGCGTCCGATGGCCATCAACGGCCAGGTCGTTATCCGTCCGATGATGTACCTGGCACTGTCCTACGATCACCGTCTGATCGATGGCAAAGAAGCTGTGACCTTCCTGGTGACCATCAAGAACCTGCTGGAAGATCCGGCTCGTCTGTTGCTGGATATCTGATAGAAGCAGCCATGAGCTGCAAGCCCGGGCTGTCGGAAAACCCGCAGCCTGGCTTGCCGCTCGCGGCTTGAAGCTTTTCGCTAAAGAGGATTTTTTGAATGTCGCAGAAATTTGACGTAGTAGTGATCGGCGCTGGCCCTGGCGGCTATGTGGCTGCCATCAAGGCCGCTCAGCTTGGTCTTTCGACTGCCTGCATCGAGAAGTACACCGACAAGGAAGGCAAACTGGCTCTGGGCGGTACCTGCCTGAACGTCGGCTGCATTCCATCCAAGGCCCTGCTGGACAGTTCGTGGAAATTCCACGAAGCCCAGGACGGTTTCGCGATCCACGGTATCAATCACGCTGGCGTGACCATGGACGTGCCAGCGATGGTCGGCCGTAAAGCCAACATCGTCAAAGGCCTGACCTCCGGCGTTGCGACCCTGTTCAAAGCCAACGGTGTGACCTCGATCCAGGGTCACGGCAAGCTGCTGGCCGGCAAGAAAGTTGAAGTCACCAAGCCTGATGGCTCGGTAGAAATCATCGAAGCCGAAAACGTCATCCTGGCTCCAGGTTCGCGTCCGATCGACATTCCGCCAGCTCCGGTTGACCAGAATGTGATCGTCGATTCGACTGGCGCTCTGGAATTCCAATCCGTACCCAAGCGTCTGGGCGTGATCGGCGCTGGCGTGATCGGTCTGGAACTGGGTTCGGTCTGGTCGCGTCTGGGTGCAGAAGTGACTGTCCTGGAAGCCCTGGACACCTTCCTGATGGCAGCGGACACCGCTGTTTCCAAGGAAGCGCTGAAAACCCTGACCAAACAGGGTCTGGACATCAAGCTGGGCGCTCGCGTTACCGGTTCCAAAGTGAACGGCGACGAAGTCGTGGTGAACTACACCGATGCCAAGGGCGAACAGAACATCACTTTCGACAAGTTGATCGTAGCCGTTGGTCGCCGTCCGGTGACCACTGATCTGTTGGCTGCCGACTGCGGCGTGACCCTGGACGAGCGCGGTTTCGTGCACGTTGACGATCACTGCGCCACCACCGTACCGGGCGTTTACGCCATCGGCGACGTGGTTCGCGGCATGATGCTGGCGCACAAGGCCTCGGAAGAGGGCATCATGGTTGTCGAGCGCATCAAGGGCCACAAGGCCCAGATGAACTATGATCTGATCCCTTCGGTTATTTATACTCACCCGGAAATCGCGTGGGTCGGTAAAACCGAGCAGGCCTTGAAAGCTGAAGGCGTTGAAGTTAACGTCGGCACCTTCCCGTTCGCAGCCTCTGGCCGTGCCATGGCTGCCAACGACACCGGTGGTTTCGTCAAGGTCATCGCAGATGCCAAGACAGACCGCGTATTGGGCGTCCACGTGATTGGCCCGAGCGCTGCGGAACTGGTTCAGCAGGGCGCGATCGGTATGGAATTCGGCACCAGCGCTGAAGACCTGGGCATGATGGTTTTCTCCCATCCGACCCTGTCTGAAGCCTTGCACGAAGCTGCTTTGGCAGTGAATGGCGGCGCCATCCACATCGCCAACCGCAAGAAGCGTTAAGACAATAAGAAACCACGGCGGAATGGCCCGTCGTGAGCCTTGCATGCAAGACTCACCGCGGAATATCCGCTGGACGCAGTCTTGCATAGCTGCACCGGGTATCCGGAAAGGCTATGCAAGCAGCAGTCACAGGTGGTGCGGCACTTGAATGAGTGCAGCACCGAATGCGCAGTACCTAACGAAGACGGTAATAAGCATGAATCTTCACGAGTATCAGGGTAAGCAGCTGTTCGCTGAGTACGGCCTGCCAGTTTCCACCGGTTACGCGGTAGACACCCCGGAAGCAGCAGCAGAAGCTTGCGACAAAATCGGCGGCAGCGAGTGGGTTGTCAAAGCCCAGGTCCACGCCGGTGGTCGCGGTAAAGCGGGCGGCGTAAAGCTGGTTCGCAGCAAAGAAGACGCCAAAGCCTTCGCACAGCAGTGGCTGGGCAAGCGTCTGGTGACTTACCAGACTGACGCCAATGGTCAGCCAGTCACCAAGATCCTGGTTGAATCGTGCACTGATATCGCTAAAGAGCTGTACCTGGGCGCTGTCGTTGACCGTTCGAGCCGTCGTATCGTGTTCATGGCTTCCACCGAAGGTGGCGTGGACATCGAGAAAATCGCTCACGACACTCCAGAAAAAATTCTGAAAGCCACTATCGATCCACTGGTTGGCGCTCAGCCATTCCAGGGTCGCGAGCTGGCATTCCAGTTGGGTCTGGAAGGCAAGCAAGTTGCCCAGTTCGCCAAGATCTTCGTAGGTCTGGCCAAACTGTTCAAGGATCACGACCTGGCCCTGCTGGAAGTGAACCCGCTGGTGATCAAGGCTGACGGCGATCTGCACTGCCTGGACGCCAAGATCAACATCGACGCCAACGCCATGTACCGTCAGCCTAAGCTGAAGACTTTCCACGATCCGTCGCAGGACGATCCGCGCGAAGCGCACGCTGCCAAGTTCGAACTGAACTACGTAGCGCTGGAAGGCAACATCGGTTGCATGGTCAACGGTGCTGGCCTGGCCATGGGTACCATGGACATCGTCAACCTGCATGGCGGCAAACCAGCCAACTTCCTCGACGTGGGCGGCGGTGCTACCAAGGAACGCGTTACCGAAGCGTTCAAGATCATTCTGTCCGACACCAACGTCGCTGCAGTACTGGTCAACATCTTCGGCGGCATCGTTCGCTGCGACATGATTGCCGAAGGCATCATCGGTGCAGTGAAAGAAGTCGGCGTGAAAATCCCGGTTGTTGTTCGCCTTGAAGGCAACAACGCTGAGCTGGGCGCTAAAGTACTGGCAGAAAGCGGTTTGAACATCATCGCTGCTACCAGCCTGACCGACGCTGCTCAACAAGTTGTCAAAGCTGCGGAGGGCAAATAATGAGCGTCCTGATCAATAAAGACACCAAAGTTATCTGCCAGGGTATTACCGGTTCGCAAGGTAGTTTCCACACCCAGCAAGCCATCGAGTACGGCACCAAGATGGTTGGTGGTGTAACTCCAGGCAAAGGCGGCACCGAGCACCTGGGTCTGCCAGTGTTCAACACCGTTAAAGACGCTGTAGCTGCCACTGGCGCCACCGCCAGCGTGATCTACGTTCCGGCTCCTTTCTGCAAAGATTCGATCCTGGAAGCTGCTTTCGGCGGCATCAAGCTGATCGTGTGCATCACCGAAGGCATTCCTACCCTGGACATGCTGGACGCTAAAGTTAAGTGCGACGAGCTGGGCGTAGTCCTGATCGGCCCTAACTGCCCAGGCGTGATCACCCCAGGCGAATGCAAGATCGGCATCATGCCAGGTCACATTCACTTGCCAGGCAAGGTCGGTATCGTTTCCCGTTCCGGCACCCTGACCTACGAAGCTGTGAAGCAGACTACTGACGCCGGTTTCGGTCAGTCGACTTGCGTCGGCATCGGTGGTGACCCGATCCCGGGTTCGAACTTCATCGACATCCTGAAGCTGTTCCAGGAAGACCCGAAGACCGAAGCGATCGTGATGATCGGTGAGATCGGCGGTTCGGCTGAAGAAGAAGCGGCTGCCTACATCAAGGCACACGTGACCAAGCCGGTTGTATCCTACATCGCTGGTGTGACTGCTCCTCCGGGCAAGCGCATGGGCCATGCTGGCGCAATCATCTCTGGCGGCAAAGGCACTGCAGACGAGAAATTCGCTGCTCTGCAAGACGCAGGCGTTAAAACCGTGCGTTCGCTGGCAGACATCGGCAAGGCCCTGGCCGAGCTGACTGGTTGGGCTGTCAAGTAAGCCTCGCGCTTAGCTGACGCTTCACCAAACAAAGGCCACCTTCGGGTGGCCTTTGTCGTTTCCGGGGTTTGCGTTGACAGTGCGGACGCCATCGCGAGCAAGCTCGCTCCCACATTGGAACGCGGTCAACTGTGGGAGCGAGCTTGCTCGCGATGGCGGACTTACAGGCGACATCTATCAACATGCAGAAACGCGACACAAAGATGTCGTATATCGGATAGTTCGCCCTCTAACAGTGCGTTTATCGGTCAAATTCGTTAGTCTATGCGCCATTTTTGCGTCTGCGGCCCACAAGGCGCGCAACGCGCTAAAAGGGTCGGTCTTATACGGACTGACAGCATTTCCCTCACCCATAGGGAAATCCCTCTCTAAATTCCGATTCAGTAGTGTGGTATTTCCTTAATGAAAGTGTTGAAAGGCCAGGACATCCTGGCACTTGGTTTTATGACGTTTGCCCTGTTCGTCGGGGCTGGCAACATCATCTTCCCACCTATCGTCGGTTTACAGTCCGGGCCCAATGTCTGGATGGCGGCGCTGGGTTTCCTGGTCACCGCAGTTGGTCTGCCGGTGATCACCGTCGTGGCGCTGGCCAAGGTCGGCGGAGCAATGGATGCCTTGAGCAGCCCGATCGGTAAAGTGGCCGGTGGCCTGCTGGCAGCGGCTTGCTACCTCGCTGTTGGCCCGCTGTTCGCGACGCCACGTACCGCGACGGTATCCTTCGAGGTGGGCCTGGCGCCCCTGACCGGCGAGAGCCCGCTGGCGCTGTTCCTGTACAGCTCGGTTTACTTCCTGCTGGTGTTCTTCATCTCGCTGTATCCGGGCCGTTTGCTGGATACCGTAGGGCGCTTCCTCGCGCCGTTGAAGATCATCGCCCTGGCCGTGCTGGGCATTGCAGCATTCGCCTTGCCGGCCGGTGACATTGGCCATGCAACCCCTGAATACGTTGCAGCACCGTTTTCCCAAGGCTTCATCAATGGTTACCTGACCATGGATACCCTGGGCGCCCTGGTGTTCGGCATCGTCATCGTCAACGCCATCCGTTCCCGCGGCGTCGAGTCGCCAGCACTGATCACCCGTTATGCGATCATCGCCGGGCTCATCGCTGGCGTGGGTCTGGCGCTGGTGTATGTCAGCCTGTTCCGTCTCGGTTCGGGCAGCCATGAAGTGGCCGCTGGCGCTACCAATGGCGCGGCGGTATTGCACGCTTACGTGCAGCACACCTTTGGTTCGCTGGGCAGTGGTTTCCTTGCCGTGCTGATCTCCCTGGCGTGCCTGGTGACCGCGGTCGGCCTGACCTGTGCCTGCGCCGAGTACTTCAGCCGTGTGGTGCCGTTGTCTTACAAGACACTGGTGATCATCCTGGCGGCGTTCTCGCTGCTGGTGTCCAACCTGGGCCTGACCAAGCTGATTGCGTTCTCGATCCCGGTACTGACCGCGATCTACCCGCCGTGCATCGTTCTGGTGGCGTTGAGCTTCTGCAAGGACTTCTGGCATGAGCAGGGTCGTATCCTCGGCCCGGTGATGCTGGTGTCGTTCATCTTCGGCCTGATCGATGCCCTGAAGGGGGCCGGCCTGGCGGACTGGATGCCGACACAAATGGCCCACCTGCCGCTTAGCGAGCAGGGCCTGGCCTGGCTGGTGCCATCGGTTATGACTCTTGTTGTCGCCGTGGTCTGTGACCGTATGCTGGGCAAGCGCGAAGAAGCGCTGGCTTAAGCTTTACCGGCCCGTCACAAGCGGGCCTGTGAACAAAACAGAAATGCCCCGTATCAATCGATACGGGGCATTTTTAATGGCTAATGGGTGATTTATGTCTCTTGGTAGCGGACTACCGTTGCAGGATCTGTTTTGATCGTGCAATCGCCCGACACCAGGATTTTGTTGTTGGGCTGTACCAATACCGACAGCCACTCTTCGCGGTCGGAGCTGATATCCGTTACCCGATGTCCATTGTTGCCAAATGAGGAATCGGTCTCCCCGGATGTTTTATAGCGCGCGATCAGGCTGCTTTCGCTACCATGCGTGCCTGTTGAACCTACGACGACGAGTCGGTCTGGCAGAGAGTGATAGATGTCCTTCCACCGGCAGGATTGACCGGAAGGGAGTTCAGTGACGACTGGCTTGCCGTCGTTGAACACTAGATTAGGGCTACCATTGCTATTGAACGCAGCCAGCATTCCTCTTTCGGTAGCTCCGTCTGGAGTGAAAATGTCTGGGTCCGCAATTCCTGCAACAAAAATGCTGTCGTCATCACGTAACACCATGCAATTGACAACCGTTCCGGCATCACGTCCTTTGAAAACGCTGAAAGCTAAGTAACCGTTATCTCCAAAAGTATTGTCTGGGGTGCCGTTTGCTTTGAAACGAGCAATTACCCCCTGGCGTTGACGATTGACACCGGCGACAGTAATTTTTCCGGTTGCCGATACTCCTACAGCGTTGATCGAACGGAGCTGGGTATCAAAACGCATATCCTCTTTTCCGTCGCTGGTGTACCTGCGCACCCGTAATCCGCTTGCGGTGATGATTTCACCGTTTGGTCCTATTGCTGTTGGGAGGCTAAGGGCATTGCGGCTGCTCTGGCGAGTGGTTGGGGGGGCGCCTGAGGCGCTTGGGATTGGAGTAATGTAAACGCCCCCATCTCCAAACGTCTGGTCTAGTGAACCATCCGCTAGGAATCTGGCAAACGCCAATTGATTCAACGCGCCCCAGTGCGTACCTATCAGCAGGATCTTGCCGTCCTTCAGCAGATTCGCTCCGTCTGTATATGCGTGATGATTTTCCTTAAAACCACCCACCACAAAACCGCTGGTTCCAAAATCAGGGTCCGGAGTCCCATCTTCAAGGAGTTGAACAAGCTGAAATTGAGACAGCGGCTTGCCTGCGACTTCCGGCAACGCAGACCCCGCGAGCAGGATTTTCCCGCCGGTGGTTCTTCCCAAAATTTTCATGGGTGAACTGCCTTGGGCAAATTCATAAAACATGCCACGATTCGCGAAATCAGGGTCAAAGCCCTGTTTGCTTGGATCAATTGTGCTGTGGGACATGATCAAGTCTCGCTGCGTAAATGGAGTGAATTTCCGTCAGGCTGATTCCTGCGAAATGTTCTCTCAAATTACTGCCACACAAGCCGCATTAATAGCTGTCAAAAATGACAGCTATTAAGCTGTTCTAGTTCATAGTTTTTAAGTATCGAGGCAGCACAAGCACACGCTGCAGTCTTCGTTTCGCGCCTGCTTGAGCATGTGGCTGTCGATGGAATTATTGTGAATAGGCGGCGTGTCTTTTTTCTCCGAATCCCGTCGAAACTGCACTTGAGCACTGCGTGGAAGAATCGTTCGTTGAATTTGCGCAGCCACAGCTTTTTTCTTAAGTCCAAACACAAGGACCTGCATGTCGTTCATCCAAGCCAACCTGATCCACATTCTTGCCGCCGTCTGGTTCGTTATCTGCTGGGGCGGGTACACCCGCTATGCCACATGGAAAGGCCGTGACACCGCGTGCCTGGCCAGTGTGCTGCACCTGTATCGTGAAGACTGGATGCGCCGCATGCTGCTGCGCGACAACCGCATCGCCGATGCCAGCGTGATCGGCAATCTGGAGCGCAATGCGTCGTTCTTCGCCTCCAGTACATTGATTATCCTGGCCGGTATTCTCACGGTATTGGGGGCTTCGGAACGGGCGGTATCGTTGTTGGCGGATATCCCGATGGTGCAACAGGCGTCCCAGGGAATGTCGGAAATCAAGTTGCTGTGCCTGGCGCTGGTGTTTGTCTATGCGTTCTTTACGTTCAGCTGGTGCATGCGCCAATACAACTTTGCGGCGGTACTGGTGGGCTCGGCACCGATGGTCGGCGAGCGCCATGTATCGGAGCAAGAGCGCAAAGCATTCGCTTCCCGTGCGGCCCGCGTCATCTCCATGGCCGCCAACCAGTTCAACTTCGGGCTGCGTTCCTACTACTTCGGCATGACCATGCTGGCCTGGTTTGTCAGCCCGTGGCTGTTCATGTTGATGAGTGCCGGCGTCGTGTTTGTTTTGTACCGCCGCGAGTTTCATTCCGACGTTCTTGATGTGATGGTCTATACCCCTACAGAGGCGCCGTTGCCGGAGGCAATTAAAGAGGCAGCTTGATGAGTATTCCATTCTGGTGCGTGTTTATCAGTGCGGTGTTGATTTATCTGGCGCGAATGCCCGTGACCAGGGCCATGAAAGAGCAGGGTGGTTACGATAACCACCTGCCGCGCCAACAGCAGATGCAACTCACAGGTCTGGGAGCCCGGGCGGTGGCGGCGCATCAGAACAGTTTCGAAGCGTTCATATTGTTCGCGGTGGGTGTGTTGATGGCGCATACCACGCAGACGGCGGGCTGGCTGATCGACTGCCTGGCGATCATATTCGTGATCACACGGGTTATTTACCTGGTGTGTTACTGGAAGGATCTGGCCTGGCAGCGCAGTCTGGTTTGGCTGGTGGGATTGATCTGTTCGCTGTTGTTGATGATTAGTCCGACTTTTCGAACGATTTTGCTCTAACCATTTTTTCAAGGCAAAAGAAAACCCGCACTTGGCGGGTTTTCTTTTGCCACTCTAAAAACCGTATTAGTTCTTAGGTGCTTCTGGAGCGGCCGGAGCGGCTGGAGCGGCCTCTTTTGCCGCTTCTGCGTTCGATTCGGCCTGAGCTTTGGCAGCTTCGGCGTTTTCTTTCGCAGCGTCGTTCACTTTATCCTGAGCTTTGTTCATGTCCTGCTGAGCTTGCTCGGCATGTTTGGTCGCATCTTGAGCTTTGTCCTCGGATTTTTTATCGCAGGCAGCGAGACCGAGGGAAGCGGTCAACATCAAGGCAATAGCTAAAGTCTTACGCATGGGGTGTTTCTCCTGATGAAAAGCATCTACTGGCATTAAGAGCCCACGCATCAGGGTTAAGTTCCTTAATTTTTTCAGATATATAAGTTTGTTCTAGTGTGGAACTTTTACCCGGACCGCCACCGCACTGTACAGACATAAACAAGAGTTTTTATCAAATGACTGAAAACCCCGTTTTTGAGCGTGCAAAGCGCTTTCTGTCGGCGCTGCGACATTGCCAGGTACTTGGACTAAGCGTTCACAGCGCCAGCAACGAAGGGCTGACGATTGTGCTGCCGTACAGCCCGCAGATCGTCGGCAATCCCGAAACCGGCGTGATTCATGGCGGAGCGCTGACTTCGCTGATGGACACCGCCTGTGGCATGGCGACACTCTGCGTGCTCCCGGAATTCGAAGTCTGCCCGACCCTGGATCTGCGCATCGACTACATGCACGCCGCCGAACCACATAAGGATGTCTACGGCTTTGCCCAGTGCTATCGGGTCACCACCGACGTGATTTTTGCCCGTGGCTTCGCCTATCAGGATGACCCCGGGCAACCCATTGCCCATGTGATGGGCACTTTCATGCGCATGGGCAAGAACATCAAAGGCACCAAGGGCTTTGGTGGCGCGGTTGCCGGAGGTGCGCAATGAGCGAGTCGCTGAAAGATCAGTTGCAAAAGGCCCACGAGCAGGGCGATTACGCCTCGCTGCTGGATTTGATTCCCTATGCCCGGCTGATCGGCGTCGAATGTTCCCGGGTGGGAGATGAGTTGCTGTTCAAGCTGCCAGCGAACCAGGACAACATCGGTAACCCCTTGTTGCCGGCGATTCATGGCGGTGTGATCGCCGGTTTCATGGAATTGGCCGCGGCGCTGCACCTGTTGGTGTTTACCGGAACGCCCGGGGTGCCGAAGATCATCGACTTCTCCCTGGATTACCTGCGAGCCGGACAGTTTCGCGATACCTGGGCCCGATGCCAGGTTTGGCGCCAGGGTCGCCGGGTCGCCAATGTGGCGATTACCGCCTGGCAAAGCACCGAAGCCGAGCCCATTGCCACGGCCCGTGCACATTTCAAACTCGAAGAGCCCTTGAAATCCTGAACTCAGCCCCAAACTCTGAGGACAACCCGCCGTCGATCCTCAAGGTCGCGGCTTATGCCATCTGATTGGAGTTTGATGACCATGAGTGTGGAAACTCAAAAGGAAACCCTGGGCTTCCAGACCGAGGTGAAGCAGCTGCTGCATCTCATGATCCATTCGCTGTATTCCAACAAGGAAATTTTCCTTCGCGAATTGATCTCGAACGCCTCTGACGCTGTCGACAAGTTACGTTTCGAAGCCCTGGCCAAGCCAGAGCTGCTGGAAGGTGGCGCCGAACTGAAAATCCGCGTGAGCTTCGACAAGGACGCTAAAACCGTCACCCTCGAAGACAACGGTATTGGCATGAGCCGCGAAGACGCGATCACCCACCTGGGTACCATCGCCAAGTCCGGCACTGCCGATTTCATGAAGCACCTGACCGGCGACCAGAAGAAAGACTCGCACCTGATCGGCCAGTTTGGCGTTGGTTTCTACTCCGCCTTCATCGTCGCCGACAAAGTCGATGTGTTCAGCCGTCGCGCCGGCAGCCCGGCCAGCGAAGGCGTGCATTGGTCGTCCAAAGGCGAAGGCGATTTCGAAGTCGCAACCGTCGACAAGGCTGAGCGCGGCACTCGCATCGTCCTGCACCTGAAGTCCGGTGAAGACGAGTTCGCCGATGGCTGGCGTCTGCGCAACATCATCAAGAAGTACTCCGATCACATCGCCTTGCCGATCGAGCTGCCGAAAGAAGTGGCCGCTGCCGAAGGTGAAGAGCAGCCGGCCGTTGAGTGGGAAACCGTCAACCGCGCCAGCGCCCTGTGGACCCGTCCGCGTACCGATATCAAGGACGAGGAATACCAGGAGTTCTACAAGCACATCGCTCACGATTTCGAAAATCCGCTGAGCTGGAGCCACAACAAGGTCGAAGGCAAGCTCGAATACAGCTCATTGCTGTACGTGCCGACCCGTGCGCCGTTCGACCTGTACCAGCGTGAGGCGCCGAAAGGCCTGAAGCTGTACGTGCAGCGCGTGTTCGTCATGGATCAGGCCGAGTCCTTCCTGCCGCTGTACCTGCGCTTCATCAAGGGCGTGGTCGACTCCAACGACCTGTCGCTGAACGTGTCGCGGGAAATCCTGCAGAAAGACCCGATCATCGACTCGATGAAGTCGGCGCTGACCAAGCGCGTCCTGGACATGCTGGAAAAACTGGCGAAGAACGAGCCTGAGCAATACAAGGGCTTCTGGAAAAACTTCGGTCAGGTCATGAAAGAAGGCCCGGCAGAAGATTTCGCCAACAAGGAAAAAATCGCCGGTCTGCTGCGTTTCGCATCGACCCACGGCGACGATGGCGAGCAGGTTGTCGGCCTGGCCGAGTACCTGGCGCGCGCCAAGGAAGGTCAGGACAAGATCTACTACCTGACCGGCGAAACCTACGCCCAGGTCAAGAACAGCCCGCACCTGGAAGTCTTCCGCAAGAAAGGCATCGAAGTGCTGCTGCTGACCGACCGTATCGACGAGTGGCTGATGAGCTACCTCAGCGACTTCGACGGCAAGAGCTTTGTCGACGTAGCGCGCGGTGACCTGGACCTGGGCAACCTGGACTCGGAAGAGGACAAGAAGGCCGCGGAAGAAGTCGCCAAGGCCAAAGAAGGTCTGGTCGAGCGTCTGAAAACCGCATTGGGCGAGTCCGTTGCTGAAGTGCGGGTTTCCCATCGCCTGACCGACTCCCCGGCAATCCTGGCCATCGGTGAGCAGGACCTGGGCTTGCAGATGCGCCAGATCCTGGAAGCCAGCGGTCAGAAGGTTCCGGATTCGAAGCCGATCTTCGAATTCAACCCGGCTCACCCGCTGATCGAGAAGCTCGACAACGAGCAGAGCGACGAGCGCTTCGGCGACCTCTCGCACATCCTCTTCGATCAGGCGGCCCTGGCGGCCGGCGACAGCTTGAAAGACCCGGCGGCCTATGTGCGCCGTCTGAACAAGCTGTTGGTCGAGCTATCGGCCTGACGGTGTTGTAGAAAAACCCGCTTCGGCGGGTTTTTTCATTTCGGTGCTAAAACATCAGGAGTCAGAAATGAGCCAAATCACTGTACGTTCCGTTGCCTATCAGATTGACGGCCAGGCTTACGAAAGCCGTCTGGCCTTCGATGCCGACCATAAAGGCCCGCGCCCGGGCTTGTTGATGGCGCCGAACTGGATGGGCGTCAGCGCCGGTGCCGAGGAGATCGCCAAGTCGGTGGCATCCAAGGGTTATGTGGTACTGATCGCAGACCTTTACGGTCAATCGGTTCGACCGACGAACAATGACGAGGCCGGCGCGGCCATGATGCCGTTGAAGAATGACCGCCCATTGCTGCGCAAGCGCATGCAGGTGGCGTTCGAGCAGCTGCAAAGCCAGGGTGAAGTGGCTGTCGATACTTCGAAACTGGCCACTTTCGGTTTCTGCTTCGGCGGTTGCTGCGCCCTGGAGTTTGCCCGTACCGGCGCGCCGGTGAAGGCAGCGGTGTCGTTCCACGGCACGCTGGACACACCGAATCCGGCTGATGCGAAAAACATCAAGGGTAAGGTCCTGGTGCTGCATGGCGCATCCGATCCATTGGTGCCGAAGGAGCAGTTGCCGGCGTTCGAAGACGAAATGAACGCGGCGGGTGTGGATTGGCAGTTGCTGAGCTATGGCGGTGCGTTCCACTCGTTCACCGACCCGCACGCCAATGTGCCGGGCATGATGATGTATGACGCCAAGGTGGCTGCCCGGGCGTTTACGTCGATGCATAACTTGCTGGATGAAGTGTTCAAGGGCTGATAGCTGTTTTCAGCCTGGATTGGGCCGGTGTCTTCGCCGGCCCCATCGCGAGCAAGCTCGCTCCCACAGGGGAATGGTGTCGTACACAATTCTTGCGGCCGACACGGTCAACTGTGGGAGCGAGCTTGCTCGCGATGGCGGCATAACTGGCGCTGAAGTTTTCAGGGCAATTCGAACCTCTCACTCCCACAGGGGAAATGTGTCGTACACAATTCTTGCGGCCGGCACGGTCAACTGTGGGAGCGAGCTTGCTCGCGATGGCGGCATAACGGGTGCTGAAAGTTTCAGGGCAGTTCGATTCGCTCAACTTCCCCGGGCACCGTCGGCCAATCCCCGGCTGCCCAACGCCGGCGTGCTTCATCAATCGCCGCCGGATCGCTCGCGACAAAATTCCAGTTGATCCGCCGTGGCCCGTCCAGCGGAGCACCGCCGAACAACACGGCGTGACTGTCGCTTTCGGCAAACAGTGTCATCTCTTCCCCCGCAGGCAGTACCACCAGCGAGTACGGCTCTATTGGCTCGCCATCGAGTTGTACTTCGCCGCTCAACACATACAGCGCGCGTTCTTCATGCTCGGTGGGAATCAGCAATGTCGTCGCCGTTTGCAGGTGCAGTTCCGCGTACAGCGTAGGAGAAAGCACTGGCACTGGCGATTCCAGGCAAAAGCCTGACCCGGCAATCATGCGAATCTTCACCCCCAGGTTTTCGCTGACCGGCAATGTGGACGCTGGATGGTGGCTGTAATGCCCCGGACCTTGTTCTTTATCCTTGGGTGAAGCCAGCCAGATCTGCAAACCGTGCATCGTGAAGCCGCTTTCCTTCAGGGCTTCGGGCGTGCGTTCGACGTGGGCGATGGCGCTGCCGGCCGTCATCCAGCTGACGTCGCCAGTCCCGACCACTTGATCGGAACCAAGGCTGTCCTTGTGCTGGATCTGCCCCTGGAACAAGTAGGTGAGGGTGGACAGGCCAATGTGTGGATGCTGGCGAATGTTCATGCCTTTGCCCGGTGGATAACGGGTTTCCAGCATGTGGTCGAAAAACACGAATGGCCCGACGCTGCGGCACTTGGCCGATGGCAGCGGGCGGAGAATCGGCTGGCCCTCGACATCTTCGGTGCGGGGGCGGATCACGAGCGGAGTGTTCATGGTGCGTTCCAGGCTGAGCGGGTAATGCGTTCGAGCATAACCCGCTTGGGCAACCCTTGCCGCTATTGGCTGAACGCGCCTTCGGACAAATGCGTTTCGATGCTGACTTCAGAGGTGGTCATCAGCTTGTGGATCGGGCAGCGATCGGCCACACGGTGCAGTTCATCGCGCTGGGCGTCGGTGAGTACGCCCTTGAGGGTCAGCTTGACGTGCAGCACGTACTGGCCTTTCTGTTCCAGGCTGTTGTCGCGCTTGACCTCGACGCCGACACCGGTCAGCGGGATGTCTTTCTTCCTGGCATACAGCTTCAGGGTCAGGGCTTTGCAGGCACCCAGCGCGGCATCGAAATAATCGTGTGGCTCCGGCGCCGAACCCTCTCCGCCAGCCGTGGCGGGCGCGTCGGCGAAGAGTTCGTGGTCATCGATCTGGACGCTGTGGCGCAAACCTTCGGCAGAAACGGTGTTGACGGTAACAGTCATGGCAAACCTCGCAGGCGACAGGAAAACTCATTCGATCAAAAAATGACCTTGAGGGTATAGAGCCATCGCGTTTGTCGGGTGTTCCAATCTGTAGGAGCGAGCTTGCTTGCGATAATCTCACTGGCACTGCGTGTATCCGCCAGGGCGAGTCATCGTTAAAGTCCATCGCGAGCAAGCTCGCTCCTACTGGTCTCGATCCGGATCAGCTGCCTTTGACTGGCTTGCCGTTGACCGTGCCGTCCAGGAGCATGATGTTGTATTCCTTGCCGTCGGTTTCGACCTGTTGCAGGCGGACCAGCAGGTAGTCCCAATCCTTGGCGAACCACAGCACGGTGATGCGCTTGCTTTGCGTCGGATCGCGTACGCGCTCGACCTTGATCGCATCGATCTGGCCAGCCTTGGTGTCGACTTTTTCCGAGCCCAGCACACGGAAGTCATAGGTATCGACTTCGCCATCATCGACAACCTGATAGCTCATGCTCTTTTTGCCGGCAGCCACGTCATGTTGCAGCGCCAGTTGATAGGTGGATTTGTCGACCATGCCGCGGTTCAGCGGAATATCGACCGCGTCACCACGATCGGTGCCGGTGACCTTTTTCGCGGCCCAGTCGAAATCCAGGTCGGCTTTCTTGGCTTTGCCCAGGCCGCCACGCTCGAAGTGGTAGGACTGGGGCAGCAAGGTATCCTTGTCCACGGTCAGGGTGCTTTCTTCGGACAGGCTGGCGATCATCATCGAAGCCTTGAAGCTGAGCTTCCAGACGCCGTTGGCTTCCTTGGTCAGGCTGCGCTCGGCAGTGCCACTCATGGGCAGCTGTTTCCAGTCGGCGGTGTAGCTGGCGGAGAAAGGTTGAAGGTCTGCCGCCTGGGCGAAGGGCAAGGCGAGCAGAGCGCAAGCGAAGAGCAGGGCGCGACGCATAAAATCTCCTAGTTTCGAATCAAGTGGCCGCTGGCCGCGAGTAACTGTCCATCCAGTAAAGCACCTTGCTCGCCGAGGGCTAGACGACCTTCGGCAAACCAGCGTACGGCCATCGGGTAGATCAGGTGTTCCTGAACATGGACCCGCTGCGCCAGACTCTGCGGCGAATCCTGTAACTCTACCGGTATTACAGCTTGTACGACCAGTGGTCCGCCATCGAGTTCCTCGGTGACGAAGTGCACGGAGCAGCCGTGCTCGGTGTCGCCAGCCTCCAGCGCGCGCTCATGGGTGTGTAACCCTTTGTATTTGGGTAGCAGCGAGGGATGGATATTGAGCAGGCGACCCTGATAGTGGCGTACGAAACCAGCGCTGAGAATGCGCATGAATCCGGCGAGTACCACGAGTTTGGGATTGAAGGCGTCGATCAGTTCGATCAGCGCGGCGTCGAAGGCCTCGCGACCTTCGAAAGCCTTGTGATCCAGGGCGCGGGTGTCGATACCCGCGTCCCTGGCGCGTTGCAGGCCGTAGGCGTCGGCGCGGTTGGAAATCACCGCAGCGACGCGGACCGGGCTGTCGCCGGTCCGCGTGCTGTCGATCAGGGCCTGCAAGTTACTGCCGGTGCCGGACAACAGCACCACGACATCACAGGTCTTAGGCATCAGTGAGCCTTGAGGTTCTTCAGTTCAACCTGAGCCGCACCTTCGGCAGCGGTGGAGATCTGGCCGATGACCCAAGGCTGCTCGCCCGCTTCGCGCAGAACGTTCAGGGCGGCTTCAACGTGCTCCTGAGCCACGCAGATGACCATGCCCACGCCGCAGTTCAGCACGCGGTGCATTTCGTTCTCGTCAACGTTGCCTTTCTCTTGCAGCCAGTCGAACACTGCCGGGCGGTTCCAGCTTGCCACGTCAACCACGGCTTGAGCGCCTTTTGGCAGAACGCGCGGGATGTTGTCCAGCAGACCGCCGCCAGTGATGTGGGCCATGGCTTTGACAGCGCCGGTTTCCTTGATCAGCTTGAGCAGCGGCTTCACGTAGATACGGGTCGGGGCCATCAGCAGGTCGGTCAGCGGCTTGCCGTCGAGCTGGATGTTCTCGATGTCGGCGCCGGATACTTCGATGATCTTGCGGATCAGCGAGTAGCCGTTGGAGTGCGGGCCGGAAGACGGCAGGGCGAGCAGGGCATCGCCGGCAGCAACCTTGGAACCGTCGATGATTTCGGATTTTTCCACGACGCCGACGCAGAAACCGGCCAGGTCGTAGTCTTCACCTTCGTACATGCCCGGCATTTCAGCGGTTTCGCCGCCAACCAGCGAGCAGCCCGACAGTTCGCAGCCTGCGCCGATGCCGGTCACAACCTGGGCAGCGGTGTCGACGTTCAGTTTGCCGGTAGCGTAGTAGTCCAGGAAGAACAGCGGCTCGGCACCGCACACCACCAGGTCGTTGACGCACATGGCAACCAGGTCGATGCCGATGCTGTCGTGCTTGTTCAGATTCAGTGCCAGGCGCAGCTTGGTGCCGACGCCGTCAGTACCGGAAACCAGCACAGGCTGCTTGTAGCCGGCCGGGATTTCGCAGAGGGCGCCGAAACCGCCCAGGCCGCCCATGACTTCCGGGCGCGCAGTGCGCTTGGCGACGCTCTTGATGCGTTCGACCAATGCTTCACCGGCGTCGATGTCTACACCGGCGTCCTTGTAGCTCAGGGAGGGTTGCTTGCTCATGATCCAGGCCTTTAGGGGGGGATTTCTGGGTAACGACCGAGTCCATCGGGACCGCCGAAACAGGCGAAGGCGAGGGCCATGCACGAATTTCAGGGTGCCCGGCTGTTGCCGGTCTGCGAAGGCGCGCGATTTTATCAGGCTTGAGCCGCAGCGGCCATCCTCAGGCCGACAGCAGGGCCATATCCGTTCAAAAAAACCGTTAATGCGCGGTGTCGGTGGCATCCTGCATGGCTGTATAAGGTATCGCATTAACCGTCTATCGTTATGACAGTGCGAAAACTTACCCGGAACGTGTGAATGTTTTGCGTCGGGCAACGGTCACAGTCTTGCTCGATCGTCTTCATGCGGTCTGCTCCAGCCGCTCTTGTCGTCAGGAATCCTCCATGCGTTTTTGTAAATTCTTGCTTGTGAGTTGTTTGTCAGTGGTCAGCCTGGTCAGTCAAGCCGAAACCGTCAAAGGGCTGTACCTGGTGCGCGAGCCGGTGAATGGCCAGTCCCCCGAGGAGCGCGACCAGGCGACTCAGCGTGCGTTGGACACATTGGTATTGCGCCTGACCGGCGACCCCAAGGCCGCCCAAAGTCCGGGGTTGGCAGCGATTCGCAAAGACCCGCAACAGATCATCAGCCAATATGGCTTTGAGGCCGGCCCACCGGAAGTCCTGAAGGTCGATTTCGATCCGGGTACCACCGAGCAGGCCTTGCGCCGCGCCGGCCTGGCCATGTGGGGGGCCAATCGGCCGTCGATCCTCGGCTGGTGGTTGAATGATTCCACCGAGGGTTCAAGCCTGGTGGGCGACGGCCAGGCCAGCGCGGCGCCGCTGCGTCGGGCTGCCCAGCATCGGGGCTTGCCATTGCGCTTGCCATTGGCGGACCTGAACGAACAGATCGTCGCAACCGCGCCGAACCTGGAGGGCGCAGATCCCGCACCTTTGCATGCGGCATCGGAACGCTACAATGCCGACGCCCTGCTTGCCGTACACGCCAGGGAAGAGGGCGGGCAATGGCAAGCCAAGTGGCAATTGTGGCTGGGGGATAAAAAAGAGGCCGGCAGTGTGCAGGGCGCCGATCAGGCCGCCGTGGCCGATGCGGTGATGCTGGCTGTCAACGAGCGCCTGGCGCCGCGGTTTGTCGCCAAGCCGGGTGCTTCGAGTGAGCAATTGCTGGAAGTGCAAGGCATGAATCTTGAGCGCTACGCGTCGCTCGGACGATTGCTGGAACCGTTTGGCGGGCGTGTGCGCAGTGTCGACGGTGACCGGATTCTTTATCGGGTCAATGGCAGCGTCGATCAGTTGCGTGCGCAACTGTCGCTGGCCAGACTGCAGGAGGCGCCGGCGGGTCAGGCCCCGGTCCCGGCCCCGGTAGCGCCCGTTCAGCCAACCACCGGCAGCCCGGTGCCAGCCGCCGCACCGGCCCCGATCCCGCAGCTACGTTTTCGCTGGTAGTTTTTCTTTCTTTATATAGAAGCAATGGAGTGGTTCATGGCCGATACGCGGCGTTGGTTCTGGCTCGGCGGGGTGGTCCTGCTGTGTGTGTTTGTCTGGTTGTTGCATCCGATCCTGACGCCGTTCCTGGTGGCGCTGCTGTTGGCCTACCTGTTCGACCCGCTGGTGGATCGGCTGGAGAAGGCAGGCTTGTCCAGAACCTGGGGTGTCGTGGCGGTGTTTACCCTGTTTACATTGATCTTCACCGCGCTGCTGCTGGTGTTGGTGCCGTTGCTCGCCAGGCAGTTGTTTCGTTTGTATGAGCTGGCCCCGCAAATGCTCGACTGGCTGCAGCACACGGCGTTGCCCTGGGCGCAATCGAAGTTCGGCCTGTCGGACGGTTTCTGGAAGTTTGACAAGCTCAAGGCCGCCATCAGCGAGCATATGAGTCAGACCACTGATGTTGTCGGTGTGGTGCTGAGTCATGCCACGGCCTCGGGACTGGCGTTGATCGGCTGGCTGGCGAACCTGGTGTTGATTCCGGTGGTGAGCTTCTACTTGTTGCGGGATTGGGACCTGATGATGGCCAAGGTCCGCAGCCTGCTGCCCCGTGATCGTGAAGCGCGCGCGGTGTCGCTGGCGGGTGAATGCCATGAAGTGCTCGGAGCGTTCGTGCGCGGACAGTTGCTGGTGATGGTGGCCTTGGGTGTGATCTACGCAGCAGGCCTGATGCTGGTCGGGTTGGAACTGGGTCTGCTGATTGGCCTGATTGCCGGTCTGGCGGCGATCGTGCCGTACATGGGGTTTATCATCGGCATTGGCGCGGCGCTGCTTGCGGGGCTGTTCCAGTTCGGTGGTGATCTTTATCCAATGCTCGGCATTGTCGCGGTGTTCATGGTCGGCCAGGCGCTGGAGGGTATGGTGCTGACGCCGTTGCTGGTCGGTGACCGGATTGGCCTGCACCCGGTGGCGGTGATTTTCTCGATCCTGGCCGGTGGTGAGCTGTTTGGCTTTACCGGTGTGCTGCTGGCTTTGCCGGTCGCCGCGGTGATCATGGTGCTGGTGCGTCATGTGCATGATTTGTATAAGGATTCTGATATCTACGGGAGGGCCGACGAGCCGCAGGTGTAAGGGCCATCGATAGCCGATGGCGGGCTGCCCGGGTTCGTACCGGATCAGCCTGCTGGCGTCGCCCGACTGTCACATGCACCGCCAAAGAATCTGTCACAAAACCAATGCATTAACGCAAACCTTTGATTTTGCTTGTGGTCTGTCGCATTGTGCGGTCCGCTTCACGGGTATAAACTTCGCAAACTTTACACAGAGGCCACTAACGGTTCCTTTGGAACTGTTCAGTCAGCATGAAACCGATTCAGCTGCCCCTAGGTGTGCGTCTGCGTGACGACGCCACCTTTATCAACTACTACCCAGGCGCCAATGCCGCTGCACTCGGCTATGTCGAGCGGCTGTGCGAAGCCGACGCCGGCTGGACCGAAAGCCTGATCTACCTTTGGGGCAAGGACGGGGTAGGGCGTACGCACCTGTTGCAGGCCGCCTGCCTGCGCTTCGAGCAATTGGGCGAGCCGGCGGTGTATCTACCGTTGGCCGAGCTGCTCGATCGCGGCATTGAAATCCTCGACAACCTCGAACAGTACGAGCTGGTCTGTCTGGATGATTTGCAGGTGGTCGCCGGACGAGCAGATTGGGAAGAGGCGCTGTTTCATCTGTTCAATCGCTTGCGCGACAGCGGTCGGCGCTTGCTGATTGCCGCGTCGACATCCCCTCGGGAGTTGCCGGTGAAGCTGGCGGATCTCAAATCCCGCCTGACCTTGGCCTTGATCTTCCAGATGCGTCCGCTGTCCGATGAGGACAAACTGCGTGCCCTGCAATTGCGCGCATCCCGTCGCGGTCTGCATCTGACCGATGAAGTCGGGCATTTCATTCTGACTCGCGGTACCCGCAGCATGAGTGCGCTGTTCGAGTTGCTCGAGCGCCTCGACCAGGCCTCCCTCCAGGCTCAGCGCAAGCTGACAATCCCGTTTTTGAAAGAAACCCTCGGCTGGTAAACCCGCTGAAACCGGGGCTTTTAGCTGTTTCGGCATATTTCAGGCGCCTGAAATCCCGCTTTCCTGCAAGGTTGCAGGCCGCGTGCGTGTTTAAAATGGGCTTAAGCGCTTAGATGTAAACGAGAAACGGATAAGTCACAAAAAGATCGATTGAATTTGCAAATGAGGTTGATAGCGGGCATAGTCTCGGCTTCTTTACAACTTTCAGCCACGGTCGTGCCCATGCTAAATCGCTTCGCACCCCTCGTGCCTCTCGCACTCGTTACCCTGTTGTTCGGTTGCGCTGCCCACACTCCAGTGGCCCAGCAAGCTCCGCAACAACAGGTTCAAAACTCGGTCACCGCCCAGTCTTCCGCTCTCTTTCAGGAAGAGCTGGCTACCGAAAAAGAACTCGCAGACTTCGCTGGCGGCAAGTCCTACCAGCTTCCGGTCCTGGCCGACAGCATCCTCGAACGTGGCATGTCCCTGATCGGTACCCGCTACCGTTTCGGCGGTACTTCTGAAGCCGGCTTCGATTGCAGTGGTTTCATCGGTTACCTGTTCCGCGAAGAAGCGGGCATGAACCTGCCGCGCTCCACCCGCGAAATGATCAACGTGGACGCTCCGCTGGTCTCGCGCAGCAAGCTTGAGCCGGGCGACCTGCTGTTCTTCGCAACCAACGGTCGTCGTGGTCGCGTCAGTCACGCCGGGATCTACCTGGGTGACAATCAGTTCATCCACTCCAGCAGCCGCCGCAGCGGCGGTGTGCGCATCGATAGCCTGGGCGACAGCTACTGGAGCAAGACCTTCATCGAAGCCAAGCGCGCCCTGGCAATGGCACCTAACGCGTCGCCAATCGTTACTGCACGTAAATAAGCGGACATTTTGTAAGGCGAACTTAAAGTCTTACTTGAAGTTTGTCGTGTAGCCGCTAGAATCTTGATCTACAAATGATGGCAAACCGCCTGCGTCCCACGCAGGCGGTTTTCTTTTCTGCGCTCCCCGCAGAAAAAGCCGCAGCCAGATCAGGATGTTCTGCTTATGACGACGTCGGCCCGCCTCGCAATCATGTTCTTCGCAGCGCTGCTCAGTGCCTGCGCCAGCCGCACACCGCCTCCTGCGCCGGTGGTTCGCGCTCCCATCGTATTTGGTTCCTCACAAGCTTTTTCGCCCGAAGCGGAAGACGTGCTGTTTCGCGCGCTCGGTCTGGTGGGCACGCCTTATCGTTGGGGTGGCAATACGCCGGATTCCGGATTTGATTGCAGCGGCCTGATCGCTTATGTGTACCGCGATGTCGCCGGTATTGCCTTGCCGCGTACCACGCGCGAGATGATCTCCATGCAAGCGGCGAATGTGGGCAAGGACGGCTTGCAGACCGGCGACCTGCTTTTCTTTGCCACCAATGGCGGTTCCCAGGTCAGTCATGCTGGCATCTATGTGGGAGAGGGGCGTTTCGTCCATGCGCCGGCCACCGGCGGCACTGTGAAGCTCGACAGTCTGTCCAAGGCCTATTGGCAAAAAGCTTACCTGAGCGCCAAGCGTGTTCTGCAGCCTGAACATTTGGCGCGCAATCCGTAACCTCCGGAGCTGGTGGTCATGACTGCTCGCACGCTCAATCTCGACGACGCCCTGTACCAATACCTGCTTGATGTTTCCCTGCGCGAAACGCCTCTGCTCAAGCGCTTGCGCGATGAGACCCAGGCGCTGCCGATGGCACGCTGGCAGGTGGCGCCTGAGCAGGGGCAGTTTCTTGCTTTGCTGGTGAAACTGACGGGGGCCAGGCGTTTGCTCGAAGTCGGCACCTTTACCGGTTACAGCGCACTGTGCATGGCGGCGGCATTGCCCGCTGAGGGTTCGCTGATTTGCTGTGATATCTCCGGTGACTACAACGCCACGGCCCTGCGTTACTGGCAGGAAGCCGGGCTGGCCGGACGCATCGATCTGCGCCTGGCGCCTGCGCTGGAAACCCTCGGCAAGCTGGACCAGCCAGGCCAGTTCGATCTGGTTTTCATCGATGCCGACAAGGCCAACTACCCGGCTTATCTGGAGCACGCCCTGCGATTGCTGCGGGTCGGCGGGCTGGCGGTGTTCGATAACACGCTATGGAGCGGGCGCGTGCTCGAGACCAGTCCCGAGAGCGCGGACACCCGGGCGATCCAGGCGCTCAACCGGGCGTTGAAGGACGATGCGCGGGTGGATCTGTCGTTGTTGCCGTTGGGTGATGGGTTGACTCTCTGCCGCAAACGCTGAGCTGGAAATCCTGTGGGAGCGAGCTTGCTCCGGGCGGCGTTCCGACGATAGCGGTAGGTCAGTCAGCATCGATGTTGAATGTGCCCTCATCGCGAGCAAGCTCGCTCCCACAGGGTTCTGAGTTCATCCGGGATGGTGTTATTTGGCAGCCGAAACCCGCCACACCTTGTTCCCCACATCATCGGCCACCAACAGGTCACCCTGTCGGTCGATCACCACGCCCACCGGGCGGCCCATGGCTTCTTCCTTGCCATTGAGAAACCCGCTGAGCACATCAACCGGATTCCCGACCGGCTTGCCGGCGCGGAAGGGCACGAAAATCACTTTGTAGCCGCTGTGCGGCTTGCGGTTCCAGGAGCCGTGCTGGCCGATGAAGGCGCCTTCCCTGAAGCGCGACGGTAACTTGTTGCCTTCGGCAAACGTCAGGCCCAGTGATGCCGTGTGCGGGCCGACGGCGTAGTCCGGGGCGATAGCCTTGGCCACCAGGTCCGGGTTTTGCGGCTCGACGCGAATATCGACATGCTGGCCGAAGTAACTGTACGGCCAGCCATAGAATGCGCCGTCTTTCACCGAGGTGATGTAGTCCGGTACCAGGTCGCTGCCGATTTCATCCCGTTCGTTGACCGCAGTCCACAGCGCGCCACTGTGCGGTTCCCAGGCCATGCCATTGGGGTTGCGCAGGCCGGACGCGAAGATCCGCTGCTGGCCGGTGGCGCGATCCACTTCCCAGATCGCCGCACGACCTTCTTCCTTGTCCATGCCGTGTTCCGCAACGTTGCTGTTGGAACCCACGGTGACGTACAGCTTGCTGCCGTCCTTGCTGGCGATGACGTTTTTGGTCCAGTGGTGATTCAGCAGGCCGCCCGGCAGGTCGACCACTTTTGCCGGCGGTGACTTGATCTGCGTATCGCCACTTTCATAGTGAAAGCGCAGCAGGCGATCAGTGTCGGCCACATACAGGTCATTGCCGACCAGGGTCATGCCGAAGGGCGAGTTGAGGTTTTGCAGAAACACCGTGCGGGTTTCCGCGACCCCATCGTGGTCCTTGTCGCGCAGCAAGGTGATGCGGTTGGCGCTGGGCACCCTGGCTCCGGCACGCCCCATGAATTTCTTCATGATCCAGCCGCGAATGCCTTTGCCGTCTTCGGGTTTTGGGGGGGCATTGGTTTCCGCCACCAGCACATCGCCATTGGGTAGTACATAAAGCCAGCGCGGGTGATCCAGGTCTTCGGCAAAAGCGGCCACTTGGGTGCCATTGGCGGCGATGGGCTTCGCACCCTGCGGCCAGCCGATGGCCGGGGCGATGTTCACGATCGGGATCAGGGTTTTGTCGGGGTCTGGCAGTTGAGGCGAAGGACCGGTGCCATCGGAGACTTGCAGGCGGGCGGTTCCGCCACAAGCGGCGAGCCCTCCGCAGAACGCGATAACGAGAACGAGCGGGGGCGTGCGCATGCGGGTCTTCCCTATGAGTGCCTTGTTCTAATCATAGAGGCGCGTTGTCGTCCGATGGTTCAACCCTTAGCCACGTGCCTCCTTGAACAGCACTGCTATGCCGGGGTGATAGTTGCCGGCTTCGTTGCGCAACTTGCGGTAGGCATAAGGGAAATACCAGGCAACAGCGCAGGTGTGTTCCTTTTGCAGGTCGTCGACCATGTCCTGGAGTTCTTCCGGTGTGGCGCCCTGCTGGGCTTTTTGCGGGGCGACGAACAGGCAGCCGAGTTTCAGGTCGCTGGCGTGGCTCAGGCGCTTGGCATCGCTGGCGATGTCGAGCAGGGCCTGGGTCAGGTTGAGGCTGTTGACCCGTGGCCAGCGCTGGCTGGTCTGGATGTAGGCGCGGGTTTCGGGTGAAGCCAGGAGCAGGTCGGCGCGGCTGTTGCGTTCGCCTTCTTCGGTCTGCTTGCGGGTGGGCGTCTGTTGCAGCGTGACCATCTCGGCCATCCAGGCGGCGGCAGACAGTAGTCCGAGATTGGCCTTCTCGTCGTGCCAGTACGGTGTGTCGCCATCACCGCGGACGGCGTTGTAACGGTCGATGCATTCGAACCAGCGTTCGAGCACCGGGCGCAGGAATTCCAGCTTTGGATTGCTGATGATCATGCCTTGCATGGGCTCACCCTTGTTGTTGTGTTGTGAGTTTGTGGCTCTTTGATATCACTGCTGGGAGCGTGGCACAAGATTGACGTCAGTTTATTGATTGATGGCAGTTATTCGGTCGATGGCCTCCCGGCTTTAATTGACGCTCCACCCCCAACCCTCTAACCTTCGCGGCTTGTTTCAGGTGCTCTGTGGCTTGGGTCGACAGAGTGAAACAGGGAAGCCGGTGAGTGAGTCCTTCTGTTGGTCGAAGGCCCGCAATTCCGGCGCTGCCCCCGCAACGGTAAATGAGTGAAAACTGTGTGTGATGCCACTGTGTCGATTTGATGCGGGAAGGCGCACGGTCTGGCCCCGCGGCCACTCATGAGCCCGGAGACCGGCCTGATTCATCCAGCGGCATCACGGTGGGCGATGCCAGGCTTGTTGCCTTCTATTCTTGTGCCTGCCCGCCGTTATTCCTGCCTAAACGGAGAGCTCCCCCATGACTGATACCCCCGATCGTGACGAACGCCACCTGGCGCGCATGCAGCGCAAAAAAGCCGTGATCGACGAGCGCATCGCCAATTCCCCGAACGAGTGTGGCCTGCTACTGGTGCTGACCGGCAACGGCAAGGGCAAGAGCAGTTCGGCCTTCGGCATGCTTGCCCGCGCCATGGGGCACGGCATGCAATGCGGCGTGGTGCAGTTCATCAAGGGCCGCAACAGTACGGGGGAGGAGTTGTTCTTCCGGCGCTTTCCCGAGCAGGTGCGTTTTCATGTGATGGGCGAAGGCTTTACCTGGGAAACCCAGGACCGCCAGCGCGACATCGCCGCCGCCGAAGCCGCCTGGGCGGTGTCGCAGCAACTGCTGCGCGATCCGTCCATCGGTCTGGTGGTGCTCGATGAGCTGAACATCGCCCTCAAGCACGGCTACCTCGATCTCGATCAGGTGCTCAGCGACTTGCAGGCCCGACCGCCGATGCAACACGTGGTGGTCACCGGTCGTGCCGCCAAGCCGGAGATGATCGAGATGGCTGACACCGTCACCGAAATGGGCGTGATCAAGCACGCCTTTCAAGCCGGGATCAAAGCGCAGAAAGGCGTCGAATTGTGAGTCAGCCTCGGCACTGTCCGGCGGTACTGATTGCCGCGCCGGCCTCTGGCCAAGGCAAGACCACCGTCACCGCGGCACTGGCCCGATTGCATCGCAATCAGGGGCGCAAGGTCCGAGTGTTCAAGTGCGGGCCCGACTTTCTCGATCCGATGATCCTCGAGCGCGCCAGCGGTGCGCCGGTGTATCAGCTGGACATGTGGATGGTCGGCGAGCAGGAGAGTCGCCGGTTGCTGTGGGAAGCCGCCGCTGAAGCCGACCTGATCCTGATCGAAGGCGTCATGGGGTTGTTCGACGGTACGCCGTCGAGCGCCGACCTGGCGCGGCATTTCGGTGTGCCGGTGCTGGGGGTGATCGATGGCACCGCCATGGCCCAGACCTTTGGCGCATTGGCCCTGGGGTTGGCGCGTTATCAGCCGGACTTGCCGTTCGCCGGCGTGCTGGCCAATCGTGTCGGCACGCTGCGCCACGCGCAACTGCTCGAAGGCAGCCTGACTGAGGGGTTGCGCTGGTACGGCGCGCTGTCCCGGGAAACCGGGATCGAATTGCCGAGCCGGCACCTGGGGCTGGTGCAGGCCAGTGAGTTGAACGATCTCGACCTGCGCCTCGATGCGGCAGCCGATGCCCTGGCCAGCAGTTGCGAGGTCGCGCTGCCACCGGCAGTCGAATTCGCCGCCCCTGATGTCATCGCGGCCGAACCGCTGCTGGCCGGTGTACGCATTGCCGTCGCCCGCGATGAAGCCTTTGCGTTCACCTACGGCGCGAGCCTGGATCTGCTGCGGGCGATGGGCGCCGAGTTGTCATTCTTCTCGCCGATCCGCGACCGTGCGTTGCCGCAGGCGGACAGCCTGTATCTGCCGGGCGGTTACCCGGAGCTGCACCACGTTGCACTGGCGCAAAACACCGCGATGCTCGATGCGATCCGCGCCCACCACCGGGCAGGCAAACCGTTGCTCGCCGAGTGTGGCGGCATGCTGTATCTGCTCGACTCCCTGACCGATGTCGAAGGCACTCGCGCCGAACTGGTTGGCTTGCTGGCCGGTGATGCAGTCATGCAAAAGCGCCTGGCAGCGCTGGCTTTGCAAGCGGTGGAACTGCCGGAAGGCTCGCTGCGCGGGCACACCTACCACCATTCGCTGACCACCACTGAACTGGCGCCGATTGCCCGTGGCTTGAGCCCTAACGGCGGGCGCGGAGCGGAGGCGGTCTACCGTGAGGGGCGGATGACTGCCTCTTACGTACACTTTTATTTTCCGTCGAACCCCTCGGCGATTGCCGCGCTGTTTGCGCCTGACCAAAACCCTGTGGGAGCGAGCCTGCTCGCGAAGAGGCCATGAGCGACAACGCATTCTCCGAAGCCGAGCGCGCGGCGGTGTACCGCGCCATCGCCGAGCGCCGCGACATGCGCCACTTCAGCGGCGGCACCGTCGAGCCCGAATTGCTCCGTCGCCTGCTCGAAGCCGCGCATCAGGCCCCCAGTGTCGGCCTGATGCAGCCCTGGCGCTTCATCCGCATCAGCGATCGCGCCTTGCGCGGGCAAATCCAGGCCCTGGTGGAAGAAGAACGCATCCGCACCGCCGAAGCCCTTGGCGAGCGCAGCGATGAGTTCATGAAGCTCAAGGTGGAAGGCATCAACGATTGTGCCGAGGTGCTGGTCGCCGCACTGATGGATGACCGCGAGCAGCATATCTTCGGCCGCCGCACGCTGCCGGAAATGGACATGGCTTCGTTGTCCTGCGCGATCCAGAACCTGTGGCTGGCGTCCCGTGCCGAAGGGCTGGGCATGGGGTGGGTGTCGCTGTTCGAACCACAGGCACTGGCGGACCTGTTGAGGTTGCCGCCGGGTGCCAAGCCATTGGCCGTGCTGTGCCTGGGGCCGGTCAAAGAGTTCTACCCGGCGCCGATGCTGGTGCTCGAAGGCTGGGCGCAGGCGCGTCCGCTACATGAATTGCTGTATGAAAATTATTGGGGAGTGAGTCAATGAGTGTGGCGTTGTTGAGTGTCGCCGCGGTTGCGCTGGATGCGCTGCTGGGTGAACCCAAACGCTGGCATCCGCTGGTGGCGTTCGGCCGTTTTGCCGAGCGCATCGAGCAACGTTTCAACGGCGGCGGTCGCGGCTGGCGCAGCCATGGCGTCACCGCGTGGGTGATTGCCGTGTTGCCACTGACGCTACTGGCCACGGCATTCTCCTGGGCGCCTTATGTCGGCTGGATCGTCGAGATTCTCGCGCTCTATTGCGCCCTCGGCATGCGCAGCCTCGGTGAGCACGTCACGCCTGTGGCCAAGGCCCTGCGCAGTAATGACCTGGAAGCGGCGCGCACTCGGGTGAGCTATCTGGTCAGCCGCCAGACCAGCGAACTGGATGAAACCGAAGTCGCCCGTGCCGCTACCGAGTCGGTGCTGGAAAACGGAAGCGATGCGGTGTTCGCAGCGTTGTTCTGGTTTGCCGTGGCGGGCGCGCCGGGCGTGGTGCTCTACCGCCTGAGCAATACGCTGGATGCGATGTGGGGTTATCGCAATGAGCGCTTCGAACGGTTCGGCTGGGCGGCGGCGAAGGTCGACGACGTACTCAATTACATTCCTGCGCGCCTGGTGGCACTGACATACGCGCTGCTGGGCAAAACCCGGCTGGCATTGAAATGCTGGCGCACCCAGGCCCCGACCTGGGATAGCCCGAACGCCGGCCCGGTGATGGCGGCAGGGGCGGGTGCCCTTGGTGTCGAATTGGGTGGGGCGGCGATTTATCACGGCGAACTGCATCAGCGTCCGCAGTTGGGCGAAGGTGTGCCGGCGGATGCCGACTCGATTGACCGGGGCTGGCAATTGGTCCAGCGCGGGGTATGGTTATGGCTGCTGATTCTCTGCCTGGGGGCCGAATTTTATGCTTGAGCACGGTGGGCGACTGCGCAAGGCGGCGCTCGAATACGGCATAGATGAAGCCGACTGGCTGGACCTGTCCACCGGCCTTGCGCCCTGGCCGTTTCCGGTGCCGGATATTCCGCTGCGGGCCTGGGCCCGTTTGCCGGAGACGGACGACGGTCTGGAGCAGGCCGCCTGTGATTACTACGGCACCTTGCAGGCATTGCCGGTGGCCGGCTCGCAAATGGCGATTCAACTGCTGCCGCGATTGCGTCGGGCGGGCAAGGTCGGCGTACTGTCGCCGTGTTATGCCGAGCACGCCGAAGCGTGGCGTCGCAACGGCTACATCGTGCGTGAAGTGCTGGAGCAGGAAGTCGACTTCTTTATCGACAGTTTCGACGTGCTGGTGGTAGTCAATCCGAATAACCCCACGGGCCTGAGCCTCACCCCCAGTCGGCTGCTCGACTGGCACACGCGACTGGCGCAGCGCGGTGGCTGGCTGGTGGTGGACGAAGCGTTCATGGATAACACGCCGCAACTGAGCCTGGCGCCGTTTGCCCATCAAGTCGGATTGATCGTCTTGCGTTCCTTCGGCAAGTTTTTCGGCCTGGCCGGTGTGCGCCTGGGGTTTGTGCTGGCCGAGCGCAAGTTGCTCAAGTTGCTGGCAGAACAAGTGGGTCCGTGGGCCGTGAGCGGGGCAACCCGGGTAGTGGGCCAGGCCTGTCTGCGCGATACCGAGGGACAAACGCGGCAACGGGTGCGCACCGAAGACGCCAGCGAGCGCCTTGCGTCGTTGCTCGAACAGCACGGCTTCGAGCCCCAGGGCGGTTGTGCGCTATTCCAGTGGCTGATCACCGAGCGCGCCGAAGAGCTGCATGAATTCATGGCCCGCCGCGGCATTCTCCTGCGGTTGTTCACGCACAACAGCAGCCTGCGATTCGGCTTGCCCGGTGACGAAATCGCCTGGGTACGACTGGCGCTGGCGTTCGACGATTTCGCCAAGGAAAACCAATGACCACGCTGATGGTGCAAGGCACCACATCGGATGCCGGTAAAAGCACGCTGGTAACCGCGTTGTGCCGCTGGGTCACGCGTCAGGGCGTCAGGGTGGTGCCGTTCAAGCCACAGAACATGGCCCTCAACAGTGCGGTGACCGCCGACGGTGGCGAGATCGGCCGCGCCCAGGCGGTACAGGCCCAGGCCGCGCACCTCGAACCGCACACCGACATGAACCCGGTGTTGCTCAAGCCCAACAGTGACACCGGTGCCCAGGTGATCATCCATGGCCGCGCTGTCACGACCATGAATGCGGTCGCCTATCACGACTACAAAACCATCGCCATGCAAGCGGTGCTGGCCTCCCACGAGCGCTTGAGCGCGGCGTATCCGCTGGTGATGGTCGAGGGTGCGGGCTCGCCGGCGGAAATCAATCTGCGGGCCGGGGACATCGCCAACATGGGCTTCGCCGAAGCGGTGGATTGCCCGGTGGTGCTGATCGCCGATATCAATCGCGGCGGGGTTTTTGCCCATCTGGTAGGCACCCTCGAACTGCTGTCGCCGAGTGAGCAGGCGCGGGTCAAAGGCTTCATCATCAATCGTTTCCGTGGCGATATCGCGTTGCTGCAACCCGGTCTGGACTGGCTTGAAGAGCGCACCGGCAAACCGGTGATCGGCGTGCTGCCCTACGTGATGGATCTGCACCTGGAGGCCGAGGACGGCATCGATCAACGCCAGACCGATAAAGCCGAACAGGTGCTCAAGGTGGTGGTGCCGGTGCTGCCGCGCATCAGCAATCACACCGATTTCGATCCGCTGCGCCTGCATCCGCAAGTGGACCTGCAATTCATCGGCCCCGGCCAGGCGATTCCGCCCGCCGACCTGATCATCCTTCCCGGCTCGAAAAGTGTGCGCAGCGACCTCGCGTACCTGCGGGCCAACGGCTGGGACACCGCCATCGCCCGGCATCTGCGTTACGGCGGGAAACTGCTGGGGATCTGTGGCGGCCTGCAGATGCTCGGTGAGCAGGTACATGACCCGCTGGGCCTCGAAGGTGCGCCGGGTTCCAGTGCCGGTTTGGGGCTGCTGGCGTTCCAGACCCAGCTCGAACAAGAGAAGCAATTGCGCAATGTGCGTGGTCGCCTGGCGCTGGAAGATGCGCCGGTGGCGGGTTATGAAATTCATGCCGGCGTGACCACCGGACCGGCCCTGGAACATGCCGCCGTGCATCTGGATGACGGCCGCTGTGATGGTGCGCAAAGTGCCGACGGGCAGATTTTCGGCACCTACCTGCACGGGCTGTTCGAATCGCCGGCGGCGTGCAGTGCACTGCTGCGCTGGGCCGGGTTGCAGGATGTGCAGGCCGTGGATTACCACGCCTTGCGCGAGCGTGATATCGAGCGGCTGGCGGATCTGGTGGAGAAGCATCTGGATACTTCTCTGCTGCGTCAGCTCTGTGGGTTCTGAGGTGGCTGTTGCGGCCCCATCGCGAGCAAGCTCGCTCCCACAGGTTACGAGGTGTAATCAAAATGTATGTTCAGCCTGGATCAATTGTGGGAGCGAGCTTGCTCGCGATGAGGGCCGTCGCCTCCCCGAAGATTTTAAGGAATAAGCAATGCTCCAACTGATCCTCGGCGGCGCCCGTTCCGGCAAGAGTCGCCTGGCTGAAAAGCTCGCCATCGACAGCGCCCTGGCCGTGACCTACATCGCCACCAGCCAGCCACTGGACGGCGAAATGAGCGAGCGGGTGGCCCATCACCGCGCCCGTCGTCCTGCCGAATGGGCTTTGATCGAAGAACCGGTGGAGCTGGCCCGGGTGCTGCGTGAGTCCGCCCGTTTCGACCGCTGCCTGCTGGTAGATTGCCTGACCCTGTGGCTGACCAATCTGCTGATGCTCGACGATGCGCAGCGCTTGCACGCCGAGCGTGATGCCTTGCTGGACTGTCTGGCGTCGCTGCCGGGTGAAATCATTTTTGTCAGCAACGAGACCGGCATGGGTGTCGTGCCGCTGGGTGAATTGACTCGTCGCTATGTCGATGAAGCCGGTTGGCTGCATCAAGCTCTGGCTGAGCGTTGTCAGCGTGTCGTCCTGACCGTCGCCGGCCTGCCTCTGACTCTGAAAGGAACTGCGTTATGACTCAATCCTGGTGGTTGAACCCGTGCAAGCCGGTCGATACCCAAGTGGTCGAACAGGCCCAGGCGCGGCAACAGCAACTGACCAAGCCGGCCGGCTCCCTCGGCCAGCTGGAAGCGCTGGCGGTGCAGTTGGCGGGATTGCAGGGGCGGGTCAAGCCGAGTCTGGAGCAGGTGTGGATCGCGATTTTTGCCGGCGACCATGGCGTCGTCGCCGAGGGCGTGTCGGCGTTTCCCCAGGAAGTCACCGGGCAGATGCTGCTCAACTTCGTCAGCGGTGGCGCGGCGATCAGCGTGCTGGCGCGGCAACTGGGCGCTTCCCTTGAGGTGGTGGATCTTGGCACGGTGACGCCGTCGCTGAACCTGCCGGGCGTGCGTCATCTGAATGTCGGCCAGGGAACGGCGAATTTTGTACAGGGACCGGCCATGACCCAGGCCCAGGGGCAACTCGCCTTGCAGGCCGGTCGTGACAGCGTGCAGCGGGCAATTGCCACCGGTGCGCAGTTGTTTATCGGTGGCGAAATGGGCATCGGTAACACCACTGCTGCCAGTGCATTGGCGTGTGCGCTACTTGATTGCCCGGTGGTGCATCTGACCGGGCCTGGTACCGGGCTCAATGCCGAAGGTGTCAGTCACAAGGCCCAGGTCATCGAGCGCGCCCTGGCATTGCATGGCGCGCAGCGTGGCGATGCCTTGCAGACCCTGTTCAACCTCGGCGGCTTTGAGATCGCCGCGCTGGTCGGTGCCTATCTTGCGTGTGCCCAGGAAGGTGTCGCGGTGCTGGTGGACGGCTTCATTTGCAGCGTCGCGGCACTGGTTGCGGTGCGCTTGAATCCTGAGTGTCGTCAGTGGCTGTTGTTCGGTCATCGCGGCGCCGAGCCGGGGCATCGTCATGTGCTGGAAACCCTGGATGCACAACCCTTGCTTGATCTCGGCCTGCGGCTTGGCGAAGGCAGTGGTGCGGCGTTGGCTGTGCCGCTGCTGCGCCTGGCTTGCGACCTGCACGGGCAGATGGCGACCTTTGCCGAAGCCGCCGTGGCAGATCGTCCGGCATGACCTTGCGCGTGGATCTGTTGCGTCACGGTGAAACCGAACTCGGCGGCGGTCTGCGCGGCAGTATCGATGATGCGTTGACCGACACGGGCTGGGCGCAGATGCGCGCCGCCGTGATCGGGCAAGGTCCGTGGGATCGGCTGGTCAGTTCGCCGTTGCAGCGTTGTGCGCGGTTTGCCGAGGAACTCGCTGCGCAACTGGGTGTTCCGGTGCAACTGGACAAAGACCTGCAAGAGTTGCATTTCGGTGCTTGGGAAGGGCAGAGCGCGGCGGCGTTGATGGAAACCGACGCGCAGGCCCTGGGCTTGTTCTGGGCCGATCCCTATTCGTTCACGCCGCCTCAGGGTGAGCCGGTTGCAGACTTTTCGGCACGGGTGCTGGCAGCGCTGGAGCGTTTGCACGCGACCTGTGCCGGTGAGCGAATTCTGCTGATCAGCCATGGCGGTGTGATGCGTCTGTTGCTGGCACAGGCGCGCGGGCTGCCACGGGAGCAACTGCTCAACGTTGAGGTCGGGCATGGCGCGCTGTTTTCGCTGACGGTGGAGCCTGCGGGCTCGTTGAAGGAAGTGCTCTGACCATGCTGCCATTCTGGATCGCCCTGCAATTTCTCAGCAGCCTGCCGATTCGCCTGCCCGGAATGCCTGAGCCCCGGGAACTGGGGCGGTCGTTGCTGTTTTATCCGCTGGTGGGATTACTCTTTGGCGCGATTCTGTGGGCGGTTAACTGGCTGCTGCTGGGCACGCCGACGTTGCTGCACGCGGCGTTGTTGCTGAGCCTTTGGGTGCTGCTCAGCGGCGGCTTGCATCTCGATGGCCTGGCGGACAGCGCCGATGCCTGGCTCGGTGGTTTTGGCGACCGTGAGCGCACGCTGACCATCATGAAAGACCCGCGCAGCGGGCCGATCGCCGTGGTGACGCTGGTGTTGGTGTTGTTGCTTAAATTCACCGCACTGCTGGCGTTGATCGAGCAGCCGCATTCGCTGGCCTTGATCATCGTGCCGTTGATCGGTCGCAGCGCATTGCTCGGCTTGTTCCTGAGTACGCCCTATGTGCGTGCCGGTGGCCTGGGCCAGGCATTGGCCGATCATCTCCCGCGTTCGCCGGGCAAGCAGGTGTTGGCGGTCAGCGCATTGGCTTGTGTGTTGATCGCCGGCGTCAGTGGAGCGCTGGCGGTGGTGTTGGCGGCGCTGGGGTTTGTCTGGCTGCGCCAGGTGATGTTGCGGCGCCTGGGGGGCACGACAGGGGACACGGCGGGCGCGATGCTGGAGTTGCTGGAAGTTGCAGTGCTGGTAGGCTTGGCGTTGGCCTGATCGGGTTGTGTTGAATGTTCCGGCCTCTTCGCGAGCAAGCCCGCTCCCACATTGGAATGCGATCAACTGTGGGAGCGAGCTTGCTCGCGATGGCGATCTACAGGACACCGCCCAATCACTGAACAAACCCCATGCCACTTGATTTAACCGACTCGCGGGTATATACACGCACCATGCTTGATTCCCAATGTTTATGCATCAACCTGCGTCGCGCCGCCCGTGGCGTCAGCAGGCACTACGACGGCGCTCTCGACGGCTTCGGGATCAACGTTGCGCAGTATTCTTTGCTGTGCAATCTGCAGCGTCTGGATCAGCCGAGCATCTCGACCCTGGCCGAGGCCATGGGCCTGGACCGCAGCACCCTGGGGCGCAATTTGCGGGTGCTGGAGGGTGATGGCCTGGTGACGCTGGTCGAGGGCGAGGACATGCGCAATCGCATCGTCCTGCTGACCGAGGCCGGGGCAGAGCGTCTCAAGGCGGCCTTGCCGGCCTGGGAAGCCGCACAGCAACGCTTGATCGATCGCCTGGGCGCCGAGAAGCGTGAAACCTTATTGAAGCTGCTGGACGAACTGGCATGATGCCGGTTTTTTCGATCTTAAGCGGGTATATACCCGCTATTGGAGAATAACAATGACATCGATGTGGCGTACTTGCGGCTGGGTTCTGTTAGGGAGTGCGCTGATCCTTGCGTTGTCGCTGGGGGTTCGCCATGGCTTCGGGCTGTTTCTGGCGCCGATGAGCGCCGAGTTTGGTTGGGGCCGTGAAGTCTTTGCCTTCGCCATCGCCCTGCAAAACCTGATCTGGGGCCTCGCCCAGCCATTCACCGGTGCCCTGGCCGACCGCTTCGGCGCAGCGAAAGTGGTGCTGATCGGTGGCGTCCTGTACGCGGCCGGGCTGATTTGCATGGGGCTCTCCGACTCGGCGATGACCCTGTCCCTGAGTGCCGGCCTGCTGATCGGCATCGGACTGTCGGGTACGTCGTTCTCGGTGATTCTGGGGGTGGTCGGCCGCGCGGTGCCACCGGAAAAACGCAGCATGGGCATGGGGATCGCCAGTGCGGCCGGTTCGTTCGGCCAGTTCGCGATGTTGCCCGGCACGCTCGGTTTGATCGGATGGCTTGGCTGGTCCGCGGCGCTGCTGGCGCTGGGCTTGCTGGTGGCGTTGATCGTGCCGCTGGTGGGCATGCTCAAGGACAAGCCGCTGCCCGTTCTGGGCCACGAACAGACCCTTGGCGAAGCGCTGCGCGAAGCCTGCTCCCATTCCGGCTTCTGGCTGCTGGCGTTCGGCTTTTTCGTGTGCGGATTCCAGGTGGTGTTCATCGGTGTGCACCTGCCGGCCTATCTGGTGGATCAACACCTTCCGGCGACGGTCGGCACCACGGTGCTGGCACTGATCGGCCTGTTCAACATCTTCGGCACCTATACCGCTGGATGGCTCGGCGGGCGCATGTCCAAGCCGCGTTTGCTCACCGGGTTGTACTTGCTGCGGGCGGTGGTCATTGCGTTGTTCCTGTGGGCACCGGTGACCATCACCACGGCTTATCTTTTTGGCATGGCCATGGGTTTCCTGTGGCTGTCGACGGTGCCATTGACCAACGGTACGGTGGCGACCTTGTTTGGTGTGCGAAACCTGTCCATGCTCGGCGGGATTGTTTTCCTGTTTCACCAACTCGGTTCGTTCCTGGGCGGCTGGTTGGGTGGCGTGGTGTATGACCGAACCGGGAGTTATGACTTGATCTGGCAAGTGGCGATTCTCTTGAGCCTGTTGGCCGCTGCCCTCAATTGGCCGGTGCGTGAGCGGCCGGTAGAGCGTCTGCAATCACAAATGAGTGCGATATGAACAACCTTTGGCCACGGATCGCTGTAGCCGCCGTCTGCGCCTTATTGCTGGCGTTGTCGTGGTGGGGCTGGCATCAGGGCGGGCTGGCGCTGATGCAGTTGGGCATGGGTGCTTGCTAGCGAGCGGCGAGGGCGAGTAACGTCGGTTTTGACGAATTATCAAGGGTGCACCGACATGCTGATGCGCTGGATTGCAGTTCCCGCGTTGCTGGTGGCGTTTACCGGGCTGGCCTACGCGGCCGAGTGCCCGGAGCTGTTGCAAGGATCACTGCAAAAGCTGCGCGCCAAGGAATCCATCGATTTGTGCCAGCGCTTCGCCGGTAAACCGTTGGTGGTGGTCAATACCGCAAGCTTCTGTGGCTTTGCTCCGCAGTTCAAAGGCCTTGAGGCGCTGAACCAGCGCTTCAAGGATCAAGGGCTGGAGGTAATTGGCGTTCCGTCCAATGACTTCAAGCAGGAGTCGAAGGATGGTGCCGAGACTGCCAAGGTCTGCTACGTCAACTATGGTGTGACCTTCACCATGACCGAGCCGCAAAGGGTTCGCGGCGAGGATGCGACGCACTTGTTCAAGGTCCTCGCCAGTCAAAGCAGCGCGCCGAAGTGGAATTTCTACAAGTATGTAGTGGATCGCCAAGGCAAGGTGGTCGCCAATTTCTCCAGCCTGACCAAGCCGGACGATCCCGAGTTCATTGCGGCGGTGGAAAAGGCGCTGGCTTCGCCACCACTTGTTTCGACCCCCTGACCTGTAGGAGCGAGCTTGCTCGCGATAACCTCAAGGCGTCTCGTAAATCCTGAAAGTACGCGTCATCGTTCGCGTCCATCGCGAGCAGGCTCGCTCCCACAAAAAAAAGCCCCGCCTCCGTGAGGAGAGCGGGGCTTTTTTGATTCCGATGGCGAGCGGTTCAGGCTCGCCGGGAATCATCAGAAGCGGTAGGTCGCGCCGAGACCGAAACCGTTCGCGTAGTTTTCATACTTGGCGTTGTAGCTCTGGCCACGGTCGTTGCTGTTGTTGACCTTGACCGAGTCTTCGTGCAGGTACGAATACGCCAGGTCGATGGTCAGGTCGTCGGTCGGGCTCCAGCCGGCGCCCACGCTGAAAATCTTGCGATCGCCAGTCGGGATGCGTGGGGAGCGGTCGACGTTGTTGGTCGGTGCCTGGTCAACGGACAGACCGGTACGCAGTACCCATTGCTTGTTCAACTGGTAGGACGCGCCGATGGCGTGAGCCCAGGTGTCGTGCCAGTTCTGTTCTTCGGTGATGGTGCCGAACTGGCCGTTCAGAACAGCCGGAACACCTGTGTTTTCAACGGTGATGTCTTTCAGGCGGCTCCAGCGGGTCCAGGTGCTGCCTGCGTACAGAGTCCACTTGTCGTCGAGCTGGTGAGTGACCGAGAAGTCCACCGATTCAGGGGTGGTCAGGTCCAGCGAGGCATCGTACTTCTGGTTCGGGTTCTGGCCGATCAGGCCCAGCACGTTGTAGTTGACCTTGGTGTTGCCCTCGAGCTTGTACTTCACTTTCGAGTGGTAGGTCAGGCCGACACGAGTGCTGTCGGTGGCTTGAACCAGCACGCCGATGTTGTAGCCCAGCGCGGTGTCGTCACCGGTGATCTTGACCTTGCCATCTGGCGCGGCCTGGGTGATCGACAGGTTCGATTCCAGGCTGCCGTCAATGCGGTTGATGGTCGGGCCAAAACCGATGGAAACCTTGTCGTTGAAGGCGTAGCTGACAGTCGGTTGCAGGGTGACGATCTTGACTTCGCTCTTGCTGCCGAAGTAGCGACCGGCAAAGCCGTTTTCATAATCGGTTACCAGACCGAATGGCGCGTACACGCCCACACCGACGGCCCACTTGTCGTCGATTGGCTTGACGTAGTAACCCATGGGTACGGCGATGAGCGGAACCATGTCGCCGTCGTTGCTGCCGCCGTTCGGGCTGGAGCTGGCGTGGCTGATGTCAGTGTGTGCGTCGATCATCGCAACACCGCCGGTGACTTGTTCGCGCTTGAGGCGCGACATGCCGGCAGGGTTGCCAAAAAGGGTGCTTGCGTCATCGGCAGAGGAAGATCGCCCGGCAAAACCTGTACCCATCCCGCTGATGCTTTGTTCGTTGACGGCAAAGCCACTTGCAAAAATCTGGGTGGATGCCATGGCAACGGCGAGACTGATGGTGGTTTTGAGCATTACTTTTTTCATTATTAGAACTCCTGGTGATCACCGGGGCGAAAATTACCAACATTTTCGTTCCGGCGCCATAGGCTGTATGCCTTGATTTAGAGCGGTTTTGTAGGACAATCAGACCAAAATCGCGGCGTGTTGCGCGATCTTTGGATCCAGAGGTGTCAGCAGGCTACCTGATTCAGGGGTGAAACACAGGTTTGCCAGGCGCAGGTGAAATCACGCAGACGCCCCTGGGGCTGAAATGTCTGGCGCCAGATCCTGGCCATACCCAGCAAATCATCAGGGGCGGGGAGGGGAGTGTTCTGTTCTTCCACCAGCAGCCAGGCGATGGCGGTGGCGTAACGCAGGTTGACGGTCAACTCGAGGTGCGGGCCACTCAGGAACGCATGCTGGCTGGCCAGGCCGCGGACCAGGCTCGCACGCTCCGGATCAAGGGCCAGGTAATGGTCCCAAAGGGCCTGGTGACGGGGCTCGGCGATGCGGTACAGGCCGTGCCCACGGCGGTCATGCAGGGCGGAACCAAGGGCGGACTGGCTGGCGGCAATGCCCAGCAGCAGGGATTCGGCCGTAGCGCTATGTTGTCCGAGATAGATCAATGTCGGACGAATCACATAACGGCACAGTTCGCTGGCAGCGATACCCATAAAACCCTCGAAACCTGAATTGGACGGCGATACCTGAAGGGGGGCTTGGCAGCTGTGAATCGGTTCAGGCTCGCCGCAAGCGGGTCAAGCCGCTTGAGTTGAAGTGTAGTGTCATATTCGCGCTGTAAAGGCCTGTTTTTAAAATATTTCCAGCGAACAGTTATAACCGTTATATCGGATCGTACTTAGTCGTGGTGCGAGGGGAGGGAAACATCAGGCAATAAAAAGCCCCGCTTTTCGGGCAGGGCTTTCGGGGGTTTTCAGCCTTTCTGGCGTTTCAGGCAACCAGTGCCTGACGGGTACGCTCGATCACGGCCTGCAGCGGCTCGGCGCTGGAGTATTGATCGGGGTACAGGCGTTCGCTGTGACGAGCGATGCCGTGTTCGTTGACCAGGGTGAAGCTGAAGCAGCCTTTGCGAGCGGCCATGATCAGGCAGTTCATTGGTGCAAAAGCGTTGGTTAGGGTGCGAATGGCATCCTGAGTCTGGATTTGAGTAGACATTATTGGGTGTTCCTACAAATGACACGGATAAGAACCGTGCAGCGTTAAAACGTTCCAGTAACGTCGATCACCATTGATCGAACGAAGAACCCGACTGGAACAAAGCAGCCAGTTTGAAGCGCTGATAAGTTGGCGCGCTTGGGCTGGCAGGTAGGTACTTAGGAGGGCAGGCAACACATCGAGGGCAAAGGTTCTGGGCCCGGGGTGAAGATCCTGATCAATTTGCAGGTTGGTTCGAGCAGAGTAGGCAGGCGGAGCAACATCCTTTGCTTTCGATTCAAAGGTTGTGTTGGCGCAAGATTTACCTGGAAACCATCGAGGTGGTCGATCCCGCTTGTTCGGTGGAGGCTTCCGTCGGGAAGGCTGACCGGGGGGATTTGTTCGACCAGAATTGACTTTCAGCTTGGTACTAACGCCGCGGATACTAGCGGATTGAACTGGCCAATGGAAGTGTGGTAGCGAAAAAAGTTTCCTGGCCGGTGCCTGCTCGGGTTGTTTTGTCTTGTGGAGGCGCGCATAAAGCTGCAAGGCGTGGGATTCATGCGCCCTGTTTCGGGACAAAATCCGACCATCGGTCATCGACGTTGGTAGCAGCGCAGCCGTCTGGACACCGGGTTTGCCAGGGCTTATCCCCAGGCATGACAAAAAAATGCGCCGAAAAAGTGCATGGATATAACCATCGCAAAGGCACTTGTGCACATTAGTTGCGCGGTCTGTCACCCCGCTGTCATCTCACGTTCAAGCGTAATGGCTGCCTGTAACCAAAATTTAAGTCAATGAAAAACATCGCTTTTTTTTACTGGTGAAAAAATCGTCAGTTTGACTGCGAGCCCCATTCCACAGGGCTTTGAGCGAGTTCAAGGGCGGTTGTCCACTGAGTTATCCACAGCTTCTGTGGATTGTCCCGAGCGCTTGCTCTAGGACGGGCGTGCCGGGATATTTTCAGCTTTACCTGTAAGAAAAAGAGAGTAAAGTTGCGCGCCTTCTGATCTGCCCCACAGTGCTTTATGAAGTTTCGCTCAGCCCCTGTTTCCTCTTCCTCCACACCGCCCCCTGTTGCCCCTACCAAGCGCTTTTCCATGCGCGTGGCGGAGTGGCTGTTGGACAGTCCGCATCTGGGCGAAAACCGTAACGTCAAACACATCGCCGGACGTCTGCTCAAGCAACCGGCCCGTGAAGGCGTGGTGGCTGCGCAAAGTCGCCTTGGCCAGTTGATGTGCCGCGAATGCGGGAATGCCCGGGACCGTCGGATCGGTCAGGACCTGCTGCGTCAGGCCGCTCGGGCAGGCGATCACCGCGCTCAACAGGAACTGGGGCTGATCGAAGACTGAGCTGTCCAAGACCGGACGCCTTGGTTAACCTTCAGGCTTTATCCGAATGGCAGGAGTGGCTATGGCAATGGACTTGACCAGCGTATTGCTGGGGCTGGCAGCGGCTGCGTTGCCGTTGCTGGTATTGGCCTGGCAACTTCAGCGTCGGGCCAGCACCACGCAAGCCGATGTCGCGCTGCTGCAAGAACGCCTGGCCATGGCGCAACTGGCGCAGGACGGATTGAATGCACAACTCGAATCCAGCCGCGATGAAGCGGCTGATCTGACCCAGGCCAACGCCGCCAAACAAGCTGATCTGGCTGCGCTGCGTCGTGAAGTCGAGTTGCTGCAGATCGAGCGCGACGACGCTCGGGACGCCGCCCATGCGTGGAATATCGAACGCGCCGGCAAAGAAGCCGAATTGCGCCGTCTGGATGCCCAGGCCGCGTCGCTCAATGCCGAATTGCGCGAGCAACAGGACAGCCATCAGCAACGCCTCAACGACCTGCAAGGTTCGCGAGACGAGTTGCGCGCGCAGTTTGCCGAGCTGGCGGGGAAAATTTTCGATGAGCGCGAGCAGCGTTTTGCCGAAACCAGCCAGCAGCGCCTGGGGCAGTTGCTCGATCCACTCAAGGAACGCATCCAGTCCTTCGAAAAACGTGTCGAGGAAAGCTATCAGAACGAGGCCCGTGAGCGTTTCTCCCTGGCCAAGGAGCTGGAGCGCTTGCAACAGCTGAATTTGCGCTTGAGCGATGAAGCCACCAACCTGACCCGCGCCTTGAAAGGGCAGAAGACCCAGGGCAATTGGGGCGAGCTGATTCTTGAGCGCGTGCTCGAGCATGCGGGGCTGGAGAAGGGCCGCGAGTACCAGACTCAGGTCAATCTCAAGGGGCCGGACGGCGAGCGCTTCCAGCCGGACGTGATCATTTATCTGCCGGGCGACAAGCAGGTGGTGGTCGACTCCAAGGTCAGCCTGACGGCCTATCAGCAATACGTCGCGGCTGAGGACGAGGCCATCGGCCAGATCGCCATCAAGCAGCACGTCCTGTCGTTGCGCAATCACGTCAAAGGCCTGGCCGGCAAGGATTACAAACGCCTCGATGGCTTGCACAGCCTGGATTTCGTGTTGCTCTTCGTGCCGATCGAGGCGGCGTTTTCTGCCGCGTTGCAGGCTGAGCCGACACTGTTTCAGGAGGCATTCGACCGCAACATCGTGATCGTCAGCCCCACCACGTTGCTGGCGACCCTGCGCGTCATCGACAGCCTTTGGAAGCAGGAGCGCCAGAGCCAGAATGCCCGGGAAATCGCCGAGCGGGCCGGGTGGCTGTACGACAAGTTCGTGCTGTTCATCCAGGATCTGGACGAGGTCGGCAATCGCCTGCAGCAACTGGACAAGGCCTACAGTTCGGCACGCAACAAGCTGACAGAGGGTCGCGGCAACCTGGTCAGTCGCAGTGAACAACTCAAGCTGCTGGGCGCGCGGGCGAGCAAGAGTCTGCCGGCGGACTTGCTGGAGCGGGCGATGACCGATGTGGATGGGCTGGTCGAGTTACCGGAGTAGCCCCGGGCGAGCGTGGACCTTGTGGCGAGGGGGCTTGCCCCCGTTCGGCTGCGCAGCAGTCGTCAGTCCGGCAACGCGTTTTATCTGAAGAGGCTCATTGAATGGTTTGGGGCCGCTACGCAGCCCAACGGGGGCGAGCCCCCTCGCCACAGGAGGCTGTGTTGAACCTCGTTACAACGGTATGTACCGGCTTAACAACGCCCGCAACGCCGCCGGTTTCACCGGCTTGGCCAAGTAGTCCAGCCCCGCGGCATGCACCAGGTCGACCGTCTCCGGCCGGCCATCGGCGCTGATTACCACGCCAGGGACCGGCTCGCCCATTTGCGTGCGCAACCAGGCCATCAAATCGGTTCCGGTCTCGCCATGATCGAGGTGGTAGTCCACCAGCGCCAATTGCGGGCGCATGCCTTCGCCAAGCAACGCGGCGCATTCCTCGCGATTGCGCGCGGTCCAGACCTGGCAACCCCAGCGGCTGAGCAGGCTGTTCATGCCGATCAGGATGCTGTCTTCATTGTCGATACAGAGCACCTGCGCGCCATTGAGCAATTTGCCATTGAGCTCGGCGACCTTGACCGGCGCTGCGGTTTGCGCCCGGGCCAGCGGCACACTGACGCTGAACACGCTACCGCGTCCCGGCCAGGAACGTACGCGCAAAGTATGACCGAGCACGCGACATAGCCCGTCGGCAATCGCCAGCCCCAGGCCGAGGCCTTTTTCGGCCCGTGTCTGGTGGCTGTCGAGGCGCTTGAACTCTTCGAAAATCACCTGCAGTTTATCTTCCGGAATACCTGGCCCGCGGTCCCAGACTTCCAGGCACAGTTGATCCTTGTGCCGGCGAACCCCCAGTAGTACCGGCCCTTTGCCGTAGCGGAAAGCGTTGGTCAGGAAGTTCTGCAAAATCCGTCGCAGCAACTTGATGTCGCTGTCGACCCGTAACGTGCTTGCGCGAACCCGGAACTCCAGTTTTTGCTCTCGCGCCAGCACCTTGAACTCTGTACCGAGGGTATCGAACAGTTCGTTGAGGGCGAATGGCTGGCGATTCGGATTGATCTTGCCGTTTTCCAGGCGGGAAATGTCCAGCAAGTCGCTGATCAAGTCCTCGGCCGAGCGCAGCGAACTGTCCAGGTGTCCGACCAGTTTCTGCGCTTCGCCGGACAAACCATCTTCCTGGTGGGAGAGGGCGGCGGAGAACAGCCGCGCCGCATTCAACGGTTGCATCAAGTCATGGCTGACGGCCGCGAGGAAACGGGTCTTGGACTGGTTGGCCGCCTCGGCGGTGCCTTTGGCTTCGGTCAGGGCAACGTTGAGCTGCGACAATTCGTGGGTCCGTTCGGTGACCCGTTGCTCCAGGCCTTCATTGGCTTCGGTCAGCGCCTGTTCGGCTTCGCGGAACGCGGTGATGTCGGTGAAACTCATGACGAAGCCGCCGCCGGGCATCGGGTTGCCGATCAGTTCGATCACCCGACCATTGGGGAACATCCGCTCGGAAGTATGCGCGCGGCCCTGACGCATCCAGTGCAGGCGGCGGGCAACGTGCACTTCGGCTTCGCCGGGGCCGCACAATCCGCGCTCGGCGTTGTAGCGAATGATGTCGGCAATGGGGCGGCCGATACTGATCAAGCCGTCCGGGTAATTGAACAGTTCAAGATAGCGACGGTTCCAGGCCACCAGTTTCAACGACTGGTCGACCACGCTGATGCCCTGGGTGATGTTCTCGATGGCGCCTTGCAGCAAGGCGCGGTTGAATTGCAGCACCTCCGAGGCTTCGTCGGCGATGCGCACGACGTCCTCCAGTTGCATCTCGCGGCCTTCAATGGCGGCTTTTACCACCGCACGGGTCGAAGAGGCACCCAGCACACCGGCCAGCAAGCGTTCGGTGTGGGAGATCCATTCACTGTCGGCGTTCTGGTTCGGGTTGAAGCCCTTGCCCTGGCGATAGGCAAAACGGATGAAGCTTTGACGGGCGCGTTCTTCGCCGACGAAGCGCGCCGCCAGTTGCAGCAGGTCATTGATCTGCACTGCCAGCATCGAGCGTGCGCTGGGGCGGGCGCTGATTTCCTGGCCGATGAAGCGACCTGCCTGCCAGTGCTCGGAAACCCGGGTGCGGGACAGCACCGAGACCCAGGCGAACAATGTGAAGTTGCCTGCCAGCGACAGCACCACGCCCTGGGTCAGCGGGGTGATCGGCAGGTTCAGTGGATTGCTGTGCAACCAGGCCAGCCCCGGGAACGTGTTCAAGGACAGGCCGAGGCTGAGGGCGGCAATCGGCAGGATCAAGGTGTAGAACCACAGGAAGGTGCCTGCGGCGAGGCCAGCGAAAACACCGCGGCGGTTGGCCTGTTTCCAGTACAGGGCGCCGAGCATGGCGGGGGCCAGCTGGGTCACGGCAGCGAAGGCGATCTGGCCGATTGTCGCCAGGCTGGCGGTCGAGCCCAGGAGGCGATAACTGACATAGGCCAGCAGCAGAATGACCACGATGCTGACGCGTCGCACCGACAGCATCCACTGGCGGAACACTTCGAACGGGCGCTCGGCGTTGTTGCGACGCAGCAGCCAAGGCAGCAGCATGTCGTTGGACACCATGGTCGACAGCGCCACGCTGGCCACGATCACCATGCCGGTGGCGGCCGATGCACCACCGATAAACGCCAGCAGAGCCAATGCCGGATGCGCCTGGGCCAGGGGCAGGCTGATGACGAACGAGTCCGGCAACACCGAGCTGGGCAGCATCATCTGGCCGGCCAGGGCGATCGGCACGACAAACAAGGCGGCGAGGGCGAGGTAGGCCGGGAATACCCACTTGGCCAGGCGCAGATCCTGGGGATCGATGTTCTCGACAACGGTCACGTGGAACTGCCGTGGCAGGCAAATGATTGCCATCATCGCCACACCGGTCTGCACCACCATCGATGGCCAGTTGATGGTTTCCTTCCAGTACTGTTCGAGGCGCGGCGCAAGCATGGCCTGGTCGAACAGGTCGTCGAAACCGTCGTACAGGCCATAGGTCACGAAGGCACCGACGGCGAGAAACGCGAACAGCTTCACCAATGATTCGAAGGCGATGGCCAGCACCATGCCGCGGTGGTGCTCGGTGGCGTCGAGGTTGCGGGTACCGAAGACGATGGTGAACAGCGCCAGCACCAGCGACACAATCAGAGCGGTGTCCTGGGCGCGGGTGCCCATGGCGTCGGCACCGGCGCCGATCAGCAGGTTCACGCCGAGCACGATGCCTTTGAGCTGTAGCGCAATGTAGGGCAACACACCGACCAGGCAAATCAGCGCCACCACCACCGCCAGCGACTGGGATTTGCCATAGCGTGCGGCGATGAAGTCGGCGATCGAGGTGATGTTCTCCTGTTTGCTGATCATCACCATTTTTTGCAGGACCCACGGCGCGCCGACCAGCAACAGGATCGGCCCGAGGTAGATCGGCAGGAACGACCAGAGCTGTTCGGCGGCCTGGCCCACGGCGCCGAAAAAGGTCCAGCTGGTGCAGTAGACCGCCAACGACAGGCTATACACCCACGCTCGCACACGCGGCGGCAAGGGCGCGCTGCGACGGTCGCCATAGAAGGCGATGGCGAACAGGATGGCCATATAGGCCAGGGCGACGACGGCAATCAGCCCGGTGGACAGCGACATGGGGACTCCAGACAAAAGACATCCGGACCTCCCGCCCGGACAGACAGTCTCGCACGACCGCCAGCGTTAGTCAGTGTCGACCAAGGTCGTGGCGTGGCGGGGTGTCGCAGTGGGATTTGCAGTATCTGGACTGGCCCCTTCGCGAGCAAGCTCGCTCCCACATTTGCCCTGTGTTCGCCCCCCCCTGTGGGAGCGAGCTTGCTCGCGATAGGGGACTTACTGGCTGAACGCGATTTCGATCAAACGATGCAGTTCTTCAAGCTCCAATGGCGCCTCGGCAAACAGGATGCGAAACACCGTCGGCGCGGCGATCAGATTGATCAACCGATCGACACTGGGCCTGGGCTCATCCGGATAGCGATCCAGAATCGTCTGCAATTGCCCGCCAATGATGGTCGCGCAATAACTCGGCTTCAGTGCCGCCTGCACGTCGCACAGCATGTTGCGGCCGGGTTCGGAGCTCATCTCGTCCAGGTACTGCTCCGCCCAGGCCCGCACGTCGCCGTGAAGGCTGCCGGTGTTGGCCGGTTCGTTGTCGGGCTGCATGCGGGCGAGGGCGACGTCTGCCAGCAGCGCCGACACATCGCCCCAGCGTCGATAGATGGTGGACGGTGTGACGCCCGCGCGCGCTGCAATTTGCGGCACCGTCACGCTGGCGCGGTCCTGCTCCTCAAGGAGTTGGCGCACGGCCGAATGAATCGACTCTTGCACCCGGGCGCTGCGGCCGCCGGGGCGTAATGTGGGAGCTGTCATCCTGTGTTTCCTGTATTGCACCGGGTCTTGCGGCTGGCACCCGGTCCTGAAAGCCATGCATCGGACCTTAACACAAAGAATTTGCTTTAAGAGGGATCCAGTAGCACACTCCGCAAAAGCAAAAAATTAGCTTTTGCGGAGTGTGTCGATGCCCGGTTCTCATTCAAATCGTGCCAGCCTGTGGTTTCTGGCCGTTACCTTGCTCAGTTTCCTGGCGGCCTCCACTGCGCCGACGCCGCTGTATCACCTGTATCAGGAGCAGATGCAGTTTTCGGCCGCGACCTTGACCCTGATTTTCGGCGTGTACGCCCTCAGCCTGTTGGCGGCGTTGCTGACGGTCGGCTCGCTGTCGGATTACCTGGGGCGCAAACCGGTGATCTTTACGGCGGTGATGCTGAACATCCTGGCGATGTTGCTGTTTATCCATGCCGACAGCGTCGCCTGGCTGATCAGTGCCCGGGTGCTGCAGGGGTTCGCCACCGGCATGGCAACCGCGGTTCTGAGTGCAACGCTGCTCGACACCGACCGCGAGCAGGGGCCGCTGGTCAACAGCGTCGCGCCTTTACTCGGGATGGCTCTGGGGGCGCTGGGTTGTGGTGTGTTGGCCGAGTTTGCCCCCGCGCCGCTGCATTTGACCTTCTGGCTGCTGCTGGCCCTGTTCGCGATGCAGGCCGTGTATGTCTGGCGATTGCGGGAAAGCGTCTCGCGCCAGCCCGGTGTGTGGGCCTCCTTGCGACCGACCCTGCATGTGCCGGCTCAGGCACGTTCCACTTTGTGGCGGGTGTTGCCGCTCAACACGGCGGTCTGGGCACTCGGCGGTTTTTACGCGTCGCTGGCACCTTCGCTGGTGCGCACGGCGACTGGCTCGACCTCGAATCTGATTGGCGGGGCGACCGTCGCCGCATTGACGGTGACCGGCGCCCTGATGATTTACACCCTGCGCAATCAGGCTGTGACCAAGGCGCTGCAACTGGGCGCCTGTTCGCTGCCGGCGGGAGTCGCCCTGATTCTACTGGGCGTGCACAGCGCCAGTTTGCCGCTGTTTTTCCTCGGCACGCTGGTCGCCGGTTGCGGTTTCGGCGCCGGTTTCCTCGGGGCGGTGCGCAGTCTGGTGCCGCAGGCCTTGCCCCATGAGCGCGCCGGGTTGATGTCGGCATATTATGCGCTGAGTTATCTGGCGTTCTGCCTCCCGGCGCTACTGGCCGGGAACCTGGAGCGGACGTTTGGTCTGGTGGCAACGACCGATGGTTATGGTGCGATGCTGATTGTGCTGGCTCTCAGCGCAATGGCGAGTCTACTGCGATCACGTTCGGCCAGGGTCTGCGAGGCCAATCGGTAGAATTGAGTTAGCCTTGGCACCCACTCAATTCACTCGAAGGATCGGACCATGAAGATCATCCGCAGCAAGTCGTTCACTGGCGAGCGTGCCTGGGCCGCGCTGGACATCGCCAGCATGAACGGCATCACCACGCGGTTGCACTGGACCGATCAACCCTACAAGTGGCACGTCAACGATGGCGAGGAAGTGTTCGTGGTGCTCGATGGCCAGGTCCGGATGCGTTATCGCGAAGAAGGGGGGGAGCAGGAAGCTTTGCTGGAGGTCGGTGATATTTTTCATGCTTCGGTTGGCACTGAACATGTGGCGCATCCGGTAGGAGCGGCTCGGATATTGGTGATCGAATCGGAAGGGAGTGTCTGACGCTATATAAGTGATATCGATAAGATATAGAGATATTACCCGTTATATAGATATTCTATTCGGATCTAACATGGGCTCTACCTCACAAGAGGACAGGAGTTCGCCATGACATGCGCCAATAGCATCAAGCCCGGAATCAAGCCTTTCAGTCATTTGCAGCATCCCCGCGAGGTGATCCGCCAGTTCACCCCCAACTGGTTCGCGGCCACCATGGGCACCGGCGTGTTGGCGTTGGCACTGGCGCAGTTGCCGGTTGCCACACCTGCCTTGCACGCCTTTGCCGAAGCCCTCTGGCTGTTCAATATCGCTCTGTTTCTGCTGTTTACGGCGCTATACACGGCGCGCTGGGTGCTGTTTTTCGACGAAGCGCGGCGGATTTTCGGTCACTCCACGGTTTCGATGTTTTTCGGCACCATCCCCATGGGGCTGGCGACCATCATCAATGGATTCCTGGTGTTTGGCCTGCCGCGCTGGGGCAACGGTGTGATTCACCTCGCCGAGGTGCTGTGGTGGTTGGATGTGGTCATGTCGCTGGCCTGCGGCGTGCTGATTCCCTACATGATGTTCACCCGTCAGGAGCACAGCATTGACCAGATGACAGCGGTCTGGCTGTTGCCGGTGGTCGCGGCAGAAGTGGCGGCCGTCAGCGGGGGCCTGTTGGCGCCGCATTTGGCAGACGCTCATTCGCAACTGGTGATGCTGGTGACCAGCTATGTGCTCTGGGCGTTTTCCCTGCCGGTGGCCTTCAGCATCCTGACCATTCTGTTGCTGCGCATGGCCCTGCATAAACTGCCCCACGAAAACATGGCCGCCTCGAGTTGGCTGGCCCTTGGCCCGATCGGCACCGGTGCGCTGGGCATGCTGGTACTGGGCGGCGATGCACCGCTGATTTTCGCGGCCAACGGCATGCCGGGAATCGGTGAAATTGCAGCTGGACTGGGTCTGGTGGCCGGCATCACCCTGTGGGGCTTCGGCCTGTGGTGGATGCTGATGGCGTTGCTGATCACTGTGCGCTACCTGCGTGCCGGCATTCCCTTCAATCTCGGCTGGTGGGGCTTCACTTTCCCGCTGGGCGTCTATTCTCTAGCGACGTTGAAACTGGCCAGTACCTTGAACCTGATGTTCTTCAGTGTGTTTGGCTGTGTGCTGGTGGCGTTGCTGGCGGTGATGTGGCTGATCGTCGGCAAGCGCACGGTGCTGGGTGCCTGGCGTGGCGAGCTGTTTGTCTCGCCGTGCATTGCCGGATTGAAGAAATAACCGGCAAAGATTAGGTAAGGTGTGGCCTGGATCGACGTTCGATACTCCAATTACTGTATCCAGGCCATTCTTTACCTGATCTCCAGCCACAATCCAGGGACACATGGAAGATGAGTCACCCCTCACAGTTCACCTTGCTGCGCACCCGGCGCTTCCTGCCGTTCTTCATCACCCAGTCCCTCGGGGCGTTCAACGACAACGTGTTCAAGCAGTCGTTGATCCTGGCCATTCTGTACAAGCTGACCATCGAAGGTGACCGCTCTGTCTGGGTCAATCTGTGTGCGCTGCTGTTTATCCTGCCGTTTTTCCTGTTCTCGGCCCTGGCCGGGCAATTCGGGGAAAAGTTCGCCAAGGACGCGTTGATCCGCCTGATCAAGCTTGGGGAAATCGCCATCATGGCGGTCGGCGCCGTCGGCTTCATGTTCGATCACCTGTCGTTGATGCTGCTGGCGCTGTTCGCCATGGGCACCCATTCGGCGCTGTTCGGGCCGGTGAAGTACTCGATCCTGCCGCAGGCCCTGCGGGAAGATGAACTGGTAGGCGGCAACGGCCTGGTGGAAATGGGCACCTTCCTGGCGATCCTGGCCGGTACCATTGGCGCCGGGGTGATGATGTCTTCGGCGCATTACGCGCCGGTGGTGTCCGCGGCGATCATCGGCATTGCGGTGCTCGGCTACCTGGCCAGCCGCAGCATTCCCCGGGCGGCAGCGGCCACGCCGCAAATGCGCCTGAACTGGAACATTTTCAGCCAGTCCTGGGCCACGTTGAAGCTGGGCCTGGGGCAAACGCCGGCGGTGTCACGCTCGATTGTCGGCAACTCGTGGTTCTGGTTTGTCGGGGCGATTTACCTGACGCAGATCCCGGCCTATGCCAAGGAATGGATGCACGGCGACGAAACCGTTGTGACGCTGATTCTGACGGTGTTCTCGGTCGGCATCGCATTGGGTTCGATGCTGTGCGAGAAACTCTCCGGGCGCAAAGTCGAGATTGGTCTGGTGCCGTTCGGATCGTTCGGCCTGACCGTTTTCGGCCTGCTGCTGTGGTGGCATTCCGGCTCAATACCGGAAAGCGCCGCCGGCCATGGCTGGATCGAGATCCTCGGTTTTGGCCACGCCTGGCTGGTGTTGCTCGACATCCTCGGCCTGGGTGTCTTCGGCGGTTTCTATATCGTGCCGCTTTACGCGCTGATCCAGTCGCGTACCGCCGAGAACGAGCGGGCGCGGGTGATTGCCGCCAACAACATCCTCAATGCGTTGTTCATGGTGGTGTCGGCGATTGTCTCGATCGTCTTGCTGAGTGTGGCCAAGCTGTCGATCCCGCAACTGTTCCTGGTGGTCTCGTTGCTGAACATCGGCGTCAACGCCTACATCTTCAAGATCGTCCCCGAGTTCACCATGCGTTTCATGATCTGGCTGCTCAGCCATTCCATGTACCGCGTCGAACATCGCAATCTGGATTTGATTCCCGATGAAGGCGCGGCGTTGCTGGTGTGCAATCACGTGTCATTCGTCGACGCCTTGCTGATTGGCGGCGCGGTACGTCGGCCGATTCGCTTTGTCATGTACTACAAGATCTACAACCTGCCGGTGCTGAACTTCATCTTCCGTACCGCGGGGACGATTCCGATTGCCGGGCGCCAGGAAGACATCCAGATATATGAACAAGCCTTCACGCGCATTGCCCGATATCTGAAGGACGGTGAGCTGGTGTGCATTTTTCCCGAGGGTAAATTGACCGCCGATGGCGAGATCAACGAGTTCAAGGGCGGCTTGACGCGGATTCTCGAAGAGACCCCGGTGCCGGTGATTCCGTTGGCTTTGCAGGGGTTGTGGGGGAGTTTCTTCAGCCGCGATCCCGGTAAAGGGCTGTTTCGCCGGTTGTGGTCGCGGGTGACGTTGGTGGCAGGGCCGGCGGTGGCGGTTGAGGTAGCGGAGCCGGTCAAGTTGCAGGCGTTGGTGGGGGATTTGCGTGGGGCCGTCAGATAGCGGTTGTATGCGCGGGCCGCTTCGCGAGCAGGCTCGCTCCCACAAGGGATCCACGGTGTGTCGCAGATTGTCGCAACACCTTCGATTCCTGTGGGAGCGAGCTTGCTCGCGATGGCGGTCTGAAAGTTAAGCGCTGACCTTCAGGCCAACGAGCCCGGAAATGATCAACGCCACACTCGCCAACCGCACCAGCGCCATGGACTCGCCAAACAGAATGATCCCGGCGATCACCGTGCCCACGGCGCCGACACCGGTCCAGATCGCATAGGCCGTACCCAGCGGCAATTCCTTCATTGCAAGGCCGAGCAAGCCAAGGCTGATAGCCATGGCCGCAACGGTCAACACAGTGGGGAGCGGGCGGGTGAAGCCGTCGGTGTATTTGAGGCCGACGGCCCAGCCCACTTCGAACAGTCCGGCGAAAAACAGAATGATCCAGGACATGAAGACCTCCATCGTCTGACGGGGTCGTCCCCTGATTAATGACTCGATCGAGCCGCGAGGTCGTCCTCGCGTTGCGCAATATAGTGCCCAGCATTAACCCGGGGATCAAGTTTTTAGATCAAGATCGCGAGTCAGTTACTGGCCTGTTGCGCCGCCATTTCCCGATCCTGTTTCTCGCTCATGCGGCGGAAATACGTCGAAAGCAATGCCCCGGAAATGTTGTGCCACACGCTGAACAAGGCGCTCGGCACCGCCGCCAGTGGCGAGAAGTGTGCACTCGCCAACGCGGCACCCAATCCGGAGTTCTGCATGCCGACTTCCAGGGCCAGGGACTTGCGCTGGGCCAGAGGCAGCTTGAACAGGCGCCCGGTGAAATAGCCCAGCAGGTAGCCGAAGCTGTTGTGCAGCATGACCACGGCCATGATCAACAGACCGGACTCTGCGATCTTCGCCTGGCTGGCGGCGACGACTGCGGTGACGATGATCACGATGCTGACCACCGACACCAGCGGCAACACGTCCACGGCATGGCGAACCTTGTCGCCGAGCACCCGTTGAGCAACCACGCCCAGCACGATCGGCAACAGCACCACTTGCAGGATCGACCAGAACAACTCCATGAACGACACCGGCAACCAGGCCGAGGCCAGCAGCCAGATCAGGGCTGGGGTCAGTAGCGGGGCGAGGAGGGTGGTGACGGCGGCGATGGCCACCGACAGCGCCAGGTCGCCACGGGCCAGCCAGGTCATCACGTTCGACGAGGTGCCGCTTGGGCAGCAGCCGACCAGAATCACGCCGACGGCGATTTCCGGCGGCAAGTGGAACACCTGGCAGAGCAACCACGCCACGCCCGGCATGATCACGAAATGGGCAACCACGCCCAGGGCCACGCGCCAAGGATGGCGAGCGACTTCGGCGAAGTCTTTGAGTTTGAGGGTCAGGCCCATGCCGAACATCACCAGCCCCAGCAAGGGCACGATGGCGCCTTTGAGGCCGATGAACCATGCCGGCTGCAGAAACGCCACGACAGCGAAAATCAGTACCCAGTAAGCGAAGGTGTTGCCGACAAAACGACTTACTGCAGCCAGTGCGCGCATGGCCTGATCCTTTTTATTAAGTAACCCCACAGAACACCTGTAGGAGCGAGCCTGCTCGCGATGGTGTGTCAGTCACCCCTCTTTATCTGACACACCATCGCGAGCAGGCTCGCTCCTACAGGGGAGATCGCTGGTCCTTAGATCCCCTGCGGAGTCTCTTCGCCACCCAGCGCTTCAACCAGCGCCGGCAGGAAGTCGCCGAAGGTCAGCATCATCAGGGTGAAGCTGGCGTCCAGTTGGCCCAGGGCTTCGTCGCCGCCGTCCTGTTCCGCCTGGTCTTGCAGCAGGTCTTCGAACTTCAGGCGCTTGACCACCATTTTGTCGTCGAGGACGAAGGACAGTTTGTCCTGCCAGGCCAGGGACAGTTGAGTGACCACTTTGCCGGTGCTCAGGTGCAGCTGGATTTCTTCGCTGGTCAGGTCCTGGCGCTTGCAACGCACGATGCCGCCGTCTTCGTGAGTGTCGCGCAGTTCGCACTCGTCCAGCACAAAGAAGTCGTCCGCGGCTTTCTGGGTGGTGACCCACTCGGTCATGGTCGCGGTCGGGGACATCTTCACGGTCAGCGGACGCACCGGCAGGGTGCCGATCACTTCACGCAGGGTCGACAGCAAGTCTTCGGCGCGTTTCGGGCTGGCCGAGTTGACCAGGATCAGGCCTTGTTTCGGCGCGATGGCGGCGAAGGTCGACGAGCGGCGGATAAAGGCGCGGGGCAGGAAGGCCTGGATGATTTCATCCTTGATCTGATCGCGCTCCTTCTTATAGACCTTGCGCATTTGCTCGGCTTCGATCTCTTCGACCTTTTCCTTGACGGCGTCACGCACGACGCTGCCCGGCAAAATACGTTCTTCCTTGCGCGCGGACACCAGCAGGAAGTCACCGCTGACGTGTACCAATGGTGCATCTTCGCCTTTGCCGAATGGCGCGACGAAACCGTAGGTGGTCAACTCCTGGCTTGCACATGGGCGCGCCAGTTTGGTGGCCAGTGCAGTTTCCAACGCCTCGGCATCAACAGGCAGATCTTGGGTCAGGCGATAGATAAGCAGGTTTTTGAACCACATGGGGTGAGTCTCTCCTTTATACAAAGGGGGGCATTATTGTCTTCGCCGTGCCATAGGCCAACCTTTCTCTAAGCCTTTGGAAGGGCTGAGAAAATTATTTTAAAAAGTGCTTGCCAGAGGTTGGGTCGCTCCGTAGAATGCGCGCCACACCGAAGCGAAGGGTGATTAGCTCAGCTGGGAGAGCGTCTGCCTTACAAGCAGAATGTCGGCGGTTCGATCCCGTCATCACCCACC